>NZ_JAHHXM010000043.1 GCF_019037185.1 Oceanobacillus caeni
TCCCAAGTGGTACACGATTAAAAGTATTGTACTTTTTATATATTTACGTGTCCAATGGATTAAGGGGGCTTAAAAGCACTGCCCCCGGATATCAGCAGTCATTCTCAAATATCAGTACTCGACCTTCCGATATCAGCAGTCATTCCCGTATATCAGTACTCATTCTTAAATATCAGCACTCGGACTCCCTACTAAAAAAATCTACTCAAAAGTCCAATGGCAGCTAAAATTCCAATGATAATTAGTAACCAATTTTTTCTTATATTTTCTGGAAGCCATCTTTTCCTTCTCCATCGGTTTGGATTAAATTGAACTTCCTTAGCATCATAATGATAGTTGTGACGATTACTATTTCCCCATGGAGAATAAATTCTCGCATTTTTTAAAACGAGTGGTGCAAGAAGGAAACCACCAATAAAACCAAACAAATGCCCATATACATTTATCCCTGAACGGAAAAAGGTCATGATAAGACCGAAAATTAAAATCACGCGGATCATTTGTGCACTACTTTGATCTATCAAGTGTTTCCGATTCATTGCCATAAATACATAAATACCAAACAATCCAAAAATTGCTCCTGAGGCACCAAGATGCCAATAATTTTCCGGACCAAAAATGAAAGTTCCGATATTGCCTATGATTCCCGCTCCAAAATAGCCAAACAGGAATTTTGATTTACCAACCATTTGCTCTAATGCTGGACCAAATAAAACAAGGGAAAAGGAGTTAAATAAGGCGTGCATCAAATCTCCATGTAAAAAGATCGGAGTAATTAACCGCCAATATTGTCCCTCGGCAACTAATAAATTACTGCCAACACCCCAAGCTTCAATTAACGCACCAAATGGAAGCGAGAGGAAGTCTATAATAATCCATAAAACGAGATGGATAATAACTAAAGTAGAGACGATCGGATAATTCACAATAAATTCTTTAATACTTCGTTCATAACGAATAAACATTGTAAGGGTAATTCCTCCCAAAATTAAAATAATTTCTATATAGTTTAAATATGTGTACTATTAACTATTATAATACTTAAAATCATGAACAATGACTATTATGAAGGTATAAAGTTAGGAGTTTTCATATGATAAAAGGCATCGGTATTGATATTATTGAATTAGATCGAATTCAAAAAAGTATAAAGAATAAAAAGTTTATAGATAGAATTTTAACTAAAAAGGAAAAAGATTTATATTATACATTAGAAAATAACAACCGCAGAATTGAATTTGTAGCAGGAAGGTTTGCCGCAAAGGAAGCTGTTGCAAAAGCATTAGGTACCGGGATTGGTAAATTAAGCTTTCAACATATAGAAGTTTTACCAAATGAATTAGGTGCTCCTATCGTCCAAGTTCGTGGCTTAGAGAAAGAGAGAATCTTCCTATCGATTACTCATAGTAAATCTTATGCTGTTGCCCAGGTTGTTATGGAACAAGAATAACATTTGCATATTTGTATAGGTTGTCTCATATATTTTAATGCAGCAGGAGGGAACAAGTTGAATATTGTCACTGCAGAAGAAATGTACGATGTGGATCATTACACAATGAAGGAAATCGGGCTGGATGGAAAAGTATTAATGGAAAATGCGGGTAGAGCCGTTAGTGAAAAAGTAAAACAAGTAATTAGGAAAGAGGATAGGGTCACCATCGTTATTGGTCCAGGTAATAATGGCGGTGATGGGTTTGTTATCGCAAGGACATTGATGGAAGATGGTTACCGAGTACAAGCGGTACAATTGGTTCCGGATAAGAAGATTGGTGGGGATGCAAGCTATCATAAGCAAATATTTCTAAATTGCGGTGGAGATGTCTTTTTATTAAAGGAGAATGATGAGTTTGACATCATTCTCTCACAAACGGACGTCCTAGTTGATTGTATATTAGGAATAGGAGTTTATGGTCCGTTAAGAAGCCCAATTAAGGAATATGTAAGGAAAATCAATGAGGCTAATGTAATGATTATTTCTGTTGATATTCCTAGTGGACTTCCTTCAGATGAAGGCTTAACAGATTTTGAAAGTGTACAAGCCGACTATACATTTACGATTGGTGCTCCGAAGTTAAGTGCTTTTCTCCAAACGACTGCAATTTTTTATGGAAAGTGGGAAACCGTATCGATTGGATTTCCGAAAAAGGTGTTAAGCCAATTTTCCAAAAGGGAGCTATGGAGTGAACAACTTTTTAAGGAAACGATGCCAAAAAGAAACCCATTTTCATATAAAGGAAATCACGGTAGAGGATTAATTGTTGGAGGAAGTCTAGTGATGCCTGGTTCCATCACAATGACTGTACAAGCGGCTTTAAAAGCTGGAGCGGGTTTAATAACTGCAGCTACGGTTAAAGAGAATATCCCAATCATTACATCTAATTGTCCGGAAGCAATGAGCATACCTCTTTCTGACGTGAATGGATTTCTTGTAAATGATACTTCTATTTCCACTTCCAATTATGATGCGATAGCCATTGGTATTGGAATGGGGAGAAAAGAAGGAACGACGAATTTAGTGCGAACAATCATGCAAGCAAACTGTCCTCTTATCATTGATGCGGATGGATTATACCATCTGAAATCCAGTCTATCGATAGTGAAGAAGAGACAAGCGCCAACGATTATAACGCCACATGCAGGGGAAATGGCAATGTTATTAGATGTATCTATAAAGGAACTCTTATTATCGCCATTTCAATATTCTTTAGATTTTGCTAGAGAATATGGGGTTTACGTTGTATTAAAAGGGAAGTTTACGATCATTACTTCTCCAGACGGCAGACAAATAGTAAATACAACAGGAAACCAAGGACTTGCAAAAGGTGGTAGTGGTGACGTTTTAACAGGAATCATACTAGCAATGGTTTTACAACATGATGATCTACTGCAGTCATTGTGTAATGCATGCTATGTTCATGGTAAGGCGGCAGATTTACAAATAGAAGAAAAGAACACTTACTATGATTTAATGGCAACTGATGTTATTTCTGGTATTCCAAACGTATATCGTACCCTTTTCTAAACTGCGTGATATCAAGTTCCCTGATGTTTTGAGACAAGGGAGATATGTAAATGAAAAGACTAAATTTATCTTTAAAGCTGATGGTATTCGGTTTAATCGTGCTTGTTTTAGCAGCATGTGGGGAAAAGTCGCAAGAAGATGTTGTAGGAGAACTCCAGAAGAATGTTGAAGAAATGTCAGGGTATAAAGCAGCAGCCGAAATGTCGATGAACACGGGTCAAGAGGAACAAAAATTCAATATTGATATTTGGCATCAAAAAGAAGATTTTTACAGAATTGCTCTTACAAGTGAAGCGGACAAAAAAGGTAAGCAAATTATCTTGAAAAATAAGGAAGGTGTTTTTGTATTAACACCTGCACTAGAGAAAAGTTTTAAATTCCAGACAGAGTGGCCGAATAACGGAAGTCAGCCATATTTATACCAATCACTGATAGAAGATATTGCCGGGGATGAGGAAGCAACGTTTAAGTCAACGGAAAATAGTTATATTTTTAAAACGAAAACAAACTATCAAAGTAATAACAATTTACCATTCCAAGAAGTACATTTTGATAAGAAAACCTATACCCCTACTTTAGTAAAAGTGTTGGACAAAGACGAAAATGCTTTGGTAGAAGTGAAGTTTTCTAACTTTGAGTTGAATCCTACATTTAAAAAAGATGATTTCTCTATGGAGAAAAACATGCCATCCAATGATGATGCTAGTAAGGAAACATCTACCGAGGTAGAAGAGGATACTACTGAAGATGTTTTGGAAGTAGTAATGCCTGAGTTTACAGCTGGAGCTGAAGTGAAAGAACAAAGAGAAGTTGATTTAGAAAATGGAAAACGAATTATTTCTACTTTTGCAGGAGAAAAACACTTTACATTGATTCAAGAACGTTTAGATGTAGTACCGACTTTAAGCTCTCCACAAGAAGTAGAAGGAGATATTGTTAATTTAGGAAATACAATCGCAGCCTTAGATGAAAATAAAATTGAATGGAATTACAATGGGGTTAATTATCAACTTTCTAGTGAGGAATTAACAAAGGAAGAGCTTATTCAAGTTGCGCAATCCGTTCAAGTAAAAGCAGTGAAATAACATGGAATATTGTAGCAGGCTCACAGCTAAGAAAGGGGGGTCTGCTTTTGTTTGGAAAAATATAACAATGATGGATTTAATTAAAAATGATGTATGTTTTTTTTATAATTGCATATAGTTTACAGGAGTGCATTTTTATAAAGCGGTATATAGGATCATACGAAATTTGCTGAAAGGTGATTGTTTTTTGGAATGATATTACGATTAAATGTAGTTTTTTAGAGCAAAAGCACAAGCGTCCGGTTAGAGATATATGGAAGAGAGGGAAGTCCACTAGTCCCTGGGGGCTGGGGCTAGACAAGGCTATTCCTATAATAAAATGAAATACGTCAAAATTTTATTCTTTCTTTCTTATTTCTCTAAAAAAACTCACGTGACCCCTTTGCAAACTAAGGTATTCAATGCTATTATAGAGTAGACATTTTAAAAGAACGTTCAACAGTTGGCGGAGGTGCATTGGTTTGTCAGAGAGTTTACAAGAAGTACTGGTAAAATTACCAACAAACCTACTAAATGAGGTGGATGGATTAATGAAATATGAAAATAGTGACTTAAGTGATTTCATATGTCAGGCAACTAGAAATTATCTCCAACATAAAAAGAATGAACATATTCAGCAATTTCGTGAAACAATGCGACGTGGGTATGAAGAAATGGGCCGCATTAATCTAACCATTGCTTCGGAAGCTTTTCAAGCTGAAGAGGAGGCTGAAATCACCTTTAAGCGTACTGTGATCGGGGTGTAATTAATTTGATCGTTCAAAGAGGCGAGGTATATTTCGCTGATCTATCACCGGTTGTTGGATCAGAACAGGGTGGAGTTCGCCCAGTATTAATTTTACAGAACGACATCGGTAATCGATTTAGCCCTACTGTCATTGTTGCAGCAATCACCGCACAGATACAAAAAGCAAAACTACCAACCCATGTTGAAATTGATGCCAAAAAATATGGGTTTGATCGTAATTCGGTAATATTATTAGAACAAATTCGTACATTAGACAAGCAACGACTAACTGACAGGATAACAAAATTAGATGAAGAAATGATGAAAAAAATTAACCAAGCCTTAGAAATAAGTCTCGGGTTGAAAGAGATTTACAACGGTCATTAAAGAGTACCCTTCCTTAATTTAGGAGAGGGTATTTTTATTTTGGTAAAGGTAGACGCTGTATCATTGTGGTAAAAACACATAAATGAAATTTTTACATAAAAAAGTAGTTTTAATTCTTACATAACGGTTATATATCTAGTAAGAAGTTAAGTTACACTTCTTACTTACCCTAATCACGAAAAATCTACTAGTCACGATTCTAATCTAGGAGGTAGTTAAAATCGAACAGGTAAAATTAGTAGAAAATGACGTACAAGCAAAAGAGGCAATTGAGCAATTTTTAAATCAAGGTTTTACAAGAGATGAGGTCTACCTATTGGCCCATAGTAAAGATCACTCTGAAAATCTAACAAATGCAATGAATACAAATGATATCGGAGTGGCGGAACAAGGTATCGTTAATTCCATAGCAAATGTATTTCGTTCTCGTGGAGATGAATTGCGCTCTAAAATGGAATCTTTAGGATTATCTAATTTAGAAGCTCAACGATTTGAAGAAGAATTGGATCGAGGACGCATAGTAGTAATTGCAAAAGCAGTTTAATGAGAAAGAGTAGACTTCATGAGTCTGCTCTTTCATGCATATAACCTAATTAACACTTGTATTTAATAGTGGAAACGTAAATGAAAAAAGCTTGAGGTGAAACTTATCCTTGAGCTTTTTCCTTATATATAACTTCCTGCTAATGAGATATTTTCTATTATAAGAACAGCTATCATAAGGTGAATGAGTAGCGGAATGCGAAGAAGAAAGCATTATTCCGTCGCCTTTTTCCTATTCCTATTTGGATTTCTACGTTACAACTTCAAAATTTCGCGAAAAACAAATGCCCACTTAGAAGTATGATAGTCACAAGGGAAAGTTTAAAAGTGGGGTATTATTTACATAAACGGAGGTAAAACAGCCCCACTAAAAAGTGAAGCTGCTAAGCCAATCATTTCATTTTCTCCGGCAAGGCATGTATCGATTCAATCAATTGATTTAGTTTCCCCTCGACACGGTGTAATAGGTAAAACGTCACAGCGACAGGGAAACCTACATCTGTGATGAATGCTATCCAAGCTTCCATAGAAAAACCTCCAGTCTTTGTTTAGTTAGAAAAGTTAGCGTTCGCCCAATGCTTGGGTAAAGACCTTATCTGCAAAAATAGACCAGCGATAACATCCGCTGGCCTAAATTTTTAAGATTAAATTTCAATATCAATTTCTTCCACAGTGTTTTCCACAATTCGAGCACTATGCTTTTCTACCAAATCCCCACCAGTAGATGTGAAGGCATTTTCGTTGATGATCGTATCCATTGCAGCGCTAACAGCTGAAGGATCTGCTGGTTCGATTGGATTCTCTAGTGAAAATGTAACTACTTTTCCATCTTCATTTATAAATTTAAGCTCCAATTTTCTCAACTCTCTCACTCCTTTCTATTATTTTTGTCGGCCGTTACTCAGCAGTAACATCAGCCGTGTCCTTACGAATGATGTTGTACAATGGGCGATCTTGTAAACTAGCAAAAGCGCTGGCTACAGCATATAGCTGATCCGCCGTTGCGGAAGTTTTTACATTGTTAAAACTCTTATACTTGTAGACTGGCATACCAGTTTTTAAATCATTCCCATCATTTAAAACAAGTTGTAACGTAGACTTTGTTAATTCGAATGCTGCCATCTGTTTCTCACCTCCTTTCATAAATACAATCGAAAGGAATGTGGGTGAGGGGGGAGCTTTTGTAAATTTTTGCGTGGGCTTACTTACGGTCGCTCCCTAGCTAAAGGGGAAAAGAACGTATTGCATTTCGACTCGATATTAATCCGGAAATGATAAGATTCATGGCAATTGAGAAAAAAGGAAGGCCTCCTAAAATATGGGGGATGAAGGAAAACTCCCACGATGGAAGTCTTCTTTATGCTAGAATCTAAATGGAACTCTGATTACAAACTACTTTAAAAAGTGAGGGTATACAATGATTGCAAAGACTGAAGAGGATTTTAATGGATTAAAAGAAATTGGTAAAATTTGTGGAGCGATTCGAGATGAATTAGTCCATTGTACTAAACCAGGAATTACTACAAAAGAACTCGATGAAATTGCGAGAGGGAGTTTTGAAAAGGCGGGGGCTCATTCTGCACCAAAAGGAGAATATGATTTCCCTGGATATACATGTATTAGCATAAATGAAGAAGTAGCGCACGGGATTCCGGGGGCACGGGTCATTCAAGAAGGGGACCTTGTTAATATTGATGTTTCAGGTTCGAAAAACGGTTATTTTGCAGACACCGGAATTTCCTTTGTGGTTGGGAATGGAGAGATAATTTTACAGAAAATATGTGACGTTGCTAAGGAAGCATTTGACGCCGGACTTAAGAAGGCAAAACCAGGTTCGAAAAAAAGTGCGCTCGGAAAAGTTGTACACAATGTGGCAAAACGGCATGGTTTAACAGTCATAAAAAATCTTACCGGACACGGTGTCGGGAGCTCTATTCATGAAGCACCGGAACATATTTTTAATTACTACTCTCGTTGGGATGATGAGATTTTAAAAGAAGGTATGGTAATTGCCTTTGAACCTTTTATCTCTACATTGGAAGAGGAAGTTTTTCAATCCGAAGATGGATGGACCTTCTTAACCGATGAAAGCTTTGTAGCTCAATACGAACATACGATTATTCTTACAAAGGATGGCCCGATTATTACTACATTATAGGAGCGATTGTTAAGCGATACGAGTATAAATAATCAAATTTTTTATTGCTTGGAACGTTTTTATTTTACTATTTTTGGCTAGTTATGTCCCTGCCTCTTTTATGTTTATATCCTAATTACCCCTTGTATTTAACAGTGGAAATGTTAAATTAATTAACAAGTCGTATGTGATGAGTAATGTTAATAAATAGGGGAAAGAGAGGGTTTTATGGAACAAATAAATAATACAAAACGAGAAAGAAATATGAAACAACGCTTATTTAGCATACTAAAGTTTATTGGATTTATGATATTATCACTTGCACCTTTGCAAATATTAGTTATTTTAATAGGATCCCAAAGTCAATTTTCAACCATGGTAAATAGTGTATTTGGAATTGTTTTTTTTGTACTAACTATTAGCATAATCATATTTTTGTGGAAAAGATATATCAGGTATTCGAATGAAAAAGCACAAAAAATAGGATTACGTGACCTTGGATTTGCCTTTCTTTTCTTTTTGATGGCACGAGTTATTGCTGTAGTTGGTACATTGTTAATTACTTGGATACATGGAGAAGACATGACAGCTAATGATGAAGCAATAATGTCCATAACGGATAATTCGGGGGATTTCTTAGCGTTTTACTTTTTCCTATTTGTACTATCACTAAGTATTCTTGTGCCAATAGCGGAAGAATTAACATACCGGGGGATAGGTGCTAATTTATTGTTTAGTAAGAAACGTTTTTGGTTGCCATTGATCATAACTTCATTAGTTTTTGGCCTCATGCATTCTCCGACAAATATTATTTCCTTTTTAATGTACGGATGTATGGGTGTCGTTTTTTTCTTGTCTTATCACAGAAGGAAAAATATTTTAGATTCTATATTAGTACATATATTTAATAATGGTTTACCGGCAATTGTTATAACGTTAGAATTTATGGGGGTGTTCTGATATGGTGAGTCGGATGAGTGCCTGAAAGTGGAAAAAGAAGCCTGGTTCCGGCACTAGAAGGAAAGAGGATCATATATTTCACTTATTAATGCAATGATTTATTATAATTTGATTTAATTCAGACATATACATTTAGAGAACCATAGGGACAGGTCTATGGCTACCTTCAAACTAAACGATATTCAGAGGAAAGGAATATTACATAGCATCTACATAAAGCAAGGTGGCGGCTAAACTTCCTTTAAAGAAAGGGGATGATGCCGATGATGACATATGAGGCATTCAGTTTGATTGCTCAATTTAGCTTAGTACTAACAGCGGTTGTACAAAGCCACAAATATTTCAATTGTTGGCCGATTAATGAATGGGGATTCTACATCGTATTATGAAGATGTTGAACAGTTCAATGTGTTTAACAAGTTTGAAGCGAGCTCATCACCAAAAAAGGTGGTGGGCTATTTTGAGCGCTTATTTTGGAACATAAAGTTAAAGGCGAAAACTCAAACAAACGTTTGATCATTTTCGGAAAAGGGATTTTTACAACTTAGACCTCTATACGGACTGCTTATAGGCCGAGGTATGGCCCGGTAAAAGAACTGCAAAACGAACCGAAGAGCGAGCACATTATATAAACAAAACGAAACAAAACAAAAACATATCTACTTCTACTACGGACGGCCTGGCAGGGTGTTTTTTAGATTGTTTTTTTCATTCGACAAAAAAAGACAAAATGGAGTTCAAAAAGATGCAAAAACTTGCTAACTTACAAAACCTCTTGCAGAAACGTCATTTTTGCAAGAAATCAGGGTAGAATTTAGTAGAAATATGTCGAAGTTTGTCGTTTTTGCGAAGTTAGCCTCCTTTACCGTTTTTACTGGTTTGATTATGATAAAAGCGGCACAGAAAAAAAGGGAGGTTTTTAAATTGAAGGAAAACGATAAGTTTGAAGAGATTTTTAAACAAAATGAGAAACGTATTTCTTATCACATGCACAAGCTTGGCATTCGAGATCCACTAGGTGACTTTTAATCAGAAAGGTTGTTTGCCATGTGGACCGCCTACCAAAAATATGAGCCAAATAAAGGCCACCTCGCCACTTACTTCAACTACACCATTCGCAATCGCCCCATCGATCTCATCCGAAAGAAAACCAAGGACGAACAGAAGGAAGAAAACTAAAAACGAAAAGTACATACAAATGAAGAACATGAAAGGGATGAATAGGATGAATTACATAAAGGAAATGAATGCATTTTATGATTCTATTGAATATAACCCACTATCTAGTTCGGCAATTGCCCTATGGTATGCGCTGATGCATATCAATAATAAGACTAGGTGGAGGTGCGAATTTCGTGTGGCAGGGACGGTGTTAAGAGTTAAATCAGGTTTGACTGAATCTAGTTTTAAACGGGCACGTACGGAGTTAAAAGAAAAAGGATACATTGTCTATGAACCTCAAGGTGGTAATCAAGCTCCAGTTTATCGGATGATTAGTTTGATGGAAAGAGGAGATGAGCAACAACAGAAGGATTCGAGTATGGATGGAGTAGAAAAGATTTCAACTGAAAAGGAGTCGGCTGGGGAAGAGGTAACGAAACGAAAAAACGAGGAAAAGGAAGTATTTCAGTTTTATCAAGAAAACTTTGGTGTAATGAGCCCTTTCGTCATGGAGTCATTGAGCTGCTGGGTGGATGACGTAGGAAAGCTGTTAGTGATGGAAGCGATGAAGCGAGCATTGGAGCGGAATAAAGCAAGTTTGGGGACAGTGAAGAGTATCTTGCTGGCATGGGAAAAGAAAGGGATTCGAAGTATGAATGAAGTGAGAGAAGATGACATAGAATTTCGAAATAAGAAACAGCGGCGAAACTATCATTATTTTACTAGTGGACGACGTGAAGTGGTTCCGGATTGGTTTAAAGAACAAAAGGGAAAGAATAGGCGAGTAGAAGATCGGAATAAAGGGATGGAGGTTGATCCGGAAGAAGTAGAAGCCACCAGGTTGAAGATCAAAAAGTTGAAGGAAGAATTGGGATATGTGTAGATGATGGAGTACGGGTCCATCGTCCTGTTTGCTAGGATATCAGCATATACCACTGAGATATCAGAGCTCGTGGCCAAGATATCGGCAAACACCGCTGGGATATCAGCACTGGTGAGCAAGATATCGGTAACCACCACGGATATCAGTACTCGTGGCCAAGATATCAGCAACCACCGCTGGGATATCAGCACTGGTGAGCAAGATATCGGTAAACCACCACGGATATCAGTACTCATGGATAAAATATCAGCAAACACCACTGGGATATCAGCACTGGTGAGCAAGATATCAGGATACACTATGAGTATTCATTTTGTGCTATAATATATTATGTTTGTTTGCAGAAAATATTATATTATGAAACAATATTTATAACTTTTATATTCAAAACGGAGGATCATATATGGACTCTAAATTTAAAGGGATTGTTGTTGAAAATAGTGAAACGATTGTAGAAATGTGGCTTGAGGAAGTTGCGAGATTAAAAGAAGCTAATCGTACCGCTACGATATCAGATGATATGTACGATAATACGAACCGGGAATTTGTAGAGGTTATCTTTACGAGTATTAAAAATCAAGGGGCCATAAAGGCGGTTGAAACATTCTCGGAAAAGATTATCAGCCTCGGCTGGCCTTTAAGCTATATTACAGATGGTTTACAAGTCTTTAGAAGAGTAACGATTAATTTTATTTTGAGTCAATCGGATAGTATGGATACGGATTCCATAACCAATGTTTTATCTAGTGTGGATCGCTGGGTAGAACCGATAATTCGTGTATTAGTAAATGAATATACTGGAAATTGGGAGAATATCGTTTCCTTACAACGTGTTGCTTTGCAAGAATTGTCTGCCCCCCTTATTCCTGTGATTGAAGGCATTACCATTATGCCGCTAATCGGAACCATTGATACAGATCGAGCAAAGTTAATTATGGAAAGCTTACTTCAAGGTGTCATTACTCATAATTCAGAAGTAGTTTTAATTGATATTACAGGGGTACCAGTAGTTGATACGATGGTTGCCCATCATTTGATTCAAGCTGCTGAGGCGGTACGGTTAATTGGAGCCAAGTGTATTTTAGTAGGTATTCGACCAGAAATCGCACAAACCATTGTAAATTTGGGTATTGATTTAACTAATTTCCCTACGAAAAGTTCGTTGAAAAAAGGATTCATGGCAGCTTTAGAAATGACAAATAGAAAAGTAACCGATGTAACGCCGTGTGAAGACAACATTGGAGACTTAATTGAATCGTTAAAAGGGGAGTAATTAGATGCGCATTCCTATTTTAAAATTACATAATTATCTATTAATCTCTATCCAAACGGAAATAGATGATAAAACTGCGATAGAATTTCAAGAAGACCTACTAGACAAAATCTATACAACTGGTGCAACGGGTGTTGTCATCGATTTAACATCGGTTGAAATCATTGATTCATTCATTGCCAAAGTTCTTGGGGATGTTGTAGCGATGTCAGATCTGATGGGGGCGAAAGTGGTTTTAACTGGCATACAACCAGCAGTTGCTATGACGTTAATTGAATTAGGAATTCACTTACAAAATATCCCAACTGCGTTAAATTTAGAGCAAGGCCTTATTAAATTACATCAGGAATTGGGGGAATAATTCATGAAACCTCAATCGTCCTGCGTAAGAATACAAAAAGAATGGGATATAGTCGGTGCGAGACATGTTGCAAGAGATATGGCAAAAGAATTAGGGTTTGGAATTGTGGACCAAGCACGTATTGCAACAGCTGTGTCGGAACTAGCCCGAAATATTTATTTGTATGCCAAAAGTGGTCAAATAATATTTGAAAAAATAGATACAATGGAAAGTAAAGGACTAAGCATAATAGCAATAGATTCAGGCCCGGGCATTGCAGATATTGGTCAAGTAATGCAGGATGGATATTCGACATCAGGAGGTTTAGGTGCTGGACTTCCTGGAGTAAAACGATTAATGGATGAATTTGTTATCCAATCTGAAATGGGAAAAGGAACGAAAATTACTACTAAGAAGTTAGTTCGTTAATGATACTAGATTGATAGGTGTATACATATTTAGACGTATGCACTTATCAATTTTTAGTAGAGTCGCAAATGGATTAGGAGGAAGTATATGGGGGAAGTAATCAATTCAAGCATAGAAGGTTACAAAGACTTATTAAAATCATTTATTGAAACTCAAGATGAGCGTTCCTTATATGGAGTAGAAATGATGAGTAAATCTTTCTTGAAGAATAATATATTGCCAGAAGAGATTGTCGATATGCACATTCAAGCATTAGAAGAGCTATACCCGGAGCTTTCTCAAGAAGTTAAGCATTCTATGAACTTTCTGTTGGAAGCGATGATTTCCTATGGGATCAAACAACAAGAAATACAATCTTTAAAGGAAAAACAATTTGCTATTCAGTCTGAGATTTCCGTAGCGGCAAAAATGCAAAATACACTTTTAAAAACAGAAATTCCTCAAGCGAAAGGGATAGACATTGGGGCAATTAGTGTACCTGCGCATCAATTAAATGGAGACTACTATCATTTTGTTAAAGGGAAAGATGACACAATTGGTCTCGCAATAGCCGATGTGATTGGAAAAGGGATTCCTGCAGCATTGTCCATGTCCATGATTAAATATGCAATAGATAGTTATCCAGAGGAATCTATGAAACCTAACGTTATTTTGGAAAATCTTAATCGTGTAGTGGAGAGAAACGTTGATCCAAATATGTTTATTACCATGATTTATGCACAGTATTCCCCTAGAGACAATAAACTTCGATTTTCCTCAGCGGGTCATGAACCTGGCTTTTATTACAATGCAAAAGAAAACAAGTTTACAGAATTAAAAACGAAGGGTCTAGCTTTAGGTGTGCTAGGGAATGTTCAGTATCAAGAATATATGTTAGAAATGAAACCAGGTGATATGGTCATATTCTTAACGGATGGGGTAACAGAAACAAAAGACCAAGGTCGATTTATTGAAACTCAGGAAGTGCTGGATCCTATTAAGAAATATAAAGATCTTTCTGCGCAAGAAATGGTCGAACATGTATTTAAATACTTCGAACAGCTTCAAGATTTTAAACGAAGAGATGACTTTACATTAATCATCTTAAAAAAAGAAGTTTGAAGTCTTTAGAAACTGGGTAAAGTCTACTAACGATAATTAACGTGATAAAAGGTTATATAGAGCTAAAGAACTAGGGGGGAAGAATAATGGAACTAAACATTGATATTGTGGAGGAAAGAAATAAAAGTGTAGTTCGTCTTTCGGGGGAAATTGATGTTTACACTGCACCACAACTAAAGGAAAAATTATTACCTCTGACAAAAATGACCGGAAATGAAGTCGAAGTTGATATGGAATTCGTTTCATATATGGATAGTACGGGTTTAGGGGTCTTTATAAGTGCGTTAAAGTCATCGAACGAGAATAGTAGTAAATTAAAGATGATTAATCTTAGTGATCGTGTTTACCGTGTTTTTAACATAACTGGATTACATGAAATTATGGATTTAGAACGCATCAACAAGGTGGAGAGATGATATGAGCAATGTTGACTTGATAGAAATGAAAATACCAGCAAAAGCGGAATATGTTGGTGTGATTCGTTTGACATTATCTGGAATAGCGAATCGAATAGGCTTTTCTTATGAGGAAATTGAAGATATTAAGGTTGCCATTTCGGAGGCGATTACGAATTCTATTACACATGGTGGTGTCAAAGAGGGAGAAGGAGAAATAACCATTAGTTTTGGTGTATATGAGGATCGTTTAGAAGTAATGGTGGCTGATGACGGAGAAAGTTTCCAATTAAACGAGGTGAAAAGTAAAATAGGACCCTACAAAAAGTCTGAATCAATGGAGGATCTCAGGGAAGGCGGATTTGGACTATTTTTAATTGAAGTTTTGATGGATAAGGTTCAAATCAATAATGGTCTGGATGGAGTTACTGTGTTAATGACGAAGTATTTAAATGGGGTAGGGGTGGACTTAGATGATGACCAAGTCTCAAGCCAATCATAAAGGAAGAGATGAGGTTTACCAGTGGATAGAACATCTCCAACAAAACCCTGAAGATAAGGCCACACAAGAGAAAATTATTCTTAGATACCAAAACCTTGTAGAATCCATCGCTATGAAGTATTCGAAAAACTCTACAGTACACGAAGACCTCGTACAAGTAGGAATGATTGGTTTATTAGCTGCAGTTAGAAGGTACGATGCATCATTTGGAAAATCATTTGAGTCTTTTGCAATTCCAACAATGATTGGTGAAATTAAACGTTATATTCGTGATAAAACGTGGAGTGTCCATGTTCCGCGTCGTATTAAAGAGTTGGGCCCTAAAATTAAAAAAGCGGTAGATGTTTTAATGGCTACGAATCAAAAATCTCCAACTATTAAAGAAATAGCAGATTACTTGGATGCTTCAGAAGAGGAAATTTTGGAAACCATGGAAATGGGCAAAAGTTACAATGCACTCTCTGTGGATAAAAAGGTTGAGGCGGATTCTGAAGGTGGAACGGTTGCATTAATTGATTTAATTGGATCTGAAGAAGGTGGTTATAACACCATCGACTACAAGATTATTTTGGAAAAAATCCTCCCAGTTTTATCAGAACGGGAACAACAAATTATAAGATTTACATATTTCGAGAATTTGAGCCAAAAGGAAACAGGAGAAAAACTAGGAATATCTCAAATGCATGTTTCTAGACTGCAAAGACGAGCTTTAAGAAGGTTGCGAGAAGCCATTCAATCTAATAGTACGGAGGTTTTCGATTGAGTTTTACAAATAACAAAATAGAAGTTTCTATCTTCCAAAAACCGAAAAATGGCAATTATTATTGCGGAGATAGTTACTTCTACAAAGAAACAGAGAAAGGGTTCATTTGTGCGCTAGCAGATGGTCTTGGTAGTGGAAAATATGCAAACGAATCATCTGAAATTGTCATAGATATTATAAAAAAGAACCCGGATGTTGAAGTAGAACAAATCCTATCCAAGGCCAATGAACAATTAATAGGGAAACGAGGAGTTGTATTAGGAATATTAAAAATGGATTTTAGTCAACGTTCTTATTCTTTTTCTTCTGTCGGAAACATCGGGATATTACAAGTTATTCGCGGAAAGAAAAAACGTAGTATTCCTAATACAGGTTATTTAGGTGGTTTTAAAAGGCCATGTAAAGTAATAAGGGGAAAACTTGAAGGAATTTCGAATTTTATTATGTTTTCTGATGGGGTACTGGATAGTGAATTAACCAAGTTATCCTTTGAGAATAAGAAAGATGTGGAGAGTATAACGAGGGCTTATAAATTCATAAGCAAAGAGGATCGTTCTGATGATACAACGTTAATAGCAATGAGTTATAGAGATGCGTAAGATGGCTGACATTAGAGTAGGGGTGTCGGTCTTTTTTCATGTTTGGCAGACAGGCAGTGTGAAAAACTTCCTGACTGGAGCCAGAATACTCGCCCCACCGTAAAGGTCCGCCTTGGAGCAGCTAAGCACCTCCCAAAAGGCTTGGGGATGCTTAGTTTTTTAAAAAGTTCACGTTAAAACACAATGTGGTAAGATATAGGGAGGTTGTACGTTTTTGCAGGAAGGAAAGTATAAAGATCTTTCCTGTTTGGGGCTCCGATTACTTGCCCCACCGTAAAGATTTGCATAAGTGTAACTATGGCGTCTACCCAGCCTAATAGTGGGTGCCAAGTTTTCTAATGATTGCTTAAGGAGGCTTATCAATGGCAGTAGATATGGAACAAGATATTGTAGGACTAGTAGCTAAAGATACAGAAGTAAAAGTCAATATTGTGGAAAAGGTTATTGAATTATTAAGTGAAGGAAATACAGTCCCTTTTATTGCCAGGTATCGGAAAGAAGTTACTGGTGGACTTGATGAAGTTCAGATTAAAAATATTCAAGACAGGTATCAATATGCGGTCCATTTATCAGAAAGAAAACAAGAAGTTCTTCGGATTATAGAGGAACAAGGGAAATTAACTGATGACTTAGAAAAGGAAATAAAAGCCGCAACCCAACTGCAAAGAGTGGAAGATCTATATCGTCCGTATAAACAAAAGAGAAGAACAAAAGCAACGATTGCAAAAGAAAAGGGACTAGAACCTCTTGCTGAATTAATTTGGGATCAAGAAATTTCTCAAGTAGAAGAAGAAGCGCAAAAATACTTCTCTGAAGAACACGAATTACATACGGTGGAAGATGTATTGGCGGGAGTAAATGATATTATCGCCGAATGGATTTCAGATGATGCGGAGTTTCGTGATTATATTCGGGAAGAAACATTTAAGCGAGGAACGATTGAATCAGAAGTAAAAGATGAAGAAAAAGATGAAAAACGTGTTTATGGCATGTACTATGAATATCATGAAGCGGTTCGCTCGCTTGTTTCCCATCGAATCCTAGCATTAAATCGTGGGGAAAAGGAAGATATATTAAAGGTATCCATTGAACCACCTGTAGAACGAATTCATGAATTTTTACAGAATAAAGTCATTAAAAAACAAACAAACGAAGAAATCAAGGCAATATTGAAGGCGGCAATAGAAGATAGTTATAAGCGTTTAATACAACCATCCATTGAAAGAGAGATTAGAGCGAGCTTAACTGAAAAAGCAGAAGAACAAGCGATTGATGTCTTTGCAGTAAATTTAAAAAATCTATTATTACAGCCGCCATTAAAAGGAAAAACGATTCTTGGTGTCGATCCGGCCTATCGTACAGGTTGTAAATTAGCTGTGGTGGATGAAACTGGAAAGGTACTTGATGTTGGGGTCATGTATCCGACTGCACCAAAGAATGATGTAGTTGGATCTGAGAAAATAGTTATGGAAATCGTAAGGAAGTTTCATATTGAATTAGTAGCGATTGGAAATGGAACAGCATCAAGAGAAACCGAACAATTTATTTCAGATGTTATCTCTAACAATCAGCTAAGCATACCTTACATCATTGTTAATGAAGCTGGAGCAAGTGTGTATTCTGCTTCAGAACTTGCCCGTGAGGAATTTCCTGACCTACAAGTAGAACAGCGGAGTGCAGCCTCTATAGCGCGCCGTGTACAAGATCCATTGGCAGAACTTGTGAAAATCGATCCTAAATCAATTGGTGTCGGTCAGTATCAACATGATGTAAGCCAAAAAGCATTAAATGAGTCATTAACCTTTGTTGTAGAAACAGCCGTAAACCAAGTGGGTGTAAATGTGAATACAGCATCTTCTTCTTTATTACAATATGTTTCAGGCTTAAGCAAAACCGTTGCAAATAATATTGTGAAACGCAGAAATGAAGAGGGGAAATTTACGAAGCGTCAAGAATTGAAGAAAATACCAAGACTTGGTGCGAAGACTTATGAACAAGCTATTGGATTTTTACGCATTATTGATGGAGCGAATCCATTGGATAGAACTCCCATTCACCCAGAAAGCTATCCTAGTATAGAAAGACTTTTAGAAATGATGGACTGTACGATAAGTGATATTGGGACAGAAAAAATCCGAGATAAAATAAATGGATTGGATAAAAAAGAAGTAGCGGAACAATTAGAAATTGGAGAACCTACTTTAGTAGACATCTTAAATGCATTAAGTCGTCCAGAAAGAGACCCGCGTGATGACTTTCCACAACCATTATTGAAACAAAATGTCATGACATTAGAAGATCTGAAACCGGGTATGGAATTGCAAGGTACAGTTCGTAACGTGGTAGACTTTGGTGTGTTTGTCGATGTTGGTGTCAAACAGGATGGGCTTGTACACATATCAAAAATGGCGAATAAGTTTGTCAAACACCCAATGGATATTGCATCAGTCGGGGATGTTGTTACCGTATGGGTAGAAGATATTGATGTGGATAAAGGAAGAGTTGCTTTATCGATGGTACGGAATGAGAAGTAATGGAATTAGATAATGAAAAAAACCAAGGTGACATTTTAGTTCACCTTGGTTTTTTGTGGTTTATTTTTCTACACCAATTGCAGCTTCTACTTCACTTAGGGAAATTCCTAAAGCTTTTGCAACACCTTCACCATATTTAGGATCAGCTTTGTAACAGTTGGTAATATGTCGTAATTGGATGTCCTTTGTTGTTCCTTCCATTGCACGAGCAGTATTTCCGAATAATTGGTTTTGTTGCTCTTCAGACATTAGGTTAAATAACTTACCAGGTTGTTCGAAGTAAAGATCATCGTCTTCACGGAAATCATAGTATCCGATTCCGCCACCATCGTATAATGGATCTTGATGTTCTTTACTGTCTTGCCATTCTCCATAACTATTTGGAGAGTAGGAGATTCGACCACCAGAAGCAGGGATTACTCTTCCTTGACCATCTCTGTGGTAAGGATGGAAATTCTTTGCGTTCTTCGGATAGTTAACTGGGATTTGCCAGTGGTTTACACCTAAACGATAACGTTGTGCATCCCCGTATGAGAACAGGCGACCTTGTAACATTTTATCTGGTGAGAATCCAATACCAGGAACGATGTTGGTTGGTGCGAATGCAGCTTGCTCCACTTCTTCAAAATAGTTTTCAGGATTACGATTAAGTTCAACTTCCCCAACTTCAATTAAAGGGAAGTCTTTTTTATACCAAACTTTTGTTAAGTCAAATGGATTGTACGGCAATTCCTTTGCTTGTTCTTCTGTCATGACTTGAATGTACATGGTCCATTTTGGATAGTCCCCATTTTCAATAGCATGATATAAATCTTTTTGATGGCTATCTGGTTCTTTACCTCTTAAAACTTCAGCCTCTTGATCTGTTAGGTTTTTAATACCTTGTTGTGTTTTAAAGTGGAATTTCACCCATACACGCTCATTATTTGCATTAATTAAACTGTACGCATGGCTACTGAACATATTCATATTTCGGTAGCTTGCTGGAATTCCTCGGTCACTCATTACAATCGTTACTTGGTGAAGTGCTTCAGGAAGTGATGTCCAGAAATCCCAGTTTGCTTGTGAACTATGCATATTTGTTTTTGGATCGCGTTTAACAACATGGTTTAAATCTGGAAATCTCTTAGGATCTCTCATGAAGAAAACAGGAGTGTTGTTCCCAACTAAGTCCCAGTTACCTTCCTCTGTATAGAACTTCATTGCTGTACCGCGAATATCTCGATCAGCGTCTGGTGCACCACGTTCACCAGCTACAGTGGAGTAGCGAATGAACATATCCGTCTTCTTACCAACTTCGGAGAAAATATCCGCTTTTGTATATTTAGTAATATCATTCGTTACGGTAAATGTTCCATATGCACCGGAACCTTTTGCATGCATACGGCGTTCAGGAATTACTTCTCTATCGAAATGTGCAAGCTTTTCAATAAACCAGAAGTCCTCCATTAATAGTGGACCGCGTTTACCTGCCGTTTTAACATCATCATCATTAGGTACTGGAGCACCAAATGCGGTAGTTAGTTTTTTCTTTTCTTCACTCATTGTATTATCCCCTTCCGAATAATAGTTATTCTTGCAATCTAAGATTACTACTTTGATAGATTTAACCTTAAATCTATGTAGTGTGTATATATTTAAATCCATATGAATTGAAAAGGACGATTATCACTTAATGTGATAATCGGGAATGGATTAAAATCACTCCCAATTCATATTATAATACATTACAATTAAAAATCAATATTTAATTACAATAATTTTAAACAAGTAAATGTTATTGGTAAGAGTGAAAGTTATTTAAAGGTCACTAACAGAATGATTATATAACTTACTTTTATGATATGATAAGATATAGAAGTATAATGAGGTGTTTTCAAATGGATCCATTAAATGAGAAATCATTATTTAATTTGGTTAATGATATATCGTTGAAATTCTTCGGTAAACCTTACACAGACAAGGTGGTTTTTAACCATCGTTTACGTACAACAGGAGGTAGGTATTTACCATCTGAAAGATTAATTGAGTTAAATCCAAAATATGCTGTAGAGACGGAAACTGGTGAATTTATCGGAATCATTAAGCATGAATTATGTCATTATCATTTACATATAGAGGGAAAAGGGTATAAACACGGAGATGCAGATTTTAAGAGATTATTAAAAAAGACCGGATCTCCAAGGCATTGCAAACCTTTGCCTTCACAAGCAAATATGTATAAGTACTTATATAAATGTAAAGACTGTCACTATGAATATAAGAGAAAGCGTAGAGTAGATACAAATAAATATAGGTGCGGTAAATGTAGAGGTAGGCTTATATTAATGGAAGAATAAAAACGTTTTTGAAATACTGGCGTTCGTTATTAGCTTCTGCGAAAGTTACACTTATGTAGAAAGTAAGTCTGTTCATGTTGAAAATAAAACTTTCTTAAAAATAACTTATACCTTATAAGGATGCGTGTTAGTGAATCCTTTATGAAAGATGGTAACTAGGAAAAGCGGACTTACGTTGTTTTCCTACAACTTTTACAAAAATGTTGACGGATTTTTTTATCCATGATAAATTAATAAAGCTGTTTCGGATTTTTTATTTTTAAGTTTTGCGATGATAAAAAAATCTTAATAAACAGTTGACAATCCACTTTAAATCGTTTATTATATAAAACGTCGCTGCTAATAATAAATGTTGAAAATAGACATATGTTAATGCAGTAGAATATAGAAGAATTAATTTTATTCCACAGTAGCTCAGTGGTAGAGCAATCGGCTGTTAACCGATCGGTCGTAGGTTCGAATCCTACCTGTGGAGCCATATTGGAGAAGTACTCAAGAGGCTGAAGAGGCGCCCCTGCTAAGGGTGTAGGTCGCGATAGCGGCGCGAGGGTTCAAATCCCTCCTTCTCCGCCACTTTACATAGTGGCCCGTTGGTCAAGCGGTTAAGACACCGCCCTTTCACGGCGGTAACACGGGTTCGAATCCCGTACGGGTCATCTTTATAAATAGGTCCGGTAGTTCAGTTGGTTAGAATGCCTGCCTGTCACGCAGGAGGTCGCGGGTTCGAGTCCCGTCCGGACCGCCATTCAATTGGGCCATAGCCAAGCGGTAAGGCATCGGGTTTTGATCCCGTGTACCCTAGGTTCGAATCCTAGTGGCCCAGCCATTTTTTCTTTTTGTATTAATTCCTTATATTAATCTGCTTTACATGTATTGTTAGAGTTTAATGGCGGGTCTTAAATACTATTGATGCAATAGTATTTTTTTATGAAAAGAACTAAAACCTTTAAATATTACGAGCCATTAGCTCAGTCGGTAGAGCATCTGACTTTTAATCAGAGGGTCGAAGGTTCGAATCCTTCATGGCTCACTTTTAATATTTGCGGTCGTGGCGGAATGGCAGACGCGCTAGGTTGAGGGCCTAGTGGGAGTTAATCCCGTGGAGGTTCAAGTCCTCTCGACCGCATCATGAACTATAATTTATTTTATTACATTATTGCGCCCGTAGCTCAATTGGATAGAGCGTTTGACTACGGATCAAGAGGTTAGGGGTTCGACTCCTCTCGGGCGCGCCATTATTATCGGGAAGTAGCTCAGCTTGGTAGAGCACATGGTTTGGGACCATGGGGTCGCAGGTTCGAATCCTGTCTTCCCGACCATTATTACTTTTCTATCAATCTATTATATATGCGGGTGTAGTTAAATGGTATAACCTCAGCCACGAGCGACACTTCTACCGAATAATCTACGAGTTGCCTCGAAGTATTGACTTCCTTGAATAGGCTTGTAGATGGAGAGGCATGTTGGTCGAGATTGAATCTGAAGTACAAATTTATTATATTGCGCGGGTGTAGTTAAATGGTATAACCTCAGCCTTCCAAGCTGATGTCGTGGGTTCGATTCCCATCACCCGCTCCATTATTTTTATAATGGGCCTGTAGCTCAGCTGGTTAGAGCGCACGCCTGATAAGCGTGAGGTCGGTGGTTCGAGTCCACTCAGGCCCATCCAACAAGACATTCGGCTCGTCCTCTTGTATCTACTGTAATTTTAGGGGATCTAGGTTACCTCATAACTAGATTTGTTCCTATACTTACATCGACAAGATGACGGCTGTTTTTCTTTTCTTATAATAATTATCCCTCGAAGCTATATACTTTGTAGTACCTTTCATGTTTTCCTCTCAATTGATAATAAAGACGATACCTAGATTATTAGATATGTAGAAATATACCTTTATTTCGTCTTTAATATGATGAATGAATTTTTCGGTGAATGTTTTTCCGTTTAAATTAGTTTCCAACAACTTGAAATTAACTTTAAAAGTATTTTCTGTGTACCCCGAGTATTAAACTTTTTATTTGAAAGTTCTATGTTACCATATACACAACTTGTGAGGGTGGAGTCGTGGTTTGAAAAAAATTTCAAACTATGGCTCTATTTTTTTGTTTGTTCATAAACTGACGGAATACAATGCTCTCCTCCTAGAAAGGTTAAGTGCGATACTACCTTTATTCTAACCCTTATTGATAGGAATTTTTTTTTTATTTCTCCTAATTTGTTGTTTCTGTTGAATAATTCAAAGGCTTTTAATTGTTAGCCCAGAACCCCCCTAGGAAACAAAGGAGGTGGGTGGGAGATTAACTACCCGTAAAGATCCGATAAGTGTGACTAACCATCATTGGGGATGAAGGAATTCCCAATGATGAAAGTCTTCTTATTTTTATTGTAGATTAAAAACCACAGCCTTTGTTACTTAAATCTAGACGGCATTTGGAGTCATTATCATTACTTAGTTCAGGAGTGTGAATATCAATAATGTGTTCAAGAAAAAAGGGGAGGTTCATTTACATCAACCTAGAATGGGTGAATTAATAATAAAATTTCAAATTAATTATACCCAATTAATGGGAAAAAATGTTACGCTTTGCCTAAAGAAAAATAAATAAAGGGGGATAGAATGAAGAAAAAATATATTTACATATTTGTTGGTCTTGTTATTGCTTATTTTATGTCTAATCACTTTTTGTATTTCGTTTCTTCTTTTGGAACTTTCGAAGTGATTAATAAACAAAAAACTGGTGATAAATTTGAGTTGGTTGTTGAATTAGAAGATGAAGGTAAAAATCAAGCAATTGAAATAAATGATAAAACCCAGATTATTTATAAAGAGAGGGATTACGCCTTCACAGAAGATATCTGGGAAAAAATAACGATTAATACAGAATATCAAATGAGCATACAAAAATATCGATTTCCTGTATCTGTTTTTAAAGGGGAATATAGTCTAAGCCTCCTTTATCTAGATTAAAGAAGTTATGGTTTATTATAGATAAAAAGTTATTAAAGATTAAAGGGACAGCGAAAAAGAATTCTCATATCTTAAACTTTCTAGATTTTGAATAATTGAAAATCCTAAAGTCGAATTTCTGGATAATAGGATACCCATGTCCAATTTAAGTGTTATTTTCAAAAAATGTTGCTCAACTTTTTGATCAAAAATGATGGTTTTATTTTTGTTCGCAAAACAAAAAAACACATCGCAAAAATTTCTTGAAAAAACTGTTGACAATTGATTGATAAGGATGCTATAGTATTCATTGTCGCTTCTGAAAGGCGCATCTAATTAACGACAACTAATTAAAAATAATTGTTGACATGAGATGCTAAAAGTGATATATTATAAAAGTCGCTGTTACGAAGCGATTAAATGAATTTGCTCTTTGAAAACTGAACAAAACAACCAGTATGTTAAGATAAAAGAAACTCGTTTTCTTTTAAAATAGAAGG
>NZ_JAHHXM010000044.1 GCF_019037185.1 Oceanobacillus caeni
GCCGAAAAAGTGTACAAAAATAGAGTGCCGGAAATATTGGTGTGAAAGACACACCGAGAAAAACTTGACACATACAAGGATATCTACCGGGAAGAATTAAATTATCAAAAATGCTATAATTTTACTTATGGAAAATGGAAACTGTTATTAGAGAAGCACTTGACGGACGGTCCATTATATATTCTAAATTCATTTCTTAGTAACTGGTCCTCCTTATTCATAACTATAAAAACAAGGACTATGAAATTCTACCTAATTGCCATATAAATGAGATATTCAAATGAGAATACAATATTAATTACATAAGAAAGCTGCCACATAGTTTTGTGACAGCTTTCTAAAAAGTAATTTAATTTTAAGATATAGAAAACTAATACTATTGCTTTGTCTTGAATTATTCCTTTAAAAATAAGTATAATTTCCCTAAATTAAATGTTAACTCAAAATCACTTTTACTATTCTACTTATTAGGAATATCAGTACATTTTTCAAGTTAATACTGTTAATTCTAAGTGAATAATGGAGTTACTCGGGTTTAATTTAAAACATATAAACTTAATGATTAGTAAGGATTTACGTCAATTTTTCAGACAAAAAATATTTGTTTACTATAACGTACTTTTAAGTGAAGTAAATAAATTTATATTATATGATTGACTGTGATAGTAATCAATCTCTTAATCAATCATATTGTAAATCTATAAAAAGATACTAATTAACACGCTGTTGCCCCGGTAAGTGCCCCACAAAGAAGGGTGCATGCTGGATATCCTCCCGGAACAGCGACTAATGATAAACAGCCCAAAGAACATGAACCACTGGTCGCTAAGCCACAGATTACTTTCCACCAGTAACTTCCTTTTTCAATTGCTAAAGGTTGTATCTGAGTTTCATCCTTTGCATTAACTACCTCGTTGTCAACTACATTATTTTCAAGCAAAACTTGTCCAGTTTTACCATCATATTCAGTAAAAATCATTCCAGTTGATTCATCATTTTCTTTTACCGTTGTAAATGAAAAAACTTCATAAGTTTTTGAGTCAACTATAGCCAAAATACCTGTATGTTCTTTCTCATCATCAATTTTAGATTGTAATACAACAATATCGTTTTTAAAATCCTTGTTAGATTCCAACTCGAACCTTTCAACCTTTGCATTGTTTTTAACTAACTTTCCAGATGTAGAAAGTTCCTTAAATGTACTATTTTTTTCAACCGCTTTTAAATATTCGTTTGCTTCTTTACCTGTTAAAATTTCACTAACACTTTCATCTGAACTGTCACCGCTTTCAATTCCCTTAGCACTGACACTATTTAGTGAAAGTGAGATTGTTACAATCACTACCATTGTTACTAGAAATAATTTTTTAATTTTGAGCACACTAGAATTTGAGATTTTCATTAATAGTTCCCCCCCTTTTTTCAATTACTTAACCAGAAGAATTATTCTTACTATTTAAGCATAATATGGGAAAATATGGTAATCAATAGGATAGCCTATTTTTGAATCCTTTTTACCATAAAAAACTTAATATACACATATATTGTAGTAGTTCATATTCCCTAAATCGTAAATATATCTTTATCTACTTTCTTGTTTATGTTATAAAATATGTAAAGATATATTTACTTTTTCACAAGGGGGGTGGTGATCTATGGCGGTTAAAAATAACATTCGCAAAATTAGAAAAGAAAAAGGGATAAAACAAATAAAAATAGCCGAGGACTTACAAGTGACAAGGCAAACGTTTACCGCAATAGAAAACAATAAATATAATCCAAGTCTTGAACTAGCACTTAAAATTGTAAAATACTTTGCTTTACAGTTTGAAGAGGTTTTTAAATTAGAGGAGGAGAAGAATGAAAAATAGAAAAAGAAAATGGACTTTAGCTTACGGTGGAATAGGTATTTTGTTAGGTGCAATAATCAGTCAAAGTTTCACCTATTTCACAAAAGGGGAATTCTCTACGGCTACAGTAATAGGTGCATTACCTGTATCAATTATTCTAATTGTTATTAATGTAATTAATGTAAATCGTAAAAAAGATAGAACTCCAGAACTTGATGAACGAACTGTCAAAAATATGCTGAGGTTTCACACGTATTCATCGCATATCTTTCTAGGGTTACTTTTCATTTCATTGGCTACCATCACATTTTTGGACATTAAAGATGTACCAACTTCTTACCTATGGATAATTATATTCACATATATGTGCTTTAGTGGTATAGGTACTATAATTGTAAAACGTCAGTAAGTCCATTATCTCTCTTTATTGGATAGCGTAACACTCGGGACAACACCTTTTATTAATTTACGTGAAAGAACATTGTAATACTCTAGAACATTATAGGATGGTGGTACATGTTCGGATTCCCGGAAATCGACCATCTTATACAGTCAATCATTTCTTCTTGGAATAATAGTATTGGTGGGAGGAGAACAAAAGTGCTAACGCGCCTTATCACATCCCAAGTGAAAATTAATCACTTGGGGTATTTCTTGCTCTTTCGTAATGCTGTTACAATGCGGGCAATGTATTTCTACTTCTTCACTTTTTTTAAAATCCACACTAAATTCACCTATAATATATTCAGGATCTTCATCGGTTTTATTACAATCAATACATTTAAAAATCACCATCTTTATTTCTTCATTCAAACCAAAAAGATCGTCTATATTTAACCACCATAAGTTTTTTGTCGAATTATCTCGTCCTTGCGTTCTTCTTTATTCTTTTGATAAACCGGACATAGTTAAACAAAGTCTATAAAATTGGAATATTCCCCCTTTGGGCAGAATCGGAATCAAAAGGGGAAATTTATGTGTTATTGTTATAGTATTATTTAAAAAGGGAAGCGACTGATGAAATTTGAAATCCCTTACTTTAGACATGGAGAAGAATCCCAAATGATAAAATTAATGGTTTTATGTAACAAATCCGATAGTGCTCACTATCCGCAATCCAATGATGCGTTGGATGAAGATAGTTTATTTCCAGTTTGTAAAAGGATTCTTTCAAGTTACTAGTATCTTCCATTATTCACGCATTTAATGGTCATTTCCTTGAAGTAGAGCAACTAAACGGTTTTGTAAATATAATCTATATGAAATGAACTAACATTAAAAAGCGAACAATCCTTTTCAAAAGGACTGTTCGCTTTTTAATTTTGGCTATAAACGTTTGAATGCTTCTTCAATCGTGCTTTCGCCTGACATTAAACCAATTGTCTTTTTAAATGTATTTTCCTCATCTAAAGATTGTACAACAGCTCTTGCAACATCTTCACGTGGAATAGATCCCTTATCGATGTCATTTCCGGCCTGCACTTTTCCAGTCCCGGGTTCATTTAACAAACGACCTGGACCAAAAATAGTATAGTTTAAATTACTTTCCGTTAAAATACGATCTGCATAATGTTTGGCAACCATATACGGTTTGATTGGGCTATCTTTCCAGGACTCACGGTCAAATGCGCGGAATGCACTAACCATGATATATCGATTTGCACCAACTTTTTCTGCTGCTTCCATTGATTTTACTGCCCCATCAAGGTCTACAAGTAACGTTTTGTCCGGTCCTGTTTTCCCACCTGATCCAGCTGAGAATATTACCGCGTCACTTCCTTGCATTGCCTCGGCTAATTCCTCTACACTTCCTTCTAAGTTAGCAACGATTGCATCTACACCAGATTTCCTAAGTGCATTTGCTTGTTCTTCGCTACGAACCATTGCTTTTAATGTATGTTGATTACTATCTTGAAGTAGTTTTACGATATGTTTTCCAATTTGCCCATTTGATCCAATCAGAAATACTTTCATTTTAAATTGATTTCTCCCTTCATTCTTGGATAACTACATTGTTTCAAAGTATGTGGGGGAAATCAAAAGAATTGCTTAAAATAAAATATTAGTATTTATCGAAATTCAGCCGGTATCTCAAACAAATCAATTCCCCATACAACGGGTAGATAAAAATAGACTACTAATACAACCAAAACAAGGGTAAAGTTATTTAACCAAAATCCGTTTTTAACCATTTCTGTTATGGTTAATTTCCCTGTACCATACATAATGGCATTTGGTGGCGTTCCTACTGGTAGCATAAATGAACAGTTAGCCGCCATTGCACAAGGTACCATTAATGCATACGGATGTAAGTTTAAAGCAAGTGCCAGTGATGCTACTACTGGTATGATCATTGTTGCTGTAGCCGTGTTTGAAGTAATCTCTGTTAGAAGTAAAATAACTAGTGTTGAGATAAAAATTACAAGGAGAATGTTCATTCCTTCTAGTCCTGCCAACTGTTGCCCAATCCATTCTGAAAGCCCTGACGACGTAAATCCTGCAGCAATGGCAAGACCTCCACCAAATAATATAAGAATGCCCCACGGAATATCTTTAGAGTCTTTCCACTCCATTATTTTACTTCCTTCTTCCCGTTTCGCCGGAATTAAGAAAAGCAATACGGTTGCCATCATCGCAATGATACCATCACTAATACCAGGGAACTCAACGATATTTTCCCAAATAAATGTCCGTGTAATCCACATAAACGCTGCAAAGGCAAACACAAACGCTACAGCTTTTTCCTCGTAAGAAATTTTACCAAGGGATTTCCGTTCCTTATAAATCTGTTCCTTTCCACCTGGTAATTCACGAAAGTTTATTTTATATACAACTTTCGTAAGATAAAGCCATAATAATGGAATTAAAAGAATAACAAGTGGGACACCTACTGCCATCCAGCCAGCAAAGGATATTTCTGTATCAAACATTTGACCTACTGTTCCCGCAAGAATACTGAGGGGTGGTGTTCCAATCAATGTCCCAAGACCCCCAATGGTTGCAGCATAGCCAATACCAAATATGACCGACTTCTCAAATTTCGGTATATCACTCGCATATTTCCCTTCTTTCAAGGAACTTGATGCCTGTTGAACAATTGCCAATCCCATTGGAATTAGCATCATGGTAGCTGCCGTATTCGAAACCCACATCGACAAGAAGGCGGTTGAAACCATGAAACCTAATACAATTCGTTGTGGGCTTGTACCAATTATAGAAATAATCGATAATGCCATTCGCTTATGCAGGTTCCATTTCTCCATAGCTGTTGCAATAAAAAATCCGCCTAAGAATAAGAAAATAATATCATTTCCATATGATGAAACAACGGTATTTCCATCCAATGCCCCGGTCATTGGTAATAAAATAATAGGAATTAGCGAGCTTACCGGAATTGGAATTGGCTCCGTAATCCACCAAGTAGCCACCCACAATGTGACAGCAAGAACAGATCTTGCCTCAGGACTTAAACCCTCCGGATGAAAAAACAATAATGTTAATAAAAACAATAAAGGCCCTAAGATCAAACCTACCTTTTGAGCAGGTTTATAGGCCGGTTTCTTATTATGTCCCTTTTTATTTCCCTTTCCCGAAATAGAAGATCCATTTTCCTTTTGCCCCTTAGAAGTTTGAGATTCTTCAACATTTCTTAATTGAGAAAAGGTCAATAAACGTTTTGTATTCTCATGTGACTGCCAAAGCCACCCCCAAAAAGCACCTATACTTTTTTGTACCATAATTCCTTCCTCCCCCTGTAATTCTTGTCAGCGTTTACATATTATTTTAGATTAAATCAAACCAAATGTGAACCCTTAAAATTATTTAAACAGTTTCGTAACAGATTCACATGGTTTTTATTTAAAATCTCCCATCCCACTATCATATCATGAACTACAATGAAAGTAAGCCCCCCTAAAGTGAAGCAGACTTTTTTAATCTGTTTACCCTAAGGGGGGCATTATGTTTATTTACCTTCTATTAAAATCAACCATCTCATTACTTCCATCCAATAAAAGCATCGTTTCACTAGGCTTTGTTTCAGCAATGATTTTACCATTACGAATAGAGTAACGAACTTTTGCTTGTTTGCGGATGGTATCATATTCACTCTCTGCATCTAGGATGATGAAGTTAGCTGGCTTCCCTTCTTCGATACCATAGTTGTCTTCAATATTTAATGTTTTTGCACTGTTTTTTGTAATAAGATCAATCGAATCTACAATTTGCTCATAACCCATTAATTGCGCTGCATGGATGCCCATATGAAGTACTTGTAGCATATTGCCTGTGCCAAGTGGATACCATGGATCAAAAATATCATCCTGTCCAAAACATACATTCATTCCCGCTTCTAGTAGTTCTTTTACTCTCGTTAATCCTCTTCGTTTCGGATAGGTGTCGAACCGTCCTTGAAGATGAATATTAACAAGTGGATTCGATACAAAGTTAATTTCGGACATCTTTAAAATACGGAATAATTTAGATGCATAAGCATTATTATAGGAACCCATAGCTGTTGTATGGCTTGCAGTAACACGGGAACCCATTCCTCGTTCGTAAGCCTCTTTCGCTACCACTTCAACAAATCTTGATTGTTCATCATCAATTTCATCACAATGAATATCCACTAATACATTATATTTTTCTGCTAAATCAAAGGCTGTCTTCATTGATTGAACGCCATACTCACGGGTAAATTCATAATGTGGAATTCCCCCAACAACATCTGCACCCATTTTAAGTGCTTCTTCCACTAATTCCGCTCCATTAGGGAAAGATTGGATACCTTCTTGCGGAAAGGCAACAAGCTGTAAGTCAACATAATCTTTCATTTCTTCCTTCACTTCAAGCAATGCTTCAAGTGCAATTAACTTAGGGTCTGTGACATCTACATGAGTACGTACATGCTGAATACCTTGGGCAACTTGCCACTTTAAAGCTGTTTTAGATCTATACTTAACATCTTCTTTTGTTAATGATTTCTTACGCTCTGACCATCTTTCAATTCCTTCAAACAATGTTCCGCTAAGATTCCATTCCGGTTCACCGGCTGTAAGCGTCGAATCTAGATGAATATGCGGTTCAATAAAAGGAGGAAGAACCAATGCTCCATTAACATCGATTACCTCATGCCCTCCCATATCCACTTGTGTAGAAACTTCTTCAATTTTTCCGTCTTTCACAACGATACTATATAGCTCATCTTTTCCTCTTAATTTCGCATTTTTAATAATCATGAACTAACCCACCTTTTCTACTTTTATTTCGATTTGCCTTTCCGCCACTTTCATTGCGGTTACATAAATCACTGCAGTTCCAACAATCCCATTAATTGGAGGAATACCAGGTACTAAATTGGCAACAACAACCCCACCAATCCAAGCTAGAATAGCAATCCAATTAATTGATTTAAATTTCATTGTTTCAAACGGTTCGTACTTTCCTCTTTTTACTAAGAAATAATCCGCTAAAATAATTGCACCGATTGACGGAAGAGTGGAACCTAATACTGTTAAGAATCCCATAAAGTTATTGTAAAGCCACATCGCTGCAATGGTTCCAACGATCCCATTAAAGATAACTACTTTACTTTTAGGGATTTTTGTAATATTAGAAAACCCTAGTCCTGAAGCATATAATGCATTATCATTCGTTGTCCAGATATTTAATCCTAATACAATAATTGCTGGGATAATGAGCCCTTGTGTATACATTACTTCTGAGATATCACCTAAGCCAAATGCAAACGTACCAATTGCTCCAAATAAGAACATGAGTGAATTACCGATCAAGAATGCAATCATCGTAGTACTTACAGCTGTTCTCCCACTCTTTGCAAATCTTGTAAAGTCAGGAGTTAATGTTCCAGCACTAACGAAAGAACCGACACAAATAGTCAATGCAGCCGCAACACCCATTGCTTCAGTTGGTTGATAATCCATTAATGCCTGAATTCCACCTGCTGTATTGGTTGCACTGATAGCAGAATAGCCCCCTAGAATGGAAATAGCTGGGATTGCAATAATACTAATAATTGTTAAAGCCTTCATTCCAAAAATTGCAGTTGCAGTCATTAAAGTTCCTAAAACAATGATTAACACGTACTCATTTATTCCTGTAAATAAGTGTACTGGAACTGCGAACATTGCTAAACCAACACCAAACCATCCAACTTGTGTGGCACCTAATAGGAATGACGGTAAGTAAGACCCTTTTTCTCCAAAAGCATAGCGAGCAAGTAAGTGTGTGGAAAGACCTGTCTTAAATGCAATAAATGCTAAGGCACCAGTATATAATCCTAAAATTAAATTTCCTATAAATACAATCCAAATAAATTCTTTAAATGTTAGGCCTGCACCTAATTCTCCCCCAGATAACATACTTGCTGAGAAAAATGTTAAACTCATCATTACTGCTAACATACTCCAAAAGCCAGTTCTACTTCCCTGTGGAACAGCTTGTAATGAAAATTCCTTATCTACCTTTTGCATACCAATTCCTCCTTAAAGTGGACTGGCACCGAAGAATTGACTTTTGGAAATAAAAAAAAAGGCTCCTTGCCATTTCTGACAAGAAGCCCAGTCAAAGATAGGATTGATCTAAGCATAATCATCCCATCTTCATTTCCGTTGTCCTTGTCAGCCTCTCTGGACTGATTTAAAGGTACCAGTATTAAATTAATTACATTAAAACAAAATAATCATAAATTGTCAATGAAAAATATAGGCCTTACCTTCCGTATTCCTCATCCAAATCTACCAGATATATAATCTTCCGTCCGTTTATCTGATGGATTGGAGAAGATTTTATTCGTGTTATCGAATTCTACAACCTCTCCGTTTAAAAAGAAAGCGGTTCGATCGGAAATACGTGCTGCTTGTTGCATATTATGAGTAACCATAATAATAGAATAATCCTTTTTCAGTTCTTGAACTAACTCTTCAATTTTAAGCGTTGATTTAGGGTCAAGCGCTGAAGTTGGCTCATCCATTAAGATTACATCCGGTTGTATTGCCAGCGCTCTAGCAATACATAAACGTTGCTGCTGACCACCAGAAAGTCCAAATGCATTTTCATTTAGACGATCCTTTAACTCATCCCAAATATAGGCACCACGCAAACTTCTTTCGACAATTTGATCTAGTAACTTTTTATTACGGATACCATGTATTTTGGGACCATAGGCAATATTTTCATAGATAGACTTTGGAAAAGGATTCGGTTTTTGAAATACCATACCTACTTTTGTACGTAAATCTTCTACTTTCATCGTTTTACCTAAAATGTTATTTCCTTTATAAGAAATCGAACCAGTTGTACGAACACCTGGTACTAACTCAACCATACGATTTAACGTTTTAATGTAGGTAGATTTGCCACACCCTGAAGGACCAATAATGGCTGTTACTTCTTTTTCATGTATTTCCAAATTAATATTTTTCAAAGCATGTGTATGACCGTACCAAAGATTTAATTCTTTTGTATCATAAACAATATTATTTTTTTGTGTATTTATTTTCTTTGCTATACTTTCCTTTGCTGTGGGATTAACTTGTAAACCCATTTTATTTGCGATAACGCCCATTCTCATCACTCCTTTATGAAGATTATTGTTCGCGAAATTTCTAAACTAGTATCAAGCTATCAAGAGACTCGCACTATTAATATCTATGTTGAAACTTATTTCGAATAAAAATTGCTACGGAGTTAAGCAGGAATAAGAGAGCAAGTAGAACAATAATAGTTGCGCCAGCTAAGTTCGCATATTCTGCCACTAGGGATGAATCCAAAGTCCAGTAATAAATTTGCATCGGTAGAGCTGTAAACGTATCAAACAGCCCTTCCGGAAATGGAATTAACAATGCTGGAATTCCTAGTACAGTTAGGGGTGCTGTTTCTCCAATCGCACGTGATAGAGATAAAATGGATCCTGTCAAAATACTTGGTAAAGCTGCAGGCAAGATTACTCTTCTAATCGTTTGCCACTTTGTAGCCCCCATCCCATAAGATGCCTCAGCTAGATGCCCAGGTACTGCTCTAAGTGCTTCCTGTGCAGATACAATTAAAATTGGTAGTACTAATAAAGATAAAGTTAAACCACCAGCTAAAACAACATTTCCAAAATCCATCATACGAACAAAAACAGTTAAACCTAATAGTCCATAAACAATCGATGGTACACCTGCTAGATTAGAAATGTTCGTTTCAATAAATGACTTAAACTTCCCTCTTTTTGCGTAAAGCTCTAAATAAATAGCAGTTCCCACTCCTACTATTAGTGTAACCGGAATAACAACTAGCACGACCCACACCGTTCCAAGTAAAGCACCCATAATACCGGCACGATCAGGATCTGTAGATAATCTACCCGTTAGGAAATCCATATGAAGGAAACTAATCCCATCCATTACTACTCTTATCATTAAAATGGCGAGGACAAAAAGACCAAATAAAGTAGATAAAAAGAAAATGAATTTCCATATTCTATTATTTCTCACCCGGGAGTTCATTCTATTTTTTAATTGTGTTTCGTCAAATTGCTTAATCATCAATATTCCTCCCTAAACTTACGGGAAATATATCTTGCAAATAAATTCATTAATAGAGTAAAGACAAAAAGGGTAATAGCCACAGCATAAAGACTATAATATATCGTCGTACCAGCGGCAGCTTCTCCACCAGCGACTTCAACAATGTATGCAGTCATGGTTTGCATAGATTGAGTAATGTCAAAAGTAAAGTTTTTGGAACTCCCACTAGCAATCGTAACAATCATTGTTTCACCAATAGCCCGGGAAATACCAAGAACGAATGAGGCAATAATTCCCGAAAAAGCAGCAGGAATAACTACCTTGAATGTTGTTTCTAATTTTGTTGCTCCCATTGCTAAAGATCCTTCTCTCATTGCATTCGGAACAGACGTCATGGCATCTTCAGAAAGAGATGCAATCATGGGGATAATCATAACCCCCATTACCAAGCCAGGGCTAAGAATATTCGTAGCTCCTACTTCTGGAAAAATAGAGCGAATAAGAGGTGTTACAAATGTAAAAGCAAAAAATCCATATACAATCGTCGGAATACCAGCTAAAATTTCTAATAATGGTTTTAATACTCTTCTAACTTTTTCTGACGCATACTCACTTAAATAAATAGCAGACATAAGGCCAATTGGACCCGCAACAAGCATAGCAATAGCAGTAGAAATAAGCGTACCGTTAATAAGGGGTAAAATACCGAATTCTGGATTTTGACTTAATGGTTTTAAAACAGCACCAGTAAAAAACTCCCAAATTGGTACAGCTCTAAAAAATTGAATTGCTTGTGATAATAACGTATAGAGTATCCCTAGAGTCGTAAGGATAGTTATTGACGCTAAAAGAAATAAAATGGTAGGAATCCATTTTTCAACTAGGTTCGATACATTTTTCTTTTGTTTATTTTGCGCAATTATTTCACTAACATGAATCGCTTCTTGCTTTACCTCGCTGATCTTCTGCATTATGTTAGGACTCCTTCCAACATGGAAACTTTAGAAACTAAGATGAGAGCACAATTGGCCCTCATCTTAATAGGTTTCAAAGTTTCCTAAATATCAATTATTTATTAGCTTCTAGCTCTTCAAGTTGAGCTTGTGCTTCTTCTTCTGGAATAGGTGCGAATCCAGTTTCTCCAGCAAAGTCATTCATGGTTTCTAATACATAAGTTGCATAATCGAATACTTGGGCCTTTTCTTTTGCATGGTTCACATTTAAATATGTGAATACTGGACGTGTATAATTAGCATAAGGGCCTTCTTCACCAATTGTATCTAGAGATGGAACGACAGCACCTTCGCCAAAATCAATACCTACTGCTTGTACTTTATCTTTGTTACTATCGTAGTATCCAAATCCAAAGAACCCAATTGCGTTAACATCTTCTGCTACTAAAGTTACTAAAGTAGAATAATCTTGTTGAAGATTAATCGTTTTTACTAAATCCTGTTCTTCAAGAATAGTTTCATAGAAGAATTCGTAAGTTCCATGGTTTTCATTTGGACCATATGTTTGAATTTCTTCTTCAGGCCAATCCGGATTGATTTCAGACCACTTTGTTACATTACCTAAGAAGATATCCTTCACTTGATCTTCTGTTAATTCAGTTGCAAAGTCATTTTCTGGGTTAACCACAATTGTTAAACCGTCTAAAGCAACTTTTAATTCCATTACTTCTATTCCAAGCTCATCTGCTTTTACTTGTTCTTCCTCTTTAATTTCACGAGATGCATCGTTAAAGTCCGTTCCATCTTCTGCTAGAAATTTTTTAAAACCGGCACTTGTTCCAGCACGACTAACTTCAACAGATACATTCGGTTGTTCGTTAATCATATATTCTTCAGCTAATCTAGACATTAGGGGGTAAACCGTACCAGAACCATCAATGGCAACATTTCCTTCTAATTCGTTGGATGCTTCATCGCCAGAAGTATTTGATTCTTCTGCCGCCCCTCCACAAGCTGCTAGAAATAGTACTAGTCCTACAACAACCAACATAAGGTACTTCTTGAACTTCATTACTTTGTCCTCCCCGAATAAGTCCTTTGAATTTTGATGAACGGATCATTCCGCCTCTCAATTCCATAGTATAGTAGCTGAATGTAAAGAACGTATGATGTGAATGTAAATGTTTTGTAAACTCGGGGAATTAATCATCAGAAATAAGTTATAGAGTTTGGAATTCTATAGCTTCTTCTCATCTAATTTTATTGATATACTAGTAGTTATTCCATAAAGTATAGGGGTGTTAATTGTGGTTAAAGTCATGAAGATCACATTACATATAATCATCCTATGTTTACTAGCGTCTTTAGGAAATTGGATTCAACACACATTTCATCTGTTGATTCCAGGTAGTGTGATAGGAATGATCATTCTTTTTATTCTATTATTCTTTAACATTGTGAAACTTTCATGGATTGATGAAGGAGCAAAGTTCATGGTTCGCCATTTAACTTTATTTTTCATTCCAGCAACAGTAGGAATTATCGACTACTTCGATTTATTTCTGGGGAAAGGTATCCTATTATTTTTCATCGTTATCATTAGTACCATACTTGTCATGGTAAGTTCTGGATGGATTAGTCAGTGGCTAATCATGAGGAAGGAATGAGTATGATTCATTTATTAATTGGCATTACAGCAATCATAGGCACGGTTATCACTTATTACGCAGCATTAAAGATTCACCATAAATATCATTATCCTTTTACGTTACCTATGTTAATCGCAACCATTATCATTGTTCTTATTTTACTCATCATCCCTATATCCTATGAGACGTATATGATAGGTGGGGAGTGGATTAATAAGTTACTTGGCCCAGCAGTTGTTGCATTGGCCTATCCACTATACATGGAACGAAAGCTTTTGAAAAAAATGGTTGTTCCAATCCTTGTTGGAACTTGTATAGGAGCATTGGTGGGAATTTCTACTGGAGTACTTCTTGCAAAGTGGGCTGGATTTGGAGAGGAAATACTACTTACGATTAGCTCCAAGTCTGTGACAACTCCCATTTCTATGGCCATCACGGAATCGTTGGATGGGATAACTTCACTAGCAGCTATCTTTGTTATGATTGCCGGAGTAGGTGGGGCAGTATTACATTCCTATGTTTATAAATATACAAAGATCCACCATTATCTAGGAAAAGGAATTGGACTCGGAAGTGCCTCGCATGGCATCGGTACTGCCGCAGCACTTGAGAATAGCCAATTGGAAGGATCGATTAGTTCTATCGCCATGTCCATTAGTGCCGTAGTTGTTTCTGTCATTACTCCATGGATGATGAATTTGTTATTATAAAGAAAAATCAGTGCAGTATAGATTGCACTGATTTTTTATTCCAATACTTCATCGCTTTTCACACCAGTATCTTTACTCGCCTTTTCTTCTTCCATTTGCTTTTCCTTCTTCTTTAACACTTCCGCCAACTCATCCTCTAACGTTGCATCTGTCATTTCCACACCGGATCTATATGCCGCTCTTATGATGAGATGACCAGCGACGGGAGATGTCAAAAGGACAAATACAATTCCCATAATCATGCGGACACTAAAAATTGACTCGGACACCAATAAATAAATAAATACTCCAGATAGAGTAAGGGAAACTGCCAAGGTAGAGGACTTCGTGGCAGCGTGTGAACGAGAATAAACATCTTGAAAACGAATAATACCAATGGCACTAATTACTGCCATTATCGAACCTACCAAAATCAAGAGTGCTGCAATAAACTCAATCATCCCGTTTACGCTCAATGATAACGCCGCCCTTCTCAATAAATTTGGAGAAGGCAATTGTACTAATAAAAGCTAAAACTGCCAATATGAGGATAACGTCAAAGAAGGCCTTCGTGTCTAAAATCACTGATACAATAGCAATCGCTGTAATAAGATTAACCCCAATCATATCTAGTGCAATCACTCGGTCAGGTAAGCTCGGCCCAAAAATAATTCGGTATAATGCTATTACTATAGCTACGCCAAATAATGTGAAGGATACTTGTAACATCGTTTCAATCATTATCTGGTCACCCCCATAATTGCCTCTTCAAATTTGTGTAAAGATCTTATTAAATTCTCTTTGGATTCTTGGACATCGATTGCGTGAATATAAAATGCGTCCCCTTCTGGTGTTACCTCAACTACAACGGAACCCGGAGTTGTGATTAAAAGTAAGGCGAGAAGCGGGACTTCCCATTCACCTCTTAATTTCGTCTCAAATTTAAATATTCCTGGCTTTACATTTATTTTTGGGCTAAGAATTTGCTTTAATACTTGATAACTTGATTTGGTTATCTCTGATAGATAAATTAGAATCAACTTTATAAAGGCAAAAAGCCTACCTAAGTAAAAACGTTTCCCGAAAAAACGATGCATTAAATATAAAATACCAATTCCTACAATGTAGCCTGTCGCAAATGTAGTAAGATAAAATTGGTCCTCATCTTGGAAAAACATCCATAGGAATGCTATTGACAAGTTTATAATAAACTGGGCGGGCATGGTATACCTCCTAATAAAACGTACTTTAGAATTTCAGTTAATCTTGTGTCAATACCGCATCAATATAATCACTAGGGTTTAATAATGTATTTGCTGCATCACTAACATAAGGAAAAATGAACTCAGCACCCAATCCCAGAACAATAGTCCCAATTGTTAGGATGGCGCATGGAATCATCCATCCATTTTTCATAGGTATTTCATCTTCTGAGCTAATAATCGTTTCTCCCCAAAAGCATTGAAGGAAAACCCGAAGAAGCGAGTACAAAACAAAGATACTTGAAAGGAAAGCTAAGGCAAGTAAGATATAAGACCCTGTTTCAATCGTCCCTTGACCTACGAGCACTTTCCCAATAAAACCACTAAGTGGTGGAACTCCAGCTAATGATAACATGACAATAAAGAACATCCATCCTAATAGTGGATAATTTCGTATAAGTCCACTCATCTCATCAATTCTAGTCGTGCCTGTCACTGAAATCATGGTACCAGCTAATAGAAATAATAGTGCTTTAACAATCATATCGTGCATCAAATAATAAATAGAACCTTCTAATGCCTCTGGCGTTGCTACAGCCAAACCTACCAGAATAAAACCAACTGCTATGACGACATTATAAGTGACAATTAAACGTATGTCTTTATACGCAACAGCCCCAATACTTCCACCAATCAATGTTAAAGCCGCTAATACAGTGATAAAGGTGTGTGTAATAGAAGGATCATGATAAAAGAATAGTGTAAATACACGAATCATTGCATAAATCCCAACTTTTGTTAATAATGCTCCAAATAATGCAGCGACTGCGGTTGGCGCAATACTATAAGAGCCCGGAAGCCAGAAATAAAGTAATAGTCCAGCTTTCAAGGCAAAGACCGTTAAAAACACAATACTAATAACGGTCAACAAAGGCGTTTGACCTGATTCAGCTATCCGTTCTGAAATATGAGCCATATTTAATGTTCCAATGGCACCATATAAGTATGCAATGGCAACAAGGAAAAACCATGAAGACAAGACATTGATTAATACATACTTAATGGATTCTCTTAATTGTACTTTTTCTCCTCCTAAGGCAATAAGCACATAGGATGCAAGTAACATAATTTCAAAGCAAACATACAAATTGAACAAATCACCGGTTAAAAATGAGCCATTCACACCGGCTACTAAAAAGTTCACAAAAGAATAAAAGTACATTTTTTCGCGAGCTTCTCCAATGGAAGAAAAAGCATAAATAAGGCAAATTGCCGCCACTAAACTTGTTAGCAGAACAAGAATTAATGCGAATGAATCCGCAACAAACGAAATACCAAATGGAGGCATCCAACCACTGAAGTCAATACGCTGTATTCCAGCTATTTGATTAAGATGTAATAAATAAGCAGCAATCCCTATATTACCTATCATGACAATGAAACTAATCCATCTTTGTAGCTTAATTTGGTTACGGAAGAAAACAAACAATATACCTGCTAAAACAGGAATGACCATTGGTAAGACAACCAGATTATTCATCTTTAATACCTCTCCATTCAAACAGATTATCTGTCCCTGTTTCACGGTACGTACGATAGGCTAAAACTAATAATATAGCAGTTACTGCAAAACTGATCACGATAGAAGTTAAAATAAGTGCTTGTGGTAGAGGATCAACGTATGATAACGCCTCATCCGTTAAAATAGGAACTTCACCGCTTTTAAGTCCTCTTCCCATCGACATAATTAATAAATGTGCCGCATGAGAAAGTACGGCTGTACCTAATATAACCCTCAGCACACTTCTTGAAAGAATTAAATATGTTGCTACTGATACCAAAACACCTGTTAGGATGGTGGTTAAAGTTTCCATAAATTACACATCCTCAACTATACTTAAAATAATGGTTACGACAACTCCGACAACAACTAACGCAACACCGGCTTCAAAAATAGTAACCGTCGTTAACTCCGTTTCCCCAAAAAAAGGGAGATCAAAATAAGCAAAGGTTTGCGATAGAAACGGTTCACCAAAAAGGAGCGAGCCAAAGCCCGTTGTAACCGAAATAAACGCTCCTAAAGCAGCAACCTTTTTAAAATCAAAGGGAATGGCGCCCCGTACCGTCTCAATATCAAAGGAAACAAAAAGCAATACCAAAGCCGCAGCTACTACTAGACCACCAATAAATCCTCCCCCAGGACTATGATGTCCAGATAAAAACAAATAAACAGCTAAGGTTAATATAATAAATACAACAAGCTTTACAACTGCTCGTAAAATAACGTTATTTGTCTTCAAGGGGATTATCCCCCTTTCTTGCCTTTAGTTTAATGAACGTATAAACCCCTAGTCCTGCGATAAGCAATACTACTACTTCAAGCATTGTATCAAAAGCCCTAAAATCCCCAAGAATCGCATTGACAATATTAGTTGCCCCGGCAAGTTCATATGCATTTTCATAAAAGCTTGAAATAGATTCAAATAGCTTCCCGTTTTGAACAGCTAAAGCGATCGTAGTAAATATGACACCTACCGCAACAGATACAATGCCATTAACAATCTTGGAGCGTTTTTTACTATCTTCTTTCTTCCATTCAGGTAGAAAATAATACGCAGCAAGGAATAGTACGGTTGTTACTGTTTCGATTACGGTTTGGGTTAACGCTAAATCTGGTGCACGGAATATAACAAAAAATATTGAAACCCCATAACCCAACACACTATTTAAAAGAATTGCAGTTAGGCGAGACTTAACGAGTAACATAGAGATAGCCGCAATAATCATCGCTATCGTGATTAGCCACTCAAACTCAGTTACAGTAGAGTATTGTTCGATATCGAATAAAAATGCTTTTGTATTTAACAATGTTCCACCGACAGCAATTATGAAAAAGATGTAAATATAGACCATATAATCTCTTAGATGACCAGTCATATAGGAATTGGTAATGATCTTTGATACCTTTTCGATTAGCTCTAAACTATTGCCATACAACGCATTGAAAGATAACTTCTCTGGAAGAATCCAATTATATAGTCCCTTCCAATGACGAAGAAAAATAAATAGGAATGCTCCAAACACAATAACACCAATCGTCATCTTTAACTCTAGATTAAAGCCATGCCACGCAGAAACATGCTGACCTAGATCTTCCGCACCTAGTTGAGGGAAAATGCTATACATAGCCGGTTTGATTACATAATTCCCCAAAACGTTCGGGAAGAAGAAAATTAGAATTACAAATAAACCTAGAACTATCGGTGAAAATAGCATTCCAAATGGAGCCTCATGTGCAGGGTGTTCCAATTTCTCTTCCTGGTATTTCCCAAGAAAGGTTTTGAAAACAAAAATCATACAATAAACAAATGTTAGTATACTTGCTGCCCAGGCAACCACAGGAATCAAGCCCATCCATACTTCAGAAGTAAAATGAAGTTCACGAACGCTTAATATAGATGTAAAGAACATCTCTTTACTAAGGAATCCATTAAAAGGTGGTAGACCCGCCATAGAGAAACTTCCAATGATAGAAATCGTAAACGTAATTGGCATTAAGGTAGCTAATCCACCAAGTCTCCGTATATCACGTGTACCTAGTTCATGGTCAACAATCCCTACAACCATAAACAGGGCTCCTTTAAATGTGGAGTGATTAATTAAGTGGAAAATTGCTGCAAACGCAGCTTGTGTATAAATGACCATATTCATAGAATGTCCATGTCTAAGTGCGACTGAACTTATCCCAATCATACTCATGATCATACCAAGTTGACTAATAGTCGAATAAGCCAAAAGGGCCTTAAGATCTGTTTGTCTAATCGCATTAAACGATCCCCAGAATAACGTAATGATACCTACTATCGTGACTACCCAGAACCATGTTAGTTCTCCACCGAAAACAGGTGTAAACCTCGCAACTAAATAAATTCCTGCCTTTACCATGGTTGCCGAATGTAAATAAGCACTAACAGGGGTTGGAGCTTCCATCGCAGTTGGTAACCAAATGTGAAACGGATATTGAGCAGATTTCGTAAACGCACCAAGTAAAATTAATAACATTGCCGGAATAAATAGTGGATGGTCGTGAAAGCCGGAAATCGTTGTAATCATTTCACGAATACTCATCGTTCCCGTCATTACATAGAGCATAATAAAACCTACAAGCATTCCAAAACCACCACTTATCGTAATAAGCAGTGATTTTTGAGCCCCATCCCTTGAACTTTTCCGATGATACCAGAACGCAATTAGTAGGAAGGAGGAAATACTTGTTAATTCCCAAAATACATATAAAACCATGATATTGTCAGAGAATACAACACCGAGCATCGCACCCATGAATAGTAACAAATACGTATAAAAATGAGATAAATTTTCTTCACTTGATAAATAATAAATGGAATAAATAGTAACTAGGGAACCTATACCAGTAATTAATAAGGCAAAAATTAAACTTAATCCATCTAAATATGTTATGAAATTTATGTTATAGGACGGAATCCATTCAAATGTATATAGATACGTCTCTCCACTTGCAATGTTAGGTATATAACTTACAAGATAGAGGAATAATGCGGTTGAAACTAAGAAAACAAACCAACCAACATGAATCCCCTTTATTCTTTTGTAAATAATTGGTACAATCATGGCAGCTAAAAAAGGAATAATAATAGCTAAATTAACAGTGTACAAATCGGGACCTCCATTTCAAAAATGTCTGACTTCTTTCTTTAGAAAACTTGGCGTTCGCTTTAGCTTGGACGAAAACCTTACGTTTATGCAGTTTTTTCGATGGGGCAGGTAATCGGAGCCCCAGACAGGAAGGTTTTTATATTTTCCTACCTACTTTAGAAAAATTGCGTCCATACCATCTGTGAACATCATGCATATATTATTAATGCTCATTAACATTATGATTTCTTTAATAAAATTGATTGTAAATAAGGGGATCTTTTAAGTATCTATCGTGGAATTAATAAGTGCATAAGCACAAATTAATAATGATAGAAATAATAAGGAATTATTTGATAAATGACGATAATTGAATTTTTATCAATAATATAATTATAACTTATCGAGCTAAACATTGCACTTCTGTTGTTTTATCGATTTGGATATTGTTTTTATGTTACAAATCACTTATGCTATATGGAAACACCTTTAGATATTATTTTTTCCCAAACCCTTTTTTAAAAGAGAGGATGTTCAAAAAGTCCGGTGAAAAAGACACTTCGCATTTCTTCGTTGGCTTGCTTTTCCGCTCCTTGGAAAAGAAAACCACTTTTCCGGCGTGCAAGAGCGTCTGCTCACGTATTAATTGCATACGTTCCGCTGCTCAAAGCTACTCCGCCTCGAACTGCTCGGTCCTTTTCATCCTCCTTTTTGAACACGCACTAAAATTTATGGTTCACGGGAATAAAATATCATGTTAAAATATTAAAGTTTTAGTAAGAATATAATGGATGAAATATAAGAGGTGAATTTGCCGTCATGAGAAAAATTAAAGGTCGAATGGACGAAAGTATTTTAGTTTGTGTGTACTACGGCCCTAATGGCGAAAGGTTAATAAGACGAGGACATAAATTGGCCAAAATTATGGATTGTCCATTATATGTACTTACAGTAGATCAAAAGCCATACGACGAGTTCGACGCTGAAAAGTCTGGTTATGTTGATAGTTGGAAAGAACTATGCGATGAATTGGATGTAGATGAATTTATTATCCGAGATAATGAAAGTCGTCCTCTAGTTAAAACAATTAAAGAAGTTGCACATAACCATAACATTACTCAAATTATCATTGGCCAAAGTCCACAAAATCGTTGGGAAGAAATTACAAAAGGCTCATTTGTAAATGTTCTTCTACGTGAACTAACATTTATAGATCTTCATATTGTATCCATTGATCGTACACTCAAGAGTGAAGGTGACACGATGTTTGAAAAAGGCGTTCGTGCTTTCCTAGAACAAGACGGAGAAACTTACCGATTACGTTTTACTAGATCAAAGAACAATCTTTATGAAGGAATTTTCTATAAGGAGATTGGAACAGATTTTAATAATGGGATATTTAAATTTGTTAATAACAGAGGAAAAACATGCCAAGTGCATATCACGGAGGATATTGCAACAGGGAAAATGAGCGAACCTCCTAATGTAAAAAGGGAAAAATAAAAGAAACAGTGTGGCCAAAGTGCTACACTGTTTCTTTTATTTTAGTGGTTTTTTAACTTATAGTTCTTTATCGCTTAAATACTCATTTGGTGTTTCTCCACCATGTGGGTTTGAATTCTTAAATGGACTTTTTCTTCCGTTTCTTGTTTCCCCATGGTTTTTTCTTTCTTTAAACTGTCTGTTTCCGCCTGCTTTATTGCTTCCCATAATAAATTCCTCCTTGCTTAAGTTCGGCAAATGCATGCACTTATGCAAATCTTCACGCCGGCAGCTCCAGGATAAGAAACTTTTATATTTCTTATCTACCAATTAGTTTTTGAAGGAAGGAGGAATTTATTCAGGAACAGATTGTACCTTAATCAGAAGTCTGAGCAGCTTTCGATTCATTAATCCGTACCATTCTTTCTAATTTGTCCAGTTCATCAAATAATTCAATTAAGCTATTTGCAATAGGAAATACATAGGACCACTTTGTAAATTCAGAACCTTGAAGTTCATCAATTAAGTTGTTAATCGTTACATGCATCGCAGCCTTTATTTCCTTTTGCAGATTCAAATCTAATTTTACTTTTTCTTCATACATAAGGAATATATTTTCACTATAGCCATTTAGTCCACTTATTAATTTCTTTATCAAATAACTTCTTGTACTTGAGTCTTCTATTTCACCTAAGTTTTTCTCTAAATGGATAATTAATGTATACTGCCTTTCTAATACTCGAATCATATGTTTATAAATAATAATACTTCTTAAAAATTCCATTTTATTTTTTATAAATAAGCGATTCCGTTCATCTGAGATAATTTCATAATAATCCTTAGCCTTTGAGATTAGCTTCTCAATTTCACGATCTTCTTCTTTTTGTTTCGGTATGCTTAATGTTTTATTTGGAATAACTCGTAATAGAAAATGTATTTTTTCACTCGTCTTTTTCACAAGGTTATATAAATTCTTCTTATGATCTGGTGGAAAAATAAAAGCATTCACTAAAAAGGCAGCAATAACTCCTATCGCAATAAGTGATATTCGTTCAACAATATAAACAAAATTAATACTATCATCACTTGCAAGCATCATCGCCATGATGGTCAATGCAGTTAAACTGACCGTTTTATTTAATCCTAGCTTTATGTTGATTGCAATCGATATAATCACCACAGCACCAACCGATAGTGGATGTGTCCCAAGCAAAAAAGTACCCAACAATGAGAAAATGACAGCAACACCATTTCCAATCAATACTTCCTTAATATACGTAACAGATCTCATGATGGATTGTTGCATGGCTAGTACTGAAGCAATCGCCGCAATGATATCTAATTGCAAATTTAACATCCCTGTAACCAATAATGTTAATGTTACAGCAAGCCCTGTTTTAAGCATCCTTGGACCAATATTGAATTCCATATTTACATCATACACCTCTATTTAAATGATATTGTCATTTATATGTTCGAACCACGAATCTTATTATATGCAATAACTAGAGGTCTGTCACTCGCTATTCTTTATCAAAATCGGAAGCTCCCCTACAGGCTATGAACATGACGTTCTGTCGCAACGCCTGTACTCACACATGCTTTACTTCGTAGCGACGTACGGACTGCGTCTGGCCATACCAGGTGGTCCGATTATTAAAAAACGTACCTAATAAAGAAGAATTCCATCAGTGCAGGTTTTCCTTCATCCCTCACATATGGTTAGTCGCACTTTCTTTTACGGACAGTTGATCTTCCACCCAACTTCTTTGGGTGGGATAAAAGAAGTAGATGCGGCGATATCATATTTCTCCTTATTTTTGCAGAGGACATATATATTCCTATTTTATCCACTTGAACATCATCCTTATTGAAGAATTTATCATATTTCACCCTTTTTAGCATGTACCATCCCCCCATTTTCAATCCAATCACGATTATAGAAGTGAAATGAAATCTAGGAGGATGACAAATGAAAAGGGTATTTTTGGATCCAGGCCATGGTGGATCAGATCCTGGTGCAGTAGGGCATGGCCTGAAAGAAAAGGATGTTGTATTAGATATTGCACTTCAGATTCGTCACATATTGGATAAGGAATATGAAAATGTAGAAATTCAAATGAGTAGGACAACTGACATTTCGAAAAGTTTACGCCAACGAACAAATGAAGCAAATGCGTGGAATGCGAATTATTTCATTTCTATCCACTGTAATGCATTTAATGGAAAAGCAAAGGGATATGAGGATTTTATTTTTAGCGGATTAAGTGATTCTAGTCAAAGTGCAAAATACAGAAATATCATGCATCGTGAAATATCCAACGGAATTGCCTTACAAAATAGGGGGAAGAAAAAGGCAAACTTCCACGTTTTACGAGAAACCTCCATGCCAGCCTTCTTATCTGAAAACGGCTTTATTGACAATCATTCAGATGCAGCCCTTATGAAACAAGCCTCATGGAGGAAGAAGATAGCCCAAAATCATGTAAACGGAATTGCAAAAGCACTTCAACTGAAGAAAAGGACAAATGGTAATCAAAAGAGTGACTCCTTATACAAAGTAATTGCTGGTTCCTTTCAATCAAAGGAAAAGGCACTAAATCGAGTATCTTTTCTAAAGACTCATGGTATCGAAGCATTTATTGAAACAATCACTTTATCCGGAGCAAAGTGGCATAGAGTACAATCAGGTGCTTTTTCAAACCGGAAAAATGCTGAAGCTCATCTGAAAAGAATCGAAAAGATAGGAATCGATGCTTTTATAATAGTACTCTCTTGAGATAGAAAAAACGAACGCTGATCACATGAAGATAATACGTAGTTAAATAGCAGAAAGCAATTCGGGAATCGAGTTCGCCCCTGCTACTTTTTTATAGTTTTTGGTTTCTCACGGACATTTCCTTTCCCGTTTTCATGGGTTTTGTCCGTGATAACTCCTGATATTGTATCTATAAAGTAGACAATTTTAGAAAGTGTCCTATTCATTTGATAATCTTATATATAGAATTAGAT
>NZ_JAHHXM010000045.1 GCF_019037185.1 Oceanobacillus caeni
TCACTTGTTTTCTATTTATAAACACAAAAATGACGTAGGTGAGTTTTTCCCACCAACGTCATTTATTGTACAACCTTAATTGATAATAAAACAGGAAGAATTATTAGCTTTTTAGGTAATCGTAATTATAGTGAGGAAAATCAAACAAACTATGCAACAGCTAAAAGACAAATAGGTAGTACAGCTAAACCTTTAGCCGTTTACGCACCAGCAATGGAATTAGGTAAAGTTCAACCTAGTACGACTATCGTCGATGAACCTAGAAGCTGGGGATCATGGAGTCCTAAAAACTATGGTGGTGGAAATTACGGTACGGTAACAGTAAGAAAAGCATTAGCTAGCTCTTATAATATACCTGCAGTTATTACCTATGAGAAAATAATTTCACAAGACCCTGCTAGCTATTTGGAAAAAATGGGTGTTACTTCTCTAGTAGAAGCTGACCATCAAAATCTATCTTTTGCTCTTGGAGCATCTGAGAATGGTATATCTGTTGAAGAAAACATTAATGCTTATGCAACCTTTGGCAATAATGGAAAATTTGCAGATGGTTATATGATAGATAAGATTACAACAGCTGATGGTGATGTTGTATATGAGCACGAAACAAAACCTGTTGATGTTTTTTCACCACAAACAACATATCTTACAATTGATATGATGCGAGATGTCATAAATAGTGGTACGGGTGCTTATGTAAAATCAAGGTTAAAATATGGTGGTGTTGACTGGGCAGGAAAAACAGGTACTTCACAAAATTATGATGATGCATGGTTCATTGCTACTAACCCGAACGTAACATTCGGAACATGGCTTGGTTATGAGATCCCTGATTCTATTTACGACAGTTCTTCTTCACTAAGTTACAGTCAACGTACGCAAAATTTATGGGCACAATTAATTAATGCAGCTTCTGATATTAATCCGGAACTTGTAGCACCTTCCGAAAGATTTAAACAGCCGGATGGTATTGTCTCTAGAAGTTACTGTAGTATCTCAGGTGACTTGGCATCTGATTTATGCCAAAAAGCCGGGTTAGTAAAATCAGACATCTATAATTCGAAATATGTACCTACTAAGGTAGATGATAGTTTAATAGCAGGTTCACAAATTGTTATAGCTGGAAAAGCTGTTGCAGCTGGGTCAGATACACCTAAGGAATTCACTTTAGGAAATGGGCTCATGTTTAATCCTGAATGGCTGGAACGCAAAGGGATTAACAATGTTAGCCAACTCATTCCCCGAACCGATACAGATAAATGGCAACAAATTGGTGCTCCTAAAACTAGGTTAGCATCCTATAAAATTGAAAATGATGGCAAAGCTCCTTTAGCGCCGACGTCAGTAAACTATAAGGATAATAAGCTTAAATGGAATAAACCAGACTCAAGTGATATAGTCGGATACCGGATTTATCGCAAATCGAACTCCGATGGAAATTATAAACTTGTAGGAAACACTTCAAATACTGAGTTCTCAGTTGAAGATGACAATGCGACTTATCAAGTAAAAGCAGTTGATTATTTTGGCTTAGAGTCTAGTCCATCTAATGAAATTGTAATTGGCAAAGACCCTAAATCAGCTGATGAATCCGAGTCGAAAAAGGCAAAAGAAGAGAAGGAACAAAAAAAGAAAGAAGAAAAGAAAAAAGAGAAACAAGAATAACATAGGCACAGCTCAGAAAGTGCTTAATATTAAAGAAGGTACTCGTTGTCGGGTATCTTCTTTTTTCTAATAGAGACGGAACTTATTAGCTCCGCCCCTACCATTAGAAAAACTCATTCATGAAAATGTTACAAAAGACTAAAACTTTTTCGAATTATCTTGTATACTATAGTTAATACGGATGACCTGAAATTAGGTGGTGAAAACATGGAACACATCAAGACCCATTACAAGATGCAACGAGAGACCTCATCAGAACCCATTGTGATTGAGGGTCCACTCTCCTCGAATGAATTACAGCAATATCACTTTCATGAGAAATTAACTGCATTTAGGCCAGCACATAAACAATTTGAGGCGCTTCAAAAAATCGCTGACTTTCCGGAAGGCAGAATAATAGTAGCTCGTACACTTGATACTATTATTGGATATGTCACTTATGTGCATCCTGATCCACTTGAAAGATGGTCTGAATTTAACATGCAGGATTTGATTGAATTAGGGGCAATAGAAATCATCCCAGAATTTCGTGGTGAAAAAGTCGCTTCTAACCTTCTTGAAATTTCCATGCGTGATGAATTTATGGAAAATTATATTATAATTTCTACAGAATATTATTGGCATTGGGATTTAGAAGGAACCAAATTAAGCATCTGGAATTATCGAAAATTAATGGAAAAAATGATGGCAGCCGGTGGATTACTCCCCGCTCCAACAGATGACCCGGAAATTATTTCTCATCCCGCAAATTGTTTGATGGTCCGTATCGGGAAAAATGTTCCGGAAGAATCTGTAAAGAAATTTGATGAATTACGATTCCTATCAAGAAATAAGGATCGTTCTATGAGGGAGGGTTTATAAATGTTAGTACAGGAAATCATGAAAACTGAGGTGATTACTCTACCCCAAAATGCAACAATTGCTAACGCCCTACAATTATTACAAGATCATCGTATTCGCCATATACCTATTGTCAATGATAACAATGAAGTAATTGGTATTGTTTCTGACCGTGATGTAAGGGATGCAAGCCCTTCAGTCTTGTTAAAGAATGATAGCATAGAACAAAATGAATTAGAGAATGAAATAAAAATGATTATGACTACACCTGTTATTACAATCCATCCGCTTGATTTTGTAGAAGAAATTGCACGTGTGTTTTATGATAAGGAAATTGCTTGTTTACCAGTTGTGAATAAAAATAAACTGGTCGGTATTGTGACGGAAAAGGATATGTTATATACGTTAATTCAGTTAACAGGGATAACGGTACAAAGCTCCGTAATTGAGGTAAAAGTTCCCGACGTCCCAGGGATTATTCCTGAGGTTGCAGCTATTTTTGGAAAACGCAAAGTGAATATTGCATCCGTATTGGTCTACCCATTTAAAGATGATCCAAATTATAAAATACTTGTTTTTCGAATCCAAACAATGAATCCGCTTCCATTCATTCAAGACTTACGAAATGCTGGCTACAAATTAATGTGGCCTAATAATATTCCGGAGCCAAAAGTATGAAAAGGAACGCAGCTTTTATATTTTCTGATCAATTTTTAGAATACCATTTTCATGAAAATCACCCTTTCAATCAAAAACGAATTCAATTAACGAAAGAATTATTGGAACAATCGAATGCATTAACTTCTGAGGACTTACTTTTACCTCGTAAAGCGTCAGATAAAGAAATAGCATTATTTCATGATGAAGATTATATAGAAGCAGTTAAAAGAGCAAGTTTTAACCAATTAACTGATGACGAGAAACGTGAATTCGGTCTTGGTACGGAAGACACTCCCATTTTTGATGGTATGCATGAAGCATCCGCCCTGCTCGTCGGAGGTTCATTAACAGCTGTAGATGAAGTTATAAATGAACGTGTTAATCATTCGTTGAATATAGGCGGTGGACTACATCACGGATTTAAGCGGAAAGCTTCTGGATTTTGTATTTATAATGATGCGGCTATTGCTATTAGATATATAAGAAAAAATTATAATTTAAGGGTATTGTATGTTGACACGGATGCCCATCATGGTGATGGAGTTCAAAGTGCATTTTATGATGACCCTAATGTATGTACATTTTCAATCCACGAAACAGGTAGGTATTTATTTCCGGGTACAGGTGAAGTAAACGAACGGGGAATAAAACAAGGATTTGGTTATTCATTTAATCTCCCTATCGATGCTTTTACACAAGACGAATCCTTTTTGGAAGTTTATGAGGGGGCTATTAGAAGAATTGCGGAGTTCTTTAAACCTGACATTATTATTACACAAAACGGAGCAGATGCACATACATATGACCCCCTAACCCATCTTTGCACTTCTATGAAAATATATGAACGTATTCCTGAGATTTCCCATGAATTAGCCCACGAGTACTGTAACGGGAAATGGATTGCCCTTGGGGGAGGAGGCTACGACATTTGGCGAGTTGTTCCAAGAGCATGGGCTCAAATTTGGAATGTCATGAAAATGGGTACAATTAGCACCGGCCCTCTCCCACGCACATGGATTGAAAAGTGGAAAAAGGAATCGCCTGTAAATATTCCGAATCATTGGCATGACACAAATGAAGAAGCATTTCCTTACATTCCTAGAAAACCAGAAATTAACGATAAAAATAGTAAACTACTAAATCAATTACTAAAATACACGTTTAAACCACAAAAGAAATGATAACAACTATCTACAGTTCTTAATAAAGTAGACTTCCATCCGATCTCCCACCTACTTTCTTTGTTCCCCAGAAGCTTAAGGTGGGAATCTACTGCCCGTATAGGTCGGATAAAGAGGAATAAAAAGAGCAGGTGCATATTCAGCAACTGCTCTTTTTATTCCATAATTACAATTTCTACTCTCCGATTTTTACCCCAGTGTTTTTCAGAATCGTTTGGTGCTATAGGTCTAGTATCTGCATAACCAACTGATGAGAATCTTTTTTCATCCAATTCAAATCCATTAGTTAAATAGCGAATAACACTACCGGCGCGAGCTGCCGATAATTCCCAATTCGATGGATACCTATAGTTTGTTATCGGCCTAGAATCAGTATGCCCTTCTACACGCACTTGGTTTGGAACATCTTTTAAGAGAAGACCTATCTTATCTAAAAATGGTTTAGCCGAATTTAATACGGTTGCCTCTCCAGTGTCAAATAAGATATTCTCCTGCAAGACTAATACAACACCTTCATCTGATCGCTTAGCCGTAATAGCACCATTTAAATTATTATTATCAAGAAAAGATTCTACTTCACTAACTAGATTATCTAGAGAGTTCCCTTCTTCCGTCTTAGGTGTTTGATCACTTAAATCACTTTCATCCAAGTCACTATTCAACTTTCCTTCTAAGTTATCCCCTTTTTCATTTTTGGATTGTTCAGCAGGTTGATTGGAAGGAACTATAGAAGGATAAAAATCAAAAATCATTCTGTTTTGGAATGATTCTTGAACCGCCTCAAAGCGTTCATCGTCAAGGTTTGACATAGCAAATAATAGTATGAAGAAAACTAAAATTAAGGTTACCATATCAGAATAGGTAACCATCCATTTTGGTGCACCAGTTTCTTTAATGGACTTCCTCTTTCTCCTACGCTTCATTAATGCTTTCTCCTATGATATTAGAAGTCTGGATTTCTTTTTGCTTTTCTTGATCTTCATTGGAAAGAAATGCATTTAGTTTCTCCTCAAGGATACGTGGATTCTGTCCGGATTGTACACCAATAATTCCCTCAATGATTATTTGCTTATAAAAAGCCTCTTCTTCTGTTTTCCCCTCTAACTTATTTGCCATAGGCGTAAACACAAGATTAGCTAACACAGTTCCATATAATGTCGTTAATAGTGCCACAGCCATACTAGGTCCTAATGTAGACGGATCAGATAATTGATTTAACATCAAAACGAGTCCAATCAACGTACCTATCATTCCCCATGAAGGTGCGTATTCAGCTGCCTTTTCAAACAAAGACCTACTTTTCGCGTGTCTTTCTTCCATTGCCATAATTTCTGCTTCTAGAATATCATTGATTACTTCAGGTTCAACGCCATCTACAACAAGTAATAAACCTTTACGTATAAATGGATCATCAATACCATCCAAATCATTTTCTAAAGCTAAAATACCTTCTCTCCGCGCCCTTTCAGCTAATCGAGAAAAAAGCGCAATTAACTCAGGTAACTGCTTACTATTTTGAAGGGAAGTCGCCTTAAATAACTTGAAAATTAGTTTGAGTTGTTCCATTTTAAAAGCGATTAACATAGAGGCTATTAGGCCACCAATTACAATCAGAATACTAGATACATCAATAAATGATACAGCACCTTCTGTACCGCCACTTGAAAGAATCGCTAGCATAATAACGATAAAACCAAATGTAATGCCGATAGGAGTTAATATATCTTTTTTACTCATTTTCTAAATCTCCCCAACCATTTAAAAGATATAGATGAATGTAATTTACATCCATCTATATCTTTTATCGGCATCATTTTTATAAAGTTGAATTTCTTAACTCAATTCTATGAGGCAATATGACATTTTTTTCAGCAACTTCTTCTTTATTCATAAATTTTGTCAATAAGCGCATTGCAACTGCACCGATGTCATACATAGGTTGTACAACTGTTGAAAGCGTCGGACGAACCATGGTTGCAAGTCGAGTATTATCAAAACCAAAAATTTCTACATCATTCGGAACATTATACCCCATATCTTGAACACCATGGATAACACCTAATGCCATTTCATCTGAAGCGACAAAAATAGCCTCTGGTTTTTCATCTAAAGCCGCTAATTGCTTGGCAGCTTCAAGCCCGGACTCATAAGAATAATCACCTTGTACAATGAATTCTTCCTTAATCGGAACATTTGCCTCAGCTAATGCACGCTTATAGCCGGCAAATTTATGTTCATTAATACTTGTATCTTCTCCGCCACCAACATATGCCGGATTTTTCTTTCCTTTATCAACAAAATGCTTTGTTGCTTCATAAGCAGCTTCTTCATAATTAATATTTACAGATGCTAATTCCTTTGTGTCATCATAAGTTGCTGCTAACACGATTGGAACATTCGAAGTATTAAATTGTTGCAAGTGTTCTTCAGTAATGGTTCCACCCATAAACAATATTCCATCTACTTGTTTTTCCAACATTGTATTAATTAACGCTAACTCTTTATCTTTATTTTGATCTGAATTACTTAAAATAACATTATATTTATACATAGTTGCAATATCTTCTATACCACGAGCTAATTCTGAAAAGAAAATACTGGATATATCTGGAATGATTGCACCTACAGTGGTTGTCTTTTTACTAGCTAATCCTCTAGCTACCGCGTTTGGTCGATAACCTAAACGTTCTATTGTCGCTAAAACTTTTTTACGTGTTGTTGGCTTTACATTTGGATTTCCATTCACTACTCTCGAAACCGTAGCCATAGACACATTTGCTTCTCTTGCTACATCATAAATTGTTACAGTCATTACTGTGTTTACCTCCTATATTATAAATCCAGTCTTTTGTTTATATCATACTCTAACATGATAAAAAAAACAAAAATAACCGTCTTTTATAGTTAATTCATTAATTATAGTCTTACGATAAAGAAAGACTAATCAATATTGATTAGTCTTTTCTAAACATACCTATTTTAAACGATTCTCTAAATCTGTTAGTTCTTCATAGAAACGATCGAATGTTGGGATGTCCATTTGTTGTGCTGAATCAGAAAGTGCTACAGCAGGATCTGGATGGACCTCTGCCATAATTCCATCTGCTCCAATAGCAAGGGCTGCTCTTGCCGTCGGAAGTAATAAATCACGGCGACCAGTTGAATGTGTAACGTCTACCATTACAGGTAAGTGTGTTTCTTGTTTTAGAATTGGAACCGCGGAAATATCTAATGTATTTCTTGTTGCTTTTTCATAAGTTCTAATACCGCGTTCACATAGAATAACATTTCCATTACCACTAGAAACAATGTATTCAGCAGCATTAATATATTCAGAAATTGTAGCAGAAAGACCACGTTTTAATAAAACTGGTTTATCAATTTGACCTGCAGCTTTTAACAATTCGAAGTTTTGCATATTTCTTGCACCGATCTGGATAACATCAATATATTCAACAGCCTTTTCTAAATCTGTTGGTGTAACAATTTCACTAATCGTAACTAGATCATATTCATCTGCAATACGTTTTAAGATTTGTAAGCCTTCTAATCCTAGACCTTGGAAATCATATGGTGATGTTCTTGGCTTAAATGCGCCCCCACGCAATAATTTAAGTCCTTTACCTTTAATAGATTCAGCAACCTGTGCTACTTGATCATAACTTTCTACTGCACATGGACCAAACACATGGTTAATATTACCGTTCCCAATTTTCACACCTTTAATATCAATAACTGTGTTTTCAGGCTGTCTCTTACGGGATACAAGAAGCGCTTTTTGATGATCTTCCTCTTGCAATTCTAGTCCAGCCTTAAAAATTTCTTTAAATATATGAACAATGGTTGAGTTTTCAAATGGTCCTGTATTCTTTGCGGTAATAAGGTCTAACATTTCACGTTCTCTAACAGGATCAAACTCTTTTCTAATACTTTGCTTTGTTTTTATTTGTCCAATTTCTTGAACAAGTGATGCGCGTTTGTTGATTAATTCTAGTATTTCCAAATTTACTTCGTCTAATTGATTTCTTAATTGCTCAAATTGATTCGTCATTTTATGCGCCCCCAGAAAAATAATAACATTTATAATTAATTTATAATTAGTGACAATTATAGCTAACATTCTTACATTTGTCACCATTTAGTTTTACGATTAATGTAATTTTTTTCATCATTCCTTAAATAAAAAGAAAAGCGGAAGCGCCCGTTTAGCGACGTATGGACTGCGCCTGGCCATGCCAGGAGGTGAAGGAAGTGTCGCTACGGCTTTAGCGCTGGAGCTAGACACGAAAGAAAAAACTACAACCCATAATGGACTGTAGTTTAGGAAATAATTTTCTTTACTTTTCAGAATCTGCTGCTTCAACTAACGTTTTGTCTTCATTATTGAACTTAGTAGATATTGATTTAGTTAAATCTTGTGTTTTTTTAGTTAGATCCTGTGTTTTTTGAGAAACATTTTTGGTAATGTTAGAAGTAGTATCCATTGCACGTTTTTTAAACTCAACGCTTGTTGTAAAAGCTTTATCTTTCCAGTCACTACTCTTTTCCTGTGCAATTTCTTTCCAATCCCCAGCACGGTTTTTCACTTGTTGAGCACCTTCATTAATATCACCTCTAAGTTCTTTACCTGATTTAGGTGCAAAAACCAATGCAATAGAAGCTCCAACTATCGTACCAACAAATGTTCCGATTACAAAATCCTTCATGTTAATGTTGTTTTCACTCATATTATTACCTCCTACTTATTTTTGTTCCTTCTTCCATTTACAAAATCTACTATAGCTGCCCCCCATTTTACAGCTTGAGCAGCTTTTTCTTGGTCAATCTTGGAAGCCACAGAAATACTATTTGATATCTCATTTAGAGATTGACTAAAATCTTTCATGGAATCCCCAATTCCTTTAGCGCCATCAAATAAAGTATCCAACTTCCCAGTTTTTTCATTCATATCTTCAGCTAATTTATTCGTTTTAGATAATAACTCAGTTGTTTCTGTTGTAACACCTTGCATTTGTTTTTCAATACCTTGAATTGTAATGGAAACATCTTTTAACGTCTCTTTTGTTGCCTTTATTGCAATCACTACATAAATAACTAGAATAACAAACGCTAAAGCCGCAATAAACGCAGATATGTATAGTAAAAACTCCATATCTCTTTCATCTCCTTATGTATAATAACTTATGTAAAGGCATGACAATGGTTCATTTTTAATAATTTCCCTATTTATCAATACCTAAACCTGTTTTTAAATAAATTTAAAAACAGACCTAGCTTTAGTATATAACTTTCTAATAATTAATTCGACATTAAACAAATAAAAACCTTTTTTGTAAGGTAAGAAAATATATAATTAAGCTTATCAAATTCTTTCTTAGGGAAGGTTACGTCCAGCTCCAATGCCCAACAACTAGCGAGACTGCCCTCACCTAAAAAACATGATAAAGAAGTCTTGCCAATTGGTGAATCCAGAGGTCTAGTCGCACTTATACCCTTGTGGTGAAAGTCAATATCGACTCACTCCGTACGTCGCGTTTTTAGCCTGTAAGGGCGATTCCACTTTTGTTTATAAAAAGAAAAAAGCCTGAAAACAATCAGACTTATTATCTTTTAATGATTATTCATTTAATGTTGTATTGCATTGTTCACACTTTCATATGCTTCTTCGAATTTCTGAATATCTCCTGCCCCCATAAAGATAAGCACACTATCCTTATATTCGGCTAATACTTCCGTATGATCAAGTTCCAATATTTCACTATCATCAATTAACTTCTGTAAATCTTCAACAGTCAATTTTCCTGAATCTTCTCTAGCAGAACCAAAAATATCACATAAATAAACTTTATCTGCATCACTTAAACTGTCAGCAAATTCTTGTAAAAATGTTTTTGTTCTAGTAAATGTATGAGGTTGAAAAATAGCAATAATTTTTTTATTAGGATATTTCTTTTTTGCTGAATCAATTGTTGCAGTTATTTCTTTAGGATGATGTGCATAATCATCTATTAGAACTTGAGTTCCTAGTTTCTTTTCGGTAAAGCGTCTTTTAACTCCTTGGAATGAAGAAATTCTCTTAATATCCTCTACCTTTATATCTTCATAATGACACATCGCAATAACCGCTAATGCATTTAATACACTATGATTTCCGAATAGTGGTGTTGTAAATGTATCATAGTAAGTATTCCTCACAAAGACATCAAAGGTCGTTCCTTCTTCTGATTCATGAACATTTTGTGCTTGAAAGTCATTTGTATCACCAAATCCATAGTATACAACTGGTACTTTAGCTTGAATCTGTTGTAGTTGTTCATCATCCCCGCAAGCAATAATTCCTTTTTTCACTTGATCCGCCATTGATTGAAAAGCATTAAATACATCATTAATACTAGTGAAATAATCAGGGTGATCAAAATCAATATTTGTCATTATTGCATAGTCTGGTTCATAGTTTAAAAAATGGCGTCGATACTCACATGCTTCAAAAACAAAATATTCACTATCAACATGTCCCTTACCGGTTCCATCCCCAATTAAATATGAAATTGGAAATGTTTGATCTAACACGTGGGCCATTAAACCAGTTGTTGACGTTTTACCATGGGCTCCAGTGATTGCAATACTTGTATATTGTTTTAACCATTCTCCCAGAAACTCATGATAACGATAAAATGTACATCCTAATCTTTTGGCTTCCTTAATTTCCACATGTTCATCTGAAAATGCATTTCCTGCAATAATTGTATGTTCTTCTTTAATATTTTTTTCTGAAAAGGGAAGAATAGGAATGTTTTTCTCCTCCAAAGCAACCTGCGTAAAGAATCGTTTCTCCACATCAGAGCCTTGCACATTTTCTCCTGAATCATGAAGTATTTGTGCTAGTGCACTCATTCCTGTTCCCTTTATACCAATAAAATGGTAAGTTGTCATAGAACGAACCTCCATTGTTCATCAAATACCAAAAACTTTTTTGGCACTCACTCATCCTTAAGTGAATGTGTTTTTTTCTACGTTGAAATACTTCTTTGCTATCATTTTACCCCTAACATGTATTCATAAAATACACAATACTGATTTATTATATCAAAAAATGGGTTAGATTTAAAAGTAATATAAGTTATTCATTAAAGTTTAAATATTCTACTCTTTCTAGACGTGGATTAGGACGATATCTTCTTCCCTGTTTTGCTTCAGGTTCACCGTTCAATAAAACATTATCCCCTGTAAATCCTATATTAAGGTTTAGAAGACTTCTTCCTACTCCATACATATCTACTGGTACGTTTTTTGATTCAAATTCCAAAATACGCTTTTCATTAAATCCACCAGAAACCATAATTTTCACGTGGTTATATCCTTCATCGTCTAACGCTTTCCTTAAAGCGAAGATAAGTTCCGGGTTAACACCTCTTGGGTCAAATGAACCCATTAAATGATGATTTCTTAGAAAATATTTATCAACTAGTGTTCGTGAAGTATCTAATCGAACAGAAGCTAATTTATCTCCAAATTCTCTAGCCACTCTTAGTGAATCTGTAATAACATCATTGTTATAATCAACTAAAGCTGCTATTTCGTCATTTGGATAAATTTCATGATAAGCTTTCGTCGCTGCTACAACATCCCCACGGAACATTTGAATCAATGCATGGGGCATCGTTCCCATTCCTTCTTTCCCCCACCACTCATTCATCGCTTGGGTTGCTTGAGCAGTAGAACCTCCAATGTACGCTGCATATCCATCCCCAGCCTGGGTTGTATAGTGGTCATCTCTATCTCCCATAAAGATAACAGGTTTTTGTTTACCGGAGGACTTCGCGGCTTTTACCACATTGTATACATTTGTAGCTACTGATGTTCTTCTTGCTAGAATCCCATCAATGATTCCTTCCAAATACCCAAAATCCTGATATCTGCCGGAAATAGTTAGAACTGTTTCAAAAGGTTCAATCTTATCTCCATCTTTTAATGAGTGGATTTCTATATCCTGTGGGTTATCAGCGAATGTATGAACTAAAGCTATTGCTTCATCCGTTCCGCATAACACCGCATTTTCCTTTTGAAAAAATTGCATCGTAACGTGATTATCCGGGATTTTTTCTTCTACAATCTTTTTCGTTTTTAAAAAATAAACTGCCGAAAACCATCCCTCTTTAATACGTTCATCAAATTTAAATGTTTTATTCGTTAATCTTTTAATTTCACCATTTAGTTTTAATGTAATTTCTTTCATGTCTGCTACTCCTTCAGAAAATCATGAATAAAGGCTACTTATTGCATTTACCCTAATGATGTGACTTTTTCAATAATATTAACATAAATTTTACATATCTTCCTGTTTTTGTCTAATTAATACTTCTCTAGGTTTGCTGCCATTTTGCCCGGAAATGATTCCCTTGTACTCTAATGTGTCCATAAGTCTTGCAGCACGGTTATAACCTATTTTAAAACGACGTTGAATCATAGAAGTACTTGCGCTATTTTGACTTAATACAAAATCAATTACTTCATGTAGTAGTTCATCTTCTTCCTCATCCATATGAACTTGTTCTAATAAATCTTCTGGTTCAAATAAGTAATTTGGTTCTGCAATACTTCTTGCATAGTTTGTAATTCTTTCTATTTCTTCATCAGATACAAATGGGCCTTGAAGACGTACACTTTTACCGGCTCCGTTTTCTACAAATAACATATCTCCTCTTCCAAGTAATTTTTCTGCCCCACTTACATCAATAATAGTACGTGAGTCTACCTGGGAAGATACACTGAATGCAATTCGGGTAGGGATATTCGCTTTAATTAACCCGGTTATAACATCAACGGAAGGCCTTTGTGTTGCTAAAATGAGATGAATTCCACAAGCTCTTGCTTTTTGTGCTATTCGGCTTATTGAATCTTCTACATCCTGTGGGGACGTCATCATTAAATCAGCTAATTCATCAATCACAATAACAATAAAAGGCATTTTTTCATCTATTCTATTTTGCTGTCTAATTTTTTTATTATAAGCCTCTATATTCCTTACACCTTCATGGACAAACCGTTCATAACGATCTTCCATTTCCGTTACTGCCCATTTTAAACTTTGTGTTGCGGCTTTCACATCTGTGATCACCGGCGTCACTAAATGAGGAATCCCATTATATGGTGCAAGTTCCACCATTTTCGGATCGATTAACAATATTTTTACATCTTCATGACTTGCTTTATATAAAAGACTCACAAGCATTGTGTTTATGCAAACACTTTTACCTGACCCCGTTGCACCTGCAATTAATCCATGTGGCATTTTTTGAATATCCGTAATTTTGGGTTCCCCTTCTATACTTAAACCTAATGCTACGGTTAGCGGTGATTTGCTATCTTTAAAAGCTTCCGTTTCAAAAATTTCCTGAAGTCCAACCATTTGCGATTTTTGATTAGGAATTTCAATCCCAACTGTATTTTTCCCTGGAATTGGCGCTTCAATTCTAATATCCCTTGCCGCCATATTTAATTTCAAATCATCACTTAAATTTTTGATTTTACTTACTTTCACCCCAAGTTCTGGGTGAACTTCAAATCGGGTAACAGATGGTCCCTGTGTAGCCTTTACTACCTTCGCTCTTACATTGAAATGTTTTAAGGTTTCCTCTAGTAACCGTTGTTGTTCTTCCACCCAAACATCATCCGAATCACTTCTTTCAACCCTGTCATTAAGTAAATGATTTGGTATAAAGATTTCTTTTTCCCCATTTGAATGATTAATTGGGGTTGTTTTAACTGGTTTCGCTTTTTCGTTTGGTTGAACTGAATGATTATTTATACTAGTTTCTTTTGGTTTTTCCTCCTTAAAATTACTTTTCAGCTCTTCCATTTTCCTTCTATGCAAATTTCGTTTGTCGCTCGGGGTCATAATTACATTAAACGGGATGACCGTGGACTTTTCATTTTCTTTTACCTTTGTAGGATTAACCTCGGATGCTTCACTTGTATCTGTTGATTCCGCTTGTTTATCTACATCTTCCGCTTTTTCTTCAACTGTTACAGCAACTTCTTCTTTATACTCGTTTTCTTGTACATTTGGTTCTTGTACATTATCTTTTTCTTTCTCAACGTCCTCTATACGTTTGTCTACATACTCCTCTTCCCCATCGCTACTAGTATTCTCTATTTCTGTGGAGTTATCTGTATCCTGTAACTCCAGTTCTATTAAGGATTCATTTATTATTTTGCTTTCGTTGTCTTGTGAGTCGTTCTTCTTCTCCAATAATGAAGATGTATCTAATATATTATCTGCAACATTATTCTCGTCTTGATTCGTCTCTTCCTCAGAATAAACCTCCATTGACATGCTTTCGTGCTCATATTTCTTTTCTTTTTGGTCGGTTTCTTGTTGTATGTATGGTGGAATATCGTCCGTCTTTTCTTCCTTCCGTTCTCTCTTTTGAAATCCAAATATTGGCGACGGAACCTCAGATACTTTAAATGGTTCATCAGTCTTTTTATATATTTTTTTATTATTAGATTTAGGTGGATTACTGTGAATATTTGTCTCTGTATGAAAGGGACTATTTTGTTCAGTTCTATAATGTTTATTCGTATCGTTCTTTCTTTCATTTCTGTTTTGTTTGAAATAAGTTTTTTCCTCTTCCGAATTTTTTACATTCGTATTCTCCGTTTTTTCATCGGGAATAACAGGAAAACGAAAAGGTTTCTCCTTTGGATATCGATACGTAACTCTCGCCTTTAAATCTTGTTGAAATTCCTGGTTATATCCTGATTTTGTTTCATGCGGTTTCTCTATAGGTTCATCACTTTCGATAAACATTTCTTTTATTTTATTTTTCCATTTCTCAAACATAAAACTCACTCATTTCTATTTCCATCAATTGTCTTGTTGACTTAACCTGGATGTTTAATTTTAATCTCCTAAAAGATTGAATAGTAATCAGAGAAAGCCACTTTTTATGTTAAATAAAGCAACTTTAACATTTATAGTCTTTTCTATTGTAGCATGTTTTACATTGATTAAAAGGAAAAATGTACCTAATAGTATTACGAGTAGATGGGTAAAAAGGACTTTAGTTAACGAACAAAGGCGCAAGCGCCCGTTTAGCGACGTACGGACTGGACTGAGCCGTAGGAGATAAAGGAAACACGGTGAGCGTAAGCGAGCCGATGTTGACTTTCACCACAAGGGTATAAGTGCGACTAAGCCTCTGGTTTCACCAATCGGCAAGTCTTCTTTATCGTACGGAGGTGAAGGAAGTCTCGCTAGTCGCTGGGCGCTGGAGCCGGACGTGGCTATTCCTATATCTAAGTTATCCATAGCCATACAATTTTTATAATTTTCTTGACAAGAACAAAAAGCAAAAGCAACCCCATTACTATAAATTTGGGTTGCTTTTGCTTTTAAAATGTAAATTCCTCACCTACACGGGTTGAATCATCAAGTACGTATATTCCTTTTTCTTTCGGCGCATTTGGCATTCCTAATTCTTTTTGGGAACAGATCATACCATTTGATGCTACACCACGCAATTCTGTAGGTTTAATTTTCAATCCGCTTGGCATCGTAGCACCTACTTTAGCTACTACTACTTTTTGCCCTTTGTCAATGTTTGGTGCACCACATACGATCTGAAGCGGCTCTGCTTCACCGACGTCTACCTGACATACACTTAATTTATCGGCATTTTCATGCTGTTCTTTGCTAATAACGTAACCTACAACAAACTTAGGACTTAAATCAAAATCCAAACCATCTTCTATTCCATTTTCCATAAATAAATTTTTAATTTGACTTAGTAATTCTTCTGTCAATTTGATTTTTCCTGTTTGATTTAATTGAAAATGACTTTTGGCATTGAAAATATTATATCCAATTACTTTACCAGCACTTGATAAAATCCTTGTAATATCAGCTATCTTTTCAAATTTAATATCATAACGATCTCCATCTTCAATTGGAATGATTAATACGTCACCTATACCATCGGGATTATAAAACACATCCATTTTAAACTTCCTCTCTTACTATTTCTCTGGTCTATTTTTTGCAAGAATGAAAATAGGTTCTAGTTTTTTGTTTTCATAAATAAATGGAAGGGATGTAATCGGAATTCTTCCCTCTGCAAAAAACTTCATAGTCATTTGCGCTAAAATATCGTAACCGGTGCTATTTTGAACATCCGCAATAATTAGAACATCTTGATGAGGGACAGCCACTGCAACCTCACCTTTAGCATTCGCTTGCATTTCTTCCAAAAAAGCTTCGTTAAGAATTCGACTTGCATCATATCCATCTTGTGTGGCTATAAAATAAAAATCATTATCCGCTACTGTATCTTTTTTAGGCTCTGTAGATAGAGATCGGACGTTAAATGATGCAACTTCATCAATATGTGCTTTATTCCATCCCTCTTTTTTTAATAATTCCTCATCTAAAAGTTGATAGGATTTACCTAAATCAAGAGCGTAGAAGATTCTTGTTTCCGCAGTATGATCCTTTGTAAGTAGTTTCTTTCCCTTCTTTGTCTCAGTAGGAAAAGACGTAGATCTTATAACTGGAAAAATATTTTTCTCCATCCCAGAAAGTTCTGGTGTTTGGTTCATAATTCTTAAAGCTTCTCTAATATGGGATTCCAGCTCATCAATTGCTTCTTCACCCCTCTGATTATACTTACCAATCATATTGGGTAATGAGATAGTCATACCTTGTTTCGTATCTTTCCATTCTATTCGAAACGTGTTTTTATCGCGATCAAAAGACGTTCTCCAGTTTTCGTTCTTTAATCGTTCTTCTAATTTCTTTTTCATTTGTAAACTCGTCATTTTCACAATAAGCCCCTCCCTTCCTTCTAGTTGAAATTCTATCAAGCATAGTAGCCGTCTTTAAGCTGGCAAACCTTTTATAAAGTCCATAATCTCTTCTTTTGTTTTACGGTCTTTACTTACAAATCTACCCACTTCTTTACCATTTCGATAGGCAAGAAAACTTGGAATTCCTAAAATATCATGTTCTTGACATATTTCAATGAATTGATCACGATCTATTTTAATAAAATTATATTCAGGAAAAGCTTCCTCAATTTCAGGTAATTCCGGTTCTATAAAACGGCAATCACCACACCAATCAGCAGAAAACATCATAATTACATTACTATCTTTAATAAGTTCATTATATTCAGATACAGATTCTAACTGTTTCATTCATTATCCACTCCTTCTTTGATTACTATAACGTTGATTCTCATATGTTTCAAATAACAAACATTCGTTTTATAATAAACGAATGATGTGCAGTTTCTTGGAAAATATGTAAAGATTCATATAATATTAAAAATATGATAAATAATAAGGAGGAAGAAGGCATGGAACTAACTGTATATTTAGCTGGACAAATTCATGACAACTGGAGAGATAAAGTTAAGCAAATAGCACAAGCAAAAAATCTACCACTTACATTTGTTTCTCCCCAAACGAATCATGACCGTTCTGATGACATCGGGGAAGCCATTTTAGGGGAACAGCCTGGTGCGTTATACAAAGACGATGCGGCGTCAGATGTTAATAATTTCAGAACACAAGTGTTAATGCAAAAAGCCGATATTGTGATTGCTTTATTTGGAGAAAAATATAAACAATGGAATACGGCAATGGATGCGAGTACTGCAATCGCCATGAATAAACCTACTATACTTATTCGACCTACATCATTGATTCATCCTCTTAAAGAATTATCTAATAAAGCGAATGTTACAGTTGAAACGGTAGAACAAGCCTTAGAAGTAATAGCATATATTTATGAATAATAATAAGAACTAGAATGTGTGCCATTCTAGTTCTTATTATGTTCTTCCCAATATTCCCACTGGCCACGTAATAGTTTCATTATATGACTAAACATTTCTTTTCGCGATATTAAGTCATTTGTAAAAATTCCAATTGCACCTTCCTTATTTCTCACTTCTTTTCGCATCGAATAATCATCCATAATGTCGCCTAATTCCATGCCTTCTTGTAGTTTTAGGTCAATTTCCTTTGGTAAAAAAATACGAGCACCACTTGCAGTGAAAGTTTGGTCTTCTGTCATAAGTACGCCCCAATTACATAAATAAAGCTCATTTCCTACGTACATGACTCCACCTTCAAGACCTATTCCGATCACATTTGAGGAGGAATTCAGACAATGCCTTGCACGATTCATTGCACCTTTTCTTGTTTCTTCATCGGAAAAAGGTTGTGCTGAAACATCAGAAGGAACATTCAGTGGGGTCAGTTTAGCTTCGGGAAATATTTCTTCTACCGCTTTAGTCTTTGTTGGATTTTTGGAACCTACAATAATATTCAATTCTAAACCACCTTAACGTAAGAGTAACTGCTGTCCACTAAAACAGCAGTTACCTTTTTTATTTCCCACGAACTAAATCAACTGTGTTTTGATCTGTTGCTTTTACTAATTTAATAAGTAATTCTTTCGCTGCAGCATAATCGTCTATATGAATTAACGAAGCAGATGTATGGATATAACGCGAGCAAATTCCTACTACCGCCGTTGGAACTCCTTCATGAGAAAGATGAATGCTGCCTGCATCTGTACCACCTTGTGAGACAAAATATTGATATGGAATATCATTTGATTCCGCCGTATCTAAAATAAATTCTCTCATACCTTGACTCGTAATCATTGTTCGATCAAAAATTCTTACTAGTACACCTTTTCCTAATTGGCCAAAGGCCGTCTTATCCCCGGAAGCATCGTTAGCTGGAGAAGCATCTAATACGTATGAAATATCAGGCTTTATCATGTTTGATGCAACTTTTGATCCTCTTAATCCAACTTCCTCTTGTACAGTTGCTCCAGAATATAATTCATTTGGTAAAGTCTCATGTTGTAACTCTTTTAATAATTCAATTGACAAACCGCATCCATAGCGATTATCCCAAGCTTTCGCTAGTATTTTTTTTTGGTTAGCCATTGGTTGAAACGGCGTTACTGGCACAATCGTATCTCCAGGTCTAACCCCAATTTTTTTAACATCCTCTTTATCATCAGCACCAATATCCAATAACATATTTTTAATTTCCATTGGCTTTTTACGTTGTGCTTCAGACAATAAATGTGGAGGAATAGATCCAATTACTCCTATTACCGGTCCATTTTTAGTTAGGACTTGCATTCGTTGTGCAAGTAAAACTTGATTCCACCAACCTCCAAGTGGCTGAAAACGAATCATTCCATTATCTGTAATTTGTGTTACCATGAACCCAACTTCATCCATATGACCCGCAACCATTACTTTTGGTCCGTTACCATGTTTCACCCCAAACAAACCGCCCAAATTATCTTGAATGATTTCGTCGGAGTATTTTTCTAATTCTTTTTTCATAAAAGCACGAACAGCATGCTCATTCCCAGAAGCACCTGGAAGCTCTGTTAATTTTTTAAAAAGATCAAGTGTTTCTTGATTCATTTCATCCCCTCCATTTATATGTATCATACTTTTTGAACATCCTCTTTAAGTATAACGGAAATAGTTTAATTTATTCCATTCAGAGTCTTCATTTCCATTTAGAAATAGATAATGTATACTAATTTATATAGAAAGCAAACATATTCTATAGGTGTACCTACAATGAACAGACTAGGAGGTTTAGTAATGAAAAAGAGAAATATTCTTTTAGCTGCAGCAATTGGTTTTACTTTCGGATATATTACAAATCAACAAGTACAAGTACGTCAAAAAGTAAGTCCTGAAACGGCATTAAAAAACGCAAAAGAACTTTTTAAGAAGTCAGGTCCAATTAATGGCTCTTGGATTTATATGAAACCTGAATCTGTTGAAAAGAATGGTCTCCCGTATCAAGCTTACCGTGGTGGTATAACAAGAAATATTAACGGAGAAAATATACAATACGAATTCTACGTGGATGTTGAAACAGGTGGAATCATATCAGCTAACAAAACTGAATAAGAAATTGGCAATATAATTGCCAATTTCTTATTCATTATCAATATTCATAACGCTCTCGCTTCACTTCATCTACTTTCTTACCTTCTTGATTAAATTTAATTGCACGATAATATGCATCATGGTAAAAGGTATACCATGATCCTCTGTTGTAACCATACTCCATCCAGTTTTCCTTTTCATGAACGGATGTTACAGGGTAATCATCGTAAGCCATTGCCCAAAGTTTATTTTGATGGGCGTGTGTAGGCATTATATCGGCCAGGTGAATAAAGGATTCTTCTCCTTCTTCAAAAACTATAATAGCATGTCCATCACTATGACCGCCTGTATGGATCATCCGTAAGCCTTCTAAAATTTCCAGTTCATCTGCAAATGTTTCTACTTGTTCTTCAACAGGCTGCCAATTGCTTTCCCAATATGTATTGACAGATCTAATATTCGGATTTCTCATTTCATTCCATTCTATTGCAGATGTGTAAATCGTTGCATTTTTAAAAATAGATTCGTATTCATCTTCATCCATTTTTCTCGTTAATCCTGAAGCATGATCATAATGCAAATGAGTCATTAAAATGATATCAATATCATCCACATTTAAATTTAATTCTTTCAAAGACTTTTCGACAGATGATTGTTCTAAAACACCGAAGTTTCGGATTTGCTTTTCTGTAAATTTGTCATTCCCTAATCCCGTTTCAATTAAGATATTTTTTCCATCTAGTTGTAATAGTAAGGGATCGGCTCTTAATTCGATTTGATTTTTATCATTATATGGATATAATCTACTCCACAATGCCTTAGGAACTACACCAAACATAGCACCACCATCTAAGAATGTTACACCGCCGTTTAACCAAGTTAAGTTTGCTCTACCGACCTTCAATTTTTCCAATCCATTCATCCCCTCTCTACACATATCTTAATTTAATTTAGAATATTCTGCAATAACTAACTAAATCTTCACTATTTTGGAACAATCTCTTTTAGTATAGAATGAAAATGAGGATAAGATGATAATAAGAAAGGAAGATAAAATGGAACAACGTTTAATATTAGCTTCCGGGTCTCCGAGAAGAAAAGAATTACTACAAAATATGAATCTTTCATTTGATGTCGTAGTAAGTAATGTAGATGAAACGATAGATCGAACATTGTCAGCCGAAGATTTAGTTCAATCACTTTCTTATCAGAAAGCCTCTTCTATTGCCAAAAGTCATCCAGAGGCGTATGTAATCGGTGCAGATACAATGGTGCTTTTAGATAATCAAGTACTTGGAAAACCTAAGACGGAAGAAAATGCTTTTCAAATGCTTCATCAATTATCTGGGAGACAGCATGATGTATTAACAGGGGTTACGATTATAAAAGGCAAGCAAATTGTTTCTTTTTATGAGAGAACCCTCATTGAATTTTGGCCATTAACAGAAAATGAAATATGGAATTATGTTAAAACAGGTGAACCAATGGATAAAGCAGGTGCTTACGGAATTCAGGGGCTAGGTGCTTATTTAGTCAAGAAGGTAAATGGTGACTATTTTTCGATCGTTGGTTTACCAGTTGCAAGGTTAATGAGAGAATTACAAAAGTTGGGATTCAAGAATTATTAAGAAAAATACACCGAGGTATAATCCCGGATGTATTAAAATATCCTTAATTGAGAATAATTAACCGCCATTAAGTTACAAAATCAAATCATATTTAATGAAAAAATAAAGATTTTATCAAAATTTGTCACACAATACACCCCCACTTCTAAAAGGATTAATTCATTTCATGTTGAATTATTTATTATGGGGTGATTCTATGCATGAAAATGTAGAATGTAAAGAGAAGACTTATTCTACAGCTGAATTAGCGACTATGTTGGGTATGGGCGTGACGACAGTTAGAAAATATGCACAACATTTAGAGAAGGCTGGATATGAATTCCTTAAAACCAAGAATAACGCCCGATTGTTTGTAGACAAAGATATAGAGAAAATACGGCATCTAAAGGATTTAAGAGAGAATCCTCATGTAACTGTAGAACAAGCCACCAATATTGTTATGGGAAAATGGAAAGAGAAAGAAATTGTAAATATTACAGCCCTTCCAAAAACCCCCAAACTTATTAAAGAAGAAAATGTAATTTCAACAGAAATCCTTGAAATGAAAAAATTAATAGAAAAACAAAATGAAATGATTATTTCTTTAATGGAAAGACTTGATCAACAACAAAACATCATAAATGAGTGGTTAAATGAACGAGATAAAGATTTAATGAGAACTATTACCGAAAAATTAGAAACCCAAAAACTAATTGCGGCTACGACCGAGGAAACAACGAATAAAAAGTCCTTTATGGGGAAATTATTCGGAAAATAAAGAAGACCTTCATCAATGGGGGTTTCCTTCATCCCCCACTGATAGTTAGTCGCACTTATCGGACCATTACAGCCGGCTGATCTCCCACCTACCTTCTTTGTTCCCCAGAGTCTTGGGGGAGGAGTTTTATTGCCCGTTGAGGTGGGGTAAATCGCGCGTACATTTAACCTTCCTCCTTTCTTTTTAACTCTTTCAATTCGTTATACGTCTAAATTTCTGATTTAAGTTTACCTAAAAATAAAGATTGACTTCCAACAAAAAACAGGCATTGAAAAGTTCAACCTAATAAATGGACT
>NZ_JAHHXM010000046.1 GCF_019037185.1 Oceanobacillus caeni
CTTGCATGTATTAGGCACGCCGCCAGCGTTCGTCCTGAGCCAAGATCAAACTCTCCAAAAAAGTTTGTTTAGAATTAGCATAATTAATTCTATCTCTTAGCTTTTAGAAGTGTTACCTTCTATTTTTAAAAGAAAACGAGTTTCTTTTATCTTAACATACTGGTTGTTTGTTCAGTTTTCAAAGAGCAATTAATTTCTCACTGCTTGTTTAAAGCACCTTTATTAATATAACATAGTTACCGTTCGTTGTCAACAATTATTTTTAATCGCCTTTTCAACAGCAACTTTTACATTATATCAACCACTGGAATCTATGTCAACTTTTTTAAAAGTTATTTTTTAAAAGAAGCTAACTTTGATAACAGTAAAATTTATATTACTATTCTCTAACCAAAAAGTCAACACTTTTATTTCATATCTTTATATAATTTCATTAAACACGATACAAGAAGCTGATTATGCATATTTATAGAATGCTAAAGGAAAATATTGAATAATAGAAGGGGTTTAAAAATTTGTTTATAAGGAAGGTAAATATAATGACAACTGAATTTGAGCCAATTATTACATTTAAAAACGTTACATTTTCTGATCGTAATGTTCCTATAATAAAAAATATTTCCGGCTCGTTTGCCAAAGGTAAAATAACAACACTAGTGGGCCCTTCTGGTGCAGGTAAGACAACTTTATTTCGATTATGTAATGGACTTATTTCTCCTGACTCGGGACAAATAATAATAAATGACAAACCTATTGATGAGTATGATCCAATAATATTACGTCGCAAAATCGGACTTGCGTTGCAAAGTGCTACAATGCTAAGTGGATCGGTATATAAAAACCTTTCATTACCACTTACTTTAAAAGGCGAAACATTACCTGAAGATGATGCAAAAGAATTATTAGAAGATGTATCACTAGGAAAAGACTTCTTAAATCGGAATATTAATGATCTATCTGGAGGACAGAAGCAAAAAGTTTCTATCGCTCGTACATTAGTAAATCGTCCTAAGGTTCTCTTATTAGATGAAATCACTTCTTCTCTTGATCGTATATCTCAACACGACATTGAAGAATTAATACAAAAGATAAACCAAAAATACGGAACAACAATTGTTTGGATTACGCATAATTTAGACCAAGCCTTGACCATTGGTGACTATTCATGGGTTATGATAGCTGGTGAGGTCCTTGAAACAGGCAAGAGTGAATTTTTAAATAACCCGAAAGATGAAAGAGTAAAACGTTTTATAAAGGGAGACTTAGAATGAGTTATTTAACATTGACATTAGCACTAATTTTTGTATTAATTCCCATCATCCTATCTAAAACATTACATTTAGATTTAGAAAAGGATACAATTATCGCAACAGTTCGTTCTATTATTCAATTACTTATTGTCGGATATGTATTACAATTTGTCTTTGCATCAGAAGAGTATATTTTTATCATTTTAATGATTGTCTTAATGATTGGTGCAGCAACACAAAACGCCAGGAAAAAGGGAGCATCAATAAAAGGGATTACTTGGAAGCTTATTATTACTTTTATTTTTATAGAAATACTTACTCAAGCAATCTTACTAGGATTCCAAATAACTCCACCTACCGCTCAGTATATTATACCGATAAGCGGAATGGTCGTTGGAAATTCGATGGTTCTTGCCATTTTATTCCTTAATCGGTTTACTGCTGAAGTAGAAGCGCGGCAAGATGAAACAGAGCTCATCTTATCCTTAGGTGGGACACCGAAACAAGCAATCCATACTCCCTTAGTTACTTCTATTAAAGCTAGTACGATTCCTACTATTGAAAGCCAAAAAACAATCGGCCTAGTCCAATTACCTGGAATGATGAGTGGACAAATCATTGCAGGGGCAGATCCAGTACAAGCTGTCCAATTCCAACTACTTGTCCTATTTTTACTATTAACAACTGCAATCGTCACAAGCATATTCCTAGGGTTCTTATCCTATCCAGCTCTTTTCAATGATAAAATGCAAATGATGAAGATCAGAGATGAAAAATAAATAGAGCGTGAATCTAATTTTAGATTCACGCTCTATTGCGTTTAATTGACAGATGTCTCTCTATTTTGTATATTATACTTAATTAAAAATTTCTTAATTAAGTATACAGGTATTAATAATATCAAAGGAGAATTTATTATGTCAGAGAATTTATCGCTAAAGGCTTTCGTTGTCTTGCTAAAAGCTAATAAGACGTTGGCGGAATTAATTAAAAAGGATATAAGCAGTCATGGAATGCGGACATCTGATTTTACTGTATTAGAAGCATTATACCATAAAGGCAAACAGACTATTAAACAAATTACACAATCCGTATTGATCAATACAGGTTCCATAACGTATGTTATCGATAAATTAGAAAAAAAAGGACTACTAGAAAGAACTCCATGCAAAGATGACCGCCGTGTAGTTTATATTCAATTAACAGATCAAGGAATTAAACTAATGGAAGAAATCTTCCCGCTTCATCAACAAGTCATCGAAAACGTGTTTGAAGGTGTTACAGATGAAGAAAAGAAAATAGTAATAGATGTATTAAAGCGCGTCGGCAAGAAAAGTGAACAACTAAAATAAACAGGGAAAGACGATGAGATATATTTTCCAAAAAGGGTCAGATACTTCTAAAACTCTATTACTCCTTCATGGTATAGGTAGAACAGAATAAGACCTATTGATTGTCGATAAAGAATACTTCCATCAGTGGGATCCTCTTTCATCCTCCACTGATGGTTAGTCGCACTGATATCTTAAACATGAGTACTGATATCCCAAGCACGAGTACTTATCGGACCTATACAGGCAGTCAATCTCCCAAATACCTTGTTTGTTTCCCCAGAAGCTTGAACCGGAAGTCTTACTGCCCGTTTAGGCTGGAAAAAAACTAATACTTAAAGATTACTAATATTTCCATTGTGAATGATTATAAATTTTGCTATGATATATTCTATTGTATTAAAAATCCGTGGTTCGAAAGCCTCCCACGTAAAAAAACTAAGGAGAGATGGAAATGAATATAAAAACGTTAACTGCAAATGGCGTTTTGGCTGCAATGTATATAGCTGTATCAGCACTTATACAACCATTTGGCTTTACGAATGTCCAATTTCGTGTACCTGAGATGTTTAATCATCTCGTCGTATTTAATAAGAAGTTCTTTTTCGGTATTATATTTGGTGTATTTTTAACCAATCTATTTTTCTCACCAATGCGACTGTATGATATTGTATTTGGTGTCGCGCATTCGGCAATATCTTTAGGACTTATTATTCTACTTTCTAAATACACGAAAAACACGCTACTTTTACTAGCAGCCAATGCAATCATTTTCAGTTTTAACATGTTCATTGTCGCATTAGAATTATACTTAGCATTGGGATTACCTTTCCTATTTTCTTGGGTAACTACAGCCATTGGAGAAATCGTTGTTTTGGCTATTGGTATTCCAATTATGTATACTTTAAATAAACAAGTACATTTTGATAAAATCATATAAAGAAGATTTCCGTCATTGGGAGTCTTACTACCCGTTTAGATAGGATAAAGGGATATACCATAATAAAAAACTTCACGATTAACTTACTAATTCGTGAAGTTTTTTTATATACTTACATAATATTTATACAAGGAGGCGCTAGTTATGATTGTTAGAGAAGAAACAGATCATTTTATAATGATTGAGCAAGACAACCATGCCATTGTATCTGGTGAATTAATAAAGCATTGGAAAAAAGAACTATTATTAAGTAACACGCTTATGGATTCGGTTGTAACAGCAATCACACTTCATGACTATGGTTGGAAGTACTTTGATAAGCAACCAGTATGGAATGATCAGCTAAAAGCACCGTATGATTTTACGAGTTACCCCTTAGCTCCGAAGACCATCATTTATATACACGGAATAAATGAAGTTGAAAAAATAGATACGTATGCAGCCTTATTATGTAGTATGCATTATACAAACTTTATGACCCAAGAATCTTCTCTATACGCAGATTCCTTTGTGGCACAAGAACGAAAAAGACAACAGGAAATCATTCACTCGATGAAAGATTTTGATGAGAACTTATTTGACTTCCATTATGAATTACTAAAGTTTACAGATAGTCTCTCCCTGTTCTTTTGTATAAATAAACCCGGTGTTAAAAAGGAGGAATTCCATTTCTTTTATAAAAACGGAATTCCAGTACCCTCTATTGATAAAGGGAATAGCCAGATTCTTTGGCCGGAATGGAAGGCGGACAATACGATTTATATGGATCCATTTCCATTTGAAACCGAGCTAACTATAAAAATTAAGCAGAAGAAAGTGGCTAAGGATTTAATTACGAAACATGGCATAGTAAAAAGCTATGAGAACACACCATGCGAAATATTAGATTTGAAACTATTATCTAAAGAGTAAAGAAGGAGTCCCCATGAACTCCTTCTTTACTTAAGACTCTTGTCTAACTTGCAATAGATGCTCTGAATCATCGGACGAATCGTTCTCTATATATAGTTTTCTTGTAGGGTAAGCAAATTCCGCTCCTTCTTCTCTTACAATATCAAGAATTTGGTAATTTATTTCCTCTTTCACTTTTAAATACTCTCCCCAGACTGTTGTCTTCGTAAAGAAATACAAAAGAATGTCCAAACTACTTTCCTTATACTCATCAAACCTTACAAATATGGTTTCTTGATGAATATCTGGGTGATTTTTTAATAGATTTTCGATTCGTTGTATAATGGATTCCATTTTTTCTCTTGATGTTTCATAATCTAACGAAAGATTAAAAGTAATTCGGCGTTTATTCATTTTACTCCAGTTTGTGATTGACTCATTTGCTAATTGATTATTAGGAACAGAAACCAACGCATCTGCAAAAGTTCGTATTTTTGTACTACGGAAGGAAATATCTTCTACTGTTCCCTCTACACTCGGTGTCAATATCCAATCCCCAATCGTAAAAGGCTTCTCAGAAATAATAACAATTCCACCAAGGAAATTAGCTAAAGCATCTTTAGCAGCTAAAGAGATTGCCAGTCCACCTAACCCAAGCCCAGCTATAAGTCCTTCAATACTATAACCAAATTGCTGAAGGATAATTGTAGCGGCAATCGCGACAATAATAAACTGTAATGTTCTAGATAATAATGGTATTAATATCTCATCTATGTTAATATCTGTTTTTTCATTAATTTTCCTAAATAAATTGGATGACGATGAGGATAAACTAACTAATCCCCAAGTGACAAGAACTATGAATGCCGCACTAATAAATTTATTTAAGACACTTCCATGGATATACGGATAGTACGAAATAGCAAAATAAAAACCTAACAACGTAAAAAACCATTCCATAGGTTTTTGAAATGCAAGGAATATATTAGACAAAGCATTAATCTTCGTCTTTCTTACAATTCTCATGACGATTCTAAAAACATACTTCGTGAATAATTTCCTGAATAAAATAAATAACAGGAAGATACCTATAGCTATTCCTAATTCCATTAAATGACTATATGATATAAAGTGCTCCCAAGTCATATATGTTTATTACCTCCTAGGATTAATAGCAATATCATAACATATACCCCCGGATTCCGTCATAAGGAAAATAACCTATAGGATCTTCTTAGAAATTATTCTCACTTCTTCTATGATCGGCTTATCTTTGCTTCCCTCTTTGTAAAATCAACGTCTTTATAGTAGGCATTTTTAACTAAAATGTTAGGGCCCAAACATTTTACTGCGGGACAATGGCAATTTAAACTTTTTGCCGTTTTTGTTCCCATCCATCTTTTATAAGCTTCTGGTAAGGTTGTATTTTGTATATTACCTAAGGATGGTTCATCATCTCCAAAATCCGTAACAATGATCTCACCCGTAAAAATATTTACGTTCAACCTTGACCTTCCATCCGGATCATTGCGTAAAGAAACATTTTCTTCTTTATACAATCTTTCAAGTAGTGCTAAATCTTCTTGATTTGAACTACAAGCATAGAATGGTAATGTTCCAAACAACATCCACATGTCTTTATTCCGATGATCTAATAAACGTTTAATCCCTGTTCGAATTTCATCTAAACTTAAGATTTCTAGATTACTAGCAAAATCAACTGGATACATTGGATGAATTTCATGACGACCACAGCCCATCTCATTTACATGATCATGGATTTGTTCTAAGTAAGGAAAGGTTCGTTTATTTAGCATAGTTTCCGCTGCAACCAGAACCCCTTCATTAGCCAAACGTTTAGAGTTTTCCACCATTCGTTCGAAGTATTTTTTCCGATTATCCAATGAAGGCTTCCGTTCCATTAATGCAAATCCTGTTTCCGCAAATTCATCTTCCGTGCCCCAATTATGGGATATATGTAAAACATCTAAATATGGAATAATCTCTTCATAGCGATTGTATGGCAATGTTAAGTTAGAATTTATTTGTGTTTTCACACCTCTACTAGAAGCATAAGACAATAACGGCACCACATAGTTTCTAACCGATTTCTTATTCATCATCGGTTCCCCGCCCGTAATACTTAACGTACGAAGATGCGGTATTTCATCAAGTCTTTTTATTAGTAAATCGATTGGTAGTGCATCAGGATCACTTGGTCGTAGTGTATATCCTACTGCACAGTGTGCACAGCGCATATTACACATAACTGTTGTAGTGAATTCAATATTAGATAAAGTCATTTCACCGAATTCTTCTACATCCATATATGCTTCCCACGGATCATTAGCAGGTGATATATGCTGTTTCTTCTTCGTTGTTTCCATTTTATCTTCCCCTTTTCGTTAACTATTCCTCTATTGTAACACCATATGAATAACCTTCGAAAAATATAGGTTAATTTAGTGTTTTTAGGAAAATATAAAAACGTCAAATTCAATATTTACAGAAAAGAGGAATTAACTTGGAAAACGGACATTCATCTAATAACGAAACGAATATAGAGAATGATGACACGCTTACAACAAGACAAGGCCATCCTGTCACCAATAACCAAAACATTAGAACAGTAGGAAATAGAGGGCCTGCTACTTTAGAAAACTACGATTTTATAGAAAAAATCAGTCATTTCGATCGTGAAAAGGTTCCAGAACGAATTGTACACGCACGTGGTGCTGGTGCATATGGTTATTTTGAAACATATGGAACAGTCGGTGATGAACCCGTATCGAAATATACAAGAGCAAAGGTTTTCCAAGAAAAAGGAAAACAGACCCCCGTTTTCGTAAGATTTTCAACGGTAGTAAATGGTAAGGATTCTCCTGAAACCGTCCGCGACCCACGTGGCTTTGCAATTAAATTTTACACGGAAGATGGTAACTGGGATTTAGTAGGAAATAATTTAAAAATCTTCTTTATCCGTGATGCCATGAAATTCCCGGATATGATCCATGCTTTTCGACCAGATCCAGTAACGAACCTTCAAGATCCAGAACGCTTTTTTGACTTTTGTGCAAACTCACCGGAAAGCTTCCATATGGTTACGTTTGTATATTCTCCATGGGGAATTCCAGCAAACTATCGCATGATGCAAGGCTCCGGTGTTAATACGTATAAATGGGTTAATAAAGAAGGAAAAGCTGTATTAGTTAAATACCACCACGTATCTTAATAAACTAATATGTACATAAATTATTAGTTACTTGTTTTTGATGAAAAATATAAGGACTTTGAATATTTTATAAGTGTACATAATTAGTTTGTTGTACATAATTATTCTATTTAACTTTAATTATGTACATAAATTCGTAGTTTTATTAAAATTTATAATTTGTGGAGATACATTTTATTGTGTAGATTTGGTTTACTGGATGGTTTATGAACTTATTATGGTTATTATTGAGGCATATTTAATATTGGATGACTTGAGTGGAAGTGATGGCTAATTTAACTTATGCTATTCCATAAACTACATAAATTGTAATGTTTTAATTCTCAGAGAGTTATATAATATGGAAGTATTGAATATTGCAGATGAATTGAGCCATTTGTGCGGAGTTTTGAGCCAATCATTGCAGAAAATGAGCAACCTTTTGCGGAAGAGAGAGCAACTAATAAAATCACATAACACAATACGTATTTTTGATTGTTAGTTACTACAACTTGAACTTTGAACTTTGAAGTGTTAAAATTAATATACTATTAATCGAAAGGAGAGATGGGTGGACAATGAAGAACTAATCTAATTTTTAACAATTGAAATAGTATATTTCATTTTAAAACTTAGGATTAGTCTGCCCATTTTTCCATATACTAAATAAATGTAAGACTTAATAGCTAAAAAGGCTAAATAGTCTTATTTGAGTATCGTAAAAAGTTACATGACTAATCCTTCCAACATTATTTGGGAGGATTTTTTATTCTCCCTGAATCAAAATAAAGAAAGAAGGAATCGAATTGTTAAAACAAAAAGAACTAATGGCAAGGGTTAAGGAACTTGTCCAGTCAGATGAACGAATATCTGCTTGTATGATGTATGGCTCTTTTACAAAAGGAGAGGGAGATCGATACTCTGATATAGAATATTATGTTTTTCTGAAAGATGATACAATTTCCACCTTTGATTCAGCAAAATGGCTAAATGAAGTCGCTTCCTACACTTTACTCTATCAAAATGAGTACGGTACGGAAGTAGTAATTTTTGAAAATCTAATACGTGGTGAGTTTCATTTCCTTTCCGAAAACAAAATGAATATTATTCCTTCATTCAAAGAATCAGGCTACATTCCTGACACAAAAGCAATGTTTATTTATGATGAAACAGGACAACTAGAGTTGTATTTATCAGAGTTGGAAGGTCCGGGACCAAATAGACTTACAGAAGAAAACGTAAATTTTTTATTGAATAATTTTTCCAACCTATGGTTAATGGGGATTAATGTTCTTAAAAGAGGGGAAAATGCACGTTCACTGGAACTTTTATCTCAATTACAAAAAAATATACTACAACTCATTCGAATTGCTGAAGAAAATGCCGATAATTGGTTTAATATGACAAAGAATCTTGAAAAAGAAATTAGTCCTGAAAACTATGAAAAGTTTAAAAAGACTACTGCCCGATTAAATGAATTAGAACTATATGAAGCCTATAAGAATTCTTTGCTTCTCGTTATGGAACTTCGAAATCTCGTTGAAAAACAGTATCAGTTAACCGTTAGCAATGATTTTTTCGAAAAACTGTTACATTATATGAATAAATAGAAAAAACTTATTGTGCTAACAGGTGCTTTAACACAACAAGAAATACAATTAAAGAGCCTAAAAATATGCAAGGTTTTATGCGTTTATTGTATATTTAGGCTCTTTTTCCATCTATATAACATACTGCCTTAAAAAGCATTTTTCTATTGCTAAATACAATTCAACTAATGGAATTACTAAAATTTTGTTAGTTATTATCCTTATCAAAAAGATTACTAAATCTTGATTTGAATTTATCAGCCTTTTTTTCTTTACCTGCGTCATCTGTATTTGTTATAACTTTTTCGAATTTCTTATTTAGATTAGATAAATCGGTGTCTTCTTCGTTATTTTTGAAGTTAATTATCTTATTTGATATATTCATTTCTTGTCTTTTTTCTACAAATGTACTAGAAACAACCACATTTTTATAAGCCTTTTCATAGAACTCTGCTTTATTTTTATAACTTTGCATTTGCTCCTTTAATTTAGTTAAAGTTTCGCTTGTTTTTCCCTCATCTTCCGCCTTCTTTTTGTATTCTTGAAGCTCATTATAAACTTCGTAGAAGAGCATTTCTATTTCATGAAGTTCTTCTATTAATCTAGGTTCATTTCCTCTCCATTTCTCAAAGAGAAGGTCAATATTAGGAAAATAAACAGTATCACGATCAGTAAGCTCTAATGGCCGTATGATGGGGCTGTTTAACTCTTTAATATAATCTGCTATTCTTCTGCTAAAGGTATTTCTACTAATTCCTGTATGCTTCTCTAATAAATTATATGTTAGCTTACCACCACTTATTTTATTGTACTTTACATCCAATGCAATGTCTTTTAGTTGTTCGTCAGTATATTGTTGAGGTTTCCCCGGTTTACCTCTACTATTTTTACTCATTCTGGTATTGCTCCTTTAGTAGTTTTAAGTCCAATGTAACTTTGTAGTCCATATACTGTTGTAATTTCTTTGATGTTCTTTTTATCTCATTGGAATTGTTAGTATTAGTTTCTTTTGATGTTGAACTGTTTAATATTTTTAATACATCTATTTGTTCTTCCATTTTTTTATCTATATGTATTGAATAATCTTCTAACCATCCCAGCCCCTCTTCATATTGGTCAATTGTAGGTTTAAATATGTAAAAATTACATTCACGGCAATCATCAGCACAATTGCTTGGGAAAGTATTTGAAATATCCATACAAAAGCCATATCTAACAGGTCTATATTTAGAAGTGTCCTTGTCTTCATACTTTAAACCTCTATCATAAGCCTTACGTCGATATCCAAAGAACCCACCATTAAACTTGGATTCTATATTATGTTCTATTGTTCTAGTCGAAAAGAGGTGGTAAGTATAGCATTTAGTTAGTTCTTCTATATGACCGTAATAATTAGCTGGCTCAGATAAGGTACTATGACCAGCCATTCTTGCTATGGATAGCATATTAAAGCCTTGTAGGAACATATTAATTATTGCAAAATGTCTTGTGTCTCCGGGCTTAATTTTTTGTATATTAACAGTGTTGTACATCCCTTCAACAATGTTAATATAAAAATCTCTTAATAACTCACCAAACTGTTGAGGACTGTATCTTTCATAATCATTTTCACTAAGCTTATGAGTGTATTTATATAGATCTTGAGGAATTAAAAATTGACTTGTTGTACCTATATTTAATTGTTCGAGCTTTAGTTGATATTCCCTAATAAATTTATAAATATTTTGATTGATTTGTAGTTCTTGTTCCCAAACCTCCTGCTCGGCATTATCACTTTGTTTTTTAGAACGTGTCACTATTATCCAATATGTGCCATCATTCCTGACGCTTAAACAGTTTTTCTTTAATCTCAATAACTCATTTGGGCGCATTGGTATTATATTTGTAATATACCACCATAACTCAATAGGGTAATATTTTAATCTATCTATGTTACTAATGCTAGAATTTGTATAGTTATTCATAACATCATCAAACTGAAAGACATCAAAGAAAGGGGGGAGGCTTCTGTTTTCAACTTTAGGAGGTTGATATAATGATAACTTTTCTAGAAATGAATCCTTTAATGGAAAGTCATAAAAACTAGAAAATTTGATGATTGCTGCTTTTACTTGAATAAAAGAAGTCTTATTAGCTTCTTCACGTAAATGACTTTCAAACTTGTCTACATTCATTAACCCTTCAGTTTTCCAGATTAATTCACTAATATGACTAGAAACGTGTCTAATACTAGAGGGGGCATGCCCAGTAGACCTTAACATCAGGATAAATCCCTTTAATGCTAAATTTAACTCTCTATAAACCTCTAATTCGAAACTGACCTTAGTATCTACAACCCCAGTATCGTCTTTAAAGTGCCATATTTTCGAATCGAAATCCTTTGCTTTAAGGTATCCGGAGCTTTTAAGTGTATTAAAAGTTTCTTTAAATGATTCTGTATCAAGACTGTCATAGGTAACATTCTTAACAAATGATAGTTTTAATGATCCAAAATCTATAGTTTTTTTGATTTCCATTATGCATTTATCCTTTATAGATTATTATGGGTTTAATTGAAGTTGTTCTTCTGGTGTAATAAGATAATCCCCAATACTGTTTATTAGTGTTGATATTTCTTTGGTGCTAATAAATGTTTCTACTTTTTCCTTTCCAAGATATTCAACTGATTCATTTAAGAATAATAGCAGGTTCCAAATAAATCTTGACTCTCTAATCCTTATAGCATCAAATTCGCTTTGCTCGCTTAATATTTGAACCCTAGAACGTAACTCGTTAGCTATTTTAAGAAGTATCATTTGCTGTGGGATAAAATACTCACAACCAAAACAAGTCCTCCTTTTCTTATATATACACTTTGGATAAATTAAACACTGACCTTCTTTTTCCTTTGAAGGCATCTCTAATTTATAGATTTTATATAATAGGTGAAGTAATTCCTCTTCAGGTAATTTAGAGAGTCTAATTGCTATTGATTCACGACTCCTTGATTGATCTAATAAAAACTTGCTCCATTTTTCCAATGAAAGAGGGGATAAAGAATCCTTACTTTGAGATATGAGATTCGTTCTATCCTCTAGAGAATGTTGTTCTTGGCCTTTTATGGTTAATTTAATTAAATAATTATACATCCATCCAAAATGCCCTCTATTAAAAAGATTTAATGATACTCTATTTATTGAACCATCACTATTTGTAGCCTCTACATATATGGCTGTAGTTTCTTTCTGCTTATGCGATCTTGCTCTTCCTGTCATATCTAAGGCCAATGAAGAATCTTCACCGTCTTCTTCTAAAATATGATGGAATATATATACACTAGTAGACCTATTCATTACCAGACTCTTAAAATTTAATAAGTTTTCATTGCCATTAAAGAACTTCATATGATGTTCTCTACCACTTGTCGCAATATATTGCCCCCTATATCCAGATAAAAAAGTGCTTAGTAATAGTGCCTTATGGTTCTGTGTATGGGCAAATTTCCTGCGATGTAATTCAGATATGACCATAGATGTTGCAAAACACTCCAATAATTCAGGGTCCAAATAAAAACGAAGTAGTTCTTTATTTTTGTGGGCTATCAAATTTTCCAGCTTTAAATAAACATCATTAACAATTATTTGAGCTTGGGGAGTGCTTAACCTGCCGCCCTTGAAAAAATCAAAAGAATTAACGCCTATTAATTCAATATCAACTGAAGGCATTTCGTAGATAATGTCGTTAGCTCTCCAAATGTTTGTTAAATGCATAATTACGAAAACCCACATATTTGCATAGTAGCGACTTTTTATTGCCTTTTTAGTATGAAGGTCAATGTTTTGAACATATGTGTAGTACTCTTGGAATATTTCAGGTCTATAAATTTCTTTTTCCTCTTTAGTTTTGTCTTTATTAACCCCTGATCTGTCATCCTTGAGTGTAATTTCTTTTACAATTCCTTTTTTTGCTAGGCTAAAATTGTAATAATTTACAAACTCCTTTTTAAGTCTTTTTTGATATATATCTTCCTCAACAATGATACCTAATTCACTTTCAGTAAGTTCATAGATTTCCTTGTTTTTTAATATCCCTATTAAACTTTCATATAAATTTTTTGCATTGAGAAAAATATCATGTAATGTTCTAGGTCTTCCCTGAGATGTTACAATCTTATCAATTGCCCAACTAACATATAGTTCATGCGAATCTAAAGGAATTCTAATAGTGGTTCTAAAAAAGTTCTCCATGTTTTTAAGTGCTACATCTTTTGTGTATTCACTTGTTTTTAAATTATAGTTTTCTTGGTATGCACTTGCCTCGTTTAATGGAATATACCACTTACCGTCTTTTTTCTCGGCCTTTATTTCTTTGGTTCTTATTCTGCGAAGAATAAAATGTTTACCTACTCCTAGTTCTTTAGCTAAATCTGCAGGTGAGATAAAATCAGACGTATCATTTTCCTTTAAGAACTCTTCAATTGATGTAATAGGGATTTTATATTGATTTTTATATTTTTTTACACCTTTGAATTTCCCTTTCTTACATTTCTCGGTTATTTGTACCCTACTTAAATTAAGTCTTTCAGCTGCCTCATTTGTACTTAAATAACCTTCTTCTGTAAAAGAGTCCTCATCCATATGTAGATTTGTTAACTTAACACGATTTTTAATAACTTCAACATTTTCTTTGTCGTAAAAGTAGCCTTTATATGAGTTATGTACAACAACTCCTTCAATTTCCCCCTTTTTCCTAAGATGTAGAAGGAAGTGCTTAAATTTTTGTTTATCTAATTCAAAGCCTTCGCTATTTAATTGTTCTAGTATTTGACTGGAGGAAAAAAGTGAATCATAAGTATCGGAGTATTGGGCTTGGTATTCCACTATTGATTCTTTTGGGATCATATAATTTATTTTATAAAGCTGGGCATTTTTAATATATCCCTCTCTTATAAGCTTTGTTACATGATGTCTCTTCTTACCTAATAATTGAGCAACTTCATTAGTTGTTAAAAAATTATTTTGTTTAAAGTATTCTTCGTTCAAATGTAAGTTTCTTGATTTAATCTCATTCACAATGAATTTTACAGTATTAGAATCGTAATAATAATCGCCACCATCGATTAATTTTTGGCCAGTTATTTTTTTCTGTGTTCTAAAACTAGTTAGGAGACGATGAAACTCAACTTCATCCATTGTTAGTCCTTTTGTATCCAATGTTTTTAATATATCTTCTTCTGAAAAAAGCCCTTGCGGAATTTTTACCTTATGTTTTTCTCGGTATTCTTCAATTGCTGATCTAGCTATCATATAGCGATCTATATAAAAAAGTGCATCTAAAAGTCCATTCCTACATAAACCATTTATATAGCTCGTGTTAACTTCAAGAATTTCTGCAGCTTCTTTGGTAGTTATGTAGTTATTTTGTGCAAAATACTCCTTATCTCTATGTAAATTACGTTCTCTTATTTCCTTCTCAATGTAATTTAAACAACTAGTTTCATATAGATATTCGCGAGAATTAGCACACTTTACTCCTTCAATTCTACCGCCTGCTCTCAGATTCACTAATAACCGCTGAAAGGTCCTTTTATCCATTTTCAGACCCTTATTTTCCATTTCCTCCCATATTTCTAATGTTGTCATTAAATAAGGGGAATTAGCCATATTGACACCACCTGTATCCTAACTTTTTGTTTCATTTCTCTTTATTAAACGTGGGATATATTCGCTATGCATGGTAGAAATCTTATTACTCATTAAATCTCTATATCTACTAGTAGCAACCATATAATCTAATGAAGACAAAAGACTTGCATCGCCTCTTAGAAAGGCAAGATCGTAAGGATTTGTAACTTCATCTGCCAGCAGGTTTGTAAAGGTTCCTCTTCCTATATGTGCATTCCAACTAAGTCTTTCTAATGAGTTTGCAACTAGTTTATCTTGAGGTTTTCCGTATTTCTTTAAGAACGAAATGAATGCTTTTTTTACCTTATTAAAATGTTGATAATAACTAGCATAAGTCATTGCCTTTCCTGATTGATTAACAAATAAAGCACCTGATCCATCTTTTGGCTTATATAAACTACAATGGTCTCTAAATAAGATATTGCCCCAATCGTGTATTTGGAAAATCATTTGGTCTCTTTTCTTTTTCACATAATTGCCTCCGGAGGCGTTTTTAATATCAGTTCTAAAGTTTTGGTTTTTTAACTTTACTAAAAAATCTCCACTATTAACTCTTCTAAGCATTTGCGTCCTTTTAATGTTTACAACCTCAGAAGTACGTAGTCCACCGAATATTTGTAAATAGATACCTAAAGCAATTGGGCTAGCTTCAATTATTGCTATCTCTAAAAAAAGAGGGATATACCGTAAAGGAATTAAGTGTCCATTTGATTTCGGCTTGTAATTTGGATACCTCACATTTTTAAAAGGAGACTCTAAATAAGTTCCAAACAAACCTTCCTTTTTGACAAAACTATTAGGGGAGATATGTTTAAGCACATTCTTTTTTGAAAGCCATAAATAAAAGTATTTTAAAGTTCGTTCATAACGTTGAACTGTCTCCCTTGATACCGTAGTGCCTATAAAACTATTAAGAAAATATGTACCATGTTCCAATTTAAGATCTGATAGATTGCTTATTTTATACTTCCTTCTATTTTCTAGAATCCAATTTAAGAATTTAACAACATTGCTACAATGTCTTCTTTGGGTGTTATACTCTTTATTCCACCAATGTTCAACAATGAAGTCAGATAAATTATCAATAATTTCAACTTCTTGTATAGTATCCCTTAACCCAATTAAACAGAATTGCTTTTGAACATTTTTATTGTTAATAACCGCCCAGTCAATATAGACAGGGATTGGTGTAAATTTTATGTTTAATGAATTTTCGTTTAAATAAATAATATTTTCGCTCATGTTAACCCCCTTTAATTATGTACAATTATTCGTACTATTTTATTAAACTGTCCCCCTCATATTTAATTTTAATTGATTCATCTTTTATGTACAATAATAAATATACTAATATTTGTATTAACCTTATAATATCAATAGTTATATATCTTATATAACTGATGTTTATGTACAATTCTTTAATGTACAATATTATTAAGATACCATTGGGAACCAAAACAGGGGATTAAAAACTTAACTGTAAAAGAGGCTGAAAAGATTCAAGGGAAAAATTTCAGTCACGCAACACAAGATTTATATGAAGCAATTGAACGAGGAGAGTATCCAGAATGGGAGCTTTTTGTTCAAATTATGGAGGACGGCCCACATCCTGAATTAGATTTCGATCCACTAGATGATACGAAACTTTGGCCAGAAGACCAATTCCCTTGGTTACCAGTTGGAAAAATGGTATTAAACAAAAACCCAGAAAACTTTCACACTGAGGTGGAACAAGCAGCTTTTGGTACCGGCGTCCTTGTTGATGGACTTGACTTTTCTGATGATAAGATGTTACAAGGAAGAACGTTCTCTTATTCCGATACACAGCGTTATCGAATAGGTGCAAACTACCTTCAATTACCAATAAATGCTGCGAAAAAGCGCGTCGCAACAAACCAGGAAGGTGGTCAACTAAGATATGAAGATGACAAGGCTCCTGGTCAAAACCCACATGTTAATTATGAACCGTCCATTTTAGGAGGTTTACAAGAGGCGAAACAATTAGGGAAAGAACATACACCGAAAGTAGAAGGAAATCTAGTCCGCGAATCGATTGACCGGAACGATAATACAAAACAAGCAGGTGAAACCTATCGCCGCTTCGAGCAATGGGAGAAAGATGAATTAATTAACAACCTTGTTAATGACCTATCTATCTGTGACAAACGTATTCAAGATAAAATGATCGCATTAGCGGAAGATGCCGATGAAGAATATGGACGTCGTTTAAGAGAAGGTATAGCTGAAAAGACAAAAGAAATGGCTAACCATACAATGGAAATAGGAGAAGAATTACGGCCACTTGGGGCAGAAGACGCTCATCAGGCAGTGAAGGATGCCGTTGAAAAGGGACGTGACGCGGAACCTTATTGATTTTTTTACAGCCGGTATTCGAGATTAAAAACGAATACCGGCTTGTCTATTTATACCTCCTGTAATGCTTGAAGGACATCTTTTTTCAAGTCTTCAATATGTTCCAAACCAACAGAGAATCGAACAAAATTGGCAGGGATACCTGCTGTTTTCATTTGCTCCTCATTTAATGCCCCTTCCCACATGGCTGCAGTATGCACAACTAAGGATTCCACTCCACCTAAACTTACTGCATGTTGTGTAAGATTTAACGAAGAAACAAATTTTTGCGTTTCTTTATAGCCACCTTTAACGGAAAAGGCAATCACTGCTCCATAGCCATTCATTTGCGACTTAGCTAGTTCATGTTGTGGGTGACTTTCCAATCCAGGATAAAATACTTCCTCTACCTTGTCCTGTTCTTCTAAAAATGCAGCTAATGCAAGCGCATTCTCATTAATACGCTCCATTCTTATTGGGAATGTACGAAGGCCTCTTAATAGTAGCCAAGCATCCATCGGGGATAATACAGATCCAATCGCTGTATGGGTGCTCCAAATCTTCTCTGCAAGCTCATTACTTGTACAAACGACACCTGCCACAATGTCATGATGCCCACCTAAATACTTTGTTGCACTATGTACGATGATATCCACACCATAATCATGCGGTCGTTGATTTAGTGGAGAAGCAAAGGTATTATCCGCCATCACTAAAATATCATGTTGCTTAGCCAGACTAGCCACCGCCTCTAAATCTGTCACAATTAGCGTTGGATTAGCCGGTGTTTCAATTAAAATTAATTTTGTATTAGGGCGAATCGCCTTCTCAAATTCCTGAACATCGGTTTGTTCTACAACGGTAACCTCTATCCCGAATTTCGTTAGCATCTCATCCAATATTTTAGCTGTACCCATATAATGTCGCGTTTGAGCAACAACATGGTCACCCGCTTGAAGTAATGCTAAGAGTGTAGTTGAAATAGCTCCCATACCTGACCCTGTCACAAGCGCCGTTTCCGTTCCTTCTAAATCCGCCATAATTTCAATCACACGGTCATGAACTGGGTTACCATAACGCGTATAATACTTGGAATGTCTAGGAGTATTCGCCATTTCCGCAAATTCCGCCGCATCTTTTGCCATAAACGTTGCAGAATAATAAATGGCCGGTGAAGCCGTCCCTTCCTTTTCACTCCATTCTTTATCAGCATGTAATACTAACGTTTCATTTTTATCATATGTATTCATATTAATCCCCTTTTCCGCTCACCTTTTCACAAATAATTGTTATAGATTTAAAGATTCTGTTAATTAATTATACCATTTTAAACATATAAAGAACACTAGATACTTTCAATTAATTAAAGTTTTCCCGTATGGTTACTTGAATTACTATGAAATAAAAAGAAACAAAATATTGAAGGGAAATCCCTCCAATATTTACATAGATAGTACTTTTTTTATTTTATCTATTGCGAAGTCAAGCTCTTCTTTTTTTATAATAAGAGGTGGGGCTAAGCGGATAACAAATTCATGAGTTTCCTTACATAGCAATCCCTCTTCCTTTAAAGCTTCACAATATTTTCTTGCTGACTCTGTTAATTCAATACCAATAAAAAGTCCTCTTCCCCGAACTTCTCTGATAATAGGATTTTTTATTTGTTTCAATTTATCTTTAAAATAATCACCTAGTTTTAAAGATTGATCTACCAAGTTTTCTTCTTTAATCACTTCAAGTGCGGCTATAGACACGGCGCAAGCTAAAGGATTTCCCCCAAATGTCGAACCATGTGAACCTGGATTAAATACTCCCAAAATATCTTTATTTGCTGCGATACAAGAAATTGGAAAAACACCACCACCTAATGCCTTACCTAATATATACATATCAGGTTGGACATTTTCCCAATCACAAGCAAACCATTTACCAGTTCTTCCAAGCCCAGCCTGAATTTCATCTGCAATGAATAAGACATTTCTTTCTTTGCAAATTTCATAAGCCTCTCTCAAGAAGCCATCTGGCGGAATTCTAATACCCGCCTCCCCTTGAATGGGTTCTAATAGAAAAGCTGCCGTATTCTCTGTGATTGCTTCCTTTAACGATTTAGAATCTCCATATGGGATTAATTTAATTCCAGGTAACATGGGACCAAAGCCACGTTTATATTCACCTTCTGAGGATAACGATACTGCAGTCATTGTACGGCCATGGAAATTACCTTCACAAGCAATAATTTCCGCTTTACCATCCGTAACACCTTTTACCTCATACGCCCACCGTCTTGCCGCTTTAATCGCAGTTTCTACTGCTTCTACACCAGTATTCATGGAAAGTACTTGATCTTTCTTAGTTAACCGAGAAACGGCCTCATTCCAAGGGCCGAGTTGATCATTGTGAAAGGCCCTTGAAGTTAAGGTAACTTTATCTGCCTGTTTTTTTAAGGCCTCCACTATTTTCGGATGCCGATGTCCCTGATTCACTGCTGAATATGCACTTAACATATCCAAATATTTTCTTCCTTCTGGGTCCTTCACCCAAACACCTTCCGCTTCGGAAACTACAATAGGAAGTGGGTGATAGTTATTCGCACCGTATTTCTCCGTTTGTTGAATAATTTCGATTGATTTTTGGCTCATCAAAAATCAATCCCCCTTTCCTTAGAAAACTTGGCATTCGAGATATCAGTGGTCATGACCAGGATATCAGCATTCATCCCCAGATATCGGCAATCACGGCCAAAATATCAGCAGTCTCCCCCCAAATATCAGTATTCACACACAGATATCAGCAATCACCCTCTACAACAGGTCGGTGAACGCCCAAGTTCACTTATGCAGGATAAGAAGTATACTCTTATCCGTCAAAAATAAATCGCTTCATTATTCATTCATATTTCTTAATCAACACATTCATTCTTCCTTTTTATAAGAAAATAAAATTGATGAACCTCTCCTTTTTAACTATACTAAGTAAAAGGAGTTACGAAAAGGAGTGGAAACCATGGGAAATATCAAATTAAAATCTGAAGTATTTTCGATTTTAAAAGATAAAATTAAACTAATCCAAACGGAAGAAGATCGTGCCATTTACTTAGTAGGGCCAATTCGCCTTCCGGTTAACTTATATAATGAAACAGTCGAATTCCAATGGTATTGTTGGTTAAATTATGATGAGGTAACGGAGGATTATGAACGTATCATTGAAAATCTTTCGTCATCCAATCTTGCAGAATATCAACAATCAAGTGTACTTGTCTATGGAGACTTCAAAAATGCAGATGATGCGTTAATTCGTATGCATTCGATTTGTCATACTGGTGATATTTTTGGAAGTAAACGTTGTGATTGTGGATTTCAACTAAAACAATCGATGAAAAAAATAAAAGAACATGGAGTCGGTGCTATATTTTACCTAGCTAATCATGAAGGTAGAGGTATTGGTTTATTTTCCAAAGCTATGGCCTATTTATTACAAGAGAACGGCTATGATACGGTAGAAGCTAATGAAAGCCTTGGCTTTGTGAATGACTCTAGAAACTATAATGATGCTATTCAAGTTCTAAAGGCGTTACGTGATAAGCCAGTAACATTAATTACCAACAACCCTAAAAAACTCGAAGCATTAAAGGATGCTGGGCTTCTACTTTCAGGTAGAGTTCCATTATGGGGAGATGTATCAGAGTTTAACAAAGAATATTTAAAAACGAAGATTGAGAAATCCGGTCACTTGCGAGATGAGGAAGGGACTTGTAGTAATGATTAATGATGAATTCTATATGGATTTAGCTTTAAACAATGCAAAAGCAATGAAAGGACAAACCGACCCTAATCCATTAGTAGGTTCGGTTATTGTCAATGATAACCGTATAGTTGGAGTTGGGACTCATCTAAAGGCTGGAGAGCCACATGCTGAGATTCATGCACTACGAATGGCTGGGGAAAAAGCAAAAGGGGCAACGATTTATGTCACGTTGGAGCCTTGTTCCCATCATGGAAGAACTGGCCCATGTGCAGAGGCTATTGTCAAGGCAGGAATTAAGAAAGCTGTGATTGCAACGTTAGACCCCAACCCAATCGTCGCTGGTAATGGTGTACAAATACTAAAGGATGCGGGAATCGAGGTTAAAGTCGGTATTCGGGAAAAAGAATCGAATAAAATGAACGAAGTCTTTAATAAATATATTACCGAACAAAAGCCATTTATTACCTTAAAAGCAGGTATAACATTAGATGGTAAGGTAGCAACCCATACATTTAGCAGTAAATGGATAACTTCTAAAGAATCTAGAGAAGATGTGCATCAGCTAAGAAGCGAAAATATGGCAATATTAGTTGGCATCCATACAGCATTAAAAGACGACCCTGCCTTAACCTCAAGAATCCCAAACGGAAGGAATCCTTTACGAATCGTCATGGATTCCCGGTTAAGATTACCACTTGATTATCAATTAGTAACGGATAAACAAGCTCCAACATGGATTTTCACAAGTAAACACTACGATGAAGAAAAGAAAAAGCAATTGGAAAAATTAGGTGTCAGGGTAATTGTAACAAAATCTGAAAACTCCGTTGACCCTGTAGAAGTGGTGAACACCTTGGGTAAAGAGGGTATCTCCTCCCTAATAATCGAAGGCGGCGGGAATATCCACGCCTCTTTCTTAAAGAAGAAACTAATTGATAAAGTAATTTTATATATTGCCCCTAAGCTAGTCGGTGGAAAAGATGCTCCGACATTTTTAGAGGGGAAAGGCATTGAACTGATGAAGGATGCCATAGAGCTTACAGACACCGGTATTACTACGATTGGTAACGACTTTAAATTCGTAGGCTATCCATCATTTAAATAAGAAGAGGGATCCATATGCGATTTGGTTTTGATATTGATGACACATTAATCAACTTACGTGAACATGCATTTCATATTTACAATAAGAAATTAAATCAGAAATTAGATTCATCGGTATTTCAAAGTATTAAGCGAGTGGAAATTCATGAACCCTTTGGGCTAACAGACGAAGAGGGAACAAAAATGTGGAATGATACATTAGAAGAGATCTACTATACAGACTGCCCTTCTTTCCCCGGTGCCAAAGAAACCTTAAATCAATTACATCAAGATGGTCATTCCATCTTCTATATTACAGCAAGGCCTAAAGAACATGGAGAGCGAACAAAAGAATGGATGATAAATCAAGGCTTCCCTATTAAAGATGATCACTTTTTCTACGGAATGAAAGATGAAGAGAAAATCCATACGATTAAAAAATTACATCTCGATTTTTACGTTGACGATAAACCGACTATATTACAAACACTTGCCAACGAAGAGCCGAAACTATTACTTAAAGATCAACCATATAATCAACAAGAAAAACATTTTACGAGAATGGTAGATTGGGCTGATTTTTTTAAACTAATTAATATTTAATCACGCTATACTAAATTTCTAGTATAGCTTTTCTTTTCCAAACAGAAATATATCTATGTGTAAAATAGTTCTCGGGGATTTGAAACAAAATTCTAGAAAAAAAAGAAAAGGCGCTCTATCATAAATG
>NZ_JAHHXM010000047.1 GCF_019037185.1 Oceanobacillus caeni
ATTTCCAATATACTTTAGGAATTCTAAGAAAAACAAAGAAATATCCAGTTAGTGTCCGGAATAAGGGGGCCTAGCCGAGTGTGCTGATATATAGGATTGAATCTGCTGATATCCGTTGCCTGTGAGTACTGATATATAGGAATGAATACTGATATCGGGTAGGAAAGCGACAAGGTTTCTAAAAATGAGAACAAAAAATGAGGATAATCCCTACCAAGGACCATCCTCATTTTTTTATTTACTATTATTACGGCTCTTTTGGTAATTTCCTTTGCGGTTTCTTCCGCCCTGGTTCCTGCCACCTTGGTTTCTGCCACCTTGGTTGCGTCCGCCATAGTAACGTTTGTTGCCTGAACCTGATCTGTTTCGTCTGTCGCCACCTTTTGCCTTTTTGACGCTAATTGGAGCAACAGATGAAATCGTTACAGGGGTATCTTTACGTTCTTTGGTCATTAATTTAAGAGCAGCCGCTATAACAGTTACAGAATCATGATTTTCTAATAATTCATTTGCTGCTTCATGGTAATCTTTTAGATCATGTCTTTCAATCGTTCTCAACAATTTATCTATCGTTAATTGTTGTTTACCTCTTTGAGCATCTTTATAAGATGGAGGCATTAGACGCTTCATTTTACTTTTTGTTACTTTCTCAATTAAGTTTAAATGCGCCATCTCACGTGGAGTGATAAACGAAATAGCTTCCCCTGTTCTTCCAGCCCGACCTGTACGACCAATACGGTGTACATAGCTTTCTGGGTCTTGCGGAATATCAAAGTTATATACGTGAGTTACTCCTGAAATATCTAAACCTCTCGCAGCAACATCTGTCGCTACTAAAACATCAAGACGTCCATGCTTAAATTTATTTAATACTGACATACGTTTACCTTGGGTTAAATCGCCATGGATCCCCTCAGCACGATAGCCCCTAGCCTGCAATCCTTCCGTTATTTCATCCACACGTTTTTTCGTTCTTGCGAAAACGATAGCTAAGTCTGGTGAATGAATATCTAAGTGGTTGTTTAATGTTTCGAACTTTTGTTTTTCAGGAATTTCAATAAAGTATTGATCAATATTCTCTACCGTCATTTCCTTCGCTTTCACTTTTACCTCTTTCGGATTATTCATTAAGGTAGTCGCAATTTCGCGGATTTCTTTAGGCATTGTTGCAGAGAATAGTAATGTTTGATGACCTTCTGGAATAGCTTTTAAAATTTCACGAATATCGTCAATGAAGCCCATATTCAGCATTTCATCCGCTTCATCTAATACTGCAATTTGAACCATACTTATATGGATTGTTCTTCTTCTCATATGGTCCAGCAATCTTCCTGGTGTAGCCACAACAATTTGTGGGCCGTCTTTCAATGCACGAATTTGGCGATCCATCGGTTGTCCACCAAAAATAGCTAATGCACGGACTCCAGTATGTTTACCAATTCTATTTAATTCCTCGGCTACTTGTATTGCAAGTTCTCTTGTCGGAGCAACAACAAGTCCTTGAATCTTTCTTAATTTCGTATCCACTTTTTCAAGCATTGGAATTCCAAACGCCGCCGTTTTCCCCGTTCCCGTTTGCGCTTGTCCAATCACATCGTTACCTTCAACTCCGAGTGGTATTGTTTGTGCTTGTATTGGTGTCGCTTCTTCAAATCCCATATTATTTATTGCTTTCAAAATAGGGGCTGAGACACCTAAATCTTTAAATGTAGTCACCTAATAGTCTACTCCTTTTTTTGTGAAAATTTCTGCAAAAGAGGCCATCTAAAACATTTTCTCATACTTTATTTAAATAGTGTTTCCATCTTATTTAAAGGTAAACTTATATAAAATCACAATTTTATTGACATTCATCATTGTAAAGTATTAGAAAACTTGGTATCCACCAAGCTTTTAGGCGCATGCCTTAGTTGTACTTATGCAAGTGGGAATGATTTTCATACTCCCCTTCTGCCAAAAAAGGCGTCACCAAAATTGGTAAGAGGCCTCAAACTACGCATTCTTTATCATACCACAAATACATTCATAATATCTACTACCTAACCAGTTTCGTGATTTTTTGAACACTGCATGGTAAAATAAAATAATACTACTGTTATTTTTACATACATAATTTGAAAGGGAGTTGATCATGCGCATCCCTCCATTTAATCCATATATTGCCGTAATCATTGGTGTAATTGCTGTATCTTCGTCACCGATTTTTGTCAAATTAACAAACGGCGTACCATCGGCAATTATTGCTAATTATCGATTACTAATTGCTTTTTTAATTATGACACCTATTATATTATCTAAGTATCGTAAAGAATTTCGAAATATAAATTATAGAGATTGGATATTAGCTGTTATCTCTGGAATATTCTTAGCGGCGTATTTTGTATTATGGTTTGAATCACTTAATGATACTACCGTAACAAGCTCCATTATTTTTATTACAATCCATCCAGTTTTTGTTTTTTTAGGAACATATTTTTTATCACAAGAACGTTTCTCATCCGGCTCCACCATTAGTTTAATTATTATTTTATTTGGTAGCGCTATTATTGGCTGGGGAGATTATCAAGAGAGCAATGCCTTTATTTATGGGGACTTACTAGCTATTGTAGCATCCATTTCCTTAGCTATTTATATCCTATCAGGACAAAAAACACGTAAAAGTTTATCCTTAATCACCTATACCTATATCGTGTACGGTGTTGGAATGATAACACTATTATTATATAACATCATCATGCAAAATCCGTTCGGAAATTATTCAATGAAAAACTGGTATATCTTTTTAGCTTTAGCCGTCATTCCAACATTTTTGGGGCATTCTTTATTTAATTGGGCAATAAAATGGCTAAATAACTCGACTGTATCCATGGCCATTGTTTTCGAACCAATTGCTGCAACATTATTAGCATACATTATACTTAAGGAAACCATGATTTGGTCCCAACTATTAGGCGGTACGATTGTTATTTTTGGTCTGTTTTTATTTATATTAAGCACCTCAAGAAAAAACAGCGTTACGATATCTAAAAAGAGTAATAAATAATTCTAACTTATATAAGTAGGTGAATACATGAATATACAATTAATGACGGATGGTGGGGCAGATATTCCGAATTGGTTAAAAGAATCATTGCATATTAAAATTGTCCCACTGTATTTACATTTTAGTGATGAACAATATAATTCGGATCAAGTTGAGTCACAAAAACTCTTTAAAAAAATTAAAGATTTAAAAGAACTACCGCGCTCATCAACACCAAGTCCAAATGATTTTTATCAATACTATAAAGAAATGGATCCAAACAAACCAATCTTAATGCTAAGCATTTCAGGAGGCTTAAGTAGTTCATATGAAAATGCGGTTGCAGGAAAAAACATGATTCTTGAAGAAGAACCTAATCGGCAAATAGAAGTGATCAACACGAAAACAGCTTCTTGTGGTATTGCTTTACTATTGCATGAATCTGGAAGGAAAATAGAAGAAGGTCTTACCTTTGATGAACTAGTAGAACATATACATGGAAGGGTTCAGCAAACAGCAACATTATTTGTATTAAAAACATTAGAAAACCTTGTTATCGGTGGACGATTAGATAAAGTAAAAGGCACCATCGCAAAAACCCTTAATATCCGCCTATTAATGCGGGGTAGTGAAGAAGGAACGATTGAAGTAAGTGAAAAAGTGCGAGGCGATAAAAAATCCATCCGACGATTGATAGAACAAATTGGAGAACAGGCAAAAAATATGGAAGATAAAATTATCTCTATGTCACATGGCGACGATGAAGAACGCGCCAAAACCATTCTTAGCCAAATACAAGAAAACTTTAAATTCAAAGATGCCTTGTTAATGGAAACCGGACCTTTAATCTCCACATATGGAGGAGAAGGAGCAATCGTCATTTCCTTTTTTAAAGATTAGTTAGGATACTTGCACTTATAGAATTCTTTGCGGTGGGGCTTGTAATCGGAGCCCCAGATGGGAAAGATTATGATGCTTTCCTACTTGTGAACAAAATTTACTAAATAAGAGAGATTGGATCATCAACCTATCTCTCTCTTATTTCAACAGAAAGTCATATACCATTTGGTTTAATGTATCTTTATCTTCCCCTAAACAAATCAAATGCTTGGAACTTTCAAATAACACAAGCTCTTTCTCCTCTGAACTTAATTCTTTATCCAGATCATAAAGCGTTTTAAACGGAACCATTCCATCTTGCCTACCTTGTGCAATTAGTACTGGTGCCTTCACCTCATGTAAATATGGCTTTGTAAACTTGACTAATTTCATAAATTCAATATTTGCCTTCATCGGTACCGTTCCCAATTTATTTTTATAATGTGTGTATAGTTTATTCTCATCTAACGTTCCCTTTACACTATCCTCTACAACTTCGCCGATATCATGAGCAATTTGTTTAAATGATAAGTATTTTCTCGCTGGTGCAAGTAGTACGAGTTTTTCTATTGTATATTTTGCTGCTAAGTAAGCCGCAATCATCCCCCCCATAGAAAAACCAATTAAGTATATTCTTTTAAATCTTTCAGTCATTCTCTGCAAAACTTCTTCCGCTGCATCAATCCATTCTTTATATGTTGTGTCCTTCAAATCCAGCTCTCTACCATGACCGGGAAGTGTAGGAACTTCTATATGCCAATCGGTATTTTCTTTTAAAAAGTTAACTAATGGATTTACTTCATATGGTCCACCAGTAAAACCATGGATAACTAAACAACCTATCATATAGACCCTCCTTATCCCAATTTAACTTTTATTCTAATGTAAAGTTAGAATAACCGAGACTAAGGTAATTATTCTTTATATAATTACCCCCTTTCTAAATTCTATAAGGAATACTTCCATTAGTTGCACTTAGCCTTTTCGGGCTGTTGATCTCTCACCTACCCTCTTTGTTTACCCAGAAGCTTGAGTGGGATAAACTCCGGTGAAAAAAAGGCTGATATTTATTCAATTGTATCAGCCTCCTGCTCTAAAGTTTTTCATAAAGGAACTAAATTGTTGAAATATCGGGGCCACTTGGTGATACGTCTGTGCCAACTGACCAACCGTACCAAGAACTTTATCCAGATCTAATTGGCCATTCTCTTTTTGAAATTGTGACATTACATTCGGAGGCATCCCAGGTTGTTGTTGAATTTGATTCGGTTCAAACGCGGCATTATTCGGCCAATTCATTGGTTGTTCTGGCTTTTGAAAATACTCATAAGGTGTTTGATTAGCATGTTCGCTCATCGGCTGTTGTTCCATCGGGAATGATTGTGGATGACCCGGTAGAAACGATTGTGAAGGATTCATTCCTTGTTGTTGATTCCATGATGACGCCTGTGAATAATTCGGCTCCTGTTGATGAAAGGCTTGCGGAAATGGATAATTCATTGGAGTCGATGAGCGATAATAGGGTCGGTCAAAATGGGGATGAAAGTTAGTTCCATAATACATAATGACACCTCTTTTTCTTCCTGACCTATAAATAAATTATGCATAAAAGATTAAATGTGTGTAATACAGCCGTTTACATTATTAGAAAATGTGGCATATGCACTTATGTAATTCTTTACGGTCAGGCAAGTAATCGGGGCCCCGGACGGGAAAGGCTTTTTTATTTTCCTGCTAGACGACCATTCTTTTTGGAACAATCGTCTTTTTCGTTTAACTAGTTGTTGATGTTACAGATTGAATATATTCCATCTATTATTTTACTTATATTCTACTCTACCAGTTAGATAAGCAACAAATAAACCGACTGCAAACGTTAAGATACTTAAGAAAAACTTGAATCATCTTTAAATTTGTGTATAATGGGAAGAAATTGCATCCATTAAATGTTTTCTAGGGTTCCGCAACTCTACCATGTTGGTCTGGTCCGAGAGAAAACTCATAGTAAACTACTATGTCACGGAGGGATAAAAGCCCGGGAGAAACTGTTTTTACAGTTGTCTCCCAGGGCTTTTTTCTTTGTAAGAACAAAGGAGTAAGCGCCCATTTAGCGACGTACGGACTGGACTGAGCCGTAGGAGATAAAGGAAACACGACGAACGGAGTGAGTCGATGTTGACTTATCGTACGGAGGTGAAGGAAGTCTCGCTAGTCGCTGAGCGCTGGAGCCGGACGTGGCCTTTTCTGAATAATTATCCATATGCAGCAAATTTTATAATTTCCTAGTAAACAATAATAAAGTTGGAGGTGTTTTTCATGAACCGAAACTGGATTAAAGTGTTTGTTGCAGCCTTTTTGGAAGTTTTTTGGGTGATTGGTTTGACACATGCATATGATTTTTGGACATGGACTGGAACTGTTATCGCTATTGTAATTAGTAACTATTTAATGATTACAGCAGCACAAGTACTTCCAGCGGGAACGGTCTATGCCGTTTTTGTAGGATTAGGAACAGCAGGCACTGTCATTGCGGGGATTCTTTTCTTTGGAGAATCATTCAAATGGGGGAAAATTATTTTAATCATAACACTATTATCTGGAGTAATTGGTTTGAAATTAGTCACACCTGATAAGTCTGAAGAAGGAGCTGAATCCTGATGGCTTGGTTTACATTGATTTTGGCAGGATTATTGGAGACATTTGGTGTTGCAATGATCAATCAACTCTCTGTCAAGCGAAATTGGAAAACAGTCGTTTTATTAATTTTAGGGTTTGGTTCAAGCCTTGCATTATTAAGTTATTCGTTGCAATTTATTCCTATGGGAACAGGTTATGCAATTTGGACAGGAATTGGCGTCGTTGGCGGCGCACTAATTGGGATGATATTTTATGGGGAATCAAAGAACTGGAAGAGGATTATTTTTATAACCATGGTTTTATGCTCAGCAATTGGTCTTAAACTTGTCACATAACAAGGGAAATTTATAGGGTCAGATTGCGGAAAAAATTTACCGTCATTAAAGGAGCGAATAATTCATATGTCTAGGATTTAAGATAAAGATCGATAAAATGGAAGGTAAGGCTAAATTAAGTCAAAACCATCCCCAAAAACGACAAAGATTAATCATTCAAGAGCTTGAACAGTCTGGACGGGAAGACGAACAAAAGATTGCTTCCTATATGAAAAGAAACTTAGAGGCGAAGAAATGACTACTTTTTACACCGTCTTCCAATGAGGGCGGTGTGATGTAGTCGGGTCATTAAATGGGAAGCGTAAAAAAAAGACGACCATTCTTTTTGAACGATCGTCTTTTTAGTTTAACCTAGTTGTTGATGCAAAAACTCTGTAACAGATTCTGGTGTTTTAGTGTAGGCACTATGTTGATGCGCTAATTTCTCACCATTTTGGAAGATTAAAATGCTTGGTATACCCATTACTTCATATTCTTGTGCAATACCTTCGATTTCATCCGTATTTACTTCATACCATTTATAATTATTGAATTCCTCTAGAATTCCTCCAATAAACATATCCATCCGTTTACAATCCGGACACCAATCAGCGAAGAATTTCACAATGACTGGTTCTGAACTTTGAATGACTTCGTTAAACTTTTCTTTTGTTTGAATATATTCCATCTAAGTCCACTCCTTGTTATTTTACTTATATTCTACTCTACCAAGTATATAAGCAACAAATAATCCGACTGCAAATGTTAGGATACTCAACAATATTAATGATGTTTCTGAAGGAAAGCCAGGAAATACTACAAAAACAGATCCGATTACTAGTCCAATAATAATGGCAAAGGTTACGGTGTAATGATTTTCTAAAAAGTAATTAATTACTTTACTCATAAATAAAATTCCCAGCACAATTCCTATACCTGTTACAATAATAATATCGAATTGTAAATTACTTATTGCGGAGATGATTGTCGTATACATACCTAGAAGTAATAACATAAAAGACCCACTAATACCTGGAAGAATCATCGCGCTACTTGCAATAAAACCAGAAACAAAAAGTAAAATATAAGTCGTTCCTGTGATATTTTTAATAACATCTCCCTCTGTTGGGCTGAAAAATGCCATGGAACCAACTATAATAATACCAATTGCTAATAATATAAAATGCTTTGCTTTAAAGGTATTCTTTGCATCTGCTTTATGAAACAAGAAAGGTAATACACCAAGAATCAAACCTAAAAAGAAAAATTTGGTTGGAGCAGGATAATGTTCAAATAACCATTCAATCACATTAGACAATAGGAATATAGCGGTAACCATTCCTATACCTAAAGGAATTAAAAATCCTAAATGTTTCTTCCACTCTTTTCCTATGAAACCGTTTATTGCAGCAATTAATCTGTCATAAATACCAAGTAATACAGCAATGGTCCCCCCACTCACTCCTGGTATGACATCACTTGCCCCCATAATTAAACCACGGTAAATATTTTTCCATTCCATAAAATATAAAGCTCCTTTTTATTAAAAAGTAATAGCTGAAAATATCATATCAAAAATTCTTTAAAAAGAATACGAAATACTTTATAATATAAAACAAAGCTACTTTGCAAAACAAGATAGCTAATATTTTTAGGTAACTATATGGCTATACAAGGTAGGTGTTTTTCATGTCTAGGCGTAGTCAATTACTAAAAGGCGTTTTAGAAGGGTGTATCTTATCTATTATTAAAACAACTCCCACTTATGGCTACGAATTATCGATGAGGTTACAGGAATATGGTTTATCTAATGTAAGCGAGGGTTCTATTTACCCTATCTTACTCCGACTTCAAAAAGAAAAACTAATTGTTGGTGAAATGAAAGACTCTGACTCTGGACCAAAGAGAAAATATTATCAACTAACAGAAGAAGGAGAACAGTCACTACAGAATTTTATCGAACAATGGGAATCCATTAAGGGACCTGTAGAATCCATCTTATACAAAGGAAGGGAATAATATGGATGCGAAAGATATTATTAAGTTAAATAATGAAAAAAGAGAACTACTAAGTGATGTTAATAAAGAATATTATGAGGATATGTTATCTTACATTCGATTATCCACAAATAAATCGGAACAACAAACAGAAGAAGTACTTCTAGAATTATTGGAGCATTTACTAGAAGCTGATCGTAATGGGCAAACAGCTAAAGAGGTATTTGGAGAAGATTTAAAAGCTTATTGTAATGAATTAATATCAGAAATACCAGGAGAAAAAACTTCCAAAAATGTATCGTTCATTGCCTTTCTGATTCTTGATTTGGCAGCTATTATCCTTATCTTTCAAGGTGTGATTGGATTTGGCCTTTATTACTTTTTTGGCCTAGGTAACAATTATTTTTCTATTCCAATCGGCTCAGGATTACTTATTGTAGTTATAAATATGATATTACTAGCAGTAACTATCATGATTATAATAAGATGGTTAAAAAACTCCTCGTTTAAAGAAAAGAAAACAAAAAAATGGGTTGAATTCCTACAAGTTTGGCTGATTTGTACGGCCTATATAGGATTATCAGTCTGTATCTTTATTGCAACACCTGACTTTGGTAGAACAATAAATATTCATTCACTAACAATCATCATCATTGGCGTAGCTCTGTACATCGTTAAAGTCATCATTAACAACAAATATAGAATAACAAAGTAATGCTCATCAAAAGAGATGAGCATTTCTAACTTTAGGAAATACAAGCTCCGTTAAGACATATGGAACTTCATCTTATACTTCTTATTCGAATCCTTTAATTCATTGTCTGTTAATTGAGACAGGGAACTACTTGATAGCACATCCAATTAGGGGTAATTAACAAATGTCGGGATAAATTTAGGAGTATTTTTATATAGTTCTAGTTTTAAAATAATATTAGTAATTTAGGTTTACTTTCGTATTAATTTTCATTGCCCCCATAATTGGATTTTTTTCGGTTCTAGAGTAGCCATTAATTCTTCCAGTCTATTCTTTTTCTCTTCCGGACATGTAAATTTACTTTTCTTGGCCATGTGATTAAATCAACATTAATTACGTTCATTGATGGTCAATATCCTTGTTGTTTCAACTTTTTTCTTTTTTGAGCATGCATTTGAGTGCCAGTTGTGTTCTTGCTTGAGTCGAATTATGCTAGTAATGTTAATTAGGTCCCTTATTTTATCCAACATAGGTACAAAACCATAACCATTTTTCCTATTCCATTTTGATAAACCTGATAAATGTTTATCCCCAATGTCGAAATAGTTATTTCCTCGGTATATTCTTTTGGTTGTAATGTTACTTTTACCTTAATAAGCATATTTACTTTGAAAGTAATGTCATCTGATAATGAACAGGCGAATAAAATACGACATATTACAAGAAGAACAAGTCCAATTTTCGTTTCACCGTACCCCTCTTTTTCCTTAGCATATTATATTATCTGCTTAGAAAACTTCGCATTTGACAAGCTTTATAGGCAATTTCCTTCGTTCCACTTATGTAAACGGAAAAAATTTTATATTTTCTCACCTACAAAAGCGACAAAATCGTCTATTGGCATGCTTACCCCATTGTTTTGGTATACTATGAAGGTTACTTAACATTTTTTAACAAAAAGGATATAAAATATATAGTGAAGGTCTTAAGGAGGGAAAATAGTGAAACGCTATCTTACTGTCATTCTTATTTTGCTTAGCATCGTGTTTATTATCATCGGGATCGGTTTAGACCTGTATTGGAGTGGGATGGTAGGTTGGGGACTAGCTTTTATTTCCCTTATTTTCGCTGTATATTTCACAAAATATATACCTAATGATAAAAAGGAAAGAGAATCAGAGTCCAAGTAATCCCTCGTTCAATCTAATCATTGGGAGGAAACAAAATGGAAAATCCAACATTGGACCAGAATTTCCGTATTAGTTGCTTTAATGAATACGATCCGTTAAAGCATGTTATTGTTGTTCCACCTAATTTCATGAAAATAACAGATGTGATTAATGTAACGCAACGGCATTACATTCAAGAAAATATTAATACTGCTGTCGCCATGAAGCAACATACTCATTTTATTGAAACATTAGAGAACGAAGGAATTCATGTCATTTCTTTTGAACCGAAAAAGGAATTAAATGAGCAGGTGTTCACACGAGATATTGGTTTTACAATAGGGAATAAGTTTTTTCTTGCTGCGTTAAACAAAGACTTAAGGAAACCTGAAAGTGATGTATTAAAAGGATGGCTAGATGAAAGGAAAATTCCATTTCATCAAATTCAAACAAAGTCCATAGAAGGCGGAGATGTAATAGTAGATAACAACAAAGTATGGGTCGGGATAAGCAACCGAACCACGCTTCCCGCTATCCACCATTTACAGACAATACTCTCGGATTTTCAGGTAATTCCTGTCCGAATCCGAAAAGATATTCTTCATTTGGATTGTACATTTAATATCATCAGTCCTGACACAGCAATTATTTTTAAACCTGGGATCAATGAATCTTCTCTTAAAGAGTTACAAAAACATTATCATCTAATTGACGTAACAGAAGAGGAACAATTTTCTTTAGGCCCCAATGTCCTTTCCATTGGTAATAAAAAACTAATTAGTATTTCTTCAAACAAACGTTTGAACAAGGAATTAAATAGCCGAGGATTTGATGTTATAGAGGTAGAGTTTTCTGAAATCATCAAATCGGGTGGTTCATTCCGATGTTGTACTCTTCCATTGGTTAGGGGTTGAAATGCTTTTTTAATAGCGGGATTACCTATCTCTTGCTAATGGTTGCCCATGTAATTTAAACATGGGCTATTTTCCATGGATTCACCTTCTAAAAACTTCTTGCAAATATCAAAATATCGGCACTTGTTTCGGGATATCAGCACAAGCTTGCCTTCGAGATATCAGTACTCACCCACGAAATATTAGCACTCAGCCTCAGGATATCAGCACTCATCCACGAAATATCAGCACTCATCTCCGAGTTATCAGCACTCGCTTCCGTGATATCAGCACTCGCTTCCGTGATATCAGCACCGTTCTCGTTCGGGCACTCATAAGGCGAATGTGTTCTCCTCAAACTAAAATGTCCGTGACAAAGTTCCAAACATAGGCACCATCCAGTTACCTTCTCACTCTCCTCGCAAATTCAACAAATCGGAATTTGTCAGGTCGGTGTCTTGATTCCGTATATTGAAATAAACTCGAATCATCAAGATACACTAGACTTCGGATTACCACAACATTAGAAAAGCCCTCTAAGTCAAGTAATTCTCTATCCCCTTCCGTTGGATTTTCCACTACAATTTCCTTTTGGGCATAGCTAATCGTTAAACCAAGTTCTTTTTCAATATAGTGGTAAATGGAATCCTCACAAGTCTCCTTCGATAGGAGTGGAACATATTTTTCATTAAAAAAGTCCTTATCGATTATTACCTTTTCACTTGAGATTTCACGTACTCGGGTAACGCCCCATACTTTATCTTTGGCTGAGACATCTAATTTGTATCGAATATCCATCGCTTCCGTATAGCCTAGCTGACTCACTATTGTTTTGCTTGATAAACCTAATTCTTCCACCAATTCCTTGTAGCTGACAATCCCGGAAACTGGGAAGGAAAATGTATCAAAATCAATAACTACAGAACCCTTTCCTTGGACTTTTTGAATATAGCCATTCTGAGCCAATAAATTCAACGCCTTCCGTATCGTTTCGCGAGATGTCTGATACATTTCGGACAAATCATGTTCGGATGGTAATAAGGAATTTTTAGGCCAAACATTTGTTTGAATTTTATCCACAAGATCATGATAAATGACTAAATACTTTTTTCTAGACATATCTATCCCTCTATCTTTCCTTATTTAAAAAGATTCCTCCTTCATTAGAAAAGGAAGAATCATTCTAATTATTTCATATAAAATACAACCGACTCATAAGGTCTTAATATATTTCTTTTTACATCGGAATAATTGGAAATAAGTACTCCAGCATCATCTTTCAATGGTACGTCGATTTCTATTTCATTTCCATAAAAATTACTTAACACTACTAGCTTCTCATTTTTCCAATTTCGTGTGTATGCGAAAACTTCTGGGTGATCTTCCATCATCAGTTGGTAGTCACCATACGTTATAATATCATATTTTTTCCTTAAGTCGATTAATTTTTGATAATGATAAAAAATAGAGTCTTTATCTTTAAGTGCTTTGTCGGCATTAATGTCTTGGTAATTTTCGGCTACGTTGATCCATGGGTTACCTTGCGAAAAGCCGGCATGTTTTTCATCAGACCATTGCATTGGAGTTCTTCCATTGTCACGTGACTTTTGCTTTAGTATTGCTAAAATTTCCTTTTCTGACTTTCCTTCTTCTTTCAAGGTCTTATAAGCATTTAAAGATTCCACATCACGATATTCTTCAATAGAGGTAAAGTTCGGATTTGTCATGCCAAACTCTTCTCCTTGATAAATATAAGGTGTGCCTTGCATCATATGCAAAGTAGTAGCTAACATTTTCGCTGATTCATTATGGTATTTCTCGTCATCACCAAATCTGGAAACCGCTCGTGGTTGATCATGGTTACACCAAAATAATGCATTCCATCCACCACCCTCATGCATTCCAACTTGCCATTTAGAGAGAATTTGCTTCAATTCGATAAAGTCGAATGGTGCATTTGTCCACTTATCCCCGCCTGGATAGTCGACCTTTAAATGATGAAATTGAAATGTCATGTCTAATTCTTTCCGTTCTGGATTTGTATACAAAACACAATTTTCCAATGTAGTGGAGGACATCTCTCCAACGGTCATCATATCATATGGTGAAAAAACAGCTTGATTTACTTCATGTAAATATTCATGAACTCGCGGACCATCCGTGTAAAACCTTCTACCATCCCCTGAATAGTCATTTGGAAAATCTTGATCTTTAGATATTAAATTAATAACATCTAATCGGAATCCATCAATTCCTTTCTCCGCCCAAAACTGAATCATTTCCACTAGTTGTTTTCTTACATTCTCATTTTCCCAATTTAAATCTGCTTGAGTTACATCAAATAGATGCAGATAGTACTGTCCTGATTTCTCATCATACTGCCAAGCAGGCCCTCCAAATTTAGATTCCCAATTGTTTGGTACTTTTCCATCAACTGGATCCTTCCAAATGTAATAATCCCTGTACTCATTATCTTTAGAGGATATCGCCTGTTTAAACCACTCATGTTCTGTCGATGTATGATTAATAACTAAATCCATAATTAATTTCATTCCGCGCTTATGGGTTTCCGTTAGTAATTCCTCAAAGTCCTCCATCGTGCCATAGGTCGGATCAATGGAATAATAATCACTTATATCGTATCCATTATCATTGTGTGGTGACTTATAAATAGGGGTTAACCATAGTACATCAACCCCTAAATGATGTAAATAATCTAGTTTCTCTATAATTCCTTGAATATCTCCCGTCCCACTTCCAGTCGTATCACGAAAGCTTTTTGGATAAATTTGATAGACAACAGCTTTTTTCCACCAAGTTTCATTCATGCATATTCCTCCTCTTAGCGTAGTTTTCGTTTAGCAATGATGAATGTAATAAGAAAAGGTACAACGATAACAATAACCATACCAATTAAGAAGGAAATCCAACTTTCTGGAAAAATAGACAATGGTGCAGGTATACCACCAATACCAACAGAGGAGGCTTTTACCTTTCCAAAAGAAATAAATGCTCCCGCGATGGCCGTGCCAATTACCGCCGCATAGAATGGATACCTATAACGAAGATTCACACCAAACATCGCTGGTTCCGTTACCCCTAACCAAGCTGATAAACCAGAAGTTCCTGCTAAACCTTTTAATTTTTCATCCTTCGTAGCTAACATAATGCCAAATACACTTGATCCTTGGGCAATATTAGATAGTGCCAAGATTGGCCATAGGAATGTACCGCCAATTGTTCCGATTAATTGCAAATCAACAGCAAGGAATGTATGATGCATCCCAGTAATAACAAGCGGTGCATATAATGCTCCATACAATAATCCTCCTACTACCGGTGCCATATCAAAAACAGAAACGACTGCAGTTGTAATCCAGCTTCCAATAGTAAACGTGATTGGTCCAATTAATATAAATGCAAGAATACCAGTAATTAATAAAGCTAGTGGAGCAACAACTAATAAATGCAAGGAATCGATAACACGTTTCCTTAAAAAGACTTCAATTTTGGCTAAGACCCATGATGCAACTAAAACAGGTAATACTTGACCTTGATACCCCACCTTTTCAATTTCTAGTCCAAATAGATTCCATGAAGGGATATCGCCTTCCGCTGCGGCAGCACCATAACCCCAAGCATTCATCAAATCAGGATGTACAAGAATTAAGCCTAATACTATTCCTAATAATTCACTTCCACCAAACCGCTTCACGGCTGACCAACCAATAAGAGCCGGTAAAAATGTGAACGCCGTATTAGCAATGATATTAATCATATCTGCTATTCCAGCCCACTGCGGATACATTTCAATAATCGATTGTTCTGTAAATATAGGATTAACTAAAACATTGTTTATCCCCATTAATAGACCTGCCATAACAATAGCAGGTAATATCGGAATGAAAATATCAGCTAAAATTTTGATTCCTCGCTGAAGTATATTTTGATGTTTCTCTGCACCAGCTTGCTTCACTTCATCCTTTGAGGCCTCTGAAATCCCTGTTTCTTGTACCATTGCCTTATATACTTTATCAACGGTTCCTTGCCCAATAATGACTTGGAATTGCCCATTTGTTGAAAAGGACCCTTTCACAATGTCGATGCTTTCTAATGCATCTAAATCTACCTTCTTTTCATCATTTAAAGCAAACCGTAATCTAGTGACACAGTGTGTTGCCATATCTACATTTTCTTCGCCGCCAATTGCAGCTACAATTTCTTTTGCTTCTTTTCCGTATGGTACGGAACTGTCCTTTGTTTTCTTTTCAGCCTTTTTCTCTTGACCCACTTGAGATACTTGGAACAATTTAGTTTCTCCTAAAATGGCCGAAGACTTGGCTGTTGTATGATCTAACTCAAATTCATTTCCATTAGTAATAATAACTGGAGTGATGGTACTTGATGCTTTTTCCTTTATCAACTCCAAGTCAAAAGAAATTAAAGAGTCCCCTTTTTTGACTTGATCGCCTTGGTTTACTTTAAGATCGAATCCTTCTCCATTGAGCGCTACCGTTTCCAAACCAATATGAATTAAAATTTCAACTCCGGATTTACTCTTTAAACCTATTGCATGTTTTGTTTCGGCAACTAGTAGAACTTCCCCATCAAAAGGAGAAACGACTTTTCCTTCCGACGGCTCAATCGCTATACCTTCCCCCATTAACTTATTAGAGAAAGTAGGATCTGGGACATTCTCCAACTTTTGCACTTTTCCACTTAGTGGTGCATAGATCCATTCTTTGTTATTCATCACTAGTCCTCCTTCTTTGGTGATTTATCAATCATTCGTAGGAAGAAAAAGCCTACCTCCCTAGCTTCAACTAAACTTGTATATACAACTTCTATAATTCATAGTATAACTTGTATATACATATTTTGCAACCGTTTTTATAATTGCTTTTTATTCCCTAATAGCAAAATAATTGAATCTCCCCCTAATTAAAGCTATCCTATGAAAAAGGAGGCGCTCAACATGCTCGCAACGATAAAGAAACTCAATGACGTACCTGTAGCCGTATTTGAACGAGAGATGAAACATTCACCTAAAGAGGTTTGGGATTACTTAACCGAGAATGATAAGTTAAAACAATGGTTTTCTGAACTTGAAGTGAAATCATTGGAAAAAGGCGGACATATTTTATTTGACTTCCAAGATGGAAACTACGAAAAGATGGAAATTCTAGACGTGAAGATGGAAGAAGTATTGGAATTCGTATGGCCACCCAAGAACACAGTAAGATTTGAACTGAACGATAAGGATGGCCATTGTCAATTGATTTTCAAACAATTTCTATATGAAATAACGGAACATACAGCAAAGGACTTAGCAGGCTGGCATGTTTGTTTACAAGTTATCGAAACATTACTTAACGGAGAAGAGGTAAAGGATAGAAAAGCTAGTTGGGAGCGCGTTTATCCAAAATATGTAGAGGTGGTTAAACCTTATTTGACCGCGTCAATTTAAAATCAGCTATGGCTTTGGAATAAAGGTTGATTAAAAAACACCTTGCCCCCCCTTATTTTACGTTAAATAAAAAGGCCTAGGGCAATAGGGAATTACTGTTTTGCAATAATCCATTATTGTTTTAGAATAATATATATTATAAGGGGGGCATATCTAATGAATCTTTTTACCAAGGCTGTTCTAAAGTTTCTGTCAATTGTGTCGCTAATTGCTCAAGTTTTATTTGCATTTGCTGGATTAATATTATTATTTGCGTCTGGAGCCTTATTGTTTGTGTCAAACGGAGTCAGAAAGCAATTGTTACAGTATGCAGATTTAAACACAAACACAGACCTATCCGTATGGTTTTTGGTACTTTCTTGCCTAGTCGCTCTAGCAATCATCGCTTGTTTGTTTATCATTATGTACGCTCTACATAAAATGATTGATAATATTTATAAACAACATTTCTTTGTTTCTCAAAATCTTACATACCTCAAACTAATCTTAATCTCAATCACTAGCTTTACCATTTTGCAGTTTATTAGTCAGCTGTTCTTTGCACAAGCCCATGCGTACAATGTCAGTGGTATTTTTTCGGATTCCTCGCCAAGTTTAATAGGAAACATTCTTCTATTGGCTATCATTTATACGCTTTATGTGGTTTTTAAATACGGCATATCTTTGCAAGACGATTCTAATAACGTGATTTAGGTGGGAGCCCTAATGATAAAAATTAATCTTGATCGGGTAATGCTAGAAAGAAAGATTACTTCAAAAGAGTTAGCAGAAAAAATTGATATTACTCAAGCTAATTTATCCATACTAAAAACAGGTAAAGCGCGTGGAATTCGCTTTGCCACATTAGAAAAAATCTGTCAGACATTAAATTGTCAGCCTGGCGATATAATTGAATACGAAGAAAATACCGACTTGTAGCAAAGCATTTGTTATATGTCGGTGTTTTCAACTATTATTACCAAGAGGTTTTTCACCTTATTTATTAAATAGCTGGAGTAGAAGTTTTAGATAAATCTTTGTTATTGATAACAACAGATTTACCAGTCGTACACAGATGATTTAGAAACAAGGAAATCCTACAATTATTACAATGAGGCTGGGACAAAACCCCAGTAAATAAAAATTAAGGCGTTGGAGCTTACACTAAAAAGTGTAGACCCCACGCCTTTTTTGTCGTTATTTTAATAACCAAAAAGGACACCTTTTGATAAAATTAAAGTAAGCAAACAATAATTTTGGAGGTGTCCTTATGTTTAAATATTATACCATGAACCAAGTAGTTTTGCCGCTAGATTTAGAAATTAAATTGAAAGAAAACGATATTGCCTTTGCGATCCATGATCTTATCGAGAGTATTCCGGAAGAGGCTTTCGAGGACTTCGTACGACAAACCGGCCGTCCTGCGTACCATCCTCGTATGATGTTGAAAATCAATTTATGTGGATATACGCAATCCGCGTTTTCTGGTCGTAAAATAGAAGCTTTATTACAGGATAGTATCCGCATGATGTGGTTGGCTCAAGGACATGAACCCAGCTATCGCACCATCAATCGTTTCCGTTCTAATCCACTCATTGAAAACATACTACGTGAATGCTTTGTCCAGTTCCGAAATCAGCTCGTAGAAAAGGAATTGATTGAAGAGGAAGCGATTTTTATTGATGGTACAAAAATCGAAGCGAACGCAAATAAGTTCACCTTTGTGTGGCGGAAATCCGTTGAAAAATATAGTGATAAGCTAATTGAAAAGTCCAATCAACTGTATGATGAGCTGTTAGAGAAGGAGATCATCCCAGCAATAGAGCGAGAAAAAGAAGAGGAACTTTCCGTCAAAGAAATGGAAGAAGTAGTCGAAAAGTTAGACGAGAAAATCGAGGAATATAATAAAGCAATTGAAGCATCTGAAGTTGGGAGTGAACGGAAAAAGCTCCGTTCTGAACGCAAATTACCAAAACAATCTCGGAAGCAATTGATGAATTTCATCACTCGCAAACAAAAGTATCAAAACGATATGGAGATTTTCGGTAACCGCAATAGTTATTCAAAGACGGATCCGGATGCGACGTTTATACGCATGAAGGACGACTACATGAAGAACGGAGCCGGTTACAATGTCCAGATTGCAACGGAGGGTCAATACGTGCTCGCTTACGATGTTTTCCCAAACCCAACAGATACACGCACCTTAATTTCTTTTCTCGACTTGAATGAAGAAAACTTTTTCGAACTGCCAGAACACATTGTCGCGGATGCAGGATATGGCAGTGAACAGAATTATGAAGATGTCATCGAGAACCGAAATCGGACACCACTTATTACATACAATCAATATCGAAAGGAGAAGAAAAAGAAGCATAAGAACAACGCTTTTCATGTAGATAATTGGGAATATAAGGAGGACGAAGATACTTTTCTGTACCCAAACGGATGGAAAGTATGGTTTAGCCATCATTCCAAACGAACAGACAGGTACGTGATTCACCCGTGAATTTAAAGTGTACGAATGTGAGGACTGTTCGGGCTGTCCAATCCGCGATTTATGCACGAAAGCAAAAGAAGGGAACAATCGAACGGTCTACATGAACGAAAAGTGGGAGTCCCAAAAAGAATATGTACGTACAAAGCTTTCAGTCGAGAAAACTGGTGAAATTTACGGAAAACGTAAAACCGATGTAGAACCAGTGTTCGATTTTATGAAGGCTAATTTGGGGTTCACTCGTTTTTCCGTTAGGGGAAAACAGAAGGTGAAAAATGAATTAGCATTTGTGTTGATGGCGGTGAACTTGAGAAAAAGCGTCGCCATGGACGGGAAAATAGTGGCGGAAGATGAAAAAAACACAAAAAAGGTTCCAAGCAAATTTTTTATTGCCTGGAACCTTTTTAATTTACTATTTTTGGCTAGTTGTGTCCCAGCCTCTTCAAATACTAGTGACTCGAAAGAATCATTTTACAAACAGGAAATGTATTATCTTCATCATTCATAAATTTTTCTAGCACATTTTTAGTTACTTCTAATGTGAAGATTTTTTGATCGTCTTCAGTAAGCGAAAATAATTCAATTACCTTTTGATGGAATTCCTGGATGGTAGGGAATTTACCTGTTTTTCTAAATTCCCTCTCAGTTTTACTAATTAATAAGGGTAATTCGTGATACTTAGTTCCATCAATATTTAATTTTAAGAAGACATATTCTAAATCATGAACACCTAACCTATTTTTTTCTTCAATAATATCGATTAGTAGATTAGTTGCCTTTTCAAGTTTTTGAGTCAAACTGTAGACCTCTTGATCAAGTCTATCAATTTGTGGGAGACTATCTTCTATTTTTTGTACTCTGGCCTCTAATTCTGAAACATTGAACATATTATCCCTCACTAATTAATATTTTAAACTGGAGCAAGAATTTTGATGGCTTCTACAATTACACTAGCTGCAATTCTAGCCGGAGTTTTACCAATTGGTCCCTCAAGTGCTCCTTTAATCGCAGTTTCCATTTTACCATAGGTTAAATTTTCCGCCTTTTCTAGCTTTCTCAAAGCTGGTTTTACGTGAGAGTTCATTACTTGACCAACTTTAACTGCTGCATCTTTTCCTAGGATTTTACCAACATAATTTGTAATAGTTGTAGTATTTTTAATAGCCCATTGTAGAGATTTTTTTACAGCGTAACTTGGAACAGAGTAGGTTTGAACCCCACCTGGATTAGTACTAACTAAAGATACATTACGACTATTAAGGTAGTTTTTTTCATTTTCAATGAAGTCATCACCAAAAACTTTAACACCATTAATCTCATAATCCTTGCCAAAACTAGCATAATCAAGCACTAAATCTTCAGATACCTCTTCAGTAAATTCTACTGTTGAAGCACTAACCTGTTGACCATAGACTCAAAAAATCGATAATAGCATTACCAATGAAGTCAAGGATCCTAATATTTTCTTAAACATTCTTTCTCCCCCCACTTTATATGAAAATATTGACAAATCCAAAACTGATAATAACAAGGTATATTGGTTCTGTCAAAAAATACCAAAGGAGTTAAAATCACCTTGCTATTTTTTATATACAAACTTGGACAAATCATAAGTGATGTAGCCAAAGAATTGGAAATTGAAAATATAGATACTCATTCATATTAGTACTTCTTTTTATTTGGTTATAGGAGTAAATTTCATAATTCTTAGCCCTTGAGCCCCAAGGGGTTTGAAACACAAAAAAGGAAGTACCTCCCCAGATCCTGTATAATGGTAGTCGACTATAACAACCAAAAAAAGACTGGAGGAATACTTCCTATGACCATTATACGACAACAAAGCTTATTTGGCATCCAAGAATTATACGAGATGGAACCTACCCAACGTTATGAATCGATTATTTTCGCGGTAGATTTAGATTCTATCTACCTTGAAATAAACAAACAGTTACGTCTTGGTGCACCCGTGGAACTGAATTACGCTGCCATGATTATTTCTATGTTTGTACGAATTGTGGAGCGCATCCCAACGATAAAAGATTTAATCAAGCGACTAAATGACGACTTTGTATTTAAATTGAATTGTGGATTTCTTGTTTCTGATAACACCCCTTCAGAAGCGGCTTATTCTCGAGTTTTAACGAGGCTAAGTGACTCTAAGATCCTCGAAAAGGAACAAGAAAAAGTGGTCCTTCAGGCAATAGCGGAAGGCTTTATCACCGATGACACTGTAGCTATTGACGCAACTCATTTTGAAGCACGTGGTCAAGCGCCACCAAAAGAAGAAAAACCAAAATCCGAACCAAAAAAACGTGGGCGTAAATCCAAGGATGAGCGGGAACAATGGCTGATAGAACAGGCAGAAAAAGAAGCTAATCTTCCCATTTTCGAAAAGAAAATCGAAGCTCAATTGGACGTACCTTTAGCTGAATTGCGTGCTGAAGTTCCCAGGGACCCAAAATGGGGTGTGAAAAAGAACAGCGAAGGTAAAAATGTATTCTGGTACGGCTACAAAGGACATTTAGCTGTTGGTACATCTAGCCAATACATTTTACAGTCTCTTTTTTCGTCGGGAAGTTTGAATGATGGGAAGGCTGCAATCCCACTATTAAAGGGTGTGGATGAGCTTCCTCTTCCGTTTTTGCGCTATGAGGTAATGGATGCTGGTTATGACTATGAACCATTTTATGAACAAGTCCTATGTGTAAAATAGTTCTCGGGGATTTGAAACAAAATTCTAGAAAAAAAAGAAAAGGCGCTCTATCATAAATGTA
>NZ_JAHHXM010000048.1 GCF_019037185.1 Oceanobacillus caeni
GCATGACTAAATTAGCTGGATTCCTTGGTAGATATGCATTTTTAGGCGCTCAAGGATTTTTTATGAATAATTAAGGTTTATGTATATCATCCTTACGATATCTTCATACTACGTTCCATCTTCTTACATAAAACACACTGCTTAAATATATATTAAAGGCCTTAATTGATTATTTAACTAGTCTTCTAAATTTCCAGATTCTCTTATGTTTGCATACATATTCAAAAATACAAGATTCACAGGGGGTTTACCAAAATTATTCTATGAAGGAAAGCTAGTTTTGGCCTTCCATGTAATGAGATTAAGATTAGTATATAATAATCAAGGGGAAGCGGTTAACATAAAGGAAAATAGAAATAGATCTCGTGCCCTTATAAAGTATAATTGGTGTAAAATGAGGGATAAGGGTATGCATTTAAAAATACTTTTTATGATTGTGCCTTAAAGGTTTGATTTAATTAACAATAACGAGGAGTTGGATGCAAACATGACAAAACCGATACAAGTATATCGCGGTGGTTTTTTAGAAAGTACCCATGATGTTCATATAGCTATTGTAGATACAAAAGGGAATTTGAAATATTCATATGGGGATCCGTCGAGATTGACCTTTCCACGTTCTGCTTTAAAACCCTTTCAGGCGATCCCTTTAATAGAAAGTGGGGCTGCGGAACATTTTTCCTTCACTGATGAAGAAATAGCAGTAAGCTGTGCCTCGCATAGTGGGGAAGAAATCCATCGGTCGACAGTACTTGGGATGATGGAAAAAATTAATATCAAGGAATCTGATCTTTATTGTGGTCCGCAAATCCCAAAAGATATAGAAGGGTATAAAACGGTTATTCGAAATGGTGGAGATGTTTCGCCAGTATTTAATAATTGTTCAGGGAAGCATACAGGAATGATTGCTGCTAGTTTATACTTGAACGAAAGCCCTAAAACATATTATGAGTTATCTCATCCACTGCAGCAACGAATTATCGATATTATGGCTGATGTTTTTGGTATGAAAAGAGAAGATATTGAAGCAGCGATTGACGGTTGTGGCTTGCCAACTCATTACTTACCTCTTAAGAATTTTGCGCTTGGTTTCGCACGTTTAGCTAGACCTGATCAATTAGAAGACATGACACACCGTGATGCTTTAGAAAGAATTAGGAATAGTATGATGGCTCATCCGCGACTTGTAGCTGGAAAAGACCGTTTTGACACGGATGTAATGAAAGTTTTAAAGGGAAAACTAGTATCTAAAATGGGTGCAGAAGGAATGCGAGGAATAGGTTTGGTCGAAGAAGGGCTTGGTATTGCGATTAAAGTAGAAGACGGAAATGATCGTGGGGCCTATGTTGCTGCAATGAAGGTACTGGAACAACTAAATATATTAGACAAAAAAATGGTAGAAAGACTCCTTAAGTATGAGAAAGAGCCGATTTTTAATACAGTAGGTGAAAAGGTAGGGGAAATTACTGCTGAGTTCACGTTGAATAAACATGAGGATTAAACCTGGGAAAAGTTCCTAGGTTTATTTTTAGTGTCGTTTTTTTTAAAAGGGTTCTGTATACTACCATCTAAAAATGGAGAATCTGTTAGTATGATTCACTACATAATGGAGGGGTATTATGCCTGAGAAATTGCCAGATATTACTAAGTCATATTGGAGAGATTCTGTTAAGCTTCCGGAGTTTCCAAGTTTAGATAAAGATATTGAAGTGGATGTTTGTATTGTCGGTGGTGGAATTACTGGGATTACTTCTGCTTATCTTTTAGCGAATGAAGGAAAAAAAGTTGCTATTTTAGAAGCGGATCAGCTCCTTGGTGGAACAACAGGACATACTACAGCAAAAATTACGGCCCAACATGATTTAATCTATGACGAGCTCATTACGAACATGGGCAAAAGTAAGGCAAGATTATATTATGAAGCTAATATGGGAGCGTTAAAGTTTATAAAAAATACGGTTGAGACGTTGAACATCGATTGTGATTTTAAGGAGCAGGATTCCTACGTCTATTCCACGACAGACGAATATGAAGAAAAAGTCAAAAAAGAGGTACGAGCATATGAAAAGCTTAGCATTGATGGCGGGTTAGTAGAAAAGCTTCCATTCGATTTAGGAATAAGAAATGCAGTGGTTATGCGGAACCAAGCGCAGTTCCATCCATTAAAATATTTAGTCAAACTTGTAGACGAGATTACGGAAAAAGGGGTCCAAATTTTTAGTAATACAACGGCAGTCAACATTGAAACAGGTGAAAATCCAACTGTTTTAACTAGTAAAGATTTTCGGGTAACTGCTAAATATGTACTTGCTTGTTCGCATTTTCCGTTTTTTGAAGGATTGGGGTTATATTCAACAAGAATGTATGCGGATCGTGCTTATGTTGTTGCTGCAAAACCTAAGAAGAACTTTCCTGGAGGAATGTATATTAGTGCGGATAAACCAACGCGTTCCGTTCGCTCTGTGACTATCAATGGGGAAGAAATGGTCCTTCTTGTTGGGGAAAGCCATAAAACGGGTCAAAGTACCGACGCGATGAAACACTTCGATGCATTGGAGGAGTTTGGCCAAAGTGTTTTTGGTCTGGAAGATATTTCGTATCGATGGTCGGCTCAAGATCTTACTACATTAGATAAAGTCCCTTATATTGGGGAAATAACCCCTGGTCAGCCAAACATTTTGATTGCAACAGGTTTTAGAAAATGGGGCATGTCCAATGGCACAGCCGCAGCACTTTTAATGAAGGACATTGTATTAGGAAAGAAGAATAGTTTCCGGGAACTGTATACCCCATCAAGATTTTATGCGACACCTAGTATTAAAAACTTCCTTGTTCAAAATGCGAACGTTGCAGGACATCTAATTAAAGGAAAGTTACAAACGAGTAATACAGACCCGAATACGTTAGAGAATGATGAAGGTGCGGTTATTCGTATAAATGGCGAAAGAAAAGGTGCTTACCGAGACCAAGAAGGGAAATTGCATATTGTGGACACAACCTGTACCCATGTTGGTTGCGAGGTAGAGTGGAATAGTGGGGAACGTAGTTGGGATTGTCCATGTCACGGATCAAGGTTTACTTATACGGGTGACGTGATTGAAGGTCCAGCTGAAAAACCTTTACAAAAATATGATTATACCATGATTGATAATATTACTTCGGAGGATTCCGGTTATTAATTTGAAAACTCGTATGATGGAGGGAATTCCATGATACGAGTTTTGTTTTAACCTTGAATTTTATCTATCACTTTTTTATATATTTTAACCATGTGGGGTTCATTTGAATAGGTTTCTACCTCTTCAAAAGGAATCCACTGAACATTGCTGTTTTCGTCCGGTTTTACGAAGAGCGGATCATTTTCGTCTGCTTCTAATAAATAAGCAAGAGATAAATGTAGATGAGGGGCAACATATTTATCATTTTTATAATGGCTGATGACCGTTAAAATATCTAGTGACAGAATATTCTCGTGAACAGGCTGCACATGTTGGACTCCGGTTTCTTCTTTTACTTCTTTAACTGCAACCTGCAATAAATCTTCTTCCCCATCCGCATGTCCACCTGTCCAAGACCAGGAATTGTAAATATTATGGTGCACCATTAACACTTTATTTCTATTTTTATTTACGACAAAACCTGAACTGGTAATATGGGCAATTTCGTTATCCCGTGTTAGGACATCTTTAAACGTATTCATACATTTTAACATGATTGCTTTATCTTTTGCCTCTTGTTCATTCCAAGGTGTGTAATTTCTAATGCTCTCGCGCCAATTCATCTTTTAGCTCACTTCTTTTTCTTGTATTTTGTTTTTATCCCACCTCAAGCTTCCGGTAGGTAAAAGATCAACTTCCCGTATTGGTCCCATCAGTGGGGGATAAAGGGAAGTCCTCTTTATCATAACTGATATAAGTGGTTTATCTCAAGAGCAGATGTTGTTTGTATTAGTAATGTGTTTGCAAAGTTCTTTAACTTCTTATTGTTGAACATGAACTTATAATTCCATTCTAAACATTCGATGTTAGTAAGACTCCCACCTCAAGTTTCTTGGGAACAAAAAGGGTAGGTGGGAGTCCGATAAGTGCGAATAACTATAAGTGCAGGATGAAGGCCCTCCTCTGATGGAAGACTTCTTTATAATTTTGGTATAATTATTTAGGAATACTTGCGGTACATTAACAAAATATATAGTTAGTGGAAATTTTACTTTTAGTCAAAGATAGGGGAGAAGTTCATGGAGTCAATATGGCTAGAGTATGGTTGGACTTTATTAATACTAATTGGATTGGAAGGAATGTTGTCGGCTGATAATGCCCTTGTTCTAGCCATTATTGCCAAGCATTTACCCGAAGAACAGAAAAAAAGAGCTATAAATTACGGAATCATTATGGCCTTCGCTTTTCGATTTGTTGCACTCTTTGCTATTTCCTTTATTGCTAATGTCTGGCAGATACAAGCGATAGGAGCGGCTTATCTTCTTTACTTAGGATTAAAGCATGTCATCAAGGCACGGTTTGGGAAAGAAAATAAGGATATTCATAAAGAAGATGAGAAGGAATCAGCTGGTAAAGGCTTTTGGCCCACAGTAGGGAAAATCGCATTAGCTGACTTAGCCTTTGCGATTGATTCGATTCTAGCTGCAGTTGCTCTTGCCCTTGGTCTTCCAGATTCACCGTTAGATAATTTTGGAGGAATGGATGGAGGACAATTTATTATTGTACTTCTTGGAGGAATTGCTGGACTTATCTTGATTAAGTTTGCAGCAACCTGGTTTGTGCAACTTCTTGAAAAACGTCCAGCATTAGAAACAACAGCATATGTAATTGTTGCGTGGGTTGGGGTCAAACTGGCGGTTATTACTCTCGCCCATGAGGATATAGGTGTTCTAGATCATGATTTTCCTCACAGTACCATTTGGACGATAATCTTCTATGGTGTATTAGTTGGTATTGCCCTAATTGGTTGGTTTGCACCTAGTAATAAGTCGAGGTAAAAAATAAGACCTTAGTGTTCATACGAAGAACCATATATTAAAGAAAGTTAAACCCGATAAGCATTTGATTGCTTGTTGGGTTTAACTCGTTACTCAGTCGGGCGAATCCTTAATCGTTACAAAAAATTCATTACTAATCTAGCCTGGTTTACTTAATTCCTTCCTAAAGTTTCCTTATTCCGTTTTTAATCTCTTTCCACTCGAATTTCCCTTCAAAATCATACATGTGCATGTTGAATGTGCAACGAGGCTATGCTTTTCATCGTATACATGACATTCCAGTAATCCGACTGTGGAACCTTTCTTTATTAATTTTCCCTCAGCTCGAAGTTTCGATTGAAAAATAGGTTTAAGAAAATTTAGTTTAATATCCATTGTCGTAAAAAGTTCATCCTCGGCAAGCGTGCTCGAAAAAGCATAACCCATTGCTGCGTCAGCTATATCGCATAATATCCCGCCGTGTAATGTACCCATGGGATTATGAAGTCTTTCAGAAGCTTCCAATTCTATAACAACTCTTCCTTCCTCAGCCTCTACGACATTAAACCCAAGTACCTGTGCGACTGGTGGACCAGGAATTTCTCCTGTTATCATTTTCTTTAAACCTTCTAGCTTATTCATTATTAATTTTCTCCCTCCACTTTTAAGAATAAAACTAACCCCTTTGAAAGAATATTACCATTATTAGAAAGATTAGTTAACAATAATTTAATTATTTGGATAAGTATCAAATTGTCTATGCCACAAAAGAGCGCCGTTCGTGGAATATAAAACTTATACTTGCATTATTCGTATGTAGTAGAAAAGCCGAGGTAATATATCTTGAGGACTATAAATATAATCAATATTATTAATAAACCTTTTTATCCGCTTGTATATTTCAAGGAATCGAAAGCCTAAGGTTTAAATGAAAGTAGATTGGATGTAATACGGAAACTATTTTAGATATTAAGATAACGGGTAAATTCCTTATATAGGAATAAATCAAAGATAGTTATTAAGGGTTTTAGACATGTTGCGCGTCTATAGTTAAAAATCTAAAAAGGGAGATTTCATATGGAAAATGATTGGGATATAGTACGAGATTCGCTTTCTGAAATTACCGTTTTTTCAAATCCAAACAACGAACCTGTAACAATAAGTGGTCATGCTAAAGATTTGAAGTGTATAGGGGTCGGGACAGATGCGGCCGTGTTTCAATCTTTAAAAGTTCCAGCTTTTGCATTTAAAAAATATGCAATAAACAAAGTAGATAAAGTAAAAGCTGAAGCAGAAGTTTATAAGAAATTAGGAAATTCTCCTTTCTTTTCAACCTGTTTTGCTTCCTACGACGATTACCTCGTTCTGAGCTACGAGGAAGGAAATACACTCTTTGATTGCGTTCTACAAGGGATTCATATCCCTGAACAAGTGATAGATGACGTGGAGGCAGCAAGAGAATATGTTCGTTCAAAGGGACTTAATCCACGTGATATTCATTTGAAAAATATTTTATTACAAAATGGAAGGGCCAAAATACTAGATGTCTCCGAATACATTCAACCAGGTAATGATTTTAGGTGGGAGCATCTAAAAAAAGGATATGAGCAATACTATCATTTGATTGATGGGAATTCTGTACCGTTTTGGTTAGTAGAAACGGTTCGAAAGTGGTATAACCAGCGGAATAAATATTTTTCTTCCTATGAGGATTTTCTGAAGGCTATTTTGAATATCCTAAAAAAATAAGAAGACCAATCTGCTTAAAAGTATGGTGAAATAATTTTGCACTGAAAAAATCGTATGTAAGGTAAAAAAATTAACGAATAAAAAGAAGACATAACTAGTAATAATACCAGTTGTGCCTTCTAAGATAGAGATGGGTCGCCCAGGGTCCCCTTGGTTAAAGTAATTGTTTCATGTCCGAGTTATGTTCGGGCTGAATTGTCTTATTACTTTTGAAACTATCATCGGGGCCAAAAACTGCACCAATAATGGCACCAAGGATATACCCAGTCGTTGCTCCGGTAGAACCGGCAATCTTGCTACCTATGTAACTACCGTATGCAGCACCACTCATTGCCCCATGTCGAGAGCAACCAATGACAATGGAATCATCGCCAGTGTGGATACTGCTCTGAAAATCATTCATATCTTCAATCCTCTCTACTTACTCCTTACTGTTATTTCCAATATTAGGTAAAACTATACAAAAATATTTTCAAAGTTAACTATGACGGGTTGGTATGGGATGTTTTATTAAAGTTCACGGGAAAATGGCTGATATTCGCATTTTGGTATTGGGAATACTGGATTCACGAAAATCATGTTGAATTTAAAATTCTATGAAAGTCAGATCTTATGAAAATAAATGCAACTTATTGCAAGCATTGACGAATTATTTTCTCTGAATTATACTATATAACGTAAAGAGTTTGACTTTTTCCCTTTTACCTTCAAGTAAATGTAAGCGATTTATTTTTTGGGCAAATAGAAATATGTAATTATTATTTATAGTACGGTAAATGATATCGCTAATACTTGGGAGGAAAATTGGAAAAACGGGATTCATCGTCCCACTCCATTCTAACCTTTGAAACTTATCTTTTAGGGGGTATTGTTTGACGGACGGATACGTTTGATTAAAGGTCTGGGAATGGGCAGGATTCCTTGACTTAGTAAGTTTCTAAGTTTAGAAATGGAGAAAATGTAGAAGGATAGGGAAAGAAGACATAATTTGCTTATATGGCAGGTTATGTCTTTTTTCTATTTATGCCACGATTAGTATATAAAAGATCATATAAGCTATAATGGCCTCCCCTGTACATATATTTCTAAAAATTTACACTAGATTAAAGGTTCTATTTATGGTAATATTTTAAATTAAATAACTAGAGGAGTATTCACACTCTTTCGGCAACTTTGGAGGGAACAAGTATGAGAACATTAGGGAAGATTAGTAACTTTGCAACAAGCACATTTGCGCTATGGGTTATTCTTTTTGCAGTGCTTAGCTTCTTTGTTCCACAAGTATTTGCGTGGATAGCACCGCATGTGTCGCTTTTATTAGGAATTATTATGTTCGGAATGGGACTCACCCTGAGTGTAGATGACTTTAAGGGCGTTTTTCTGGCTCCGAAAAGTGTTCTGGTCGGTGTAGTTGCACAGTATACCATCATGCCATTAACGGCTTTTGGACTTGCACATGCATTTAATTTATCGCCAGAAATAGCAGCGGGGGTTATTTTAGTTGGTTGCTGTCCTGGAGGTACGTCTTCTAATGTCATGACGTTTATGGCTAAAGGGAACACAGCATTATCCGTAACGGTAACAGCGTTATCAACATTGCTTGCACCAATTTTAACTCCGTCATTGACTTATTTGTTTGCCAGTCAATGGCTTTCCGTGTCATTCATGGACATGTTCTTGTCGATTGTCCAAGTCGTCTTATTACCAATCGTTTTAGGTGTAGTTATCCGGATGCTATTTAGCAAACAGGTCAGTAAAAGTGTGGAAGTATTACCACTCATTTCAGTCATTGGAATTGTAGGAGTAGCTTCAGCAGTTGTGGCTGTAAATAAAGAATCGATTATGACTTCAGGACTTCTCATTTTTGCAGTCGTCGTACTACATAATTGTTTAGGATATTTGTTCGGGTACTTACTCGCGAAGGCAATCAAACTTAATTTTAAAGATCAAAAAGCAATTTCTATCGAAGTTGGCATGCAAAATTCAGGACTTGCCGCGTCGCTTGGGCTTGCTCATTTCTCGCCAATTGCAGCCGTTCCTGGTGCAATCTTTAGTGTTTGGCATAATATCTCAGGTCCACTCCTTGCAAACTGGTGGGGGAAGAAAGAGCAAGCTGAACCTGGTGTTAAGAAAACTGCATAAGTTTATTTGCTGCTCTTGTATGGTGAAGTATGTATTCTTCACCATACAAGAAAGTTTGACCTATCAACCAAGATATTGTTTCTGTGGGTAATAGTGAATTAGGCCAAAGGTTCTAATTTTTTTGGTGACAATATCCCTGTTGATAAAAAAGTCCTTTTCTGAAAATTTCCTGTTGACAGATTCCTTTTGGTTATGTAAGATGTTATTAATTCTTACTAATTGAATATGTTTTCCTTATCAAGAGTCGGGGTAGGAACCTGGTCCGTGGATCCCGCAGCAACCATTACTAAAGTAATAAGGTGCTAATTCCAGCAAGCAGATGCTTGAACGATGAGGGTTGGTATATATGACCTCTTCTCATCAGAAGGGGTCTTTTGTTTACCATTTTCTTAGAGGGGTAATCAAATGGAAAAATTTTTAAACACAATTCCGATTAAACATATTGGAAAAATTATATTCTTAGTAAGAAAAAATGTAAAGGGAGAGATTTAGAATGACAATTACAAAAACAGATAGCTTGTATAAGAAGGAATATTTCGGGAGGATTTTTGAATTAAAGGAATATGCACCAGAGGCTTTCGAAACTTTTTTCAAATTTAATGATCAAGCATTAGCAGAAGGAAAGCTTTCGGTTAAATTAAAGGAATTAATTGCAGTAGCGGTTGCGCATATTACAGGTTGCCCGTATTGCATTGATTTACATGTTGGAAACGCAAAGAAAAATGATTCCTCGAAAGAAGAAGTTGCAGAGGCAATTTTTGTTGCGACTGCACTGAAAGCTGGTTCTGCTTTGGCACATGGTGTGAATGGACTGAACGCTTTTGATAATAGTGGAGGTGAAGAGTTCTATAAAGCATCTTACTTTAATCGATTGAAAGAATTTAATGCATTAAGCGAAGAAACGTTCCAGGCTTTTGTGAATTTTGATGGAAAAGCAATAAAAGCTGGAAAATTATCCGTAAAAGAAAAAGAACTAATTGCAGTAGCATCTGCACATACAACAGGTTGTGCATATTGCATTGATGTACATACCAAAAATGCGAAGAAAGCTGGGGCAGACTTAGAAGAAATTTCAGAGGCGATTTTCGTTGCAGTTGCGCTTAAAGCAGGTTCTGCAATTGCTCATAGTGTAAATGCGCTAAATGCTTATGATGAGAAATAAGAAAAGGAGAGATACGCATTGAGTAAAAGGAAACAGATTCATTTAAACGGTTTTGTGCAAAATTCACCTTCTCCACATTCTACTGGATTATGGAAACACGAAAAAGATCAAGGAACGAAACATAATCGATTAGAGTTTTGGACGGAAACAGCGAAAGTATTAGAACGTGGGAAATTTGATGCGGTTTTTATTGCGGATGTATTAGGAACCTATTCGGTTTATGGAAACAGCCATGATGCAGCGGTACGTCATGCCGTACAACTTCCTGCACATGACCCATTGTTAATTATTTCCGCAATGGCTCAAGTCACGGAGCATATTGGCTTCGCACCGACAGTTTCAGCCACATATGCACAGCCATATGCATTGGCACGCCAATTATCTACCCTCGATCATTTAACAGAAGGTCGTGTAGCGTGGAATGTAGTGACTTCGTATTTGGAAAGTGAAGCTATTAATCTAGGATTATCTGGACGTCTCCCGAAAAATCAGCGCTACGATCGTGCAGATGAATTTTTAGAAGTAGTTTATAAACTTTGGGAGCATAGCTGGGAAGAAGATGCGGTTGTTTATGATCGGGAAGGGGATGTTTTTGCCGACCCTGAAAAGGTTCATGCCATCAATCATGAAGGTGAATTTTTCAATGTACCAGGAATTCATTTGACGGAACCGTCACCACAACGGACTCCTGTGTTATTCCAAGCTGGTGCATCCCCTAGAGGGCGTGACTTTGCGGCAAAACATGCGGAAGCCGTTTTTACGAAAGGTCATTCTTTAGAGGCGTTGAAAAATTACTCCGAAGATCTTCGTAAACGTACGGTTGCTCAAGGTAGAAATGCGGATGATATTCGTATCTTCCCGATGGTTCTTCCAATTATCGGCTCCACAGAGGAAGAAGCGTATGCGAAATATGAGGATTTAAAAAATCATGTTAGTTATGAAGGGACGGCAGCACTTCTTTCTGGGCATACGGGAATTGACTTTTCGAAATATGATCCAGATCAATACATTGAAGACATTGAAACAGATGCAGTTCAAGGTAATTTAGATATGTACACGAAAGATCCAAATAAGAAGTGGACGTTACGGGAAGCAATACAAAATCATGGGCTTGGTAATGGAACCGTGAAATTTGTCGGAACACCTGAACAAATTGCAGATCGTATTGAGGAATGGACGACAGAAGGGGATGTAGATGGTTTTAACATTGCACAGAGTTATTCATTAGAAACATTCCGTGAGTTTGTGGATCATGTTGTTCCAGAATTACAAAAACGTGGCATTTATCGAACCGAATATGAAGGAAAAACATTGCGAGAAAACTTATTCGGTACAGGGTCACCTTATTTACCTGACAACCATCCGGCGAAAAAGGTGTCTCCATTAGTGAAATAGTTAATCCTTACGTTTCTAGCTAAAGCGCCCTGCGCAACCTTTTGTGATAGTGCGATGAGCCTCAGGGGGCGCTTAAGCCTTTCATTGGCAGGTAGGAAAGTATAAAAATCTTTCCTGTCTGCATAAGTGCAACTAAGGCATTCGCCCAACCTAATAGCGAATGCCAAGTTTTCTAAAAAGGGGTAACGTGATGAATACAGTAACATTATATACGTGGGTTGGATTCCTTTTATTTCTAGGTATTATGTTGGCACTTGGATATATTGGGACTAAACAAACGAAAAGTGTTCGTGATTTTGCGATAGGCGGGGGACTTGGCCCAGTTGTGTTGGGGCTATCCTTTGCGGCCACCTATCTAAGTGCAGCTACTTTTCTTGGGTATCCTGGCTGGTCTTATGAATGGGGACTGTCGAATCTTTGGCTTATTCTCGCCATGATTGGTGGAGGAGCTCTAGGAGTTCTTATGGTTGCCAAAAAAATAAGGGAATTAAATAAAGAACAAAAATCACTTTCTTTACCGGATTGGTTAGGCGATTATTATAATAGTGATATTTTACGAGTCGGTACAGGTTTGATTTTACTGTTTAATATTTTTTATATCTCGGCACAGTTTGTAGCGGGAGCGAGAATTTTTGAATATTTACTTGGTATGGATTATACAGTAGGTCTGATTCTTATAACAGTTGTTGTCGTGTTGTACGTTTTTGGTGGTGGGGCATTAGCTGATATTTATACGGATGCGGTCCAAGTAATTTTAATGGCTATTGCTGGAATAATTGTGTTCGTTTCGGGAATTGTGATTTTTTGGAACGGTGGGATTACAACAACACTTTCCGGAATCGTGGACAATTTAGCTGCCCAAGATGGAAATCTAGTAAAGGTATTTAATCCCGATTCCGTTCATTTTTATTCCATTGGTGCAATAATAGGTGCGATTACGATTCAGTGGGCATTTGCATCCGCTCCACATCTATTTAATAAAGTATTAGGTTTAAAGAATGATAAGGATTTAGGAAAAATGATACTTACTTATGTTATAACGGCTTCTCTGTGTGTTGTTGTCTTGTTTGGTGGACTTTATAGTAGGGTGGCAATTGGCCCTGCAGATGTGGTAGCAGATTTAGCCTTAATGGAGTATGTAGCATGGGCATTTCCAGCAATTATTGTAGCTTTCTTCGGAGTCGTGATTCTTGCTGCAGCTATGTCTACTACAGATGGGTTGTTTGTATCCATATCCACGGTATTTGCGAATGATATTTTTCTGAAATTCCTCGTAAAACGCGGATTTGTTCGAGTAGAGGAGGAGAAAGCGGAAAAAATAGCGTTACAGATTAGTAGAATAACGGTACCAATTGTAGGGTTACTAGCATTTCTTATTGTCCTTAAACCACCGATGTATATGGGAGACATTATGTGGATTGGAATTTCCGGTATAGCAGCTGGAACGTTAGGACCTATCTTATATGCGGTTTACAGCAAACGAAAGGCATCTCCAAGGGCAGCGGAGGGCTCGATGGTTATCGGTTTACTAGCGTATTTAATTCTATACTTTGGTGGAATTATCCCAAGTACAATGACAGCTGGGGCAGTAGCGACATTTATTGGGATTCTAGCAATGGTTGTTTTAGCCTTTGTTATAAAGGATAAGGATAGGGAAGAAGAGGTTGAGTTGGCCAAAGCTGAATAGGAGGAATAAAAAATGTTCGTAAATGAAATGCTTTCCGTCTGGCTTTATGGAATGATTGCGATTTATGTCATTATAGGTTTGTCACTTTGGAAATGGTATTTTGGCAAAAGTAATGATTAGAGAACTTGACATTCGCTATTAGGCTGGACAATGCCCTAGTTGCGTTATGGAGGTAGGAAGACTTTTTGCCTGCCGGAGAGGGGAATTACTATGGATCATATTGTTATTGTCTCAGGAAGCCCGTCTTCCACATCAAGGTCGGAGCGCGTTCTTCATTATTTGGGGAAACGAGTAGAACAAGAGGGGTTTTCGATAAAACATATTTCCGTAAAAGATGTGGATGCGGACGATTTATTATTTGGTAACTTTAATAGTGATCAAATTAAACACATTACTTATGATTTACAACAGGCAGATGGGGTTATCGTTGGTACACCGGTTTATAAATCATCCTATTCAGGGATTTTAAAAGCACTTATTGATCTTTTACCACAGGATATTTTACAAGACACTCCTGTCCTACCATTGATGACAGGAGGAAGTGCCTCTCATCTATTAGCAATTGAGTATACACTTAAGCCACTTTTAGCATCTTTGAAGGGCCAAAGTGTAAAAGGACTTTATTTTCTAGATAGTCAATTAGATAAAACAAAGGAAAATCCGATTATAGATAAAGAGATATTAGAGAGAACTAATAAACAGTTAGAGTATTTTTTAGGAAAAGTAAATCAGAGCATAAAATATCATAGATTGTTAGAAGTATATTAAAGCAGGTAAGGCTGTCTCGTAGTACTTGGGGCAGCCCCTTTTCGTATGCAAGCCGATATCTGTTGCTTGAATGCCTGATATTCAATGCAGTGACAGCTGATATCTATTGACTGAATACTGATTTCTGTCATATGAATGCCGATATCTGTGGCCGAAAGGGAATTCCTACATTTCATATTAAGATACCAAAAAAACGAGCAGTAAATTTATTATTTACAGCTCGTTTTTGAAAAGAAAGGAAAGTATAAAAATTTAGCTTATTAAATCTTGTCAAAGGGAAGACCACGTCCAGCTCCAGCGCCCAACGACTAGCGAGACTTCCCTCACCTCATGACACGATAAAGAAGACTTGCCGATGGTGAAACCAGAGGCTTAGTCGCACTTATACCCTTGTGGTGAAAGTCAACATCGACTCAAAGTATTAAAGGAAGGCCGACTAAGTGCGGCCTTTGCGGCCAACGTCGGCATACCCCTATGAAGGGGCATGTTTCCTTTATCTCCTACGGAAGTGGAATGTCCGATTAAAACCGCCGCTTTGCGCGGCAACATCGGACCACCTGGCATGGCCAGGCGCAGTCCGTACGTCGCTAAACGGGCGCTTCCGCTTTTGTTCGAGGCATCCCTTATTTATTCAAATAAGACCAAGCGTATTGTGCGTATAATTCAGCTCCTGTTATGAGAGCATCTTCATCAATATTAAATCTTCCATGGTGGTGCGCCCATTCTGTGTCTTTTTCCGGATTTCCACAACCAACTAATGCAAAACTTCCAGGTGCTTCATCTAAAAAGAAACTAAAATCTTCTCCCCCCATAGTCGGCTTTTGATCATAAATGACATCTTCGCCAAAGGCTTCAGAGGCTACTTGTTGAACAAGATGTGTACTTATTTCTTCATTAATAACCGCATTGGTTCCTCTAGAATATGTTACTTTAGCTGTTGCTCCATAAAGACTTGCAACTGTATTTGCATAGTGCTCTAATTCTTTTTCTACGTGATTTCTTGTTTCCTTATCAAAAGTACGAACGGTTCCTTCAATGACCGCATTTTCTGCAATCACATTAAATCTGGTTCCTACTTCCATTTTTCCAATTGTCAGTACTGCCGTGTCAAGCGGATCAACGGTTCTAGAAACAACGGTTTGTACGTTCATGACAAAGGATGAAGCGACAACAGCTGCATCAATGGTATCTTGTGGGATAGCACCATGACCTCCTCTTCCTTTAAACTCTACTTTGAAAATATCTGCAGCAGCAAAGGCTGGACCCGGATTACATACTATCTTTTGCGTTGGGGTTTGGGACCAAATATGTATACCAAACACATTATCCACCCCGTCCATGGCACCTTGTTTAATTATTGTTTTTGCACCTTCAGCAACTTCTTCAGCTGGCTGGAATAAAAGTCGAACACTTCCGGGAATATCATCTTTCACTTGATGTAATGCTTTTGCTGCAAATAGAAGCATCGAAGTGTGTGCATCATGACCACATGCATGCATTTTTCCATCAAATTTAGATTTATAGGCTAAATCTTGATTGATTTCTTGAACGGATAATGCGTCCATATCCCCACGGAGTGCTACCGTTTTTCCTGGTTTGCCTCCTTTAATTTCCGCGATTACGCCAGTAGGTTCCGTTCGGCGGTAGGGGATACCTAACTCTTCTAACTGTTCACATATAAACGCAGTCGTATTTTCTTCTTCCCAAGATAGTTCTGGTTCACTGTGTAATTTTCTACGTGTAGCGATTAGTTCTTCTTCGTGTTCCGTGATGTATGATTTAATTGCTTTGTTAATCATCCTACTCTGCCTCCGTTAATCTTTTTGCTGTTTCAAATAATACGTCTACTCCTTGGGCTAAATGTTCTAAGTCTGACCATTCCTCTGGACAATGACTCAGTCCATCTTTACTTGGAATAAAGATCATCCCGGCTTCTGTATAGTCTGAAAATACCATCGCATCATGGCCAGCCCCGCTTAGCATCGGTATAGAAGAAATCCCTAATTTTCCTGTGGATTCTTTTAATGAGGATCGAACCTCTTTACTTAATTCTTTCGGTTGGATATATAATTGCTGCTCGATGGAAGTTTTAATGCCATCTTTTTGATATGATTCAATAAGTGCTTTTACTTTTTCCATCACGCGTTGAATCGATGCTTCTTCCCCTGAGCGAAGATCAATCGAAAAGATTACTTTATCCGGAATGACATTCGAGCCATTTGGATAGACAGCAAACTGACCAGTAGTAATGACGGTGCCATTTCCTTCCGCTTTTGCTAGTTTTGGCAATTGGGAAACAATTGTTGCTGCAGTAATTAACGCATCTGAACGACGATCCATCGGTGTTGTACCGGCATGTCCTGCTTTTCCTTCTATGGTCACTTCAAATTGTGTCAGACCAACAATCGTGTCAACAACCCCAATACTAATATTTTCCTCTTCTAAAATCGGTCCTTGTTCAATGTGCAATTCTAAAAATGCCTTCATCGTTTTTGGATCACGATGTTTAGGGAGTGTTGGATCGAGCCCTGCTTCTTGCATTGCTTCTATAACAGAAATTCCATCTTTATCACGAATCGTATGGAAATCCTCTTCACCAATTAATCCATTAATCCCACGAGAACCCATCAACCCCCCACCAAAACGAGAACCTTCTTCTTCAATCATTGCGATCACTTCTAGTGGATATGTCGGTTTGATATTGTGTTCTTGAAATAAAGCTGCAACTTCAAGCCCCGCTATAACACCCGCAGGACCGTCATAATTACCTCCATGAGGAACACTGTCAAAATGAGAACCAATGAGAACACTAGGAGCAAATTCTTTCTTTCCTTCTAACTTGCCAAAAATATTACCAAGACCATCTTCTCTTACAGTTAAACCGTATTCTGCCATCTTTTCTTTAATATACTTCCGTGTTTTCACGTCTTCTGGACTATAAGAATATCTCGTCATTCCTTCATTTGGTGTTGCAGTATACTGACTCATTGTTTCAAGATGCTGTTTCACTCTCTCTTTATTTGCCAATTAAATCACTCCTCCTAAAATCTATATTAACTATTTAGAAAAAATCGAGTAAGTGTACTTACCCGATTGGACCTTGAAGTCTGAGAATCTATTATTATTATTATAAGTATGTGACAAAAACTCCCGCAAGAATAACAGACACAATCGTTACAGTTATGAATCCCCCGACTAGCATTGGTGGTAACATATGACTTAACAAAGCCTCTTTCTCTTTTTCATCTTTTGTCATCGATTCGATTACTTCATTTGTAATAATATAATCTTGTGGGAATCCATATAATGCCGTTAATGATACAGCAAATGCCATTTCCTTACTAACTTTTAACACTTTCCCCATAATCCAAGAGAAAATATACATTCCCAAAATCCCTATAACAATTGTACCTACCAATAAACCTAGAATTTCTACCATCATATCTGGGGTAGCATTTTTTAGTCCATCGAAGATAAACAACAATAGAGCAAACATCGCAAAGCCAAATCCATTTGCTTTTTCAAGAACACCTTTTTCCAAAAATCCAATACTAGAAGCTATAACACCAAATAACAAACAAAGTACATATGGATGAATCGTAACAATTGGTTCCACTGCAACGGAAGTAAGGTATGCCAAATAGGCTACAACAATTAATCTGAAAAGTTTAAAGAAACTCGTATTATATTTTTCAGGTAATCTTTCAAATAGCTTTGGTTTAGAATCTTCAACAGCCGCAGCTGCCTCGTTCGATACCTCTATTGTTAATTCACCATTCCGATATTTCTTTAAATAGTTTTTACCTTCTTTTTTTAACATGATTGAGGTTAACGGATAACCAACAAATCCTTGCACCACATAAATGACGATAGCAAATACAGATAAACTAGTAAGTCCTACTGCTTGTGCCCCCTCGGACATAATAAGTGAGGACACCACCCCGCCAACCAATGGAGGAACAGCTACAATCATCGCTTCTAAGCTAAATATCATCGTTCCAATCGTAAGTAATAATAGAGCTGCTCCAGCAATACCAGCGAGTGCAATCAAAATGGTTTTCCATTGTTTTTTTAATTCATCCAAAGAAAGCAACGTTCCCATATTGGTGATAAGCAAGTAAATCATCATCGACGCCACGACGGACGGTATACCTGCAATTTCAACAATATCTTTCGGGAAGAACGTCCAATACCCAATTAAGAAAAGAATTGCACAAATAAATACAGAAGGAATCCAAGCTTTTGTACGTATAGACACGGCTTCTCCTATAAATAAAATGGTTATTAAAATAACCAGAGCTAACATTTGCGACATTTATTCTACCCTCTTTCTACAAAATTCGACATTATTCTAAAAAATTATTATTTTATTATAACAGTAATCTTACAGAATTCAATGACTATTTATATATTGGATATATTTATATAATTGCGAGTATCATTAATCTTGAATTTCCATAAAAACTATTACCCGTAATAATGAATTTACTTAAAGGAAGAGGGTCTTTTTGAGTAGGTAGGAAGTGTAACTAAGGCATTTGGCTACTAATAGCTATGTCAAGTTTTCTAATAATTTTCATTAACTTTCGAACATTATACCTATTAAACGATTTTATGTGATTTATATTCCGAAATGTACTAATAATGCAAAGATAGAGATAGGTGAAGGAAATGTTTAATTTGACGGATGAACTTGTAGAAGATCTAATTGAAAAAGGGATTGCTCGGTTATATAACATGTTATCGTTATTTAATCCATTCCAGTTGGCACAAAACTGATTATTTGAGTAACAGGTTTATCCCAGAGCCGCGACAATAAGATATCTTCTTAAAAGCATGTTATTACACATTTAAAATGTCATGTGAATTTAGTGGTGAGTGGAATAATATAAAGGATTTGAAGAGTAGTCTAAACCTATTTTTATTTACAACGAAAAGAATTGAATAATAATGAAACTAATACCACACTTATATTGCTAGGGATTAAAAATACTTATAATAGTATTAAGCTTCATCTTATGTATCTTTCCGTATGTCATTTAGGTTTTCTAATATCCCTTTTTCAAAGATAGAATAAAAAGGAATATAAGAAATGGATATAAATTTGTATTGTTCTATTTTTTTATCCTCAACAGGAATTAGATAAAATCATTAAAAAGTGGTTGACCCGTAGTTAGATAGTGTGGTAGGATATTTCTTGTCGTTTCAAAAAGTCGACTATAATCAATAAAAATCAAAAACTTGTTGACTTTCTTTCTTAGAAATCATATAATGAATTTCTGTTGTTACGTAATTAACGACAATTAATAAAAAACTTATTGACATTGAATAAGTAGTTGTGATATAGTAATAGAGTTGCTGTTAGGAATTCAGCACACGAACTTTGCTCTTTGAAAACTGAACAAAACAACCAGTATGTTAAGATAAAAGAAACTCGTTTTCTTTTAAAAATAGAAGGTAACACTTCTAGAAGCTAAGAGATAGAATTAATTATGTTAATTCTAAACAAACTTTTTTGGAGAGTTTGATCTTGGCTCAGGACGAACG
>NZ_JAHHXM010000049.1 GCF_019037185.1 Oceanobacillus caeni
CTTCCCTAGAGTGTGATAATCAAATACATATTAAAAGTCGACTAAAATACAGTACCAACGTCACTTGACGTAGAGCCTCAATTAAAACTGCTGCAGCTTGAATAGATTGAAGCTTTGTTTCGCCTGTTTTTTTATTTACTACCGTATTCTTATCATTTCCATAATATTGGTAATTGGCTGCAATCTCTTGGAATGCATCGTACATCTTTTTATCGATAGTCGAATGAACCTTATACCCTTCCGACTGAATAGCTTTAGATGCTAGTGCGGAATACTTTTTCTTTAATTCTTTATCTTTTTCCAGATCCTCTTTAGAATGCCCATCTTTTTCTGCCAAATGATACATAATAATATCTGTTGCCCTTGATTGAATTTCTCTAGTTAAGATTGGGTATTTTTTATGTGGAGATTTGTCTTCTTCTTTGAAATCGGCAACTACATCATAGTTTATCGCCTCTTCGTATTCTTCTTTTGTAATATAGTCCATATCGAGCATTCGGTTTAAAACAATTTTCATCCGGTTTAGGCCAGGCTTTATTCCGTCCTCGTCTTTTAAACCACCATTATTTTTAAATGGTGTATAATAGGATGGGCTTTGTGGCAAACCTGCTAAATATGCTGCTTGTGCAAGATTAACTTCATCTGCATTAATACCAAAAATACCTTGTGCAGCTGTTTGAATTCCCGCTATATTTCCACCTGAGGAATTACGTCCATATGGAACAATGTTTAAATACGCTTCTAGGATTTCATCTTTTTCAAAGAATCGTTCCAACCGTAGGGCCAAGAGAATTTCTTTCGCCTTTCTTTCAAAAGATACTTCATCTGTTAATATTTGATTTTTTATTAATTGCTGTGTGAGTGTACTACCACCGCTTTGCATATTTGAATTTGATACTTCTTGGTATAATGCTCGGAATATAGCCTTTGGCACAATACCTTGATGTTCATTAAAATATTCATCTTCCGTTGCAATAACGGCTTGAATTAAGGTAGGAGATATTTTATCAAGGGTCGTTTCTTCCCGATAAAGATCGGTTTGTACATCTCCTAAATAAATATTATCAGCAAAATATAACTTTGTCGTTTCATCGTAATTATAGATATCTTCCTTCATGTCTGCATAGCTACGTACGGGTTCATCTTTTATAAGGGAGGCAAAAAAACCTGCGCCTACCCCTCCAACAAAGAAAGCACCTATGAAACCTATAATTAAAAAGACTAATATTATATTCCAAACAACATCATATGTAATACGTGAAGTTTTCTGGATCTTACCAGTTTTCCATATGGTCGATACTTTATTGATAAATTCATAGTTTCTAAAGGTATTCCACGCTGATTTAGACTTTCTCTTTAATTGATGAAACATCTCTTTCAGTTTCATTTGCAAAACCCCCTAAAATTCTTTTATAATTATATCATAAGTATATTTTTCGAGATAGATGAATTTAGTTGCATTTTAATAATGTATATGATAAAGATTATTAGAGGATGTTCAAAAAGTCTGGTGAACATGTCATACCCTTGTGGAGGTGCAGCTTTCTCAGCTGAATCGGTCTTTTTCATCCAACTTTTTGAACATGCACTATTAGCAACATTCTATATATATGTAAGTAGCTAAGAAAGAATGAAGTAGTTTTACAAATCCCTATCAAAGAGAGCTAGTGGTCGGTGGAAACTAGTATACATTTGTAACATGAATTACGTTCTGGAGCAATTTCTTCTCTTATGAAGGAAACGGTGGAAACATCGATAACAATACCGAGTGGCACAACTGTGCAACAAGGGTGGTAACGCGTGTTTAATAACTCGTCCCTTTTTAGTTAGGGATGAGTTTTTTTATTTTTAGAAATGGCTGTTTTCTTAGAAAGATGCCAAATTAAAATAGGAGAGTGCATGTAATGGATATTTTACAAGATTTAGAAAAACGCGGACTAATTCAACAAACTACCGATCATGAAGGTCTAAAAAAACATTTAGAAACGAACCAGGTAAGTTTGTACTGTGGTTTTGACCCAACGGCAGATAGTTTACATATTGGTCATTTAGTACCATTAATTATGCTAAAACGATTCCAATTAGCTGGTCATAAACCAATTGCATTAGTCGGCGGCGGTACCGGAATGATAGGGGACCCAAGTGGACGTTCCACAGAAAGGTCATTAAATACAACAGAAACGGTACAATATTACGCTGATTCATTAAAAAAACAAATTAACAAAATTTTAGAAGTGGAGAACATTGAAAGTTCTGTAAAAGTACGAAATAATCATGATTGGTTAGGAAAATTAACTTTTATTGATGTACTAAGAGATATAGGAAAACATTTTAGTATTAATTATATGCTAGCTAAAGAATCTGTTTCAGCTCGTATAGAACAGGGACTTTCTTTTACTGAGTTTAGTTATATGCTATTGCAGTCTTTAGATTATATGAAATTATATGAAGAAGAAAACGTAACATTACAAATAGGTGGAAGTGATCAATGGGGAAATATTACCGCTGGAATGGAATTAATTCGTCGGGCAAGAGAAAATCAAGATGAGGAAATTAAAGTATACGGTTTAACTGTCCCATTAATAACAAAGGCAGATGGAACTAAATTCGGTAAAACAGCTGGTGGAGCAATTTGGCTTGATCCGGAAAAGACAACGCCATATGAATTTTATCAATTCTGGATTAATACGGACGACCGTGATGTCATTAAATTTATTAAGTACTTTACATTTTTAAACGAAGAAGAAATTGCTCAATTAGAAAGTGAGGTTACTAACCATCCGGAAAATCGTGTTGCTCAAAGACGTCTTGCAGAAGAAATGACTAAATTAGTTCATAGTGAAGAAGCGCTAGCACAAGCGAAAAAAATTACAGAAGCATTGTTTAGTGGAGATTTTAAGAAGCTATCCGCCAGTGACATTGAACAAGGTTTTAAAGATGTACCAACATTTGAAACTTCAAAAGAAGATATAGGCCTAGTTGATCTATTAGTAAATGCTAAAATTTCTTCTTCTAAGCGCCAAGCAAGGGAGGATATTTCTAATGGAGCGGTCTATATTAACGGGGAACGTCAACAAGATATTCAATATACTGTGACCGAAGAAGACCGTATTGAAGAGAAATTCACTATTATCCGCCGTGGTAAGAAAAAATATTTCTTAATTTCCTTTAATTAATATTGGAAATTGAAAAAATACATTGACTTGAGATGTCAGTGTATTTTTTTTGCCAAAAAAGTGTAAGGTACTCTCAACCTTAGTTTTTACATATAAAAATAGCCTCCAAATCTATGAAAATACCCTAAACCGAGTTGACAACTAGGTATAATATGGTTATCATTACTTATAAATTTATCCCACCTAAACGGACAGTAAGATTCCCGCCTAAAAAACAAAGAAGGTAGGTGGGAGATCAACTACCCGTAAAGGTTTGATAAGTCAGCGGGGGTTGAAGGAAGTTCCCACTGATGGGGTATTCTTTATAAAACTTACTAAATTCAAATAAAAATAGAATGCGGGGGATTTAATTGGGCTTAATTAAAGAATTTTCAACAATTATGAATAAAGTTGATGAACAGTTTTCGGAAGTTCAGAATTGGCGTAGACATTTACATAGACATCCAGAGTTATCATTTGAAGAAAAAAATACTGCATTGTTTATAGCAGAAAAATTAAGAAGCTTTGGACTTTCTGTGAAAACACAGATTGGTGGTCACGGGATTGTTGCGGAGTTAGAAGGGAAAGAACCAGGTAAAACAATTGCTTTGCGCGCGGACTTCGATGCTCTGCCTATTCATGAAGAAAATGATACTGCATATACATCCGAAAACCCAGGCGTTATGCATGCTTGTGGACATGATGGCCATACGGCAGCACTTCTTGGGACAGCACAAATGCTTAGTAAATATAAAGAACAATTAAAGGGGAAAATACTTTTTGTTTTCCAACCGGCGGAGGAGAAGCCACCAGGAGGAGCAAAATATATGATTGAGGAGGGAATTCTCGATAATGTAGATTATGTATTTGCTGCTCATCTCGCTTCAGAACTTCCATTAGGTCAAGTTGCTGTTGGTGCCGGATACCAAATGGCTGCAGTTGATAAGTTTGAAATAACGATAAAAGGGCATGGGGGACACGGTGCTAGGCCGAATGAGGCAATTGATCCAATTGTTATTGGTAGTGAAATTGTTCAATCCCTACAAAAAATTGTAAGCCGTAGATTAGACCCATTGAAATCTGCTGTTGTTACATTGGGGGTATTCCAAGCTGGAGCTGCATTTAATGTTATTCCAGATGAAGCTAAAATTGAGGGAACGGTAAGAACCTTTGATGAGGATGTACGTGATTTAGTTGAAAAGGAAATACATTCTATTGTAAATGGAATTGCCAATGCGAATCACGCAAACTGTGAAATTGACTTTTTACGTGGTTACCCATCCCTATTTAATCATCCGGAAGAGACAGCAACTGTAAATGATATTTTAAAAGAGGTTTTTAATGAGGAAGAAGTTGTTGCACTAGAGCCAACGATGGGAGCGGAGGATTTTGCTTACTTCTTAAAAGAGAAACCTGGAACGTATTTCAGAGTTGGATCAAGAAATGAAAGCGAAAGTACTCATTATCCACACCATCATCCGAAATTTGATATAGATGAAAGGGCTTTACTTAATATTGAAAAGGCATTTATAAAAATTGTTTCACACTATTTAGTTGACTAATTACTAGGGGAGATCAGAGGAATGCGTCTAGAAAAAACATTAAAATTATTTGCTATATTAATTTTCACACTTATTTTGGTGGCTTGTAGTAATGGGAGTTCAAGCGAAGAGACGGGAGAAGGAAATTCAGCGGCAGAGGAAAAACAAACTGGTGGCACACTTGACGTCGCTTATACTAGTGAGCCAGATACATTAGACATTATGTCAAATGCTTCAAGTCCAACAAGGGATATCGCTTGGCATATTTTTGAAACATTAGTAGCGCTTGATAAAGATTTTGCTGTTAAACCGATGATAGCTGAAGATTATAGTGCCTCAGATGATCAAAAGGTTTATACCATAACCATTAGAGATGATGTGAATTTTCATAATGGCACAACTGTTGGGGCGGAAGATGTAGTAGCATCTATTGAAAGATGGAGACTTGTTTCTTCTGTAGGCAAAGTTGCAAGTGAGTATATCGAAGACGTGAAGGCAATCGATGAATTAACGGTAGAAATTACATTGAACGAAGTGTATAACGGGCTTCTAGATGATATGGCTGCTCCAAAAACAGGATTAGCTATTATTCCAAAAGAAATTGCCGAGGAAGCAGGGGAAAAACCATTAGTTCCGGAACAGCTTATTGGTACGGGACCGTATCAATTCGAAAAATGGGAAAGAGGAAATGAAATCGTTCTAACGAGGTTTGATGATTATTCACAGCGTGAAGAAGCGGATTGGGGAGGGCTTACAGGTAAAAAGGAAGCTATTCTTGATCAAATTAACTTTCTAATTGTCAAGGATCCCCAAGTGAAATTGAATGGTTTAAAAACAAACCTATATGATTATGCTCAAAACATTCCGACAGATTTATATGAAGTTATTGAAACAACACCAAATATAAATCCAGTTACGTATATCAATGGTTACTCAATGATTACACCTGATAAGTCAGAGCCGCCATTTGATGATTTGAAAGTTCGCCAAGCTTTACATTATGCTCTAGATAAAGAGGCCATCGCTCAATCGACTTATGGGAATGAAGAATTCTATGAAATGGATGGTGCTCTATTTGATCCAACTCAAACCGAATTATATACAGCAGAAGGAACAGACACTTATTTGGAGTATGATCCAGAAAAGGCAAAAGAGCTATTAAATGAATCTGATTATAATGGTGAGCCCATTACCATAATGTATTCCAACAATAATGAGGCATATAAACGTATTTCTCAAGTAGCTGAACAACAACTTGAGGAAGTAGGGTTTACAGTCGAACTAGAGCCATATGAATGGGCAACATATCTAGAAAAATGGCAAGAACCTCATAATTGGGACATTGTTGTCATTGGATATTCTACTAGATTTTCACCAAATGAGTTAGGATTTCTAGTTCAAGATACCGGTAGTAGTGGTTGGTACAACAGTGAACGTTGGTCTGAGTTAATGACACAATGGGGATTAGCAGCATCTTCTGAAGAAAGACAAAAAATATTAAAAGAAATGAACCAAACGGTATATGATGAACTTCCTTTCTTAAAAGTTGCAAATGAAACGACATTAGATATAATGAGTGACGAAATTCAAGAATATGATGCTTGGATTGGTCCACGATTCTGGAATACTTATAAGAATGAATAACCACAAAGGGAGTCATGTCTGTTTTTAACGACACTGGCTCCTTTGTTCTTTTCAAAGATTGATATAAAGGGAGGGAAAAAAGTGTTACATTACACGTTACGAAGACTTTTAGCCATTATTCCTGTTCTATTTATCGTTAGTATCATTGTATTTATGATTGTTCATCTTACTCCAGGTAACCCAGCTTACCTTATTTTGGGGGAAGATAGTTCTCCTGAGGCAATTGAACAATTAGAACAACAATTGGGACTAGATAAACCAAAAGTTATTCAATATTTTGACTGGTTAGGCAATATATTTGTAGGGGACTTGGGACAATCGATTTATTCCGAGCAAGCAGTAACACAAATTATTGTGGAACGCCTTGGTCCGACATTTAGCTTAATGGTTATATCCATGTTATTAACCATAATTGTTGCAATACCAACTGCTATTTTTATTGTATGGAAACGGAATACAGTGTTAGATCCTCTGTTTTTATCAGGTTCTCTACTAGGAACATCAATACCAGAGTTTTGGTTAGCGTTGTTATTAGTTCTTGGTCTAGGTGTATCCGTACCTATTTTCCCTGTAGCGGGTTATATACCAATTACAGATGGATTATTGGGCTGGTTACATCATTTGCTTTTGCCGGGGATAGTTTTGGCTGCTGTAGAAGTTGGGTTAATTGCTCGTATGCTCAGGGATAGCATGCTTGAATCGGTCAATCAAGATTATACGAAAACAGCACGAGGAAAAGGGGTAAAAGAAAGTACAGTTTTAATGAAGCATGTGTTTTCCAATGCGCTTATTCCAACGACAACCGTCATAGGTGTAACAGTTGCTGGTCTGCTCGGAGGAACAGTCATCATTGAAACGATTTTTACAATTCCAGGTGTTGGTCAATTGTTAATTGATTCGATTCACCGTAGGGATTACCCGGTAATTCAAGGAGTAGTATTATTTGTTGCTTTTGTTTATGTACTTATTAATTTAATTGTCGACCTTTTATATGCCTTTTTAGATCCAAGGATTCGCTATGATTGATTTAGGAACAAAGGCGCAAGCGCCCGTTTAGCGACGTACGGACTGGACTGAGCCGCAGGAGATAAAGGAAACACGACGAACGGAGTGAGTCGATGTTGACTTATCGAACGGAGGTGAAGGAAGTCTCGCTAGTCGCTGGGCGCTGGAGCCGGACGTGGCCTTTTCTGAATAATTATCCACATGCAGGAATTTTATAATTTCCTGGACAACAAAAAAGGAGATGTCTTCATGTTAAGAAGAAAACGTAATCTCATTCCTTTCGTCTTTTTAATTTTATTGTTTTTAGCAACCATGACAGCTACATGGTGGCTTCCTGTATCTCCAAGCTTTATGGATTCAAGTCTGCGATTGATGGCACCATCCGCAGAGTATTGGTTTGGTACAGACCACTTTGGCCGAGATATATTCGGTCAAACGATTATAGCTGCAAGGGTTTCACTATTAGTCGGTTTTACGGTTGCCGCGCTTTCTACGATAATGGGAACAATAACGGGTCTTATTGCAGGATACTATAAAAAGTTAGATTCTATTATTATGCGGATTATTGATGGGATGCTGGCTTTTCCTTCTTTATTATTGGCACTTGCTTTGGTTGCTGCTTTAGGTGGAAGTGTAACTAATATTATTATCGCGCTGACCTTTTCCTTTTGGCCTGTTATGACACGAGTTGTACGCTCAAGTGTTCTTCAAGTAAAAAATATTCAATATGTTGAAGCTGCCAAAACATCAGGAATTAAGGATCCTGTAATTTTATCGCGATACATTCTTCCTAATGTCATGTCTCCAATCATTGTGCAAGGAACGTTTATTTTTGCAAGATCTATACTAGCAGAAGCGGCACTAAGCTTCCTAGGGGTTGGAGTTGAACCATCCATACCAACATGGGGGAATATGTTACAAGAAGCGCAGATTTATATTACAACAGCGCCTTGGTTCTCCATTTTTTCTGGTATTTTTATTGTTGTTACTGTCCTAGCGTTAAATATATTAGGAGATGGGCTTAGAGATGCTTTTGATCCTTATGCAAAAGGGAAGAAGAAAGTAAAAAAACAAATGTTCAAACAGAGAAAGCAATATGCTTCATGATAATAGTAGGAGGGATAGACGGTGCTAGAAGTAAAAAATCTGAAAGCTCATATTGATACACCAGATGGGGTGGTAAAGGCAGTTGATGGAGTATCCTTTATTATTAAGCCAGGTGAAACGGTCGGTATAGTAGGTGAATCTGGAAGTGGGAAAAGTGTTCTAGCTCATTCTATCATGCAACTTAATCCTAAGCCACCAACCTTCTACCCGCAAGGAGAAATTCTATTTGAAGGAAGAAATTTGCTCCAATTACAAGAAAAGGAACTTCGGAAAATAAGAGGTAACGATATAGCGATGATTTTCCAGGATCCTATGTCAAGTTTAAATCCAGTTTTTAAAGTAGGAGAACAATTGATGGAAGCGATATTAACGCACCATCACATGCCAAAAAGTAAAGCAAAACAGAGAGCAATTGAATTACTAAAAGATGTAGGTATTCCAGATCCAGAAAAAAGAATGAATGCATACCCACATCAATTTTCAGGTGGAATGCGTCAGCGTGTCCTTATCGCTATTGCACTCGCATGCAATCCGAAAATTTTGATTGCGGATGAACCGACCACAGCACTTGATGTTACGATACAAGCACAAATACTAGAACTTATGAAAAATATTCAAGAAAAATATGGGATGGCTATTATTATTATCTCTCATGATTTGGGCGTTATTGCTCAAATGGCAGAGAAAGTTCTTGTTATGTACTCAGGAAGAATTGTAGAAAAGGGGAATGTGGAAGATATCTTCTTTCATACTTCTATGCCTTATACATGGTCGTTGCTTAGGTCCCTTCCACGTATCGATTCTGAATCTCGTGAACGTTTACTTAATATAGAGGGGCAACCCCCAAATTTAATTCATCCACCAAGTGGGTGTAATTTTCATCCACGATGTCCTTTTGCTACGGAACAATGTAAGTTGATTGATCCTGAATTAACGAAAAGATCTTCTAATCATTTTGTAGCTTGTCTTTTATCCGAAGTGGAGTTTAAAGAAGCGAAGAGACTTATGGAAAATGTAGAACAGGAAGGGGATTTAAAACATGTCTGAACCTTTATTGGAAATACGGGATTTGAAAATGCATTTTCCAATAAAACAAGGAGTATTTCAAAGAACGACAAACTATGTTAAAGCGGTGAATGGTGTAAACTTTACCTTAAATAAAGGAGAAACCTTAGGGATTGTTGGTGAATCCGGATGTGGGAAAAGTACCCTTGCACGTACCATTGTTGGCTTATTAAAACCAACTTCCGGGGATATTTTATTCGAAGGAGAAAGCATTTTACAATACAATTCAAAAGAATTACACCAACTTAGGCGAGATGTACAAATGGTCTATCAGGATCCTTATACAAGCCTTAATCCAAGAATGAGGGCGGGAGATATAATTGCCGCACCATTAAAAGCGTATAACCAATCAAATAATTTAAGAAAACGTGTACTAGAATTAATGGAGTTAGTAGGGTTAAAAGCAGATGATTATAAAAAGTTACCACATCAATTTTCTGGAGGACAACGTCAAAGGATTGGAATTGCGCGTGCCCTTGCACTTAATCCAAAATTAATTATTTTAGATGAACCAGTAAGTGCGTTAGATGTATCGGTGCAGGCGCAAGTAATTAATTTGTTGGAGGATCTACAAGAAGAATTAGGTTTAACCTATCTATTTATTGCACATGATCTATCAGTGATTAGGCATATATCTGATAGGGTAGGTGTCATGTATTTAGGTAAGATGATGGAGATGTCTGATAGTGAATCATTGTATAAGAATGCCCGTCACCCATATACAAATGCACTGCTTTCTGCTATACCTTTACCGTATCCAATGAAGGAAAAGAAACGGGAACGTATTGTATTAAAAGGGGAACTACCATCCCCATCCAATCCGCCAAGTGGGTGCGTATTTCACACAAGATGCCCATTTGCTACAGAATTTTGTAAAGGAAATGTACCTACCTTAGATGAAGGTAATGATGCGGGTCATTTTGTGTCTTGCTTCTATCCAATTGAAAACAAACAAGAAGAGTTCGCCCGCCAGTAAAAGGAGAGAGTGTATGGAACTACAAAAGATATCTTTAATGGATGCATATATGATAGAAACATTAAGAAGTAAGGGTGTCACGAATCGAGAATTAGTAGAACAAAAGGACATCGAGGTTTGGAATCGTCTGCATGACTCTTTTGACTTTCGTAATTTAATAAACTTAAGAGACCACAATCCTACCGCTTTTCAATCCATTATTGAAGATGGGTATCAAGTGAAATTCGTTACCTTTAATGGATTAAAAAACTTATTAAAATTAAAATTTAATAGGATTGAAGAGATAGATTATCAAACAACAGAAAGAGGTATTCGAGGATTATATCTCAACACAGAGGAACGCAATCAATTAGAAAACCTTCTTTCTAAAAATTGGACTATCTATGGGGGAAATGTAGACGTAAAGTCGATTTTTCACGTTGAGTTGGTTTAACTCCCGTTTAATAAGATTTCTTTAGAAAATATAAAACACAGAAAAGCCCTAGAACACTCGATAAACAAGGTTTCTAGGGCTTTGAAAACTGTTAAATAAAACGTACCACTATTAACGAGAGTAGAATTCAACGATAAGCGATTCGTTAATTTCAGCTGGTAGTTCGGAACGTTCAGGATAACGAGAGAAAGTTCCTACTAATTTATCCGCATCGAAAGTTAAGTATTCAGGAACGAATGTATTAACTTCTAAAGCTTCTTTAACGATATCTAGTTTTTGAGATTTTTCACGTAAACTAATGGTTTGACCAGGTTTCACACTATAAGATGGAATGTCTAAACGTTTTCCATCAACCATAACATGACCATGGTTTACTAGCTGACGAGCTTGTCTACGCGTACGAGCTAAACCTAAACGGTAAACTAAGTTATCAAGGCGAGATTCAAGTAAAATCAAGAAGTTTTCACCGTGGATACCTTTCATTTTACCAGCTTTAGTGAATAGGTTACGGAATTGACGTTCGTTTAATCCATACATGAAGCGTAATTTTTGCTTCTCTTGCATTTGTAATCCGTATTCAGATAATTTTTTACGTTGGTTTGGTCCATGTTGACCAGGAGCGTAAGGGCGTTTATCTAATTCCTTACCAGTTCCAGTTAATGATATTCCAAGACGACGGGATTTTTTCCATACCGGTCCAGTATAACGAGACATATAGAATGTCCTCCTTTTATTTATTTTATTTGCATAAAATAAAAAGAGCGTGTTCCTTACGTTGTCCATTCCGTTTTCATGTACCATCGCTCTGGCAGCAGAGAGTTACACGATACACCTTGCTTAGATTTACAAGGAACGAAATGGGTGCAAGCGTCGGTTCACTTAGGCTACCTATTATTTTACACAAAGACTAGTATAATATTTTAAAATATGGATGTCAAATTTTTTTTTACAGGAAACTTAGAATAATGTTTTTATTTTATCCCATCTAAACGGGAGGAAGACTAACCATCTGTGGGGGGGATGAAGGTCCCTGCTTCTCTATAAATACCTTTCCAATACGTTAACAAATCTTTCTAAATACGTTTGATCTGTCTCATCAAAACGGTTCTCATTTGGGCTGTCAATGTCTAAAACCCCGAAAACTTGACCATCTTTTATAATGGGTATAACGATTTCTGATCTACTTGCGCTATCACATGCAATGTGTCCAGGAAAGGCTAGTACATCTGCTACTCTTTGAGTTTTTCTTTCTTTTACTGCTGTACCACAAACACCTTTTCCAAACCCTATTCTTACACATGCAGGAAGTCCCTGGAATGGCCCGAGAACTAACTCGCTTTCTTTCCATATGTAAAATCCTACCCAATTAATATCTGTCAAAAACTGTTTTAATAATGCTGATGCATTGGATAAATTTGCAATATGATCTGGTTCATCTTTTATTAAAGCTTCTAATTGCTTGATAGTTAATTCATAGTCTTTCGTTCTATCTCCCGAATAAAGGCTTGATTGAAACATAAGCTCTCTCCCTTTTTATCATGCTAAACTTCGACAACGCAGGCGGTATTTGTCGAGTGAAAAATGAAGGATATATTGATAAAATGTCGTATTCAACTATTAAGGAGTTGAGTCGAGATGAAACAGAATCCTTCAAAACAAAAAGTAATTAAAGCTGCGTCTACTTTGTTTTTCCAAAAAGGCTTTCATGGCACATCGGTTCGCGATATAGCAGAAAGAGCTTCCGTTAACGTGTCATCTATTAGCTATTATTTTAATAGTAAGCAAGGCCTTTTAGAATACGCCGTAACAAATTATTATGAAGATTATTTATCTTCTATTGAAAAAACGTTAAATGAAACTAATTTATTGACTCCCATGGATAAATTACATTCATTAATTTCAACAATTATACAATATAAACAAAATAACTTTCAATTAACATGCTTTATACAAAGGGAACTGTCACTAGATTCCGTGTTTGTTCGTGAAATGACAGTTACCTATCTAGCAAAAGAAAATTTTTATTTAAAGAAGACCTTTTTCGACTTATTAGGTAAACGTTTAAAAAGCGACTATAAACAGTACTTATTTATGCAATTAAAAGGGATGCTTATTACACCATATATTTTACACAATGATTGGAAAAACCAAGTAGTGGGTGATTATTCACGTCAACTATTTGTTAAAAAGTATGTAAGAGTGATAAAAGATTGGCTAGATTTCATTGTAATGAGCAGTGAAGATATAAAAAGAAAAGCAGTAAATTAAAAAAACGTGACGAAAGATGAATTTATTTGTATAATTTTAGCCAAAAATATCAATTCCATGATATCATAGATATATAATTTTCAAATTTTCATTCATGTGGATTAAATAACATAATATGTTTGTTCCATCGAAATTAATACTATCAGGCTTTTGGGTTGATATATCTAATCTCGATGAACCACATTTTTCTTATAAAGTATCCTCTTTGTTGGAATTGGTTGGGAGGCTTTTTATGGCATTATTCATCAGTTTATTACTAGTTGTTATCGTATTGTTAATTATAGGATTGATTTTAAGAAAAAGAATTTACGACACAGTTGACCGGTTGGAAACATGGAAACTGGACATTATGGAGAGGGAAGTTGCTGGACAATTAAGTCGTATAAAAAGTTTAAATCTTTCTGGTGAAACGTTAGAACGTTTTGAGGAATGGAAAGAACGATGGGAAAATATCGTTACAAAAGAATTAGCTGATATTGAAGAATATTTAATGGATGCTGAAGAAGCTGCAGATCGATTTTTTATACCGAAAGCGAAAAGAGTACTACTAACGACAGAAGATAATCTACAGTCCATCGAAAAAGAAATTGATGAGATATTAAATGGTTTAGAAGAGCTTTTAAAGTCTGAAGAAGTAAGTAGAAAAGAAATAGAAGAGCTTGAACCTAGTATAAAGGGATTAAGAAGAATTCTCTCAAAAAATCGATATCAATATGGAAAAGCAGAGTTATTTTTTGACAATGAAATTGATAAGCTTGAAGACTCCTTCAAAAAGTATTATGAACTAGTAGATGAAGGTAATTATTTTGAAGCAAAAGAACTTGTTCTAAAAATGAAACTGGAAAAAGAAGAACTAGAAAAGGTAATTGATCATTTTCCTATAACCTTCAAAAAATGCAAAAATGATATCCCTTCACAACTAGATAACCTATTGGCTGGCATTAAAGAAATGAGAGAAGATGGGTATCGAGTTGAGCATTTAGGATTGGAAAAAGAAATTCATACATATCATGGGAAGCTAAGGGATCTAGTTCAGAAACTCGAAAAAGGGGAGACTGAAGGAGCTGAACAATTTTTAGCCGATATCGAGGAAAGAATTAACGAAATGTACCAATTATTAGAAAAAGAAGCAATAGCTAAGAGCTTCACCGACTCAAAAATTCCAAGTTTTAAGCAAGCTTTTGAAAATGTTAGAAAAAAATTCCAAATTACACAAGATGAAGTAGAAGAATTAAAGCAAGCTTATTACTTTGAAGACGCGGATATGGAAAAATATTTAAACCTTGGGAAATTGATTTCTTCTATGGAAGATCAGTTAGAACAATTGGCCTTGAATATGGATAAAGAAGAAATTGGTCATTCCGAATTACGTGAAAGGTTGGAAGATGGATTTCTAAAACTTGAGGAACTAGAAGAAAATCTTGAGGAATTTAAAGAAAGTATTAAAAACCTGCGTAAAGATGAGATGGAAGCTAGGGATACACTTGCAGAAATGCGAGCTCAGCTATACAATCTAAATAGAAAACTAAAAAAGAGCAATATCCCTGGAGTCCCTACGTATATTTGGAATCGTATTGAGAATACAGCGAATAAGAATAATCAAGTTATAGTAGCGTTAGAGAAGACACCACTAGATATGTCAGCGGTTCAAGAAGCGTTATCAGAAGCTAAAGTTTCATTAGATCAAACAATAGATGATACAGACCTAATGCTTGATCAAGCATATTTAACAGAACAGGTCATTCAGTATGCGAATAGGTATCGTAGCAAGTATCCATTATTAGCTGCTAAATTAGCTGAATCGGAGCGACTATTTAGATCTTATGAATATGAATTAGCTTTAGAGACTGCTGCAAAGGCTATAGAAGAAATTGAGCCTGGTGCACTCAAAAAAATCGAAGAAACGCAAGCTGTGATTTCTATTTAAAACTAAGGGCTTACGATAAGTATAGGGATTTTTACTAACCAACTTATCGATAAGCTCTTAATTTTTTATTTTTGATATAAGGAGTTTTACAATGATTTACTTAGATAACAGTGCGACAACTAGACCAGATCCATCTGTTTTAGAAAGCTTTAATCAAGTCTCTACACAATATTATAGTAACCCATCCTCCATCCATCAGTTTGGAGGTTTAGCTGAAAAATTACTTATTACTGCTAAAACACAAGCTGCTGATTTATTACACGTTGAAAAGGAAGAAATCATTTTTACATCAGGTGGTACGGAAGGTAATAATATAGCGATAAAAGGGATAGCTCTTGAGCATCAAAATCGCGGGAAACATATTATTACATCGGAAATCGAACATCCTTCTATTTATGAAGCATGTGAAGGTTTGAAAAAATTAGGTTTTGAAATTACTTATTTACCAGTTGACGAACAAGGCATTATTTCTTTAAAGGATTTAAAAAATGCTATTCGGGAAGACACTATTTTAATCAGTATTATGCATGTTAATAATGAGATAGGATCCATACAACCAATTAAGGAAATAGGAGAAATTGCAAAACATTATCCGAAACTCTTTTTTCATGTGGATGATGTACAAGGATTAGGAAAAGTTCCTTTAAATCTTAAAAAACACGGTATTGATTTATGTACGTATTCCGGACATAAAATTCACGGTTTAAAAGGAACGGGATTGTTATACGTTAATAGAAGGACGAAACTATTTCCGCTCTTCCATGGAGGGGGCCAAGAATTAAATATACGTTCTGGTACCGAAAACCTAGCCGGTATAGTAGCAATGGTGAAAGCTTTACGTTTAATTAAAGAAAAAGAAAAAAACGAAGGCTCAAAAATGTATCAATTGCAACAGTACATTATCCAGGAGGTTAAAAAAATAGACGGTGTAACGGTCAATACTCCGAAAAATGCAGCACCACATATTGTGAATATTTCTGTTCCTGGAGTTAAACCAGAAGTTATCATTCATATGTTAGGGAAACAAGATATATTTATCTCTACTAAATCCGCATGTTCATCCAAATCAAAAGATGAAAGTAAAGTTCTAGTTGCATGTGGTTTTAAGGCGGATAGGTCGACTTCTGCATTAAGAATCAGCCTTTCCTACGATAATACAATGGAAGAAATCAAAACATTTATTACTGAATTAAAAAGGGCAATAAATGAATTTAAACAAGCACTGGAGTAGATAACAATGGAATTTGATCATATATTAATTCGTTATGGAGAAATGGCCTTAAAAGGTAAAAACATTAAGCAATTTATTACTCAATTACAACAAAATGTACAGCAAAAAGTGAAGGAATTTCCAAATGTAAAAGTGAAACGTACACAGGGTAGAATGTTTGTTATTTTAAATGGTAACGATCCAGAGCCAATTATGGAAAAATGCAAAAAAATATTTGGAATTCAAAGTTTAAGTTTAGCTATTAAGGTTGATAATGAGGTAGAGAAGGTAAAAGAAGCTGCGCTTTATGCCTTGAAACAAGCAAAAAACGTAAACACCTTTAAGGTTACTGTTAAACGTATTAATAAAGATTTTCCTGTACGTTCACAAGAAATGAATCAATTATTGGGTGGACATTTATTATCGAATACAGAAGGAATTACTGTTGATGTGCATAATCCGGATGTAGAGGTGAAAGTAGAAATTCGTAATGAAGCTACTTACATTACTTCTAGCGTCATACCTGGCCTCGGTGGACTCCCTGTAGGTACTTCTGGCAAATCGTTATTATTATTGTCTGGTGGTATAGACAGCCCAGTTGCAGGCTTTCTTGCAATGAAGCGTGGAGTGGAAATTGAAGCTATCCACTTTCATTCTCCTCCATATACTAGTGAACGTGCAAAAGAAAAAGTTCTTGATTTAGCAAAGCAGCTTACCAAATTTGGTAAATCAATAAAAGTTCACATTGTACCTTTTACAAAGTTACAGCAAGAAATATTTAGAGAAATGCCAGATGCATATGCTATGACAATTATGCGGAGAATGATGTTTAGAATTAGTGAGGAAGTTTGTAAGAAAGAAGGAATTCTTTCTCTTGCAACTGGTGAGAATCTTGGTCAAGTCGCTAGTCAAACGATGGATAGTATGCACACGATTAATGAAGTAACCAATTATCCTATTATTAGACCTCTTGTTACAATGGATAAGCAAGAAGTAATTAATATTTCTCATGAAATTGGTACTTATGAAACGTCTATCTTACCATATGAAGATTGTTGTACTATTTTTGTACCAAGGTCACCAAAAACGAAACCAAAACGAGATAAAGTAAATTATTATGAATCAACACATGATTTCACCCCTTCTATTCAAGAAGCTTTAGAAGGGATAGAAACATTGAAAATAACCGACAAAAATAATTCCTTAAATCCATTTAGTGATTTATTGTAATTATCATTTTCACCGGATTTTTTGAACAACAGCTTGAAGATAGAACAGTGCGATGTTTGTTACTTTCATTGGTCTTTTACCAGTAATTGCCTGTTAAAAAAATGAATGGTTTCACCGAATTGTGCACAATCTACAAGTACCAAGGAGGTGAACAAATTGGCAAATAACAACAGCAACAACTCAAACCAATTATTAGTTCCTGGTGCAGAGCAAGCACTAGAACAAATGAAAGTTGAGATTGCTCAGGAATTTGGGGTTCAACTTGGTGCAGACACTACTTCTCGTGCTAACGGTTCTGTTGGTGGAGAGATTACGAAACGTTTAGTTTCAATGGCTCAACAACAATTCGGCGGCCAAATGAAATAAGTAGCCGCTTCTTTGAAAAACCAAAGGAGGTAAACAAACATGGCAAATAACAATAGTAATAATTCAAACCAATTATTAGTACCTGGTGCAGAACAAGCACTAGAACAAATGAAAGTTGAGATCGCTCAAGAATTTGGCGTAAACTTAGGTGCTGATACGACTTCTCGTGCTAACGGATCAGTTGGTGGAGAAATTACAAAACGCTTAGTATCTATGGCTCAACAACAATTTTCTGGTAAATAAAACTTAAATTGAATATAACTGGCAAGGGCTATCCACTTAAGGATAGCCCGTTAATATTTTTTAAAGACATGTAAGGGTAATCCTGATTTTGCTCTATAGAAACATTCTTTTTACCCGATCCCAATAAGAATTATTTTTTAACCGAACGGTTTTTACAACAGTATCATCCATCGTAATCTCTATTTTATCTATTTTACGAATTGGAAATGCTTCATTATCAAAACTTATAATTGGATGATCATTTCCATCCTCAATTTCCTTTAATGTTAATTTACGACTTTTATCCAAAACAAATGAAGAGCCTAATGTACGGTAGTTATTGTTATTCATTGAAGATATCTCTGATACTTGGTAACTCGGAATAAGGGGATCAATGATCGCTCCTTTATTTGATTTGTTATAAGCAGTGCTACCAGTTGGTGTTGCTATAACCATTCCATCCCCACGAAACGTTTCAAAATGGCGCTCATCAATAAAAACGTCAAGCACAATCGTCTTAACAATGGTGGATCGTATCGTTAACTCATTTAAACAATAAAAAGGACGCAAACCATTTACTTGCACCTTAATGACAGGGAATTTCCGAACCTTCATCCCTTCACGTGAAATCGTTTCGAGTAAATCATTAAAATTTTCTAAACTAAAATCACAATACAAACTTGATAAATTTCCAAGGGTAAATCCAGCATAAATCGCATCTTGTCTGAAACCAGTCTTTCTAACCGCTTCGAGAAATACACCGTCACCTCCGATGCTTATGATCACATTGGCATCTTCATGGTTATCAACAATATTAAAATCATGTTTATTTACACTAGCGTTGCATAAAAAATAATTATAGAAGTCAACCATTTAATTTGTGTCTTTGATTTGAATGTTGAAATTTTCT
>NZ_JAHHXM010000004.1 GCF_019037185.1 Oceanobacillus caeni
TTCATAACTGTATCTTTTTAGTTGTCTTGCCATATTCATCCCCTAATTTCTATCTTTTTCTACTATAAGATTATCAAATGAATAGGACACTTTCTAAAATTGTCTACTTTACTGATACAATAACAAATAGAACAATAAGAAATTGGTCACTCATAAAATTCGATGAGTGACCAATTTTGATAGAACGGTAAAAGACCGGGAACACAAAAAAATCATTACGGATGCTAAACTTTCTAATACTTCCCCAAAACCTCCCAAATCGGTTTATTCCGTTTCTCCATTTGTGCATATCTTTTTTCAAACACGTCACGTTCAGATTCAGAAAAAGATGTCTCTACTATTTTCTCACTAAAATTACGTAAGGCAGCTTGTACTCTATCCTTCATTTTCTCTACTGTCAGATTTGTTTGAAGTAGTTTAGATAAAGAAGCCATCACATTTGGGTCAACCTCAGGATAGGTGAATTTTGTTTCTTCCTCTTTTTTGCTAATTCGATAAAAATCTCGAATAAGGTTTGCCCGTTCGTAACTATTTCCTTCTACATCTAAATAAATTTGCACGGCTGCACCATCTCGTACTCTTCGTTGAGAGATTCCAGCGAATTTCTTTCCGTTAATACTTAAGTCATAATCACCAGGGCAATAGGAATGAACAATTTCATATGCTTCAATCTCATTCGTTAAATCTTGAAGCATATATTGGACAAAACTTACCATTGCTTCATAGCAATCATGAATAGAAACCTCATGGATCCCCGGAATAACGAGAGAAAGATTTAAGACCCCGCCATCTAAGGCAACGGCAAGTCCGCCAGAATTTCGTATCACCACGTTGTATTCTTTATCAGCCAAAAAACGAACCCCTTCGTCAATATACGGAAGTCGAGCATCAGGTATCCCTAAAACAATCGTTTTTGGGTGAACCCATAGCCGCATAACAGATGGAGAATCGCCATTGCTTACGGAAGTTGCTAAAGCATCGTCTATAGCAAAGGAACTTAAGGCTGTATAAGGTTTTCCGGAAAATGTTTCTATCTCGGAATGATCTATATATCTAAATGTCGTTTGCTGAATTACTTCTTTCCAATTTTTCATTTTCTGCACCTAACCCTTTTTATAAGTCCAGACTCAGTGCCCAGCGACTAGCAAGACTTCCCTCATCTCTGTATGTCGTTAAACGGACACTTCCTCTTTTCCACTAAGTATTATATAATATATATTAAAATTGTCGAAAAGAAACGGATGGAGAAAATGGCATATAAGGATCAGCAACTGTCGGAAGAAAAGGTTTTTAAAGATCCTGTACATCGGTATGTTCATGTTCGGGATCGAGTTATATGGGATTTAATCGCAACACCAGAATTTCAGAGACTGCGTCGAATAAAGCAACTTGGAACAACGAATTTGACTTTTCATGGGGCGGAACACAGTCGCTTTAATCATTCTCTTGGTGTATATGAAATTGTTAGAAGGATAATCAATAATTTTGAAAATCAATCACATTGGAATAAGGAAGAGCGGTTGCTTTGCTTATGTGCTGCTTTATTACATGATTTAGGACATGGGCCATTTTCACATTCCTTTGAAAAAGTATTTAAGCTTGATCATGAATATTTTACCCAACAAATTATAATTGGCGACACAAATATCCATAAAATATTGGAAAGAGTAAGTCCTGGCTTTTCGAAAGAAGTAGCTGACGTCATTGCAAAAACATATGAGGACAAGCTTGTCGTAAGTCTTATCTCCAGTCAAATTGATGCGGACCGAATGGATTATCTGCAGCGTGATGCGTATTATACAGGGGTAAGCTATGGCCATTTTGATATGGAAAGAATTCTAAGAGTAATGCGGCCGATAGAGGATCAAGTTGTCATTAAGTCAACGGGAATGCATGCGGTCGAAGATTATATTATGAGTCGATACCAAATGTATTGGCAAGTATATTTCCATCCCGTGACAAGAAGTGCGGAAGTTATCCTTTCTAAAATTTTACATCGCGCAAAAGAGTTGTATGAATCCAAAGAATTCACATTTAAATTAAAACCTATCCACTTTATTTCTTTTTTTGAGGGTAAGGTAAAGTTAGATGAATACTTAAAATTAGATGAATCGATTGTTTATTTTTATTTTCAAGCGTGGCAAGAAGAACAGGATGAGATTTTACGAGATTTATGCGAACGATTCATGAATCGAAGGCTATTTAAATACGTGGAATTTAATCCAAACTTACAAATGAAACAGTGGATGGAACTATATCAATTATTTCAAAACGCTGGTATAGATCCAGAATATTATCTGGTTGTCGACTCCTCATCCGATTTGCCATATGATTTTTATCGTCCAGGTGAGGAAGGGGAACGCCTGCCTATTCACTTAGTGATGCCTGATAACTCATTGAAGGAATTGTCTAGACATTCCGATATTGTAGAAGCGATATCAGGGAAAAAACGTACGGATCACAAATTATATTTTCCAAAAGACCGCTTGGATGCATTAGAAAATGAAGAACTTAAAAATAAGATTATGGAAATTTTATATGGCCAAGGAGAGGTAAGAGATGTTAGATAATCATGCAAAGTTAATGCAGTTTTTTTCAGTTGCCGAAAATGTAACGGGACGGAAAAAGTTGCAAAAGATGATTTATATCTTGCAAAAATGTAATATTCCATTTGAAGAAAAATATAATTTTCATTTTTACGGTCCTTATTCGGAGGAATTAACTTTACGGGTGGAGGAACTTTGTAATCTAGGTTTTCTCCATGAGATAAAAGAAGATAAAAGCAATTATTATCAATATAATTATACAATTACGGATGATGGTAAAGAATTTTTGCAGCAATTTGCATTAGATATGCCTAATTACGAAGAAAAGGTAGAAAAATTAAAAGAAAAAAGCTCGCGTTTCCTTGAATTAGTAGCCACTATGTTTTACTTTGATTATTTACCAATAGAAGAGATGATAGGAAAAGTTCATAAAGTAAAACCAAAACAAAACTATAGTGAAGAAGAAATAAAAGAAGCAATCCAGTTTATGAAAGAAATCACGCTTAACTAAGACCTATGTAGGATGATGCTGTATCCTGTTCGGTCTTTTCTTTTTTTGAGCCTACGCAAGAAGTCAGAACAGAGTGTATTTGGAATGCGAACGATTTGTATAAATTATAGTTTGCAATAAGTGAAACGAAGTATGAACTCTGGTAAAATTAGTGAAAATAGGAATAGAATAGACGCGAGTAAAAAGGGAGGATTTCTTTTTATGAGTAATGATAAAGATAAGAAAAATGCTTTTACCATTATTAAAGATGACTCGACGGATGGTCATGGTGGCTATGGCGGCGGAGTAATAAGTTTAGAAAACATGTCATCTGTTATTGTCGATCCGAATGAAAATGAAGCGTATGTCGATATGGATGCGATGCATGCACGTAGTAAAATAGAGCGTCGTGTAAAATGGACTCACGTAAAAGAAGAAGTACCAAATGGAAAGTTATACTGGATTGTCTGGGTGAATGTGGAACGTACTGAAAAAGGCAAGTTTTATAGTGGGGTAGCGGCAAGTGAAATTCTAGTTGATCGTGAAAATAAAAGAGCCTATAAATTCATGCCAGAGCATATTAAACATATGGAAAGCTCTTTAAAAGGTAAAGTTATGGTAGACCACATGGATGACCATTCCAGAAAACTATTAAAAGATTATCTAGAGAACTTTGATAAGGAAATGTGGGAACTATCATCTGACGAGTTGAAAGAAGAATTATCAAAGTAAGAAAATATGAATATTTTGTGAACGTATTGTACTTTGTGATGGAAATTTGTAAAATAGGCTTACACGGACAAACATGTATTACTAGGACAAAAAAGAAACTGACAACGATATCGTTGTCGGTTTCTTTTTTTGCCCACTTTATCAAGTTCCGAATAAGGAATCGAAAATTCTCTTAAAAGGCCCATCGTTACTATCTTCTTCTTTTGGTTTCATATCATGGGGAAAATGATCTGTACAATACTGTTTAGGTTCAGAGCCTTTTTCAAAATACATGACACGACTAACCTTGCAATACGGTGTGGCAAGATTGCCTGTTTGTGGATCGATTGCAACCCCAACAACTCCATTCGGTACTTCAAATGACTTTTCAGGTAAACCTTCATGGGCTTTTTCCATAAAGGAAGCCCAAACCTTTTTCGGATATCCTGATTCTGCTACTACTTCCATCACGCGATTATCATCATATCCGCCCCAAACACCGGCCACTAGCTGAGGACTAAATCCAATCATCCAACTGTCTGATTTTGTTGATCCTGACTTTCCCGCATACACGCGAGATAATTGATTGGCAATGGGAGCACCGGTTACAGAGGCATAGCCATCCAGTTGTCGATCGAACACTCCGGTCATCAAATCTGCAAGTATAAAGGTTTGCTTAGGATCAAGGACTAAATCTCCTAGATTATTATCTTTTTCGTAAATCGTTTTTCCATCACGGTTTATAATCCTTTCAATTGTGTAACTATTGATTTCATGGCCACCATTCGCTATCATTCCATATCCTGTAACCATTTCTTCTAAGGAAACGGAAGCAGATCCTAAAGCTAGTGATGGGACTTCTGGAAGTTCCCCAGATAAACCGAATCTTCTCGCAGTATTTACGAGCTTTTTAGGGGTTAGATATAAATTGGTTTTTACAGCATAGATATTATCTGATAATGCTAGAGCTTGTGCTAATGAAATAGGTTCGTAAGCATAATAGTCATTAAAGTTACTTGGACGATATACTTCTCCGTCCTCTAGCTCGAACGCAGTCGGTTTACTCATTAGCATGGTACTTGGGGTATATCCATTTTCTAAAGCAGCATAGTATAAAAATGGCTTGAAAGTAGATCCAGCCATTCTTCTTGCATTAACTGCACGATTAAATGGACTTTCTGAATAATCACGTCCTCCTACCATTGCTTTAATTGCTCCAGTTTTTGGATCCATAGCCAATGCACCAATTTGCATTTCACTTGCTTGATCTATCGTTTTGGAGACAGAATCTTCTAATCCAATTTGCATCTCACTATCGAGAGTAGTATATATTTCAAATCCACCGGAGCGAATTTCTTCTGTATCCAGTTCTAATATTTTTGCAGCCTCTTTCAAAACGGCATCTTGGAAATAAGGCCCAATCGAATCGTTGTCTTCCTTCTTCGTCTTAGAGTAAGCAAGGGTGGTTGTTTTGGCATTCTGATATTCGTCAGGTGAAATCATATTGTTCGTTAACATTAACTGTAATATTTGTTCTTGACGTTGTTCAGCATTTTCCTTATCATTTAACGGAGAATAATAGGTCGGTCCCTTTGGTATTCCCGCTAACATGGCCGCTTCGGCAACATCCAGGTCTTTAGAAGATTTATCAAAGAAATAGTTACTTGCTGCTTCAATTCCATAGGAACCATGTCCGTAATAAATGGAGTTCAAATATCCTTCCAAAATTTCACCCTTGGAGTAATACATTTCCAAACGAACGGTATAAAAGGCTTCTTTTATCTTTCGGTCCCAAGTTTTTTCATGGGAGAGGTAGAGGTTTCTAGCTAATTGTTGTGTTAATGTACTAGCCCCTTCTTTTAATGTTCCGGAAGTTACATTTTGAAAAATTGCACCAATAATTCGTTTATAATCAAATCCATTGTGTTCTTTAAAATGCTGATCCTCCACAATCAATGTTGCATTAATAATATGAGGAGACATATCGTTTAAATCAACCCAATATCGATCTTCCGCACTACGCTCTTCACCAATCACCTCATTGGAGTTATTGTAATAAATCGTATTCTCTTCATTCATAAGGGGTGGAGGACCTAATATAAAACTAATCGTATAGATTCCAATGATAGAGAGTAGAACAATGCCTACTAAAGTAGTGATTAATTTAAAAATAAGTCGGTATTTTCTAAGTCTGCTTTTATTCATCACAAAACCTCATCATTCTAGTTTAACGTGTGTATTACTACCATTATGGGAAAAGATAAATACAAATAAACATTGAAATACGAAGGGAATTAGCTTTAGGTTAGGCAAACGCTGGATGTGACCTTTCTTAAGACCTTCTAATTCATTTAAAAAAATACTTGTTTTTTTCAAGAATTTCTCTATAATTTAAAAACGATTTAAAAAACGGTTTTTTACGGAAAAATAGATTTCTACATTAGGAGATGAACGAACGTTGAGTATTTGGTTCACAGAAAAGCAAACGGACAATTTTGGGATTACTGCAAAAATAAAGCAAACCTTTGTTTCTGAACGAACAGATTTTCAAGAATTACAAATGGTTGAAACAGAAGAGTGGGGAAATATGCTCATTTTAGATGATATGGTAATGACAACGGAGAAGGACGAGTTTGTTTATCACGAAATGGTTGCACATGTTCCGTTATTCACCCATCCAAATCCGAAAAATGTACTTGTTGTTGGTGGGGGAGATGGCGGTGCAATACGTGAAGTGTTGAAACACCAATCGGTTGAGAGGGTAACGCTTGTTGACATTGATGGAAAGGTTATTGAGTATTCTAAGAAGTACCTTCCAACTATTGCAAGCGGCTATAATGATAAGCGTGTAGAAGTAAAAGTAGAAGATGGTTTTATGTATATCGCCGATAGTAAAAAAGCGTTTGATGTCATCATGGTTGACTCTACAGAACCGGTTGGCCCAGCAGTTAATCTTTTCACGAAAGGTTTTTATGCAGCAATTCATGAAGCTCTAACAGATGACGGTGTATTTGTGGCACAAACGGATAATCCGTGGTTTAAAGCGGACTTAATTAAACAGGCCTTCCACGATGTGCAGGAGATTTTCCCTGTAACGCGTTTGTATACGGCAAACATCCCAACTTATCCGAGCGGTCTATGGACATTTACGATGGGAAGTAAAATTCATGATCCGTTAAAAGTGAAAGAAGAACGTTTCTTTGAAATGGAGACAAAATACTTTACTCCAGAAATCCATTTTGCCTCTTTCGTATTGCCTAAATTTGTGAAAGATATGACGAAATAAGGGGAGAAACAGACGTGAGATTTGACGAAGCATATTCAGGTAAAGTTTTTATTATGTCAGGTTCAGACTTTGAAAAGGCAAAAGCTGTTATTTATGGAATGCCAATGGACTGGACGGTTAGCTTCCGTCCGGGTTCTCGTTTTGGTCCAGGACGAATAAGGGAAGCATCAATCGGTCTTGAAGAATATAGTCCTTATATGGATAAGCATTTAGAAGAAATTGATTTTTTCGATGCGGGGGACATACCTTTACCTTTTGGAAATGCAGAACGAAGCCTTCATATGATTCGCGATTATATAGACCAGTTATTACAGTTGGAAAAGTTTCCGATAGGGCTTGGTGGGGAGCATCTTGTGACATGGCCCATCATTCAATCGATGTATAAAAAGTATCCCGACATGGCATTTATCCATATCGATGCCCATGCTGATTTAAGAGAGGAATATGAAGGAGAGTCTTTGTCCCACTCTACTCCAGTAAGAAAGATTTGCGATTTAATTGGACCTGAAAATGTTTATTCATTCGGCATTCGCTCAGGTATGCGTGAGGAGTTTCAATTTGTAAACGAAAGTGGTATGCACATGTCTAGATTTCAAGTAGCCGAACCACTACGTAAAATTTTACCGACCCTAAGTGGTAGAAACGTATATGTGACGATTGATATAGACGTCCTTGACCCGGCATATGCCCCAGGAACTGGAACAGCAGAAGCAGGTGGAATTACCTCCAACGAATTATTGGAAGCCATCCAATTAATTGCTGAATCAGACATCAGCGTCATCGGTGCCGATCTCGTAGAAGTAGCACCAGTCTACGATCACTCTGAAAAAACAGCTATTGCAGCGAGCAAATTTATTAGAGAAATTTTACTTGGTTGGGTGAAGTAGTTAATCTGGAGCAACATATATTGAAAAAACATGCCTATTATAGCTATAATAGGCATTATATGACTTTAAGTAAAAGGGCGATAATATGAGTTCTGTTCAAAGAAATATAAAAGTTAAACTTCAAACCACTATTGATGACCAAGGTTCTAAGGAACATAATGAAATCAAAAGCACTGGGAAGTTTTATAGAAAAGGAAAAATGGACGTCCTTATCTTTGACGAGATAATGGAGAAAGAAATGAAAGTAAAAAACTTCATTACGATCCAAGAAGGCTCCGTCAATATTAAACGCACTGGCCTAGTATCAATGAATCAAAAATTTGATATCAACCGTCGCACTGAAAATGTATATAAACATCCACATGGTGCAATACATATGGAAACATTCACAAAAAAAATTGCGTATAAATTAAAAGACGAAGCCTGTGGGCAGCTCATTCTATCCTATACGGTAAAATTAAATGGACAGCCTGATGAACGGAAACACGAATTAATACTTAGTTTTAATGAGGAGGATTCCCAATGAATGTATTGGAACAAACAGAGGATACATTAAGACAGGAAATAGCAAATGCGGTAATCAATGCAAATCTAGCAACGAAAGAAGAACTTCCTGATATTGTATTAGAAAAACCAAAAGATAAAGCACATGGTGATTTTGCGGCAAATATCGCTATGCAATTAGCTAGAATTGCGAAAAAAGCACCTCGTCAAATTGCAGATGAAATCATTCAACATCTTGACCAATCGAAAGCATCTATTGAAAAAGTGGAAGTCGCTGGTCCAGGATTTATTAACTTTTTTATGAAAAATGACTTTTTAGGCGACATTATTCCAACGATTCTTGAAGCAGGAGAAACATATGGAAAAACGAATACAGGTAAAGGAGAAAAAATTCAAGTAGAATTCGTTTCCGTTAACCCTACTGGAGACCTTCACTTAGGACATGCCCGTGGTGCTGCATATGGTGATGTACTTTGTAATGTTTTAGATGCTGCGGGGTTCGAGGTTCAGCGAGAATACTATATTAATGATGCTGGAAATCAAATTGACAATCTTGCCTATTCTGTCGAAGCCCGTTATTTACAACAATTAGGAAAAGATGTTGAAATGCCTGAAGATGGTTATCATGGCCAAGCAATTATTGAAATTGCTAAAAAAATTGTTGCACAAGATGGTGATAAATGGGTAGACCGTAAGCAAGAAGAACGGATTGCATACTTTAAAGAATTCGGTTTACAGTCCTCTCTAGAAAATATTAAAAATGATTTAAAGGCTTTTCGTGTAGAGTTTGATAATTGGTTCTCTGAAAGATCACTTTATCAAGATAACAAAATTGCAGATGCATTGAAAAAATTAGATGAAGGTAATTATATTTATGAAAAAGACGATGCTACATGGTTTAAGTCAACAGAATTCGGTGACGATAAAGATCGTGTGTTAGTGAAAAAAGATGGAAGTTACACTTATTTAACACCAGATATCGCTTATCATAAAGATAAATTAGATAGAGGCTTTAACCAGCTAATTGACGTTTGGGGAGCGGATCATCACGGCTATGTACCAAGAATGCGTGCGGCGATACAAGCTTTAGGCTACCCATCTGAAAAATTCCATGTAAAAATTATTCAAATGGTTAACCTTTTCGAAGGTGGAGAAAAGGTCCGAATGAGTAAACGAACAGGTAGAGCGATAGCATTACGTGATTTAATAGAGGATGTTGGGGTAGATGCAGCACGTTATTTCTTCGTAACTCGTTCCAATGATTCCCAACTAGATTTTGATATGGATCTTGCACGTTCACAGTCCAATGAAAATCCAATCTATTATGTTCAATATGCACATGCTAGAATTTGTACGATGTTAGAACAAGCAAAAAACAAAGGATTCAACATAGAATCTACATATGATGCAGGGCTACTAACAGCTGAAAAAGAAGTAGATTTATTGAAGAAGCTTGGGGAATTCCCTCAAGTTGTTGCAGAAGCAGCAGAAAAACAATTACCGCATAAAGTGACACAATACGTATTTGATTTAGCTACTTTATTGCATAGCTTTTACAATGCAGAGAAAGTGTTGGATCAAGAAAATAAAGAACGGACAAACGCTCGTATTGCTTTAATGAAAGGTGTACGAACTACGTTAGCAAACGGATTAAAACTGATTGGAGTTTCCGCTCCAGAAAAAATGTAAGTAGACAAAGCTGTCATATCTGTAGAACTAGAAACATAAAGATATACTAGAAAACACTATTTCCTCATAATAAGGGATAGTGTTTTTTTGTTGTCTAATAGACTAAAAACTTTAAATTTTTTAATTTTGGTTTGACTGAGTGCTCATTCATCATATATTATAAGTATAACACGATAACTTCAAGATCTTTCAGATAAATGGAATCGCTAACATTAGCTTGGAATTCACTTACAAGGTTGGCGATTGTCTTAGCTATACTCATGCGGGAAGAAAGTTTTATACTTTCCTAACTGCTAAACAAAAGGGGGAGAACGAAATGGAAACATTCCTAATCATCAATTGGATAGCTTTTTTAGTAGTTACGATTTATGCACTTTTCCTATTTGCAAAAGTTGTAGCTACAAGATTAGCTTATATCAAACTTGGTAAGAAATCCAAGTTTGATGGCGAGGTGAAAATGCGTTTAAAACGTGTGGGTACCATTGTCTTTGGTCAGTCCAAATTACTGAAGGATAAAAAATCGGGAACTATTCATGTCATGATGTTCTACGGATTTATCCTTGTGCAATTTGGAGCGATTGACATGTTTGTCAAAGGGCTTTCTCCAGGAAACCATTTGCCATTTGGCATGTTCTATCCGGGATTTGTCTTTTTCCAAGAACTTGTAACATTAATGATTCTCGTTGCAGTTATTTGGGCGTTCTACCGTCGTTACATTGAGAAGATTGTTCGCTTGAAAAGGGGATTTAAAGCTGGACTTGTACTTATTTTTATCGGGACATTAATGCTTTCCGTTTTATTCGGAAATGGAATGGCGATGATTTGGCATGGAGCGGAAGCGGGTTGGACAGAACCTGTTGCAAGTGTCATTGCAACGATCTTCGGTTTCTTATCTCCAGAAGCGGCGGCAGTACTTTTTTATGTCGCATGGTGGGTACATACGATTACACTATTATCTTTCTTAGTCTATGTACCACAGTCCAAACACGCGCACTTACTTGCAGCACCAATTAATGTCTTCTTAAGTAAGAAAGTACCTGGTAAATTGGAAAAACTTGATTTCGATATGGATGAGGAATCTGAGGAAAGCGAAGAGGAAATTTCCTTTGGTGTTGGGAAGGTAGAAGACTTTGAGCAGTTCCAAATGTTGGACTTTTATGCCTGTGTAGAATGTGGACGTTGTACAGATGTATGTCCAGCAGCCGGTACTGGTAAAATGCTTTCCCCAATGGATATTATGATCAAGCTCAGAGACCATTTAACTGAAAAAGGGGCAGCAGTTACTGGCAAATCAGCTTGGGTACCAGCATATGCATTTTCTAATACAGCTGGAAATCAAGCAAGTGCTGGTGGAGAAGCAGCTGCAACGATTCAAGAAGTAAGCCTAATTGGTGACGTTATTACAGAAGCTGAACTTAATGCATGTACAACTTGCCGAAACTGTGAAGATGCTTGTCCAGTAACAAATGAGCATGTTGGAACAATCATGGATATGCGTCGCTACTTAGTGATGACGGAAGGAAAGATGGATTCTGATGTACAACGTGCGGTCATGAATATCGAACGTCAAGGAAACCCATGGGGATTATCGAAAAAAGACCGTATTAAATGGCGTGATGAAGATGAATCGATTTATGTACCGACTGTTAAAGAATTGAAAAAGGAAGGAAAAGAATTCGAATATTTATTCTGGGTTAGTTCAATGGGGGCGTATGATAGCCGCAGTCAGAAGATTGCTATCGCATTTGCCAAACTAATGAACAAAGCGGGAATTAGCTTTGCCATTCTTGGTAACCAAGAAGCAAATTCTGGGGATACAGCACGTCGTATCGGTAATGAATTCTTATTCCAAGAAATTGCTGAGAAAAATATTAAGACATTTGAAAAACATGGCGTGAAGAAGATTGTTACCATTGATCCACACGCTTATAATATTTTCAAAAATGAGTACCCTGATTTCGGATATGAAGCAGAGGTATATCACCATACGCAATTATTATATGACCTTGTGAAATCTGGAAAATTAGCACCAAAACGTGAAATTAACGAACGTTTAACATACCATGACTCTTGTTATCTAGGAAGATATAACGGCGTATACGACCCGCCAAGAGAAATCTTGCAATCTATTCCTGGGCTTGAATTGGTAGAAATGGATCGTAGTCGTGAAAATGGAATGTGCTGCGGGGCTGGTGGTGGCCTGATGTGGGCAGAAGATACAACTGGAAACCGTATCAACGTTGCACGTACAGAACAAGCACTAGCCGTTAATCCATCGATGATCTCAAGTGCATGTCCATTCTGTCTAACCATGTTAAGCGACGGAACCAAAGCCAAAGAAGTGGAAGAAGACATCAGTACCATGGATGTGGCTGAAATCCTAGCCCTATCTGTTTTAGTAGAAGAGAAGGAAGTAGTAATGGCATAAGTTAGTATGAAAGGGGGAAACAACATCCCCCTTTCTGAAAGTAAGGAAACTGAACGAATGCTCAGTCGGTCAAATTTATATATAAAAAGGGGAGTTTTAAGTGAAGAAAACCGTAATCGTTTCTGGAGCAAGAACACCTTTTGGAAAATTTGGAGGAGCCCTAAAAGCTTTAACTGCACCTCAACTAGGCGGAAAAGTGATAGAAGAAGCATTAAATCGAGCGGAATTAGACGGGTCAGAAGTAGATGAAGTCATTATCGGAACTGTACTACAAGGTGGTCAAGGACAAATCCCGTCTCGCCAAGCAGCAAGGGAAGCAGGAATCCCTTGGGAAGTAAAAACAGAAACGATTAATAAAGTCTGTGCCTCAGGATTAAGAGCTGTTACATTAGCCGATCAGCTTATTCGCTTAGGAGACGAAGAAGTGATCGTTGCCGGTGGAATGGAAAGTATGTCCAATGCACCATATTTCATGCCAGACGCAAGATGGGGGAGTCGAATGGGAGATAGTAAGATAAAAGATTTAATGATTCATGATGGATTATCATGCTCCTTTACAGGCGTTCACATGGGGACATACGGGAATTCCACAGCAGAAGAATTTAACCTAACAAGAGAAGCTCAAGACGAATGGGCATACCGAAGCCATATGAAAGCAATCGAAGCAATAGAATCTGGGAAATTTAAAGAGGAAATCGTTGCTGTTGAAATCCCGCAACGTAAGAGTAATCCAATTCTAGTAGATACAGATGAAGCTCCAAGAAAAGATACAACAGTTGAAAAACTTGCAACCTTACGCCCAGCTTTTGATAAAGATGGAACAATCACTGCCGGGAACGCACCAGGAATTAACGATGGCGCAGGTGCATTTGTTTTAATGTCGGATGAGAAAGCTGAAAGATTAGGGAAAACTCCATTAGCTACTATTATAGGTCATGCAGAAGTCGCGGTAGAAGCGAAGAACTTTCCACAAACGCCGGGGGTTGTTATCAATAGACTATTAGAAAAGACGGGGTATTCCATTGAGGATATAGATTTATTTGAAATTAATGAAGCATTTGCTGCTGTAGCATTAGCAAGTGGGCTAATAGCTAAGGTGGATCCGGAGAAACTAAATGTAAATGGTGGTGCGGTTGCACTAGGGCATCCAATAGGAGCTAGTGGTGCACGTATTATCCTAACGTTAATTTACGAATTAAAACGACGGGGTGGAGGACTGGGAATTGCTGCAATTTGTAGTGGTGGCGGTCAAGGAGATGCCATCTTAATTGAAGTGCCAAAACAATAATTCAAGTAAAGTATTAATCTATTTAAAAATTTGGAGGCAAAAAAATGAGCATTCAAAAAGTAATGGTAGTTGGTGCAGGACAAATGGGCTCAGGTATCGCACAAGTATTTGCTCAATCTGGCTATGAAGTTATATTAAATGATCTAAATCAAGAAGCATTGCAAAAGGGGATTCGCTTTATTGAGAAGGTTTTAAGTAAAGATGTTGCAAAAGGAAAGATAACGGAAAAAAACAAAGCGGATGCATTAAGTCGATTATCTACTTCTGAAAGGATAAAAGATGCTGGAGATTGTGACCTTGTCGTTGAGGCGATTGTGGAGAGTATGGAAGCGAAGATGAGTGTTTTTAAGGAATTAGATCAAATTGCTCCGAAGCATACCATATTAGCATCCAATACGTCTTCGCTTCCGATAACAGAAATTGCAGCGGTAACCAATCGTCCGGAAAAGGTAATCGGGATGCATTTTATGAATCCAGTTCCAGTGATGAAGTTAGTGGAAATTATTAGAGGGCTTGCGACGAGTGATGAAACATATAACACTATTGCTTATACTTCGAAACAATTAAATAAGATATCGGTGGAAGTGAATGATTTCCCTGGTTTCGTATCGAATCGGATTTTATTACCGATGATTAATGAGGCAATTTATACCGTCTATGAGGGGGTTGCCTCACCAGAAGATGTAGATACAGTAATGAAATTAGGGATGAATCATCCAATGGGACCACTTCAATTAGCCGATTTTATTGGATTAGATACATGCTTATCCATTATGGAAGTTCTTCACGAAGGATTGGGGGACAGTAAATACCGCCCATGTCCATTACTTCGAAAATATGTAAAAGCTGGGTGGCTCGGTAAGAAAACGGCTAGAGGATTTTATGAATATAGTTAATTGCACCTAATAGGGGGCTGTACAGATGGAGCTACGTTTTACAGAAGAACAAGAAATGATATGTAAGATGGTCCGTGGTTTTACTGAGAAAGAAGTAGCCAAAGAGATTGGTAGGATGGAAACAGAGGATCGATTTCCAAAAGAAATAGTTGAGAAAATGGGGAAACTCGGTTTAATGGGGATTTCCATTCCAGAAAAGTATGGTGGGAGTGGGATGGATTTCACTACTTATATCATTGCTATTCATGAATTGTCTAAAGTAAGTCCCGTATTAGGGGTAATACTATCGGTTCACTCTTCTGTTGGCACCAATCCGATTCTTAATTTTGGCACTGATGAACAGAAAAGGCACTACATTCCAAAACTAGCATCAGGGGAATATTTAGGGGCTTTTGCATTGACAGAGCCAGGTTCCGGTTCAGATGTGAAAAGCTTAAAAACAACCGCAAAAGATAATGGCGATCATTTCGTGTTAAATGGATCAAAAGTCTTTATAACCAATGGTGGGGAAGCGGATACGTATATTACTTTTGCTAGAACAGAGAAAGATGAAATTAGTGCCTTTATTGTGGAAAAAGACGCTAATGGACTGCAGATAGGGAAAAAAGAAAAGAAAATGGGGCTCCACGGTTCTAACACGGTACAGTTAAGCTTTGACAATTGTATCGTTCCAAAAAAACAGCTTTTAGGTAAATTAGGGGAAGGATTTAAGATTGCCATGTCTAACTTAAATGTAGGGCGAATTGGCATTGGCGCACAATCCCTTGGTATTGCAGAAGGGGCATTACAACATGCGATTGACTATGCAAAAGAAAGACAACAATTTGGCAAACCGATTGCAGCAAACCAAGGAATATCTTTTAAATTAGCTGATATGGCAACGGAAGTAGAGGCAGCGAAACTGTTAGTCTACCATGCGGCATCTCTAGTGGATAGAGGCCAAAATTGCGCTAAAGAGGCATCCATGGCGAAAATGTATGCTTCCAATACAGCTATGAGATTAGCAATCGAAGCAGTGCAAATCTTTGGCGGAAACGGATATACAGAAGACTTCCCGATAGAACGATACTTCCGCGATGCAAAGGTAACGCAAATCTATGAGGGAACAAATGAGATTCAACATATAGTTATAGCAAATCAATTACTAAATAACTGATTTATAGAAACGAGGGGGATAAATAGTGAATTTCCAATTAACAGAAGAACAACAAATGTTAAGAAAAATGGTCCGAGATTTTGCAGAAAACGAAGTAGAACCTACAGCAGCAGAACGTGATGAAGAAGAACGTTTTGATAGAAGCATATTCGACAAAATGGCTGAGCTCGGTTTAACAGGAATCCCTTGGCCAGAAGAGTACGGTGGGATTGAATCAGATTATGTGAGCTATGTCATCGCAGTGGAAGAATTGTCGCGAGTATGTGCCTCAACAGGAGTTACCTTATCTGCACATCTTTCCCTAGCAAGTTGGCCAATTTTTAAATATGGAAATGAACAGCAAAAGAAAAACTTCCTAACGCGTCTAGCAACTGGTGAAGCATTAGGAGCGTATGCTTTATCTGAGCCGGGAGCTGGAAGTGACGTTGCTTCAATGAAAACAGTCGCGAAAAGAGATGGCAACGATTACATCTTAAGTGGAAGTAAAGTATGGATTACAAACGGTGGAGTAGCAGATATTTATATTGTATTCGCAAAGACCGATTCAGATGCAAAGCATAAAGGGATTAGTGCGTTTATAGTGGAAAAAGGAACAGAGGGATTCTCTTTTGGTAAGAAAGAAAAGAAACTCGGTATTCGTTCATCCCCGACGACAGAACTTATTTTTGAAAATTGCCGTATACCGAAAGAGAACATGTTAGGTGCAGAAGGTGACGGATTTAAAATTGCCATGACTACACTGGACGGTGGAAGAAATGGAATTGCGGCTCAAGCCCTTGGAATTGCACAAGGTGCTCTTGATGCAGCCGTGAACTATGCAAAAGAACGTGAACAATTTGGTAAACCAATTGCAGCAAACCAAGGAATTTCTTTTAAACTTGCAGACATGGCTACCGAAATAGAAGCTGCAAGACTATTAACATATCAAGCAGCCTGGCTAGAATCAGAAGGTCTTCCATATGGAAAAGCATCGGCCATGTCGAAACTCTTTGCTGGAGATACCGCAATGAAAGTAACGGTGGAAGCAGTTCAAATCTTTGGTGGCTATGGTTATACGAAAGATTATCCTGTTGAGCGCTATATGCGTGATGCAAAAATCACACAAATTTATGAAGGTACCAATGAAATCCAACGATTGGTTATCGGAAGAATGGTTACTAAATAATTAATTGGTGATAAAGATAGGCGAATACCGATATTCCTGGAGTGAATGCTGATATCCCAGGATAAGTGCCGATATTCCTGGAGTGAATGCTGATATCCCAGGATAAGTGCCGATATTCTGGGGATGAATGCTGATATCCCGAGATTAGTACCGATATTCTGGTGGTGAATGCTGATATCTCGGGATAAGTGCCGATATTCCGGTGGTGAATGCTGATATCTCGAGATTAGTGCCGATATACCTGGGGTGAATGCTGATATCTCGGAATGAATACTGATATTTCAGAAAGGTGGCCGCCCGAAGACCTTTTTAGCAGATATAGGCCCTGTACTAGAAGTCTATTTGGGCTTCGGATAAAAATACAACAACCTTACCAAATGAACGAATAGATGTAATTTGAAAGGAAGTAAAAAATGCATGAAATAGTAGAACGGATAAAAAACAAGGAAGTGCGTGCATTAGCAAGAGCAATCACAATGGTAGAAAATGACCATTCTGACAAATTAGAACTTCTTAGTGATGTCTTTTCTTTACAAAAGCAAGCAATATATGTAGGGTTAACAGGCTCTCCGGGTGCTGGGAAAAGTTCCCTTGTGAATCGGTTAATCTCACAGATTCGAAAGGAAGGAAAAACGGTTGCTGTCATAGCGGTTGACCCAACAAGCCCATTTAGTGGAGGAGCATTACTAGGGGATCGGGTTCGAATGAATGAACATTTTATCGATGATGGTGTGTACATAAGAAGTATGGCAACACGTGGTAGCTTAGGTGGACTTGCGCGGGCAACTAAAGATGCCGTTCGAATATGTGATGCGTTTGGATTTGATGTTGTCATTGTTGAAACCGTTGGGGTAGGCCAATCGGAATTAGACATTATGAAAATAGTAGATACAACAGCTGTTGTCTTAACTCCTAATAGTGGAGATGTTCTACAAATTTTTAAAGCAGGAATCATGGAAATCGCTGATCTATTTGTTATAAACAAAGCGGATTTAGATGGGGTTAGAAAGCTGAAGCGGTTATTAAGGGAACTTGTCATGATGACTGCAACGGAAGATCATATGGTAGAGATTGTGAAAACAATAACCACCCAAAACGAAGGTATAGATGAATTATGGGAGAAAATCAAGAAACATCACGATTATTTATATTCGACACAAGAAGGAAAACGAAAAAGGAATGCTCAATTCGAATTAGAGGTATACGAGTTAATTCGAGAAGAAATTTGGCGCGAGGTGAAAACCTTTATTGAGCATGATCATGACAACCTTCCAGCAATGGAATCAAATAATGATCCGTACAAGCAAGCGAAAGATTTATTAGTGAAGTGGAAGGAGGCCAAAAAGATTGAATAAAAATAAAGTGGTATCAAACGTAAAGGACCAGGAACTTATAAAAAAACGACGGGACCAAATGATAAAAGGCGCTATTACGTTATTTAAAGAAAAGGGCTTTCATCGAACAACAACAAGAGAAATTGCAAAAGCATCTGGTTTTAGTATTGGAACACTTTATGAATACATTCGAACGAAAGAAGATGTCTTATATTTAACTTGTGATGCGATATATGAACAAGTCCGAGAACGAATAGAGAATGCTTTTGAATTAGAGCAGCCTTCCCGCGAGAGTTTAGTGAAAGTTATTGAATCCTATTTTTATTTAATGGATGAATTACAAGAGGAAATTTTAATTCTATATCAGGAAGCGAAGTCTTTAAAGCAAGAAACAAGAGGTTATATTTTGCAAAAAGAGCGGTATATGGTGAATATACTGGAAAAGGTAATTCTAAATTGTATTCCTGAACAAATAACGAAGCAAGAAGCGATTATTTTAGCGAATAATATTTTTGTTCAAGGTCATATGTGGGGATTTCGCAGATGGATTTTACAAAAGCAATTTTCACTTGAAGAGTATATTCATTTGCAAATCAATGCGATTTTAAAGGCCGCTGAAAAGTAAATGGAAGGGGGAAATACAGTGGAACAAGTAGAAGTATACCGTCCGAAAAATCCTGTTCGTTTTGTAACTGCGTCAAGTTTATTTGATGGGCATGATGCATCCATTAATATCATGAGAAGAATTATCCAAGCTAGTGGAGCAGAAGTAGTTCATCTTGGTCATAATCGCTCTGTAGAAGAAGTAGTTCACGCAGCAATTCAAGAAGATGTTCAAGGTATTGCGATTTCATCTTATCAAGGTGGGCACGTGGAATATTTTAAATATATGATTGATTTATTAAAGGAATTGGGAGCGAGCCACATTAAAGTGTTTGGTGGCGGTGGAGGAGTAATTATCCCAAGAGAAATTAAAGAATTGCATGACTATGGGGTTTCTTGGATTTTCTCACCTGAAGATGGTCGTAAGTACGGACTGCAAGGTATGATTAACAAAATGCTAGAATTATGTGATTTTATACCGCCAATTGATTTGGAGAAAGACATGGAGAAACTTCTTCAAGGTGATCGAAATGCAATGGCTAAATTTATTACATTTGTTGAATCGGAAGAAACAGACCTGGAAGAAAAGCAACGTGTAGTAAACAAGCTAAAAGAAAAAGCGGGACCAAATACACCTGTTCTTGGAATTACCGGTACTGGTGGAGCGGGAAAAAGTTCCTTAACGGACGAATTAATTCGCCGATTTATGAATGAAGTGTTAGATAAAAAGGTAGCAATTATATCCATTGACCCGACGAAAAGGAAAACGGGTGGGGCCTTACTAGGTGACCGAATCCGTATGAACGCTATTTTTAGCGACCGTGTTTATATGCGTTCCTTAGCGACAAGAGATTCTAGAACGGAATTATCCAAAGCGATTCAAGATGTCATTGATGTTGTCAAAGCCTCTGGATTTGACTTTATCATTGTGGAAACGAGTGGAATTGGGCAAGGAGACGCCGCTATAACCGACATTACAGACCTATCCATGTATGTCATGACGTCTGAATACGGGGCACCGACCCAATTAGAGAAAATTGATATGATTGACTATGCAGATTTTATCGTGATTAATAAATTTGAACAAAAGGGTTCTGAAGACGCCTTAAATCAAGTTCGTAAACAATATGAACGTAGCCGTATGTTATTTCAACAAGAGAAGGAAAAATTCCCTGTCTTTGGTACGATTGCTAGTCAGTTTAATGATGAAGGAACCAATGCATTATTTGCTGCTATAATCGACACGCTGAATGAACGTTATGAATGGAATGTGTCTGTTGATTTTGAAAGGAATCGAATTGCCGAAAAACATAATCGTATTATCACCAATGATCGTCGCCACTATTTACGTGAGATTGCAGATTACGTTCGTAAATATCACGAAGATGCTGAAAAACAAAGTACAATTGCTCGTAAATTATATCAATTAGATGGAGCAATAAAGACACTCGAATACGAAGAGGCAACGGAAATATGGAATAAAAATCAGGACAACGTGGAAGAAATGGCAGCGGCTACAGAAGTTAAATCCTTTAAACGTGAAGATGTTTTAACTAATTTAAAACAGTTATTGGACCGTTATGAAGAGCAATTAAATCCAACTGCGAAGAAGCTTTTAGATTCTTGGGATGCTTTAAAGGATAGATATAGTGGAGACAAAATGACTTTCCAAGTACGTAATAAAGAGATTGAAATGGATATTACGACAGAATCTTTGTCTGGTCTTAAGATTCCTAAAGTTGCTTTTCCGAAATATCAAGATTGGGGAGAGCGATTAATGTGGATGCTAAAGGAAAATGTACCTGGCGCATTCCCATTCACTGCTGGGGTGTTCCCGTTCAAACGAGAAGGGGAAGATCCTACCAGACAATTTGCTGGGGAAGGAACACCAGAAAGAACAAACCGAAGATTCCATTATTTATCTAAGAATGATGATGCCAAACGGCTATCTACTGCATTTGATTCCGTAACATTGTACGGAGAGGATCCAGCTTACCGCCCAGATATATTTGGGAAAGTTGGAGAAAGTGGTGTGAATGTTTGTACTTTAGATGATATGAAAAAACTTTATGCTGGTTTTGATTTAACAGATCCACTAACCTCTGTATCGATGACGATTAATGGTCCAGCACCAATCATTTTAGCGATGTATTTTAATACAGCGATTGACCAACAGGTGGATAAATTTAAAGAGGAACAAGGTCGTGAGCCTAGTAAAGAAGAATTAGAAAAAATTAAAGCAGATACATTATCCGTTGTCCGTGGTACGGTTCAAGCAGATATTTTGAAAGAAGACCAAGGACAAAATACATGCATTTTCTCTACGGAATTTGCGCTTCGAATGATGGGAGATATTCAACAATATTTCATTGATAAGAATGTGCGAAATTATTACTCTGTTTCGATTTCTGGTTATCATATTGCAGAAGCGGGCGCAAATCCAATTACTCAGTTAGCATTTACACTAGCAAATGGTTTTACGTATGTAGAATATTATTTAAGCAGAGGAATGGATATTAATAAATTTGCACCGAATTTATCCTTCTTCTTCTCAAATGGTCTAGATCCGGAATATACCGTTATTGGAAGAGTGGCAAGAAGAATTTGGGCGATTGTTATGCGTGATAAATATGGAGCGAATGAACGTAGTCAAAAGTTGAAATATCACATCCAAACTTCCGGACGTTCCTTACATGCCCAAGAAATTGACTTTAATGATATTCGAACAACTTTACAGGCGTTACTTGCAATCCAAGATAATACAAACTCACTGCATACGAATGCCTATGATGAGGCAATTACAACGCCAACGGAAGAGTCGGTTCGTCGTGCCATGGCAATTCAAATGATTATTAATAAAGAGTTTGGCTATACGAAAAATGAAAATCCACTTCAAGGTTCATTCATTGTAGAGGAGCTTACAGATTTAGTAGAAGAAGCGGTTTTACAAGAATTTGAACGAATGAATGATCGTGGTGGGGTACTAGGAGCAATGGAACGCCAATACCAACGTGGAAAGATTCAAGAAGAGTCCCTTTACTATGAGAGTAAGAAACACTCTGGTGAGCTTCCAATTATTGGTGTAAACACATATTTAAATCCAAACCCAACATCGGATGAGGAAATTGATTCCATGGAACTTGCGCGTGCCACTCAAGAAGAAAAACAACATCAGATTGTCGAATTGAAAAAATTTCAAGAAAAACATCAAGCACAAGCACCAAAAGCATTGGAACGGTTAAAAGAAGTAGCAGCTTCTGGAGGAAATATTTTTGAAGAACTAATGGATACCGTAAAAGTAGCTAGCCTCGGCCAAATCACCAAAGCACTATACGAAGTTGGCGGACAGTATAGAAGAAATATGTAAGGAATATAATGTAATAATGGCAAAAGGTGAAAAGTTTGAAAGAATACAGGGTACATGATCTCGATTATTAAAGTTGAGAAGAGTTATTTTCTCAACTTTTTTATGTTAAAATAAGGCATAAACCATACAAGTTTGATTATAATGTTAGGTATGTCTCTTGAAAAGCATATTGCATTGTAGTTAAATATAGTCATTACAAGTACATGTTCAAAAAGGAGGAACTTTTTGAACATCGTCTACAATGGTTAAATCTAGAAGGCATTTAAGCCATCATTATACAAGTCAAAGGAGTGCTAACCGTGAGCTTAAAAGATTATAGCCCGGAACAAATTGAAAATATGTCAATGTTAGAATTGGCAAGTATTATCTTAAAAGAAGAGAAAAAAGCCCTACACTTCAAGGACGTTTTTGACAAAGTTGCAGAAGTAAAAGGTTTTTCTGAAGCCGAAAAAGAAGAAAAAATAGCACAATTTTATACAGATTTAAACGTCGATGGACGATTCACAACATTAGGTTCTAATATGTGGGGATTAAAACGTTGGTACCCAATCGAGCAAGCAGACGAAGAAGTACATACTCCTAAGAAGAAAAAGAAAAAGGCAACGAAGAAAAAGCGTAAAGAAGAGGAAATTGATGAAGAAGAGGACTTCGAGGAGGAAGACGATCTTCTTGAAGATGAAGACATCGATGAAGTTTTCGACGACGAAGAGGAGGATCTGGACGAAGATGATGAGGAATTAGATCCAGACTTAGACGAATTCGATGACTTTGATGAGGATGAAGAAGAGATAGATGAAGAATTTGACGATGAAGAGCTTGATGACGAAGAAGAGGAAGAGAAATAAGCGGTGGGATTTTACTACCAGACTTTTTGAACAACCTCTAAAAACAATTATTGACTTTTATTGAACTAGTGAGTACAATTTTACTTGGGCTCTATTTGACAGGAACATAGCGTCTCCCTACTGGTTTTAAGGGAGGCGCTTTTTATTTTTTACTCAGTAACCTTAGAATCTGTATAGATCATTTTGGCTTTCCGTGTTTTTCTCATAATAAATACAGGGAAGGTTTTTTGATTGATTGCAGATTTTTTCCATTAGAACTCATTTTATTGTTTTATTAGTACAAAATAGGTTTAAGTAACAACCTAAGAAAGAGGGATGAATTTTGACGAAGTATATTTTTGTAACAGGTGGGGTTGTATCTTCACTTGGAAAAGGCATAACAGCTGCTTCACTAGGCCGATTATTAAAAAACCGTGGTCTGAAAGTAACGATTCAAAAATTTGACCCATACATTAACGTTGATCCGGGTACAATGAGTCCATATCAACACGGTGAAGTTTTCGTGACAGAAGATGGAGCAGAAACAGATTTAGACTTGGGCCATTATGAACGTTTTATTGATATTAATTTAAATAAATATAGCAATATTACAACGGGGAAGGTCTATTCTAGTGTGATACGAAAAGAAAGACGCGGCGACTATTTAGGTGGTACCGTTCAAGTTATCCCTCATATAACAAATGAAATTAAAGACCAAGTATTTCGTGCTGGAGAGGCAACGAAAGCAGACGTCGTTATTACGGAAATTGGTGGAACGGTTGGTGATATTGAATCTTTACCATTCTTAGAAGCCATTCGCCAAATTAAAAATGATGTGGGAAGAAACAGTGTGATGTATGTACATTGTACACTTGTTCCATATATTAAAGCAGCTGGAGAACTAAAAACAAAACCAACCCAACATAGTGTAAAAGAATTACGTTCTTTAGGTATTCAACCTAACGTTGTCGTACTTCGAACAGAAGAACCAATTAGCAAAGAAATGAAAGAAAAGATTTCCCTATTTTGTGATATTGATGAAAAGGCTGTTATCGAAATGCCTGATGCGGATACACTATACCAAGTTCCACTTACATTACAAGAACAAAAATTAGACCAATTAACTTGTGATCACTTTGGCTTAGATTGTAGTCCGGCAAATATGGAAGAGTGGAAAACTCTTGTTTCCAAAGTAAGAAATCTTTCTAAAACCGTTAATATTGGTTTAGTAGGTAAATATGTAGAACTTCAAGATGCGTATATTTCTGTTGTTGAATCCTTAAAACATGCTGGTTATGTGTACAATGCTGACATTAATGTACATTGGATTAATTCAGAAAGATTAACAGAAGATGGAATTAAAGAAGAATTGAAAAGCGTAGACGGAATTCTAGTTCCTGGTGGATTTGGTGATCGTGGAATTGAAGGTAAAATTTCTGCTATCCGCTATGCACGTGAAAATAACATCCCATTTTTCGGGATTTGCCTTGGAATGCAGTTAGCATCGGTAGAATTTGCTCGTAATGTTCTTGGATTAGAAGGTGCACATTCTTCAGAAATTGATCCACAAACTCCACACCCAATCATTGACCTTTTACCGGAGCAAAAAGGTGTAGAGGATTTAGGCGGTACACTTCGTTTAGGTGCTTATCCATGTAAATTAGTGGATGGAACGAAAGCAAAAGCGGCATATGATGGAGCGGATTTAGTGGAAGAACGCCACCGTCATCGCTATGAATTTAATAATGATTACCGTGAACAAATGGAAGAAGCAGGCTTTATTTTTTCTGGTACAAGCCCAGATGGAAGATTAGTTGAAACAATCGAATTAAAAGATCATCCATGGTTTGTTGCTTGTCAATTCCATCCTGAATTCACATCACGTCCAACAAGAGCGCAAAGCTTGTTTAAAGGCTTTATTGGTGCATCTGTTGAACAAAAGGAAAAGTAAAAATAGTCAAAGCCCTGAACAAATTGGTTCGGGGTTTTTGTTTAGGTTAAGATGTAAAAAATTAATTCGATACTTGTGCTCATGAATTCGTTAATCGAAGAGACTAATCTAGTAATCACGGCATTAACCCATTGATTTCTTGAATACCAGATTTTAAAGTGATTTTAAAACCAAAATTTTCTATTGTAACTAAATTACTAACGTGATAGTATAAGTACAAATAAAACCTTTAATTGGGTCCAGAGAGGCCAAAAGGGTGCACGGAATAGAAGTATGCTTTCTTATGCCCTTTTGTCTCTGAGACAAAAGGGCATTTTTAATATATTTGATTTAATCTCTTTTAAATCAAAGTTCTGTGAGACTTGAAAAGAGAATGGAAATGTTAGATAAGTTTCCATTCCCTCCCTTGCTTCACAAATGGAGTAGGAAGGTTTTATCCTTTCCTTTCTAAAAAAAACACATGATACGAATATGGAGGGAAAACGATGGATTATCGTAAAAAAACAGTAGTAGCATCCGTAACTGGTTTGACATTAGAAGGTATGGATATTATGTTCATATCATTTGTAATGTCTATGATTGTTGCTGAATTTAATATCGATCTTGCAACTGGTGGTTTTATTTCTTCCATAACAAATATTGGAATGTTGCTTGGTGGAATGATATTTGGGATTTTAGCGGATAAATTTGGCCGTGTGAAAGTTTTCACGTATACGATTTTCTTATTTGCAATTGGAACAGCATTAACTGCTGTTGCGACAAGTATAGAACAGGTATATATTTTTAGGTTTATTGCTGGGCTTGGTGCCGGTGGAGAATATGGAATTGGAATGGCATTAGTGGCAGAAGCGTGGCCGAAAAGCAAACAAGGAAGAGCCTCTTCTTATGTAAGTGTTGGGGCACAATACGGAGTGATTTTGGCAGCATTCCTAAGCGCCATGATCCTACCAACTCTTGGATGGAGGGCATTATTCTTAGTTGGTGTGATTCCAGTTATTTTTGCCTTTATCGTACGTAGAAACTTGGACGAATCTCCGGAATGGTTGAAAGCACAAAAAGATAATAAAGTGGAACAAAAGAAAGAAAAAGGTAAATTGATTCAATTGTTCTCTACACCAAGAATTGCGATTACAACCATTTCCTTAGCGATTATGGCAACTGTTCAGATTGCTGGATACAATGGCTTAATGATTTGGCTTCCTTCTATGCTCCAAGAATCGCAGGGGCTATCTGTATCAAGCTCTGCACTTTGGACGATTAGTACTGCGGTCGGTATGATTATTGGAATGTTGACCTTTGGAATGATTATGGACAAATTTGGTGCAAAGCGTGCCTATGGATTGTTTCTACTTGCCTCTGCTAGTGCAGTATTTCTTTACTCATTCGCAACAGGTAGTGCGGGTGTATTAATTGGTGGTGCGATCGTAGGTTTCTTCTCGAACGGAATGTTTGCTGGCTATGGAGCGTTAATAAGTAGTTTTTATCCTGCGAAAATTCGCAGTACTGCAACGAATACAATTTTCAACTTTGGACGTGCAGTTGGTGGGTTATCTCCAATTTTAGTTGGATTTATTTTACAACATTATAATATGACAATGGCAATGATTTACTTAGCGATTCTTTATATCATCTCCTTCCTCATCATGCTGAGCCTAAATAAAGAGAAAGCTAGCAGAAAAGGAAACGTGGTAGAAACTGTACAAAGTTAAATCATACTCAGGATTATGAAGGTATTACCGTGGAACGGACCCGTTATGACGAATCCAATTGGGTTAATATACAAAAGACACACAGTAAGCAAACTCGCTTACTGTGTGTCTTTTTTATTGTTTAGGAAACTATTGGAAACTATAAAATTTCTTGGTTGTGGATAAGTTTATGTTAAAATTTAACTATTACTGATGGAGAGAACAAAGATGATGAAAAAAGGTACAGGTGTTATAAAAGAAATACTAAAAGATCATTTTGCAGGATTTTGGGATTTGCACGATAGAAGGTTTCCCGAATCTTATCGTAATGATATAAAAGAAACTGTTGAGAAGACCATCAAGTGTGGTACCCGTGATATGGGCTTTGCACGTTATGAATGCTTAGGTTGTGAAGGTAATTCCTTACCTAAATTTGTATGTTTCACTTGTAAAAGTAGACTCTGTCATCGTTGTGGGAAAAAATATACGGATGATTGGTCGGATAAACAACAGGAAATGATTTTTAATGTACCTCATCGTCATATGGTATTTACTATTCCTCAAGAATTAAGGAATGTGTTCTTTGAAGATCGTAAAAAGCTTAATGAATTAAGTAAACAGGTGGCGGAAGTTTTTCAATAATTATCACAGAAGTAAAAAAAGAGGATTACGCTCGGGTATTATTACAGTAATACATACTTTTGGACGTGATTTAAAATTCAACCCCCATATACATGCATTGGTAACAGAAGGGGCATTAGATAATAAGAAAGAGTGGGTATCAAGTGGATATATTCCATATGAGTACTTAAGGAAATCATGGCAAAAAGTAGTGTTAGATTTAGTGAAAAAATGGTTTCCTGGGAATCAAAAAGTGAATGAATTGGTGAATGATTTATACCAAAGATACCCTAAGGGATTTTATGTAAATGCAGAAAAGAAAATAACAAACGCCAAAGGAGTAGCACGGTACATTGGGCGATATTTAGCACGACCAGCAATTGCGGAATACCGTATCGTAGAATATGACGGAGATACGGTCCATTATTGGTATGAAGATCATCGTACTGGTAAAAGAGTAGATAAAAAGATCCCCGTTTACAGGTTTATATTTGAAATACTACAACACGTCCCTCCTAAGCATTTTCGTATGGTTGGTAGATATGGATTGTATAGTAGAAGATCCCATCGAAAAGCACAACAAATATTAAGTTTATATGCGTTCATGAGGACAAAACAAATTTCATTATTACTGGAGACGAAAAGAAAAAAGAAAACATACCGTCAACGAATGATGGAGTCATTTGAAAACGACCCATTTCAATGTCCACATTGTGGAAGACAAATGGACCTTGTAGGAATATGGCATAGTGATTACGGATGGATTTATTACTACATGGAGGAAGTAGAAAAGGAGAGATGTAAAAAATATGGTATTGTCCAACAAAAAAGGACGGGATAATTCGGCAGAAAACTTAGGGTGGTTAAATGAAGACGATCCCTTTGGTTTGAATGAAGAAATAAAGATGGTGATTTTTAAATGTATTGATTGTAATAAAACCGATGAAGTTCCTGAATATATTATCGGTGAATTTAGTGTGGATAAAAAAGAGGGAGAAGAAGTAGAATTACATTGCCCCTACTGTAATGGCACCATGTTAGAAGCGAGAAATATCCCAAGTGATTAATTCTCACTTGGGACGTGATAAGGCGCGTTAGCGCTTTTGTTCTTGGAATTGATAAAATTTTTAATTTACTAGGGTAATTTGTAAATTTGGCAGGAAAATCCCACATAAATATAGAAATGGATGTACTGGGAGAAAAAATGTGGGTTTATGAAAGTTTTTGTTGATTTTGATATGAGGGGGGATTTTGTTGAGCCAGTCTAAAATTCTAATAGTAGATGATCAAATGGGGATTAGATTACTACTTAAAGAAATTTTGAAAAATGAAGGATACGAGATAGAGGAAGCGACCACTGGTAAGGAAGCGATAGACCAAATTAGTGTTAATAGTTTCGATCTAATGATTTTAGATTATAAATTACCAATCATGGATGGGACGGAAGTATTAGAAAAACTAGAGAAAGATAATGTGGAAATTCCTGCCATCGTGATGAGTGGCCTCGTGGAAAATATCGCATCAGAGGCGATGAAATCTAAGCTTGTTAAATCAGTTATTGCAAAGCCTTTCAATATAAATGAGTTTGTAGAAAAGGTTCATGACATTGTTAGGAATCAAGGAAAAATGAAGTGAACAGTAGTTTCTAAAAGCTTGCACCTAATGGGACAAGTTGGTATTCTATTTATGTAGTAAAAAAGTACAACTTATGTGAACGAATTCACTAGAGGAGGATATCATATGCCATTAGTATCTATGAAAGAAATGCTTGAAAAAGGAAAAGAAAATGGTTATGCGGTAGGTCAATTTAATATCAATAATCTAGAATACATTCAAGCAATCTTACAAGCGGCAGAAGAAGAAAAATCACCTGTCATCTTAGGAGTTTCTGAAGGTGCAGGGAAATATATGGGTGGATTTAATGTTGTTGTAGCAATGGTTAAATCTTTAATGGAATCTTACGGTACAACTGTTCCTGTAGCAATCCATCTTGACCATGGTTCAAGTTTTGAAAAATGTGCGGCGGCTATTCATGCAGGATTTACTTCTGTAATGATTGATGCTTCTCATGACCCAATTGATGAAAACATTGCTACTACTAAAAAGGTAACAGAACTTGCACATCTTCACGGCGTATCAGTTGAAGCTGAAGTAGGTACTGTAGGTGGAGAAGAAGACGGTGTTATCGGTGGAATTATGTACGCTGATGTAAACGAATGTAAACGTCTTGTAACAGAAGCAGGAATCGATTGTTTAGCACCTGCACTTGGATCTGTTCATGGCCCATACCAAGGTGAACCTAACCTAGGATTTAAAGAAATGGAAGAAATCTTAAACGCTGTACAAATTCCATTAGTACTACATGGTGGTACAGGTATCCCAACTAAAGATATTCAAAAAGCAATTTCATTAGGAACTGCTAAAATTAATGTAAATACAGAAAACCAAATGGCACAAACTGCTGCCGTTCGTAAAACATTAGAAGAAAAACCTGATTTATATGACCCACGTAAATATCTAGGACCTGGTACAGAAGCTATCAAAGAAACTGTTATAGGTAAAATGCGTGAATTCGGTTCATCTGGTAAAGCATAAAACAACATATTGCGACGAATGGATTGGGAATACCCCCTATCCACTCGTCGTTTTATCGTATATAATGTTAAATGATGTATAAACTTTTCTGAATAGGAGTGAAATTACATGCAATTTTTTATTGATACAGCTAATATTGATGAAATTCGTGAAGCAAATGCACTTGGTGTTTTAGGTGGAGTAACAACAAATCCTAGTCTTGTTGCAAAAGAAAAAGGTGTTGATTTCCACGATCGTCTAAAAGAGATCACTGCAGAGATTACAGAAGGTTCTGTTAGTGCAGAAGTTATTTCTTTGGATTCTGAAGGAATGATTGCAGAAGGTAAAGAACTAGCAGCAATTGCACCAAACATTACTGTAAAACTTCCTATGACTTTAGAAGGGCTTAAAGCAACAAAAGCTTTAACAGATCTTGGAATTACAACAAATGTTACATTAATTTTTAACGCAAACCAAGCATTACTTGCTGCACGTGCCGGTGCCACATATGTTTCACCATTCCTAGGACGTCTAGATGATATCGGTCAAAACGGTATGACTTTAATTCGTAACATCGCTGAAATTTTTGATATTCACGGAATTGATTCAAAAATTATCGCTGCATCTATTCGTCATCCAATGCATGTTACGGAAGCAGCCCTAAATGGTGCAGATATTGCAACGGTACCATTTAATGTATTAGCTCAACTTGTCAAACATCCATTAACAGATCAAGGAATTGAGAAGTTTTTAGCTGACTGGAATAAATAATTTGTGGAAAATTGAATGAAATAAAGGCTTATCGTAAATGATATAATTAGAGCGAATAGATTATTCGCTCTAACTCTTTCTTATCTCCTTTGTCATACATATGAAAATGGAGGAAAATGACCTCTAAAAGAAGTTGTTCAAAAAGTCCGGTGAAAATGACACTTCGACGTTTCTAGTTGGCAAGACTCACCGTTCCTCACGTATTAACTGAATACGTTCCGGTAACGGGAGCTGCGCCTCCTTGAACTGCGACGCACAGGACGTGCTAGTGTCGGCGTTGCAACAAATCTTTACGGTGGGGCGAGTAATCGGAGCCCCAGGACGTTGCGATTTAGCCGACCTCGGTCCTTTTCATCCTCCTTTTTGAACACGCATAAAGCGAGGGTTACACATGCAAAAAATATTAATTGAAGGTGGCCATAAGCTAAATGGCCAAGTAAGAATTAGCGGTGCGAAAAATAGTGCAGTAGCTCTTCTACCAGCTTCGATTTTAGCGAATTCCCCTGTAACAATTGAAGGATTACCAAATATCTCAGATGTCCAACTATTAAGTGACCTTTTAGAAGAAATTGGTGGGGACGTAAGTTGGGATGGACAAACGATTATGATTAATCCGGAAAAGATGGTGGACATGCCTTTACCAAATGGAAAGGTAAAGAAATTAAGGGCTTCATATTATTTTATGGGCGCCATGTTAGGAAAGTTTAATAAGGCGGTAATTGGACTCCCGGGTGGTTGTTTTTTAGGGCCACGACCGATAGACCAACATATCAAAGGTTTTGAAGCACTTGGCGCAGAGGTAACTAATGAACAAGGTGCGATTTATTTACGTGCAAAAGAACTAAGAGGAGCAAGAATCTATCTTGATGTCGTTAGTGTTGGCGCAACGATTAATATTATGCTCGCAGCGGTTCGAGCAAAAGGGAAGACGGTTATTGAGAATGCGGCAAAAGAGCCTGAAATTATTGACGTCGCAACATTATTAACGAATATGGGTGCAAAGATTAAAGGTGTCGGTACCGATGTGATACGGATTGAGGGAGTACCGGAACTTCACGGTTGTAGACATACGATTATTCCAGACCGAATTGAGGCAGGGACATACGCAATAGCTGCTGCAGCACAAGGTAAAGAAGTGATTATTGATAATGTCATCACCAACCATTTAGAAGCTTTACTTGCAAAGCTTAGAGAAATGGGGGTACGTGTGGAGGAAAGCGATGAACAATTATTGATTGCTCCAAGAAACACACTAAAAAGTGTTGACATTAAAACTTTGGTTTACCCAGGCTTTCCAACGGATTTACAACAACCTTTTACGGCGCTATTAACAAAAGCTGAAAATACTGGTGTTGTAACGGATACTATCTATTCTGCTCGACTTAAACATATTGATGAGTTAAGACGTATGAATGCTGCTATAAAAGTAGAGGGTGGTTCCGCCATTGTAAGTGGTCCTACAAAACTTCAAGGGGCTAAAGTGAAGGCTTCAGACCTTCGTGCGGGAGCCGCTTTGATTGTCGCAGGTTTAATGGCCGACGGAATAACGGAAATAACTGGTGTAGATCATATTGATAGGGGATATCAACGTATAACTGAAAAACTAGGCGACCTTGGTGCGAATATTTGGCGGGAAGAAATGGATGAAGTAGAAATTACCCAATTTCAAAATTTATAATGAAAGAGGTTGTTCAAAAGTACGGTGAAAATGACTCTTTGGTACTAAGGGTCTTCGACTAAGTTCCGTCACGTCGTCTTTGAAAAAGAAAAGCATTTTTTCTACATGTGACGTGCAATCGAAGAAGCCTTTTCTAATACTCAAAGCTACGACGCATCGAACTGTGATGCGGAGGAAACGAATTAAAAGAAGGCCAACTAAAAACAGCCTTTGCGGCTAACGTGGGCATACCCCTGTGTAGAGGCAGCGTTTATAGGACATTGCGCCGTTAGCAGACCACGATCCTTTTCACCCTCCTTTTTGAAAACGCACTTAAAAAGAAGCAAAGGCGTAAGCCCCCTTAAAGGCCAGGAAAGAGACGTCTGTCGTAATGACTGTACTAGCATGACCTGTGCATCATAGTAACGTATGACTGATCCACGTCAGGTGGTCCGATGATGTTGCGCATAGCGGCGGTTTTAATCGGACATTTTCTTACCGTAGAGATAAAGGAAGTATCGCCTGTCGCTGGATCCGGACGTGGCTATTTGCATGATAAAGCCTTGATTTTTATACTTTCATTTCTATTGAAAAAGAAGATAATAAAGGGTTCATTTTATATTTTTTTACAAAATTAGAAGGATTTTAAAGAATTTTATCGAATTAATTAAGTAGCTAGTAAATGTATAGTAATCTTATTTAATGGAGAGAATTGAGTCAAACAGTAGTAAATATGTAAAGGGCAGTACATGACGGGAAAAGACTTCTGAAGAAGCCAAAATTAGTCTTCTAATAAAGGATAGTAAGGGGGAGCTAGACCTTCTCTAGCTTCCTTTCCAATTATATGAAAACTATGAAACTGATATTTTTCCACAAAATTAATGAATACCCCAACGAAAAAGTATTGAATTAGAGTAAATTTAAGGGTAAGATTGTATTGTTTAACTTTAAACAACGAAAAAGGAAATAAACACCGATTAGGTTTCTTCATTTTTACTTCCATATTATTTTCTTCGCAAAGGGCTTAACCTTCTCAAAAAGAAGTAGAATAAATCATTTTTAGCGATTAGAGAGTATAAAACTTTCTTCATGTATAAGTACAACGAGGTATTCGCCAAAGTCTATGCAAATACTAAGTCTTCTTTCGTATTAGTAAAGAATAAAATTAAGCGCTAGCTAGGAAGTATTTTGTCATAAAGAATTAATGATCAAGTAATGAAAAGCTACTATGCTCGTCGTGTTACAAGGTTATTCAGAGAATCAGTAATCCTCTAAAGGAGCTAGAGGAAGGTATGTTCATGAGTAAATCCAAGGGGACCTCTAAACAAAGCAAATGCGAGTTTCTCTAAATGTCTTTTAATAATATAAATGTAAGCCGTCTTTTTTAATGATAGTTTGACTTTTCAAAATAATAATTCATCTTAAGCAGAAGATGGTAAAGGAATGGACGAGGGTGAAAATATGTCAGCATTAACAATCTCTCAATTAGAGACGTTAACTTTAAAAGAATTATATGCACTGGCAAAGGAATATCGAATTTCTTATTATGCTAAATTAACAAAGAAAGAACTCATTTTTGCTATTTTAAAAGCGCAAGCTGAAAAAGATGGGTACTTATTTATGGATGGTATATTGGAAATCATTCCTTCAGAAGGCTTTGGTTTTTTAAGGCCAATCAACTATTCTCCAAGTGCGGAGGATATTTATATTTCGGCATCACAAATCCGTCGTTTTGATTTGAGAAATGGGGATAAAGTTTCTGGGAAGGTAAGACCCCCGAAAGAAAATGAACGTTATTATGGGTTATTACATGTAGATGCGGTTAACAGCGAGGACCCTGAGACAGCCAAGGAACGGGTTCATTTTCCAGCATTAACTGCTTTATATCCAGATCGCTTTATGCAATTGGAAACAGACAATAGACAATTGTCTACACGCATTATGGATTTAATGACTCCTGTTGGTTTTGGACAACGTGGATTAATCGTTGCCCCACCTAAAGCTGGTAAAACGGTGCTACTTAAACAAATTGCAAATAGCATTACTAAAAATCACCCACAAGCAAAGTTAATTATCTTGTTAGTGGATGAGCGTCCAGAGGAAGTTACGGATATTGAACGTTCTGTAAGTCCTGACGTTGATGTAGTAAGTTCGACGTTTGATGAGATACCAGAAAGTCATATCAAAGTATCAGAGCTTGTACTGGAAAGAGCGATGCGTCTCGTAGAACATAAACGTGATGTCATTGTTTTAATGGATAGTATTACACGTTTAGCTCGTGCATACAACTTAGTTATTCCTCCAAGTGGTAGAACATTGTCGGGAGGAATTGACCCTGCCGCGTTCCACCGTCCAAAGCGTTTCTTCGGTGCGGCAAGAAATATCGAAGAAGGTGGAAGCTTTACGATATTAGCTACAGCCTTAGTTGATACTGGATCAAGGATGGATGATGTAATCTATGAGGAATTTAAAGGTACAGGTAATATGGAACTTCACCTAGACCGCCACCTTGCAGAAAGAAGAATCTTCCCAGCAATTGACATTCTGAAATCCGGTACACGTAAAGAAGAATTACTTATTCCGAAAGAAGATCTGGATAAAGTATGGATGCTGCGTAAAACAATGCAAGATAACCATGACTTCCTAGACCGTTTCTTGAGAAAACTAAAATCAACTAAGTCTAATGAGGAATTCTATCAAGTCATGGATGAGGAAATGAAGAGAAAAGGAATGAGACGTTAGTTCCATTTGCGATAAGTACAATGAATGGGGTAGTTCCTAATTAAAGAAATTTTACGGATCCCCTTGCAAACAGGAAACGACACTGGTATAATTCATAGATGTGAGTTTAGATATTCGAGTCTTAAATAGGTATTTTTAAAAAGGAACTTTAGTACTTTTTTAAAACCCTTTTAAAATAACTCTGTTTCCAAGGGATTCAGGGCATAAGGAGTGGAAAAGCATGAAAGAAGGAATTCATCCTGAGTACAGAAAAGTAGTATTTCTAGATACTAGCTCAGACTTCAAATTCTTGACTGGTTCAACAAGATCTTCTAATGAAACAATTGAATGGGAAGATGGTAACACTTATCCTTTAATCAAAGTTGAAATCAGTTCTGATTCACACCCATTCTACACTGGTAAACAAAAAGCTGATAAAGTCGGCGGACGTGTGGATCGATTCAAGAAGAAATATAATATGAAATAAGAGGGAAGCTCTATCTTAATGAGTGGAACTAGCTTGATAAAACCGGAATAGTTCATTCCAACTATCAAAAACAGGCAAAATACCATTATTTTGCCTGTTTTCGCTTTTTTGTAGAAAAATTTCCATAAAGATTCTTTAAATTAACCTAATTCGTGGTAAACTAATAAAGGTTTGTAATAATAAAAAGTGAGGTTCTCTACCATGTATGTAATGAAACAAAGTGGCTGGATTGAAGTAATATGTGGCAGTATGTTTTCTGGGAAATCGGAAGAACTCATTCGCCGAGTTCGTCGTGCTACTTATGCTCATTTAACGGTGCAAGTGTTTAAACCTGCTATAGATGATCGTTATAATAAAAAGGATATCGTTTCGCATAATGGAATGTCTACCGTAGCCCAACCAATTAACCAGGTAGAAGAAATTTTTGACCACATCAATCCGAATGTCGATATTATTGCTATCGATGAAGCACAATTTTTTGATAATTCTATCGTTGAAGTTGCGGAACAGCTAGCAAATAAGGGTGTTCGTGTGATAGCAGCCGGATTAGATACAGATTTTCGTGGGGAACCATTTGATCCGATGCCTGAATTAATGGCTGTTAGTGAATCGATTACAAAATTAAATGCCATTTGCCCAATATGTGGATCACCAGCGAGTCGCACGCAACGCCTGATTAATGGCAAACCAGCTTCTTTCGATGATCCCATTATTCTTGTTGGGGCATCTGAATCCTATGAACCAAGATGTCGTCATCATCATGAAGTCCCAAAAAAGCCGATAAATAAAATATGGAAAAGCATGTTAGAGGTAACGGAATAAAGCATTTAAAAAGAACCCTATAGCGTAGACGTTAAAAATGTCTGGGCTATAGGGTTCTTTTTAAAGGGCTCTCAAATTTAATATAATTAAAGTTGCTCGTAAATCCATATTGCGACTTGTAATGACAAAGCATCTTCAAATTTCCTGGGATCTAAACCTGTTTGTTCACTAATCTTGTTAAGTCGATAGATTAATGTATTTCGATGGATAAATAATTCTTCGGCTGTTTTTTGAATATGAAGGTTATGATTGAAAAATGCCTTCAAGGTTTTTATGTTTTCTTCGTTTACTTTTTCCAAAATACGCTTGGCAAACCTCTTGGATAATTGCTGATTCATTCGGTAAATTAATACCTTTGTTTCTAATTGAGCATAGGATACAATTTCCTTATTACGATCGCTAACTTTCAAGGCCAAATCACAATCTAAATAGGACTCCCTGAAATCTTTTAATTTATCAAAGGGTAAGCTATAGGACAAACGAAATTGAATATGTAAACCTTTTAATACCTGATAAACAGTAAGAATTTTTTTATCGATCTCTGCTTCACTTATGTTTGTAAATGCAATACATAACTTATTGACATGAATAACTCCAATGAATCCCCTTTTAGGATGGCATGCATTTTCTAAACTTTCTATAAGGGTTTTATTGGATACAATAGAGGAACGCTCTTCTATTTGAATGATGACTGTTACGAATGTAGGAATGAATTCAAAATCTAGTTTACCAATTAAACGATCTATATCATGATAAGATAGTTCTTTCTTTAATAATTGCTCTAGAAGCATATCTTTTGTTGTTTGTTTCCATTCTGACTGTGATGCGATGTACTTTTGATTAATCATTAATTCGGTCATCATTTTAACGAGTTCACCAATTTCACTAATTTTCTTTGGATCCCCAGTTATTCCGATAACCCCGATTATCTTCTCTTGAAAAACAATAGGCAGATTTATCCCAGGTTTAGCCCCTGATAATTTATCTTCTGGGTAAATAATTATTGTTCTACCATCTTTTATAACTTCTAATGCGCCTGCATGTATTTGATTTAGCCTCGATGGGTCACAGCTGGCGATAATCTTTCCGTTTCTGTTCATGATATTGACATTTCGATCTACTCTTAGGGAAGCCTCTTGAACAATGGTTTCTGCCATTTCTCTTGTTAACATATCGACGCATCCTTTACAATTGGCAAAATAAACAAAATCTATTACAACTATTCTTACTATTTCGTATGTTATAACGATGGATTATTTTCGTCAAGATTTTTATAATGAATATATTGAAGGCGTTTACTTTGCGGGGTGAGGTTAATGAAGGTTGTTATTGCACCAGATTCTTTTAAAGGAAGCCTAAATGCTATCGATGTGGCGAGTTCTATTAATCAAGGGGTGAAGAAGGCTTACCCGAATGCGGAGACGACATTAGTTCCTGTTGCGGATGGTGGCGAGGGGACGATGAGTACTTTAATAGCAGCAACAAATGGTATAACAAAAAAGACAACCGTAATTGGTCCTTTGGGTGAGAACTTGGAAGCAGAATATGGAGTACTTGGGGATCATAAGACCTGTGTGATTGAGATGGCAACTGCATCAGGGCTAGATTTAGTACCTAAAGAAAAACTATCTCCTTTGCGGGCGACAACATATGGAACAGGGCAACTCATTAAGGACGCATTAGATAATGGGTATAGATCTTTTATTCTTGCTGTTGGAGGATCTGCGACAAATGATGGTGGAATGGGTATGCTTCAAGCACTTGGATTGAAGGTTTTAGATCGAGATGGGAATGAGATCGGATTTGGTGGAGGTGAGCTGGGAAAGGTTCACTCTATCGATTTACAGACATTGGATAGGCGAATCCCAGATTGCTCCTTTTTAATCGCATCCGATGTACAAAATCCTTTCATAGGACCAAATGGAGCCTCCCATGTCTTTGGGCCACAGAAAGGTGCCAAACCGAATGAAGTGAAGATCCTAGACGATAACCTTAGCCATTGGGCGGATGAAATTGAAAAGGCAACGGGAATTCACCTTCATAACCTGCCCGGTGCAGGTGCTGCTGGGGGGATAGGAGGAGCATTTCTAGCCTTCTTTCCGGCAAAGATGAGGCCAGGTATTGAAGTAGTTTTGGAATATTGCCAGCTAGATAAAGCTTTAGAAAATGCTGATGTAGTGATTACTGGAGAGGGAAAGGTAGACTTTCAAACCGCTTCGGGAAAAACCCCATTAGGAGTTGCAAAGGCAGCCATGAAGAAAAACGTTCCAACCATTATTGTAGCAGGTTCGGTGGGGGAAGGAATCGATGTTCTTTATGATTATGGAATTGTTAGTATCAATAGTATTGCTAAAGAACCAATGACTTTAGAGGAATCCATGAATCATGCTGCGGAGTTACTTGCTTACAGTTCCGAACAAGTTATTCGTTCCTATTTCTATCTAGCAACGAAGGGGAGGTCATTTCTATGCAAATAAAAGCTGCGATTGAAAAAGTTCCGGGTGGATTAATGGTCGTGCCACTTTTATTGGGTGTAACATTAAACACGATTGACCAAATGCATTTATCTGCAGTGATGAATGTTCTAAAATGGCTCGGGGCACCACAGACTGAAGAAGGATATTATGAGTTTTTACGAATTGGTGGGTTTTCCCAAGAACTTTTTAAAGATAGTGCTTTAGTTCTTATCGCACTTTTTCTATTTTGTGTTGGAAGTCAAATGAACCTAAAAATGGGACAAAGGGCTTTGAAAAAGGGTGCAATCGTAACAACAACAAAATATTTATCTGGTTTAGCAATCGGAATGGTATTCGGATATTTCTCTGATCCCATGAATGGAATATTTGGGCTATCAACACTTGCACTCATTGCGGGGATGACAAATAGTAATAGTGGAATGTATGCGGCACTTACCGGCCAATACGGTAATCGTTCGGATGTAGGAGGGTTATCCCTACTTGCGATAAATGATGGACCTTTCTTAACGTTAGTTGGTTTAGGAATTTTAGGGACATCTTTCCCAATGGTAGCATTTCTTTCTGTGTTATTACCAATTGGTATTGGAATGCTGTTAGGTAACCTTGATCCAAAGATTCGTGAATTCCTGGCGCCAGGTGAAAACCTTCTTATCCCATTTTTTGCATTTTCCCTGGGTGCTGGAATGAATCTGGCTAATTTCTTTAATCCCGAAGTACTTGTTGGGGGATTAGTTCTATCAGCACTTACCTTTTTTGTAACTGGTGGAATGGGAATTCTTGCGTTTAGATTATTTGGTGAAAGAAGTTATATAGCGCCTATTGCGGAAGCGTCAACGGCAGGAAATGCTGCAGCAACACCAGCAGCAGTAGCAGCTTCTGCATCAGTTGCAGTCAGTACAGGTGCAATGACCGCTGCAGAGTTTGAGGCAATTCAAGCGATTGTACCAATTGCCACAGCACAGATCTCTATTTCAACCATTACTACAGCACTCCTTTGTCCGCTGGCTGTCATTATTATGGATAGATATCATAAAAAGAAAGGGTTGGATCCAACTAGAGAGGACCTTGGATTAAAACAAAAGAATAAGGAAACAGCATAATTATCTTACAATCTAATTTGTAAGCGCTGTAGTATACTAGATATAGAATGACAACAAGGTAGGGATATAAATGAAAAAAGAATTATTATATGGAAGAGAAGGGCTTATACTAGATTTACCTGATCAATCTTTAGAAATTGAACCGAAAAATCTAAAGAAATTAGATAATGAAAAAGAAGCGATACGCAAGGCATTAAGAAATCCGATAGGGACAGCAGCTTTAAAGGAATCGGTACAATCAACAGATACGGTGTCGATAGTTATTAGTGACATTACAAGACCTACTCCAAATCATATATTAGTACCCTTATTAATAGAGGAATTAGATCATGTACCGTTGGAGAACTTCGTCATCATCAATGGAACTGGGACACATCGAGAACAAACACGAGAAGAATTTATCCAAATGCTTGGGGAATGGATCGTTGACAATATTCGAATCGTAAATAATAACTGCCATGATAAGGATACACTTGTCAAAGTTGGAGAAAGTAGATTCGGTTGTGATGTTTATTTAAATAAAGATTATGTGGAATCAGATTTTAAAATTGTAACAGGATTCATTGAACCACACTTCTTTGCTGGTTTTTCCGGTGGGCCTAAAGGAATCATGCCAGGAATCGCGGGATTAGAAACAATCATGACATTCCATAATGCTAGAATGATAGGAGATCCCTTAGCAACTTGGGGAAATATGGAGAATAATCCAGTTCAGGATATGACACGTGAAATTAATGGTATGTGTAAGCCGGACTTTATGTTAAATGTTACGCTTAACCGGGAAAAGGAAATTACAAATGTCTTTGCTGGTGAGCTTTATGAGGCACATAATGTTGGTTGTGAATTCGCAAAAGAACACGCTATGTATCGATGTGAGGAGAGATTTGATGTCGTTATTACGTCAAATTCTGGTTACCCACTTGATCAAAACCTGTATCAAGCGGTAAAAGGGATGAGTGCAGCGCATAAGATTGTGAAAAAAGGCGGCTCGATTATTGTTGCTTCGGAATGTTCAGATGGACTCCCGGATCATGGTAATTTCTCTAAGATTTTCGGAATGGCCAATAGCCCGCATGAATTATTAGAAATGATTAACGATCCAAAATTTAAGATGATGGATCAATGGCAAGTTCAGAAGCAAGCAGTTATTCAAACATGGGCTGATGTTTATGTTTATTCCAAATTAACGGATGAACAGGTTAAAGGTGCCATGCTTAAGCCAACACATAATATTGAAAAAACATTGGAACTGTTAAAAGAAACGTATGGAGAAGATATGACAGTTGCCGTCCTTCCGCTTGGTCCATTAACGATTCCTTATGTGGAAGAGTAGACAATATATCAAACGGGTAGTATGAAAAAGGACTGGATGAATCGAATATGGTAGTTTAAGCTTAAGGAAAAGAGGGCGGATAATAGCCCTCTTTTTTGGTTTGTGTAGGGAGATAGAGCTCCTTGTTTCAAAGCGTGGCAGAAAAATTTTGTAACGAATTAACACATTTTGGGATATATAGCTGATTAGACTTTTTTAGAAGCTTGTTGGTAATCAACTGATAATTATCCTACATACGAAAGGAGGTAACTTGTGGATAAAGACAATATATATCAGGATTATGCGGACTTTATTTTTAGATATTTATTAACCCTGACAAATGATGAACATGCTGCCGAGGAATTAACGCAAGAGACGTTTTATCAAGCAATTAAGTCCATTGATAACTTTCATGATAATGGAAAGGCGAAATTTTCCACGTGGTTATGTGCCATCGCAAAAAATGTTTGGCTGCAAGAAGTTAATCGTACAAAGAAAAAGCACCAGCTTGTGAACTCACTGAGCGATGAAAGTACTTTATTTTATAATCTTGAAGAAGAATATTTTAGAAATGAAGACAAAATTAACTTTTTTAAAAAGGCACACCAGCTTAGTGAAACAAAACGTGAAATACTTTATCTCAGGTTATTAGGTGATTTATCTTTTAAGGAAATTGGCTCCATTTTCGGAGAAACAGAAAACTGGGCACGAGTAACATTTTATCGTGCCAAACAACAAATACGAAAGGGTGATACGAGTTATGAACCATGAAGTTTTTAAGGATTTAGTACCGAGCTATATGGAAAACTTAACGAGTGAAGAGACCAATAGACAAATGGAAAAACATATGGAGCAATGTGTGGATTGTCAAGAGTATGTAAAGGAAATGCAGGAAGACTTTCTGATAGAACGTACCAATGAACAAAAAGATCAGAAGAGGAATATCGATTATTTTAAAAAGATACGATCCAAAAATAGGAAAAAGATCTTCACCGTTGCAGGATCACTACTAGCGCTTTTTCTTATGATATCCATTGGTTATTATTTTCTATTTGTCCACATGTGGATAGCGGATGAAAATAACGTGCAAACAACTGTTCAAAAACAAAATAATATAGCTACGCTGAACTTTAAGTCAAAAAAGGACAACCGTTATCTTTTAGCTATGGAACAACAAGAGAATCAGGATTATACCGACTTGATTATTATTTATGAAAACTGGAATATCTTTGCGGATAAAAACTGGAATATCCACTCTGAGTTGGCCATTGCCCAACAAGGCGGAACTGACATTACGTATACTTTCTTAGATGAAAACACATTATTACTGCCAAATGGTAAGGAAAAGAAACTAACAGACGAAGACAAAATAACCATTCAATATAAAGACAGTACGGAAGAAATACGATTAAAGGATTTGTACCGTGCAGGGAGTAATCATTAAATAATGAAGGTTAGGCTATCGTGAAAGACTCATTCGGCCACTCATCCCATCGATGAGTGCCCTTTTTCTTTGGTTATTTCCGACTTCGGTCACTCATCCCATCCATGAGTGCCCATTACCTTTGGCTTTTTCCGACTTCGGTCACTCATCCCACCTATGAGTGCCCATTACCTTTGGTTATTTCCGACTTCGGTCACTCATCCCGTCGATGAGTGCCCATTACCTTTGGTTATTTCTGACTTCGGTCACTCATCCCATCGATGAGTGCCCATTACCTTTGGTTATTTCCGACTTCGGTCACTCATCCCATCGATGAGTGCCCTTTACCTTTGGTTATTTCTGACTTCGGTCACTCATCCCATCGATGAGTGCCCTTTTTCTTTGGTTATTTCCGACTTCGGTCACTCATCCCATCGATGAGTGCCCATTTCCTTTGGTTTTTCCCGGATCATTCACTTACCCCTCCCAATTGTACATTCTTATATAGTCGAAAGTGTACATGCTTATCTTGACTTCAGGAAAAACGAAGGAACGCAATCGTGGGACAGGCTATCACAGCTGAACCAAACGCTCAATCACTTTCCAAAATACTTTGACCCCAACCCACTGTGTATAATATAATATTACTGGTAATCAGAAAGAGGTGTACGTGATGATTGATCGTTTACAGACATTAGAAGATCGTTATAATAAGTTAAATGAACTTCTTAGCGATCCAGAAATCGTGAATGATACAAAGAAGCTTCGTGAATATTCGAAGGAACAGTCGGATTTGTCGGATGTTGTTCAAGCATACCGTGAGTATAAAGATATCGATAAACAATTAAAAGATGCAAAAGAAATGCTAGAAGAAGACTTGGATGATGAGATGTATGAAATGACAAAAGAAGAAATCCAGGAGCTTTCTACTGCAAAAGAAGAGTTAGAAGAAAAAATGAAAATCTTACTTCTTCCTAAAGACCCGAATGACGACAAGAACGTATTCATAGAAATTCGTGGTGCTGCAGGTGGGGATGAAGCTGCATTATTTGCTGGTGATCTTTATCGTATGTATTCTCGCTATGCGGAGAATCAAGGTTGGAAGATAGAGGTAATGGAGGCGCACACAACAGGTGTTGGTGGATATAAAGAAATTATCTTTATGGTTAACGGGAATGGTGCATATTCCAAATTGAAATTCGAAAACGGTGCACACCGTGTTCAGCGTGTTCCTGAAACGGAATCCGGTGGTAGAATTCATACTTCAACAGCAACAGTTGCGGTGTTACCGGAGGCTGAAGAGGTAGAGGTGGAAGTGCATGATAAAGATATTCGTGTGGATACATTTGCATCTAGTGGTCCCGGTGGGCAAAGTGTTAACACCACAATGTCAGCCGTTCGTTTAACACATATTCCAACAGGTATTGTTGTTTCGATTCAGGATGAAAAATCCCAAATCAAGAACAAAGAAAAAGCAATGAAGGTGTTACGTGCGAGAATCTATGATAAGTTCCAGCAAGAAGCCCAAGCTGAATATGATGAAACGAGAAAATCAGCAGTTGGTACGGGGGACCGTTCAGAACGCATTCGTACGTATAATTTCCCGCAAAACCGTGTAACCGATCACCGAATCGGATTAACGATTCAAAAATTGGACCAAATTTTAGAAGGAAAATTAGACGAATTTGTGGATGCCTTGCAAGTAGAAGAACAGGCGAAAAAGTTAGAGCAAATTGGTGAATAAGATGAGTGAAAAATTATACGAAGTCCAAAATTGGGCTTCTCTTTTTTTAGAAAACCATAATCGAGAACCAAGGGTTGCGGAAATATTAATTCAACATCATTTAAATATATCAAGAAGTCAATATTTCATGATGATGCAGGATGAAATTCCAGAAGAAAAAATAAAACGAATAAAAGTGGATATCCAAAGGCATGCAGAAACTGGAATTCCGGTCCAACATATAATCGGGTATGAGTGGTTTTATGGACGGAAATTTGCAGTGAATGAACATGTGCTGATCCCAAGACCGGAAACCGAAGAGCTTGTCGAGCATGTAATTAATAAAGTGAAAAACGAACCTTTAACAATTGCTGATATTGGAACGGGAAGTGGAATTATAGCAACCACTTTAAAATTAGAATTGCCGCAAACAACTATTTATGCATCGGATATTTCCGAGCAAGCTTTGGAAGTAGCGAGAAGAAATGCAGAAACATTATATGCGGAAGTAAACTTTTTAAAAGGAGATTTTCTACAGCCATTTGTGGAAGGGAACATCCATATTGACGTACTTGTATCCAATCCACCTTATATAGCGAAGTCGGAAGAAAAACTATTAGCGGATACGGTGAAAAACTTTGACCCGTCCCTAGCATTATTTGCCGAAGAAGAAGGACTTGCAGCTTATCGAACCATCATTGAACAAGCTAGACAAATTCCTAATCTGAAAAGGATGGTTTTTGAGATAGGACATGCACAGAGTACTGCTGTACATCAATTAATTCAAACAAACTTTTCTGAAAGTAAGATACAAATCATACAAGACATCAACGGAAAAGATCGAATCGTATCTGCATGCCTATAAAATGAAAAGAGGGGTGGCAAACCAAGTTAGGTTTGCCACCCTCTACATTATAATAATTTAACTGCCCGTTCTATATTTTCTGCTCTTGTAATCGCGGTAATAATGGACACACCGTCAGCCCCTGCCTCCATGACAGAAGCGGCGTTTTCTGTAGTAATTCCACCAATTCCGACGATTGGAAGACTTGGAAACTCTCTTCTTAATGTGGAAATCCACTTCAACCCAACAGCGGCTTTAGCGTCTGTTTTGGTTGATGTGTGAAAAATAGGCCCCGCGCCTATGTAGTCTACATAAGCAAGCGGACTGTTTTCAAGTTCATTTGCGTTAGAGACAGAAAGGCCAATCCATTTATTAGGAAAAACCCTTCTTAAATCCTGAGCAGATTGATCATCTTGTCCAACATGAATCCCATCCGCATCCAACAAGTCTACAAGCTCTACATCGTCATTGACGATAAACGGAATGCCTGCTTTATGGCAAACAGCTCGTAACTGTTTACCTAACTCAATTTTAGCTTCGCCTTTTAGAGAACCTTCTCCTTTCTCACGAAATTGAAAGGCGGTAATCCCAGCTTCAACTGCAGCTTCTAGTATTTCAACCGGATTTCTCGTGCAATTCTGACTGCCCATGATAAAATATTTCCGTAAACTTTTCTTGATGGAATCTGGCATTTTATTTATGCTCTCCTTTCTAGGTCTTCCGGTTCTAATGAAAGAGCATCGATAAAATTTGGTAAGAAGGTTCCAGGACCATGAACATCCGGACGAGAAGCAGCGTATTCCGCTGCTAATCCATAAAATTGTACGGCTGTTAATGCTTGTTCTAGAGTCGGATGATTTGTTGTTAGACAAGCTGTGATGATGGAACCGAGTAAACAACCAGCACCTGTTACTTTCGTTAAAAATGCATGCCCTGTTTCATTTTGAATGATTTGATTCCCATTACAGATGGTATCAATCTTTCCTGTAACAATAGCGGCTGTGCGATACATCTCAGCAACCTTTTGCGCAATCTCCTCCGTATTTCCATCATCGATTGATTCAACCCCTTTTGATTGCCAAGGAATGTGAGCAAGATTGGCAAGTTCTCCCGCATTTCCTTTAATCACCGTTGGCTGTACTTCGGCTAAGATTTGCTTCACAATGTCTGTTCGAAAGGCTGTTGCGGCAACACCAACTGGATCAAGCACGACTGGGATTCCTTTTTCATTCGCAGCTTTACCAGCGAGGATCATTGCTTTTACTTCCGCTTCTGTAATCGTTCCAATATTGATGAGAACCCCATCTGAAGCTTGAGCCATGTCATATGCTTCTACTTCGGATTTTGCCATGATAGGTGCTCCGCCAAATGCTAATAGGCCATTCGCAGTAAAATTCATGACAACTTGATTTGTCAAATGATGAATGAGTGGTGTTTTTTCTCGAATGTTTTGAATGATAACTGGATTCATTGCTTCACTTTCTCCTTCCTAATTGCCCAGTGATTCGTCGGTCCATGACCAGAACCTAAGGTAAAGGAGTCGGCAATTGCTGCTGTGACAAAATGTTTTCCAGCCTTTACCGCTTCATATAAATTTAATCCCTGACTTAAATAGGCAGTAATCGCAGCTGAATACGTACAACCCGTTCCGTGCGTATTCTTCGTGTCAATTCTCTCCGATGAAAATGTGTGAAGGCTTGAACCATCATAAAGAAAATCTGTTGCTTCTCCCTCCATATGCCCACCTTTGACTAAAGCGGCCCCGGCACCAAACCTCTCCACTAATACTACTGCAGCTTGCTTCATATCATCCGTTGAATCAATCTTTTCCCCTGTCAAAAATTCCGCTTCTGGAATATTCGGTGTCACAAGTGATGTGAAAGGTAAAAGGCGCTCACGTAAAAAGTCACGAGCCTTCGCTTCAATTAAAGCATCTCCACTTGTTGCAACCATAACGGGATCCATTACATATGGGGCACGGATTTGTGGGATCTTTTCCGCAATTACTTTCATCATATCTATGTTTGCAATCATTCCTGTCTTAAATGCAAGGATTGGTATATCCGAAATAACAGCATCTAGTTGTTGTTCAATCATTTCTAATGGTACGTGGTGAATTGCTTGTACTCCTGTTGTATTTTGGGCTATGACAGATGTGATGACAGACATGCCGTAGCTTTGTACTTCTTGGAATGTTTTTAAATCTGCCTGGATTCCAGCTCCACCACTAGGGTCTGTTCCAGCGATTGTGAGCGCTGTTGCAACTTTTTCCATTACTGTGTCACCGCCTTGTTACTAGGCCATTCCTCACATGTATAAGACATTTCCCAAAATGCTAATTCAAGTTGACAGCTTTTACGAAAGGCATCCTTCATCCGTAACTTCTCTTCCGTGGAAGCATTAGCTGCAAAAGCGTCTAATCGTTTCCGCATTTGCTCTGTCTCGTGACCGGATTCTGCGTAAAAGTGAATCCATTTATAGAAAGGATGGTCCTTCGTTGGCTGATATTTTTTTATTAATTCCTGTCCAATTTCCAAATACGTCCAAGGACAAGGCAATAATGCACTTAAGGTTTCACCTAAACTCCCCATATTAGCATGGTAGAGCATATGCTTAATATAATGATCTCCTGATGGTGGGAGTGGGTGACCTTGGAGATCTTCAAAACGAACTCCTATATAATCTGAGAAGTTTAGATGTGGCTGGACTTCATCATACAGTGTAAACTGAATTTGCTCATGAAAATATGCCATATCCTCTCGGTTTGTAGATTTGGAGAGTGCGATACTATACACCTGTACAAATGCATTTAAAAATTCAAAATCAGCTTTAATATAATGTTCAACCGCTTGTTTAGGAAGTTCCCCTTTTCCTATCCCTTGAACAAAAGGGTGATTAAAAATAAGTTGATAAATATCGTCGTTTTCTTTTCTTAATTCGTCTGTGAAAGTCATTGAAAAAGCCTCCTTGTTTTTGTTATGCAGAAAAAAATTTTAGCTCGTGTCCGTTTGTGGATCGTGTGCATTAATTCGTTAATCGTGCGAGTGAATTCGTTAGTCGCTCACTTAAATTCAGTAATCGTGTCAGTTAATCCGTTAATTGAGCACGTTAATTCGTTAATCATGAGCGTGAATCCATTAAATGAGCTCAATTATCCGTTAGTTTGTGTACCAAATATCAGCATTCGTACCTTAGTAGTTCATAGTCAAATCCGTATGATATTTTTAATCTTCATTCGTGATACGATAAACATACCGATGATCGCTCCGGTTGTACTGCTTACAATAAATGGCGGTACAAACGCTAGAGCACCAACCGAATTTCCCATAAAGATATAGGCAAATGGCACAGCGAAGAGTGCGCCGATAAATCCGCTACCAATACTTTCTCCAAGAGCTGCTAATGCATGTTTTCCTGACATTCTGTAAAAGTAAGCTGCCAAAAATGCACCAATCATGCTTCCGGGAAAAGCTAATAATGTTCCAAGGCCAAGTAGATTACGAAGCAGACTAATCATAAAAGCAATAATCACTGCTGGTCCCGGTCCAAGTGTCACAGCTGCGACAATATTAATGGCGTGCTGGACAGGATATGCTCTCGCAATGCCTGCCGGAAACCAGACAAGTTGAGATGTAAGTGTCCCCATTGCAATAAGCACAGCCATCGTAGTTAATAAACGTGTTCGATTCATCCCATTCCTCCCTAGATTACTAGAGGTAGTAAAAGCGTATATCCATTTTTACCCACCAAAAAAGCCAGATTCTTATTGAACCTGGCTTGATAAGCTGAAATAGGTGGACAAATGAAAATGGAAACGTCCGACTACTTCCCTCCGCTGGTATTATCCAGATCAGGTCCATAAGAGTCGGGAAGTGCTTGCTTCCCTCTCAGCCCACACCTTTTGGGCTCCCCTAGTAGTAAATTTTATATAAAATGAAGCACTTACAAACTAACCTTAACAAAAAAAGTTATTGTTGTCACTAGATTTAATCTAGAAGATTACCAATTTCCCCTGTTTGGAATGTATACCAGTAGAATTTATTGACAAAACTTTTAGTATAGCAAACTATTAATCGGAGGACTTTATATGAAAAAAAACATTTTAATAGGCATTGGTTTTCTTGTTTGTCTATTTATTTTTATACCAACAGTTCACGCGGATAGTGGACAGTTATACAAAGTTAATTCAGAAATAGTAGAGTTACGGAATGCACCAGACCAAAATGGAACTGTTCTAGCTGAACTAAAAAACGGTACAGAAGTTACTATTTTTCAGGAATCATATGGTTGGGGGAGTACATTTTATAATGGAGAACAAGCATGGGTCGCATTACATCAACTTGAAGCGGTGAATGAGACACAGGTAGAAGAGAAAGATGTTGAACAGCCGGAAGCAAAAGAATCGCAAAACCAAACGGCTGCACCTTTGGAAAAAGATACGGCGTCCAGTGATTCTGTAGAGAGTGGAAAATTGTACGAAGTGAAAGTACCTGCCTTAAGATTACGCACCTCCCCTGATAAAAATTCAACGATTATTATTGAATTAAACATGGGAACAGAAGTTACTATTTTTCAAGAATCATCTGGTTGGGGAAGAACATTTTATAATGGAAAAGAAGCATGGATGGCATTAGAATTCCTAGATGAAAAAAACAAATCTACAGAGTTCACGATGTCAGAGGTAAGTGAAGAAGCTGATCTGCAACAAACAACAGAAGTTACCGAAAGAGAAGAGTTAGAAGGAGAACTAGTCCCACCATATGAGGATGAAGAATTGGATGAAGAACGTGATGAAAAAGAAGAATCTGTTGTTGAAACGAGGGAACAGGAGGAAAACCAAGAAGCTCAAAGGAAGCAAAGTGACGGCAAGACTTTGTCTGGTTATCATTTTGTTATTGACCCAGGTCACGGTGGGAAAGATACCGGTGCGGTTCGAACAGAGGTATATGAAAAAACATTAACACTTTATACGGCGAAAAAAGTTGAAGAACAATTACATAATAAAGGAGCTTCCGTTACATTAACCAGGTCGGATGATACATTTATTCCATTGGAGGAACGGGTACAAATTAGTAACTCCACTAATACGGATGTATTTGTTAGTCTTCACTATAATGCATTTGAAGACCAATCTGTACGTGGAATCCATACCTTTTATTATGGTGGGGGTGAGAATCAGAAGCTTGCCGATACCGTTCATAAAGCACTGATCAATGATGTAAAGCTCCATGATCGTGGAACGAAACACGCTGATTTTAAAGTGTTAAAAGATAACAACCAATTGGCTATATTGCTTGAACTTGGTTTTATCAGTAACTCTGAAGAACGGAAGCTTGTCCAAACAGGTAAGTACCAAGAAAAAGCTGCCAAGGGGATTGTCGCTGGATTGGAAGACTATTTTAATTAGGTTTTGTAATTGGCAACAGATTATAAAAAAATTCTAATTAAATTAGTAGATTACTAGTTTAAAATACTTCCCTCCTGTCCATAATAGAATTAAGAGAACAGGGGAGGAAAATAAAGATGAAAAAATTATTATTTACCGCATTTATATTTATTATATTATTTTTTACTTTTCCAAACACAGGTACTAGTCAAGGGAAAGGAATAGATCAGGAGTATCAAGTGATTCCAGATGAAGCGATTCGTCTTCGTATTTTAGCAAATAGTGATGACGATAAGGATCAAGAATTAAAACGTAAAGTTAGGGATGAAGTAAACAAAGAAGTATCTAGCTGGGTTGAATATATGACAGATATTGAAGAAGCACGTCAATTAATTCAAAATAGATTGCCGGAAGTGGAAGAAATTGTAGCCAACGTAATAGAAGAAGAAGGATTTGAAAATGAATTCACGGTTGAATATGGCAAAAATGTAGAATTCCCAACAAAACTCTATGATTCTTACTTATATCCTGCGGGAAAATATGAAGCAATTTTAATTACCATTGGAGAAGGGAAAGGGGATAACTGGTGGTGCGTATTATTTCCACCGCTATGCTTCCTAGACTTCTCATTTGGAACGAGTGTGTCTGCAGCGGATGCAGAAGAGGCAGAAGAATTGGAATTAGAAGAAGAGCAGGAAGAAGAAGAAAAGGAAGTAAAATTTTTCTTATTTGAATGGTTAGGATGGTCATAGTTCCTCTATTTCGTGCATAGGATGATAGAAACAGAAAGAATCAATCTATTACATTTAATAGAAGGGGTGACGAACATGCATATTATACCGGCAAATGAAGTTTCAGATGTGATGTTAGAGGACTTTTTTAAGCGGAATGAAAATCTAGATAGGAATAGTTTAGTGGAAAAGGGATTCGTGGTAAAAATTAATTCCAAAATTGAAGGTTGTTTTATTTTAGATGAAATGGATGAAAAAGATGCTTATTGGTTAAAACAATTATATATTACAAGAACCGAAGCAAATAAATTACCAGTATTACTGGAATCTATTTTAACAATCGCAAAGTCTTTGAAAGCAAAAAGTGTTTATGTACACAGTCATCAACCAGTTGTGGATATATTATTGGAAGCGCTGCAATTCCATCCACAAAAAGATGCGAGTTTTGTGGACAAATATCCACTTAAAAAAGGAAGTTGGTGGACATATAACGTTTCTTAATAATGAAGATGGGGTTGTCCACTGATGGAAGTCAACTTTATAGGAAGAACGGACCGAATTGTATGGAAAATTTTAAAAACATATGCACACAATCCACAAGCTCTTGTGCATAACTTGTTAGAAAACTGTTGGCAATTCGACATATATGTGTATAAAACGACAAATGTAAGTGAAAAGAGTTTAAATGATGGGAAAGCCCTTGTGGATAATTTCTTCGTGCTTTATTATTTTCCCTCATTCCTCTAAAATATAGAAATAGAGAAAAGAGGGAACTAGTGATATGGAAACAAAACGATGGAATGTAACGATAAACGAGTCAATGGATAAGGATGCAATAGAGGAGGCTGCGGCGCTACTAAGATCGGGTGAAACAGTGGCTTTCCCTACTGAAACCGTATATGGTCTTGGTGCGGATGCGACGAACGAAAATGCGGTAGCAAAGATTTTTACAGCGAAAGGCCGTCCACAGGATAATCCACTAATTGCACATGTTGCGACAAAGGAACAATTAAAAAGACTTGTGGATAATATTCCACCATATGCTGAAAAGTTAATGGATCTTTTTTCACCAGGTCCAATAACATATATTTTACCAACAAATGGGACATGTGCGGAAAATGTCACGGCAGGATTATCCACAGTAGGAGTTCGAATTCCGGATCACCCTGTTGCTAGGGAGTTATTGAAAACATGTGATATCCCAATTGCAGCACCTAGTGCCAATGTTTCGGGAAAACCTAGTCCGACATTAGCGGATCACGTATGGGAAGATTTGCAAGGTAAAATATCCGGATTATTAGATGGCGGTGCGACTGGTGTAGGGGTAGAATCTACTGTCCTCGACTGTACACAAGTTATCCCCATTATCCTTAGACCAGGTGGAGTGACGAAAGAGCAATTAGAAGAAGTAGTCGGAACGGTAATAGTGGACCCATCCCTTGCGAATAAAAACGAAAAGCCAAAAGCACCGGGAATGAAGTATCGCCACTATTCCCCAGAAGTACCTATGTGGTTAGTCAAAGGATCTGTGGAAAAAATTCAACAGTTAATTAATGATGAGCGTGAAAAAGGGAAAAAAATAGGAGTGCTCGCTAGTTCACAAACATCTGCAAAACTTGAAGTTGAAGATAGCTATCCACTTGGGGATAACATCCATGAAATTGCTACTCATCTATATGATGGATTACGTAAATATAAACAGGGTGATGTTGACCTTATCATTTGTGAAGCTTTTTCCGATTCAGGGGTTGGTCAGGCGGTCATGAATCGATTACAAAAGGCAGCAACAGAATATATAGTAGAAGGAATTTGATAAGAGAATATAACTTCATATACCATCCACTCATATTCCCCCTAGGACATGCATATAGTTTACAAGCATGCTCTAGGGGGTTAATTTATGACTGGATCCTACATAGAAGAAATAATTTCCTTTCTTTTTATGGCATTTGCTTTAGGAATGGATGCTTTCTCGGTAAGTCTTGGATTGGGAATGCAAAAGTTGCGACTAAAACGAATTGCTTTAGTCGGACTAGCAATTGGAGTATTCCACATCATGATGCCATTAATCGGAATTATTTTAGGAAAATTTATATCTGGTGCGATTGGAAACTTTGCAGTACTAGCTGGGGGTGTGTTGTTACTAGGAATTGGGATTCAGATGATCATTAATGCCTTTATTCATGACTCTAAGCAAATGTTAGACCCTAAAGGATTTGGGTTATTAGCAATTGCTTTTACCGTGAGCTTGGATAGTTTTTCAGTTGGTTTAGGTTTAGGAATGTACGGTGCCAAAACTGCGATTGTTATCATCACTTTTGGTGTTATAAGTATGTTACTTACCTGGATTGGGCTCCTTTTAGGACGAAAAGTGCACGGATTTTTGGGAATATATAGTGAAATACTTGGTGGAAGTATTTTATGTGGGTTTGGTTTGAATTTATTAATAGGTTAAGGATTCTTGTTAAGGCAAGGGTCCTTTTCTCTTTAGAGGGTGTTCAAAAGGTCTCGTAAAAATGACATTCGATGTTTTTTCAATAGGAAATAATGGAAAATCTATTACTATCGCCCGTGTCCGAGCTCGGTTCTTTTTATCCTTTTTTTGAAAGCGCCTTTAGTTAGGTTTTTGACAAAAATTTGAACAATGTTGGATTAGAATGTGATATATTTGAATTATGAGATTGTGAAAAGGAGAACAAAATGGAGGTACCATTATGAAAATTTTATTTGTATGTACGGGAAATACATGTCGTAGTCCGATGGCAGAAGCCCTATTAAAAAATAAACTGCCAGAAGTCGAGGTGCAATCAGCAGGCATCTTTGCGGGTTATAATCAGCGAGCAAATGATAAGACAGTTCAAGTATTAAAAGAACATAATATTGATATAGATCATAAGTCTCAACCAGTGACAATACCATTGTTAACATGGGCGGATGTTGTGTTAACAATGACCTCACAGCATAAACAATCTTTGATTATGGATTTTCCAAATCAACAAGAAAAGTATTATACGCTAAAGGAATTTGTACTTGATTCCGATAAAAGAGTATGGGATGAATTGAAAAAGGCGTATGCGGTCTTAGAAGAGAAACGTTTGCAAATCAAACAGCAAAATAGCAAACTACCAGAGTATGAATTAGAAATTTTAACGGATCAACTATTACAAGAAGATATTGCAACGATTCGCAGCTTGGAAGCTAGCTTAATTAATTACGATATATCGGATCCGTTCGGTGGAAGTTTGACCATTTACCAAAATACTTTAAAGGAACTAGATCAATATATTGACCTACTAATTCAGAAGATAAAACAATAATCGGGGGAGCAACTTATGAGGAGAAAGTATCGCTTTAGTTTACGCTTGAAATTGGTTTTATTCATTACGATATTAGCTATGATTACGTATGGAACAAGTGCCTTTTTCATTTATATTTTATATGACTATGTACGAATGTATATACAGATACCGTTGCATTGGTATACCATTCTCACCTTATTTGGTGGAGTATTTTGGTCTGGTCTTTTAGCCTTTTTTGCAGCCTTTCTTATTACAAAACCATTGGAAAAGTTGTCAGAAATCGCCTCAGAGGCAGCGAACGGAAATTTAAATCAGGAAGTTCCCATTCCAAGCTCAGATGATGAAATCAGGGATCTAAGTGTTTCTGTGAATACGATGCTTAAAAATCTAAACCAAATCGTTCTTGATATTAATAAAAACTTTCAATATACAAACGAAGCGGTATTACTAATGAAAGAGACCTCCAATCAATCCACTGAGCATTCTCAAGCAATTAGTACGGCTATAGATGAGATTTCTAGTGGAGCGGAGCAATCAGCTGGGGCGATTCAAAGTACGGCAGAGTCTGTGGAAATGGCTACGGATTTGGCTGCGAAGGTTCAAGATAAGGCTAAACAATCTAAAGAAAAATCAATTACAATGCTACAAACATTAAAGGAAAGTAAACTTGTTTTTCACCAATTAGTAGATGGGATTAATCTACTGGCAACTGAACAAGTTGCTTCATTAAAAGATGTTGAACATTTGCAGCGAAATGCAAAACAAGTAGAATCTATTGTTTCTATGGTTGGAGAAATCGCTGGGCAGACAAATCTGCTTGCACTAAATGCATCGATTGAAGCGGCTAGGGCTGGCGAGCATGGTCGGGGCTTTTCAGTTGTTGCAGAGGAAATTCGCAAGTTAGCAGACGAAAGTGCGAAGGCGGTAGAAAACATTTCTAGCTTAATTTCTTCTATTCAACGTGATGTTCAACTTGTTGTAAATAAGATCAATGGGAATGTTGAAGTTGCGAAGAAAGAATCAAATAATGGGAAAAAGACCAATGAAGCGATTAGTCAAATGGAAGAATCCGTTAATGACGTTGCGGAGGAAATTGGTAACATATCGGGATTAGTAGATAATCAATTACAGCTAATCCAAAATACAGTTAGACAATCACAAGAAGTTGCGGCGATTGCCGAAGAAACTTCGGCAGGAGCAGAAGAAGTTAATGCTGCCGTACAAGAACAATCTGCTATAATAGATAAAGTAGAACAATTGTCTTATAATATAGAAGTGCATGCGCAACAATTAAATCAACAAATACATCAATTTCAAGTGAAAGAGGATGTTTAAAAAGTCCGGTAAAAATGAGGCTGTTTCAAGGCTAGACCTTGGGACAGCCTCATTATAAAATGAATTTTAAAATAGTGGAGAGGTGAACGATGTGGGGAATGACATTCAAAACATTCAACAAAATATAAGTGAAATTGTTCAGGAATGGGTAGAGAGTGGACATCTTCATGATGGAGATATCTTTGTCATTGGTTGTTCAACGAGTGAAGTTGCTGGGAAACATATAGGAACTTCTGGTAGTGAGGAAATAGCAAGTGCTATTTTTACAGGAATGAAGGAGTTGAAGGAAAAAACCGGAGTTTCGTTGGCCTTTCAATGTTGTGAGCATTTAAATCGTGCCCTTGTGGTAGAACGGAAAACATTACAAGCCTCTAATTTGGAAGAAGTTGCTGTTGTCCCAGTACCAAAAGCAGGTGGCTCTATGGCTGCATTTGCCTTTAAACATATGGATGATCCTGTCGTTGTCGAACAAATTACAGCAAATACGGGAATCGATATTGGGGAAACGATGATTGGAATGCATCTGAAACATGTTGCGGTTCCATTACGTTTAAAACAACGCTTTATTGGTGAAGCGAGGGTTACGGCAGCATATTCAAGACCAAAATTAATTGGTGGAATCCGGGCAAATTATGAGAATACAAGAGTAAAATAAAAAGGAAATACTGTTTTTTCGTGGTTAATGTGCGGATTTTTATGAAATGGATGAATCGTCATTGTCTATATTATAAAATTACTATTTAAAAATCGAACAATACACGTTACAATAGAAACATAATTTTTAAAAAAGTGAATGATGGAAAAAATCTCACTAGGAGGCTAAAGAAATGGACCAGGTAATCAAGCACGATCCGGAATTATATCAAGCGATTAAAGATGAAGGGCAACGTCAAAAAGATAAAATTGAACTAATTGCATCAGAAAACTTTGTATCGGAAGCTGTAATGGAAGCGATGGGTACAGTTTTAACGAATAAATACGCGGAAGGTTACCCAGGAAAAAGATATTATGGTGGTTGTGAATTCGTAGACGTTGCAGAAGACATCGCACGTGACAGAGCCAAAAAATTATTCGGTGCTGAACATGCTAACGTGCAACCACATTCAGGTTCGCAAGCAAATATGGGTGTATACTTCGCTGTTTTGGAACCAGGTGATACAGTTCTAGGTATGAATTTAAACCATGGTGGTCACTTAACACATGGAAGCCCTGTTAATTTTAGTGGAAAACTTTACAATTTTGAGGAATACGGTGTAGACAAAGAAACAGAACAAATTGATTACGATGCGCTTTTAGAAAAAGCAAAAGAAGTGAAACCGAAATTAATCATTGCTGGTGCAAGTGCATATTCTCGTATCATTGATTTTAAAAAGTTCCGCGAAATTGCAGATGAAGTTGGAGCATATTTAATGGTGGATATGGCACACATTGCTGGATTAGTTGCAGCAGATCTTCATCCCAACCCAGTACCATATGCTGATTTCGTAACGACAACAACTCATAAAACATTACGCGGACCACGTGGTGGTATGATTTTATGTAAAGAAAAATATGCAAAAATGATTGATAAATCCATTTTCCCTGGTATTCAAGGTGGACCATTAATGCATATCATTGCGGCGAAAGCGGTATGCTTTAAAGAGGCTTTATCAGATGAATTCAAGGAATATGCTGGACAAATCATTAAAAATGCTAAAGCGTTCAGTGATGCATTTATCGAAGAAGGATTACGTATTGTTTCAGGTGGAACCGACAACCATTTATTATTAGTTGATGTGACTCCACTTGGGCTTACAGGAAAAGAAGCGGAACACATTCTTGATGAAATTGGAATTACAACAAATAAAAACACGATCCCATTTGACACAAACAGTCCGTTCGTAACTAGTGGTGTTCGTATGGGTACTGCTGCAGTTACTTCTCGTGGATTCGGCGAAGAAGAAATGAAAGAAGTAGCAGCTATTATTGCGAAAACATTGAAAAATCATGAAGATGAAGCTGTATTAAATGAAGCGAGAGAACGTGTGAATGCTATAACAGCTAATTTTCCATTGTACGAAAAATAATTGATTTGAAAGATGTTCCTTAACATGTTGGGGAGCATCTTTTTTTGGTTATATACTTATGGGATGCCGGTGTGTAGTGAAATTACTGATATCGAGTGCGGGAACCGCTGATAAGAGTAGTGTGATTGCTGATATTTGAAGTGTGAATACCAATTCAAGCTAGCGAACCTAATTAACCTTAGAAAAAATACTGAAAAAATACTCTTTTCGACATTATTCCGCAAAGCTTGAATCCCTATCATTTTTTAAGTACAATTTGATAGAATGAAAATTGAAGGAGTGAACGGAAAGTATGGGCAATGTATTCGTTTTGGATCATCCATTAATTCAACATAAATTAACGTATATTCGAAATAAAAACACTGGTACAAAGGAATTTAGAGAGCTTGTTGATGAAGTTGCAATGTTAATGGCTTTTGAAATTACAAGAGACCTACCATTAGAAGAAGTAGATGTAGACACACCAGTTATGAATGCAAAAGCGAAGATACTAGCTGGGAAAAAGATTGGACTTGTCCCCATTTTACGTGCAGGATTAGGAATGGTTGATGGAATGCGTAAACTAATCCCAGCGGCAAAAGTAGGACATGTTGGACTGTATCGCGACCCAGAAACATTGCAACCTGTAGAGTATTACATTAAATTGCCTTCTGATATTGAAGAACGTGAACTAATTGTAATTGATCCAATGCTTGCCACAGGTGGTTCAGCAAACGATGCTATCCACTCATTGAAAAAACGCGGAGCAAAAAATATTCGTCTTATGTGCATAGTAGCAGCCCCTGAAGGTGTAGAAGTGATTAAGAAAGAGCATCCGGATGTAGATATTTACTTAGCAGCATTAGATGAAGGACTTGATGATCACGGTTATATCGTGCCAGGACTTGGTGACGCAGGAGATAGGTTGTTCGGAACAAAATAAAAAACATGAAAAAAGCTGTTATGTAAGTAGCAGCTTTTTCTGTAGCCGATATATTCAGACTGTTTAGTAAACATTGCAATATAGTGTATAGGGTTATATAATTAAAACAATACTAAACCAAAAAAGTTGGGGGTAATAAAATGCATATTAGATCTTCAGCTAATCTTAAAGAAAATTACAAACAAATTTCAGAATTAGCTCATCAAAAGGCTGAACCAATATACATTACAGACAATGGAGAAGAAGACCTTGTGTTAATGAGTGTAGACGCGTTTGAGAAAAGAAAAGCCATAATTGAATTAAAGGAAAAATTATTAATTGCGGAGGAACAACGTTTATCTGGAGAACCATCCATACCACTTCACATTGCCAAAAATAGAATAAAGGAAAAGATAGATGAAAAGTTACAAAGTTGAGCTATCGCTTGAGGCGAATAGAGATTTAGATGCTATATTTGATTATATTTTGCTTCATAACTCTCAGGCTGCGTATGAGATGTTAAATAAGATTTTTAGTTCGTTGGAGCAACTTTCTCACTTCCCTGAATTGGGTGCAGAGGTAAGGGGGCTTGAACTAAGTACTTACCAATTTAGAATGTTAGTTATAAAACCATATTTGGCATTCTATAGGATTTTTGATAATAAGGTATATGTATATCGTGTATTACATGCATCTCAAGATTATATTAGTATCTTCACCTCAAACTAAACAAACAAAATCCACTATAAACATCCACATTCACTGCATAATTCCCTATTACTTTACAGAAACTACCTGTAAAAAGGGGAACTCCATTTTATGTATCGTTTGATCTTCTTACTTTTACTTATAAGCTTATTTAATATTTTCCAACCCCAAGTATCACTGGCGGAAGAAGAAAAAAAGGTAGATTCAATTATTATAGAGGTTGAGGGAGACCCTGAAGAGCGGAAAGAATATATTGAGAAAAATTACCCCTTTATTGATGTCGTAGCAACATATGAATTGCTTTTTAATGGGGTGGCGTTACAAGGAAAACCACGAAACTTAGAGAAATTGGAATCACTCGAATTTATTAGGGCGATTCATACGGTTCAAACTTATGAGGCTTTACCTTATTTCAAAGCAAATCAAACTCTTAGGCAATCGTATGAGGGATTAAAAGAGAAAAAATCTGATGTCATTCCTTCTGACTTAAATGATACGGAATACACAGGAAAAGGAATTAAAGTTGGTGTTGTGGATACCGGTATTGATTACAACCACCCGGATCTTTCTAATAATTACAAAGCCGGATATGACTTAGTAGACCTTGATGAAGATCCAATGGAAACATTGAAAGAAGAGGGTATCCCGACTATTCATGGCTCTCATGTTGCAGGTATTATCGCAGCGGATGGTGATTTGAAAGGTGTTGCACCGGATGCGGAAATCTATTCATACCGTGCCCTAGGACCAGGGGGGGCTGGAACATCTGTACAAGTACTGGCTGCAATGGAGCAGGCTGTAAAAGATGATGTGGATGTATTGAATCTATCTTTGGGTAATTCGGTAAATGGGCCTGATTATCCAACGAGTGTAGCGGTGAACCGTGCCGTTGAACTTGGTGTACCTGTCGTTATTGCAAATGGAAATAGTGGGCCAAATCATTGGACCGTTGGAGCTCCTGCAACCGCATCAAAAGCATTCTCAGTTGGTGCTTCTACCAATCCGCAAAAAATACCTTATCTTGTGGAACCGAAGTCGAATCGGCCTTTTCTTATTCAAGTAATGATGGGGTCTGTTCCTTGGGACTTTGAAAGGTCCCACCAAATTGTAAAAGATACAGAAAAGGAAAATATGTACGGTAAAATTGCTTTATTACAACGAAGCGATATTCCTTTTTATGATTTGGCAAAGGAAGCGGAAGAAAAAGGAGCAGAGGCTGTTTTAATTGCAAATAATGAAGATGACATGATTAGTGGATCCATTGATACGGGGGAAGAACCAATCAAAATTCCTGTTGCGATGATTTCCAAAGAAGATGGGGAATGGCTAAATAAACTAGTAGCCAAGGATTCTGTTTACCTTGAAACAGCTTATCAACAGGTGGATACAACAATTGCTCCTTTCAGCTCTAGGGGGCCAGTAACAGTGAATTGGGATATTAAGCCAGATATATTAGCACCGGGGACGAACATATTAAGTACTGTTCCAGGGGGATATCAATCTTTACAAGGGACAAGTATGGCTGCGCCTCATGTTGCTGGAGTTATCGCATTAATAAAAGAAGCACATCCAAATTGGACTACCGAACAAATTTATGGAGCAATCGAAACGACTGCTATACCATTGAAGGATGAGGAAGGAAATCTTTTTGATCCAATCGTTCAAGGGATGGGCGAAATTCAACCGAGTGATGCAATTGAAACAGATGCCATTATTCATGGGGCGAAGCTATCCTTTGGCAAAATAGAAAAATATAATGAAACAAAAATGGTTCAAGTCAAAATAGAAAATAAAACTAATCAAGATCAAACCTATTATTTTGATATACCAAAGAAACAAAAAGGAATCACTTGGGAATTACCGCAAACATTTACAGTAAAGAAACAAGAAACGAAGACATTCCCCATAAAATTAACGATAACAAGTCCTCAAGTTGAGGAAGGTTTACAACAAGGATGGTTGCAATTAAATAGGAAGGATAGTGAACAGTCCTATCAATTACCGTATTTATTTATTAATCAAACTACGGATAATCCAAAGGCAATGGGATTTCAATTTGCTTTAAAACCTTTTTCGGAGGATTCTTATACGTATCAATTATACGTCACGGAACCTGCTAAAAAAGTGAAAGTAGATTTGTATGATCCACAGACACTACTCTTTGACCGAACGTTATTAACAACGGAAGAATTACAAACGGGGATGAATGAAGGGGAAATGAAGAAAAAAGAAATCGGAAATCCAGGAAATTACCTGGCAATTATAACGGTCTATTTAGAAGATGGAACGTATGAAAGTTATGAAACAATAATAATGATTGAATAAAAACAAAGGCGCAAGCGCCCGGTAAGGGACGTACGTTTCTTTCCTCCCTATTAAAAAGGACCAATCAAGAGGGTTAAAACACTCTTTTGATTGGTCTTTTTTTGTTGAGTTCTTTCGTTCACAAATTTGTCAATAATAGTTCAAAAAAGACTTGGATTTAGCGACATCTTGATGCGGATGTTGTGGTACTATGATTGTAAAGAAAAGATGGGGGAAACACCTTGCAAAATAGAGCTTTTTTCTGTTGTTAAATTAATGCAAATTAACTTACAAAAGCGATTGACAATGGTAGTCCTGCTAATGTAAACTAACTTAGTGTGGGATGGTAAGGTTTTCATTAAACAACATATAGATAGTGAAAACTCAAGTACATAGTATTCGCTTATCCTTACTGTCGTAAACATGAAAAAAATGCTGAATAACAACGAATAATGGCAAATGATTCCCTAAAGATGTGTTCAAAAGAACTTTTTGAACAACTTCACAAAAGGTTAGAGCAATCTGGGGCTTTAGACTAAGCATAAAGGAAATAGGAGAGAGAAAATGTCAGAATATGAAAGTATGGTTCGACGACAACGTAAATGGATGCTCTATTTTCTGTCGATATTAGTGCTAGGGGCTGGTTTTACACCATATACCCATGTTTTTAACGGTCTAATCTTAGGGTCAGCCATAAGCTTTTATAATTTATGGTTATTACAGCGAAAAACCGAAGCATTTGGTAAATCCGTTGTAGATACTGGCGCAGCTCGGAGTGGACTAGGAGTTTTTTCAAGACTGGCTGCAGTGGCGATTGGGATTTTACTGGCACTACGTTATCAAGAGGTCTTCCATATTATGGGTGTAGCTATAGGGGTTTTATCTTCTTATCTTATTATTCTATTTGACATGATTCTAGAAATTATCAAACAGAAGAAAGTGAAGGAATCGTAAAGGTTACTCATATGATGGCAGACCTTTTTGCAGATTGGAGAAATGTTTCCTGCTGCAGTATAGATTGTCTATCGGCAATCAAAGAGGTTTCTAGATACTATAAATCTGAAAAGAGGTGATAGTTTTGGATCATACAGCTCCAATAGTTGAAGATGTATTCGGGATTTCCTGGCTAGACTTTAATTTGGCTAATGTCTTCATGATAGCTGTAACATCATTGATTGTTTTTGTTATTAGTGTACTAGGTGCTAGAAATTTACAAATGAAGCCAAAAGGTGCACAAAACGTAATGGAGTGGATTCTTGACTTTGTTAAGGGAATTGTCAATGACACGATGGACTGGAAGACTGGTAAACTGTTTTTGCCATTAGCCTTAACCCTATTTAGTTATATTTTAGTAGCCAATCTGTTAGGCGTAATGACCAATGGGGTAGTAAATGGTGACTTATGGTGGAAATCTCCAACAGCAGATCCGGGTCTAACCCTGTCATTAGCTGTCATGGTAATTGTTCTAAGCCATTTCTATGGAATTAAGTTGCGTGGGGGTAAAGCTTATATAAAAGACTATTTTACTCCAATTTGGCCGCTATTCCCTATTAAAATAGTGGAGGAGTTCTCCAACACCTTAACATTAGGTTTACGTCTATTCGGTAACATCTTTGCTGGTGAAGTATTGTTAACATTATTAGTAGGTTTAACAACATCCGGCGTATTAGGATTTATTGGAGGAGCTATTCCTTTCCTAGCTTGGCAAGGATTTAGTGTGTTTATTGGTGGTATTCAAGCATTTATCTTTACAATGCTATCAATGGTTTATATTTCACACAAAGTTAGTGATGAACATTAATTAAGTGACTCAGCCAGTTTTAATTTATCATTAAAATTGGAAATAATAAAAAAATTAATATAAATTATCAAGGAGGAAATTATATTATGGGAGCTTTAGCAGCAGCAATTGCAGTAGGTTTAGGTGCACTTGGAGCAGGTATTGGTAATGGTTTAATTGTTAGTCGTACAGTAGAAGGGATTGCACGTCAACCAGAACTTAAAGGTCAATTACAAACAACCATGTTTATTGGGGTAGGTCTAGTTGAAGCGGTGCCGATTATCGGTGTAGTTATTGCGTTAATGGTAATGTAGTCTATTAATTAAATGATAGATCATTAAAAGAATGGCGAAGGAAATCTTCCAAAGGAAACTTCGCCGTTGTTTTCATGTAGGTAAGTAGTTAAATAGGGGGTCGCTCTGGAGAAACTCTAAAACGACCATTTAATTGGAACTTGTAATATTCACTGATAAAGGTGAAAGGAGTGAATTTTGTGCAGGTATTTGCGAATTCTTATGTATATGCAGCATTAGGTGGACTTAACGTAGGAGATATGCTAGTGCAGTTATTTTTCTTCATTGTATTGCTATTACTACTTAGGAAGTTTGCTTGGGGTCCAGTAGTAAACATGATGCAAAAACGTGAAGAATATGTGGCAAACGAAATTGAGGTTGCTGAGAAAAACCGTAAAGAAGCGGAAGAGACAGCCCAAAAGGCTCAGGCTGAATTGAATCAAGTAAAACAAGAAGCACAGAAAATGTTTGAAGATGCAAAAGTTGCCGGAGCAAAACAAGAACAAGATATTATCGAAACTGCTCGTAAAGAAGCAGACCGCATAAAGAAACAAGCACAGCAAGAAATTCAAAACGAAAAAGAGCAAGCATTACAAGCACTTCAAGATCAGGTTGCTTCATTATCCGTTTTAATTGCTAGTAAAGTAATTGAAAAGGAATTGAATGAAAAAGACCAAGAAAGATTGATTCATGATTATCTTAAAGAGGTAGGAGAAGAGCGATGAGTGAAACGGTAGTTGCCAATCGTTATGCAGAGGCTCTTTTCGAACTCGGACAAGAAAAACATATATTGGATAAGTTTGTAGAGGAATTCACTGTTGTTCGTGAAGTGTTTCAAACAGAAGAGCAATTTGTTAAATTTCTTACATATCCAGGGATTAATAATGACAAGAAGAAAGAGCTAATTGAAGCTGCATTTAAAGGATGTCAAAAAGATGTTATAAACACAGTGAAACTGTTGGTTGAACGTCATCATACTGTAAATGTTCCAATCATTATTGATCACTTTATCCAATTAGTGAACGATTCAAAAGGTATTGCAGAAGCTACGGTATATTCTGTTCGTGAATTATCAAGTGACGAATTACTCAAAGTAAAACAGTCATTTACAAAACGTTTAAAAAAGGAAAAAATTCATATTACCAATATTGTGGACCCATCTATCATGGGGGGCATTAAAATCCGCGTTGGAAATACCATTTATGATGGTTCCATTAGCAATAAATTAAAACGTTTTGAACGGAATATCGTAACTGCAAACATATGATGATAGGGGTGAAGATGGTATGAGCATTAAAGCTGAAGAAATCAGCACACTGATTAAACAGCAAATCGCAAATTATGATGCGGAAATCGAAGTTAGTGATGTTGGAACAGTTATTGAAGTTGGGGACGGTATCGCGCGTGCGCACGGTCTTGACAATGCAATGGCTGGTGAACTTTTAGAGTTCCAAAACGGTGTCATGGGCTTAGCGCAAAACCTTGAAGAAGCTAACGTTGGTATCGTTATTTTAGGACCATATACAGAAATTAAAGAAGGCGATGAGGTTCGTCGCACAGGTAGAATCATGCAAGTACCAGTAGGAGAAAGTTTATTAGGACGTGTAGTGAACCCGCTTGGGCAAGCAATTGATGGACTTGGCCCAATCGAAACAACAAAAACTCGTCCAATCGAATCTCCAGCGCCAGGGGTTATGGATCGTAAATCGGTTGATGAACCACTACAAACTGGTATTAAAGCAATTGATGCCCTTGTACCAATTGGACGTGGACAACGTGAGTTGATCATCGGTGACCGCCAAACTGGTAAAACCACTCTAGCAGTAGATACAATCATTAACCAAAAAGATCAGGATATGATTTGTATTTATGTTGCAATTGGACAAAAACAATCTACAGTACGCGGAACGGTTGAAACACTTCGTCGTTATGGAGCGTTAGATTACACAATTGTTGTTTCCGCTGGTGCATCTGACCCAGCTCCATTACAATACCTAGCACCATATGCTGGTGTATCCATGGGTGAAGAATTCATGTACAACGGTAAACACGTATTAGTAGTTTACGATGACCTTTCTAAACAAGCGGTTGCTTATCGTGAACTTTCTCTACTATTACGTCGTCCACCGGGTCGTGAAGCATTCCCAGGAGATGTATTCTACTTACACTCACGTTTACTAGAACGTGCAGCTAAATTAAGTGATGCAAAAGGTGGCGGTTCTTTAACTGCATTACCATTTGTTGAAACACAAGCTGGGGATATTTCAGCATATATCCCAACAAACGTAATCTCCATTACAGACGGACAGATTTTCTTGCAATCTGACTTATTCTTCTCAGGGGTTCGTCCGGCAATTAACGCAGGTTTATCTGTATCACGTGTTGGTGGTTCCGCACAAATTAAAGCGATGAAGAAAGTTGCAGGTACACTACGTCTAGACTTAGCTTCTTTCCGTGAGTTAGAAGCATTCAGTCAATTCGGTTCTGACTTAGATAAAGCAACTCAAGCGAAACTGAACCGTGGTCAACGTACAGTAGAAGTTCTAAAACAAGGATTGCATAAACCACTAGCTGTTGAAAAACAAGTTATGATCATTTATGCATTAACAAAAGGATTCCTAGATGATATTCCGGTAGAAGACGTTCTTCGCTTTGAAGAAGAAATGAACAACTGGTTGGATTCTAACCGTGCGGAACTGCTTGCTTCTATTCGCGAAACTGGAAACCTTCCAGATGCTAAAGACATGAACGAAGCAATCGAATCATTTAAGAAAACATTTTTAACTTCAAATTAATCGACCGTTTATAGAGAAATAAGATGCAGAAATCGGTGCAAATGACCCGATTTCTGACATCTACCTCATGTTTTGAAAGTGTGGTGAAATAAATTGGCATCACTAAGAGATATAAAAGCAAGAATTGATTCAACAAAGAAAACAAAACAAATTACAAGTGCGATGGAACTTGTTTCTGCATCTAAAATGAACAAAGCAGAGCAACATGCAAAAGGTTATGTACCATACAGTGAGAAAATGCAAGAAGTAGTTGCACATATTGCAAAAGGAACGGATGCATCTCACCCAATGCTTGAAACACGTGAAGTAAAGAAAACTGGCTATTTAGTTATTACTTCTGACCGTGGTCTAGTAGGTGGATATAATAGTCATGTTTTAAAACTATTACAAACTACGATTAATGAGCGCCATAACTCACCTGATGAATATACTGTTATCGTCATCGGACGTAAAGGGTTTGACTATTGCAGGAAACGGAATATTCCGGTTTCTAATAGTATTATCGGTGTTGCTGACCATCCACAATTTGCAGATATTAAAGATATTGCAAAAGCAACTGTTCAAATGTTTACTGATAAGGAAATTGATGAATTAAACATCATTTATAACCACTATGTAAGTGCAATATCTCAAGTACCAACAATGAATAAATTGTTGCCAATTGAAGATATACAAGGACAAAACGGTACTACTAGTCAGTATGAATATGAACCAAATGAAGAACAAATATTGAAGGTATTATTACCACTTTATGCCGAGAGTTTAATTTTCGGTGCATTACTAGATGGTAAAGCAAGTGAACACGCAGCAAGTATGACGGCAATGCGTAGTGCAACAGATAATGCTAATGATCTGATTGGAGATTTAACATTGTCCTATAACCGTGCTCGTCAGGCGCAAATCACTCAACAAATTTCTGAAATTGTTGGTGGAGCAGCTGCTATAGAGTAACTTTTTTCCATCTAAACGCTAGGAGGGAATTTTTTTGAGCAAAGGACATGTAACACAAGTTATGGGACCAGTTGTTGACGTGAAATTTGATGACGCTGACCTCCCGGAAATTTATGATGCTCTTACTGTTAACATTGAAACAGAAGAAAATACAAGTGAACAACTTACATTAGAAGTAGCGTTACAATTAGGCGATAACGCTGTCCGTACGATTGCGATGTCATCTACAGACGGATTAAAACGTGGAGCGGAAGTTACAGGCCTAGGACGCCCTATTTCTGTACCAGTTGGGGATGTAACTTTAGGGCGTGTGTTCAACGTTTTAGGTGATAAAATTGACCTAGATGAAGCATTACCAGAAGGAATTCGTAAAGACCCAATTCACCGTGAAGCACCTAAATTCGAAAACCTTTCCACTGAAACTGAAATTTTAGAAACTGGAATTAAGGTTGTAGACTTACTTGCACCATATATTAAAGGTGGTAAGATCGGTCTATTCGGTGGTGCGGGTGTAGGTAAAACCGTACTTATTCAGGAATTAATTAATAACATCGCACAAGAACACGGAGGTATTTCCGTATTCGCTGGTGTTGGAGAACGTACTCGTGAAGGTAACGACCTTTACTATGAAATGAAAGACTCTGGCGTTATTTCTAAAACAGCCATGGTATTCGGACAAATGAATGAGCCACCTGGAGCACGTATGCGTGTAGCTCTAACTGGACTTACGATGGCTGAATATTTCCGTGATGAACAAGGACAAGACGTATTGCTATTCATTGACAACATTTTCCGATTTACACAAGCTGGTTCAGAGGTATCCGCTCTACTTGGACGTATGCCATCTGCCGTTGGTTACCAACCAACACTAGCTACGGAAATGGGTGCACTTCAAGAGCGTATTACGTCAACTGATAAAGGATCCGTTACATCTATCCAGGCTATTTATGTACCTGCGGATGACTATACTGATCCTGCGCCAGCTACGACGTTCGCGCACTTAGATGCTACAACAAACTTAGACCGTAAATTGTCTGAACAAGGTATCTACCCAGCAGTGGATCCATTAGAATCTACTTCACGTGCACTTGACCCTGAAGTGGTAGGGGAAGAACACTATAAAGTAGCAACTGAAGTACAACAAACACTTCAACGCTACAAAGAATTACAAGATATTATCGCAATCTTAGGTATGGATGAATTAGGAGACGAGGACAAACTAGTCGTTGCTCGTGCACGTCGTATCCAATTCTTCCTATCTCAAAACTTCCACGTTGCGGAACAATTTACTGGTCAACCAGGTTCTTATGTTCCAGTAGCTGAAACAGTGAAAGGATTTAGAGAAATCCTTGACGGTAAATATGATGATCTACCAGAAGATGCATTCCGTCTAGTAGGCCGTATCGAAGAAGTAGTAGAAAAAGCACAACAATTACAAGGTTAAACGAAAAGCGAAGGCGACCGTTTAGGGAAGTTTACTAGTCCCTGGTCGCCGGAGCTAGACAATAAGAAAAGCGGAATCGTTCGTATAGAGACGTACGGGCTGGACTGAGCCGCAGGAGACAAAAGAAGCCTCGCTAGTCTCTGGACGATCGAGCTAAACAATGGGTTGTTAAGCGAAAAACCAGTTCGGCTGGATTCAAGCTTAGGTCTATAAAAGAGGGAACAATGGGGTAACGTGTATCGTTATCTCTTCCTCTATGCAAATCCTAGGAGGGATTACATTGAAAACACTAACTGTGAGTGTTGTTACTCCTAATGGTCCCGTTTTGGAAGATGAATATGAAATGGTTGTATGTCGTGCGGAAAGTGGAGAAATTGGCATCATGCCACACCACATTCCGATTGTTGCCCCATTATCCATCGCTGCCGTTCGTTTGAAGAAAGCGGGTAGTGAGGATAAACTCGCTGTGAATGGAGGCATCATGGAAGTTAGCTCAAACAAGGTTTCTATCCTTGCACAATCAGCTGAAAAGCCATCTGATATTGATGTAGAACGTGCAAGAAAAGCTAAAGAAAGAGCTGAACGCAGACTTCAATCAAATCAAGATAATATCGATAAATTACGGGCAGAATTAGCACTCCAACGCGCAATTAACCGTTTAGATGTTTCAAGTAAATAATTGTAAAAATCTCTTGCGACTTTGTTGCAGGGGATTTTTTGTTTTTATCCCACTTTAAGCTTTTGTGGAAACAAAGAAGGTAGATGGGAGATCAACTGCCCGTATAGGTCCGATAAGTCAGTGAGGGATGAAGGGAACCCCCCATTGATGGAAGTCTCCTTTATTAGAATCGTATATTACATATCGACGCAATCCAACGAAAAACAACATTAATATCAATAATCTTCTTATAATCAGCAAGATAATCTATTTATCCTCTTAAATAGATATTTCCTAGGAAATGATTCCATTATTCGATTAGAATATCCGACATTCGACATACCTTTTTAGCGAATGCCTTAGTTGCATTTATGGAGACCTTTTTGGTGAAGAAAGTAATTGAAGTCATTGAAATCATAGGATAAGATAGATAATATTTTCTTGTTTAAAGAAATGGGTTAGAAACATTGTACACACTATATATTTTTGACATTTTTATATATTCATGGCAAAGTAACAAATAGAAGAAGAATAAGGTGGTTGTATATGTTATCAATTGGACAATGGGCTTTAGTCAGTATTTTTTCGCACTTTTTATTTATATACATTACTTGGCGCGTACTATTAGCTGTAAACCTTTCGTCAATTATTAAAAAGGGGAAGGTAACAGAAGCAAGAATTTTATTATTTTTTATAGCAATTTTAATCGGTTCTGGTGTTAGCCGATTTTTCCTAGAAATTGTTCAATGGTCAAATGACCTTATTTTCTTGTTTTAATAGTGTGTGTTTAAAAAGGAGGATCAAAAGGACTGGGGTGGCGGTAGCTTTGAGCGGAGTGTCACTTTTACCGACTTTTTGAACAACCTTTAATATTAAAAATACTAACTCTAGTAATCTATGAGTATATCAAATAACCTCTTCGGTCAATACTGTGACTAGCAGAAATAACCGGGGGGTTTTTTTATGAAAAAAATGTTACTAATCTCTGTATTATTCATGTTCACTTCAGTTGCATCCGTTCAAGGGAAAACAGTATCGGAAATAGAGCAATTAGCTGATTTTGTTACAAATCAACAATTACCCGTAAAAGAATGGCAAGTTATTACCAAGGAAAAGATGACCGAGAACTCTATTAATGAAATTTTGAAGGATTTAAAAAATAGTTATAAAGCCTCTAGGATGGAAAATGAAAATATAATAAAATTTCAATTTAGAGACACTCATAAAGAGAGAAGTGTTAACGTAACATATAATGTTATGTTACCTAAAAAGAAAGAAAGTTATCCACAATTAACAATGGTTGTCGAAGGAAGTGCTTGGAATCAAGACATAAAATCCGAGTTTCATCATGTGTTTCATTCCATTTCAACTAAATATTTTTCAAGTAATAAACGAATATTTTCGTGGCTTAAAACGGAAACCGGTGGTATAATACATAATGGTGTATTTGAAAAAGAACTAATAAACTTTTTTAATCTTCAACATATAAAAACACAATTAGATACTACTACAAATATAGAACGTAAATACATTTATGGATATACAGAAAAATGGGATGAAAAGATAACAATCGAAGACATACCAGTAAACGTCCAAATTGCAATAACCCATGAAAAAAAAGGACATCCAGAAGTGACTTTAGGAACACCTATCCTAATAAATGAATATTAATATAGAGAAAATGGATCTGAAGGAGATTTGTAACATGGAAAAAATCATCGTAAGAGGCGGACACCAATTAAATGGCACTGTTCGTGTAGAAGGTGCCAAAAATGCGGTTCTTCCGGTTATTGCTGCAAGTTTGATTGCAAGTGAAGGTAAGAGTATCATTACTGAAGTACCTGTTCTAGCTGATGTGTATACAATTAATGAAGTATTAAGAAATATGAACGTTAATGTTAACTTTGATCCTGATAAAAATACAGTAGAAATTGATGCTTCCAATGATTTAACGACAGAAGCTCCATTTGAGTATGTTCGAAAAATGCGCGCTTCTGTATTAGTGTTGGGACCACTTTTGGCCCGCTATGGTCATGCAAAAGTTGCAATGCCAGGTGGCTGTGCAATCGGATCACGTCCAATTGACTTACATTTGAAAGGCTTTGAAGCGATGGGTGCCGAAATTCATGTAGGCAACGGATTTGTTGAAGCAAAAGTAGATGGACGTCTGAAAGGTGCAAAAATTTATTTAGATATGCCAAGTGTTGGTGCAACTGAAAATATTATTATGGCAGCTGCATTAGCTGACGGAACTACGATACTAGAAAACTGTGCAAAAGAACCTGAAATTGTAGACTTGGTAAATTATTTAAATAAAATGGGTGCCAAAATTGTTGGTGCAGGAACTGAGACCATTCGCATTACTGGAGTGGAAAAGTTACATGGTGCAAACCATTCGATTATTCCTGATCGAATTGAAGCAGGTACCTTTATGGTAGCAGCTGCAATTACTGGTGGAAATGTTTTAATTGAAAATGCAGAAGCAGACCATCTTCGTTCCGTTATTTCCAAATTAGAGGAAATGAACGTTACCGTAAAGGAAGAAAACCGTGGACTTCGCGTAATCGGACCGAAAGATGGAAAATTAAAAGCGACAGATATTAAAACATTACCATATCCTGGTTTTCCAACAGATATGCAGTCACAGTTAATGGCCTTAATGCTTCAAGCAAAAGGAACTAGCGTCATTACCGAAACGGTATTCGAAAATCGCTTTATGCATGTAGAAGAATTTAGACGTATGAATGCAAAAATGAAAATTGAGGGACGTAGTGTTATTATTGAAGGTCCTTCTGAATTACAAGGTGCTGAGGTTGCTGCGACGGACTTACGTGCTGCAGCTGCGCTAATATTGGCCGGTTTAGTTTCTGAAGGATATACAAGAATTACTGAATTAAAACACTTAGACCGTGGTTATGTTGATTTGGCAGGGAAATTAGCTTCCCTTGGTGCAAACATTGAACGTGTAAACGAAGACCCAAACGTGCTAATTCAAGCGGACCAAGACAACAAAAGAATGATTGCAAGATTATCCTAAAAGTGGACAATAATATAAACATAACTAAGAAATCGCGTGGATCAATAACAACCATGCGATTTTTTTGTCTTTGTCTGGGAAATTATAAAATTTGTGGTTGTGGATAACATAGATACAGAAATAGCCACGTCCGGCTCCAGCGCCCAGTGACTAGTAGACTTCCTTCACCTCCGTACGATAAAGAAGACTTGCCGATTGGTGAAACCAGAGGCTTAGTCGCACTTATACCCTTGCGGTGAAAGTCAACATCGGCTCGCTTACGCTCTCCGTGTTTCCTTTATCTCCTACGGCTCAGTCCAGTCTATACGTCACTAAACGGGCGCTTGCGCCTTTGTTCTTATAAGGCGCATCAGTATTTCACTTTATCATGTCTTAACTAGCTGTAAAACAAAACCCCCACTGAATGATTTTCAATTTATCTTACCTAAACAGGCAGTTAGACTCTCACCTTAAGCTTCTGAAGGGAGGTGGGAGATCAACTGCCCGTAAAGGTACTTAATGTAATGAGAGTTATTCATATTTTACAAATAACTACATATGATTTTTAAGTAGGATGAGGGAAATATCAAGGAGTGTGACAAAGATGATCTTTCCAAATAGATTATGTAAAGGGGATACAATTGGTGTCATGGCGCCAGCGGGACCGGCAGATTTGGAAGATATCAAAAAGGTCATTCCTTTTTTTGAAAATCTTGGACTATGCGTACAGCTCGGACAACATGTGGATAACGTATATGGATATTTGGCTGGAACCGACCAAGAACGATTAGAGGACTTTCATGATATGGTTGCCAATCCGAATATAAAAGCGATTATTTTTGCCCGTGGTGGATATGGTACAGCTCGATTTGTTCCTTCTGTTAATTACGAATTGGTAAGATGTAATCCTAAAATTTTATGGGGTTATAGTGATATTACATATTTGCATACGGCCATTCGACAACAAACGGGTCTTGTAACTTTCCATGGACCGATGTTAGCATCTGATATTGCCAAACCCCATTTCGATTACTTCTCCGGATCCATGTTTAAACAGTTATTCCAACCTACGTGTCTTATTTACTCAGAATACATATCCCCACTCTATGTACATGATGCTGGTGAAACAGAAGGTCAGTTGGTAGGTGGAAATTTATCCGTACTACTTAGCACAATGGGTACCCCATATGAAATAGATATGAAAGATAAAATCCTTTTAATAGAGGATATTGGTGAGGAACCTTATCGAGTGGATAGCATGCTCAATCAGTTAAAAATGTCTGGTAAACTACGAGAAGCGAGAGGCATCGTAATAGGAGATTTTGCGAATACGGAATCGAAATTGAAACATTCCTTCACAATAGAAGAAGTGTTTAACGATTATTTTTCGAATATAGGCATTCCCGTGATAAGTGGTTTCAAGATTGGTCATTGTTTTCCACACTTTTCTATTCCTTTAGGTGCATATGCAAAGTTATCCACATATAATAAACAATTAATCATTGAGCCTGGAGTTAGGTAATCATGCCAAAAAGGTCGAAATATGTGGAGTGAAAGCGAAAAGTAATAAATTCATTACCTAAGTTCGACAAGCTTTAAGTCTATCATCGATTGGAAGTTACGTATTTTCCTATAGAATTGTATAAGTGCGTGTTCAAAAAGACTGTGGTAAAAGTCTAGAAGCGTCTTTAAAAAGTTTAAGAGAACTGTATTCTTTTACCGGACTTTTTGAACAACTTCTATAAAGGAAATTTCAATTTCTGGTTCTATTGAAAACAGGATTTGTATAAATTTAATAATAGGGTTACTAGATTAATCAAACGACTACATTATTAAAGGAGGAAAGCTGTGAAAGGACATAACTATTCATACAAGCCAGTCAAAAAGAAGAAGAAAAACTTAAGCGTAGTAAAACAACTAAAAAAGAAGCAGTCATCTCATCATTTTACAAAGAAGAACAAACTGAATAAAGTCACCCAACTCCATTCTGTATATCAGAGCAAATGGACTTCGAAAAAGTGGAGGCTTCCAACTATACTAACTCTATCTGTTTTGATTATGTTCATTCTAGTAATTCCGACGATCGTTGTACTACCATTTGGAAGTAGCGAGCAAGAAGGTACTGTAGTAGGAGCAAAGGAGATGAAAGAAGAAACCGTAGAAACTGCTTCATCACCGTTTACAGTAAAGGTGAAACGAACTGCAACGGAAAAGGTTGAAAATATACCGCTCGAGGATTACATCGCTGGGGTTATTGCTGCAGAAATGCCTGCAGAATTTGAGTTAGAAGCACTGAAAGCTCAGGCCCTTGCAGCGCGAACTTATACGGTCAATCATTTGCTGCATGGTGAAAAAAATGAAGAATACGATGTAACAGACACCGTTGAACATCAAGTATATAAGAGTGACGACGAACTTCTAAAACAATGGGGTAGTGAATACTCCGAGAAAATGAATAAAATTAAAGAAGCGGTTAATGCGACAAAAGGGAAAATCTTAACTTATAAAGAAGCTCCTATAACAGCAGCGTTTTTCTCTACTAGTAATGGTTATACAGAGAACTCCGAAGATTACTGGGATAATGAGCTTCCATATTTAAGAAGCGTTAAAAGCCCATGGGATAAAGAATCTCCAAAATATCTGAACCAAGACACATTTACAATACAAGAAGTAGAAACAGCATTAGGTATCACTCTACCAAAAGATAAGCCCGCGTATATAGAAGAATCAAGGACGGAAAGTGGCCGCGTGAAAGAGATTGGAATAGAAGGAAATAGTTTTTCAGGAAGGGAAGTCCGTGAAAAATTAAATTTAAAATCAAGCGACTTTAAGATAAAACAAAATAATGGACATTTCGTTTTTACAACAGAAGGCTTTGGGCATGGCATAGGAATGAGCCAATATGGGGCAAATTTTATGGCCAAAGAAGGTAAAACATATGAAGACATCGTCCATCATTATTATAAAGATGTAAAAATCAGTACGGTAAATGAAACCGCACCAACTCTCGTTTCTAAATGAAATGAGGGTTTTTTGGTGTTTGAATACGGCGGAAAACTTGAGAGCGGAATTGATGAGTGACCGAAGATAGAAAGGATTAAAGGAAAAGGTCACTCATGTATGTGATGAGTGACCGAGGAAGGAAAAAACCAAAGGAAAAGGTCACTCATGTATGTGATGAGTGCCCGAGGACGGAAAAAATCAGAGGAAAGGGTCACTCAAGGAGATGATGAGTGACCGAGGACGGAAAAAATCAGAGGAAAAGGTCACTCATGTATGTGATGAGTGCCCGAGGAAGGAAAAAACCAAAGGAAAAGGTCACTCATGTATGTGATGAGTGCCCGAAGACGGAAAAAAATAAAGGAAAAGGTCACTCATGTGGCTGATGAGTGCCCGAAGACGGAAAGGAATAAAGGAAAAGGTCACTCATAGAGATGATGAGTGACCAAGATAAACTGTCGATCGGCAAAAGATCCTACCTCTTGTGATAAATTCGATTATGCATGACAGTTAGATATCCTATTCATAATAAGTCCATTGATTTACCCCTACACGGTTAAAATTAGTTGCTAGAATTCTTCTTATAGCCTTTTTAGATTCTACTACTTGGCACCAATCTTGAATCATATTGGTTGTAATTTTTTCATTTGGGAACAGAGTTTGAAATTCTTTAATGGTTCTTAATACAGCATTGCTAATCGGTTCTTTATAGCTACAATTGTGGCAAACGCATTTTCTTTTCTCCACTGAAACAGAAAATGAATGACATTGGAAGCAGGTAATCCCTTTTCGAAGTTGGTTATAATTATAGGAAGGAACTTTTTTATATGGCGAGTCAGTAATGTGTAACGATGTTAGCTGATCTGCAAGTTTTTCGTGCCATTTAGATAATTTGGAAGGTGTTTTATTTAAATGACTCAAGTAATTTTTAATTTGTGTTGGAAAAATAATAGGTTGGTTAAGAGGTGCTTGGTATAAGGTGAAAGTTGGATTAATAAAAACAATGGAAGCATGTATTGGGAGAGTGTAACCTAGTTTAAGGAGTAATTGTCGTAGTAGGGATTCACTTCTGCTCAATTGGTGAAGTGGATTTACAATTTCTGTTTTAGGCTTCTTGAATATCTTATCTGAATCGTAATAATAATCACCTTCAAAGTTTTTCACCTCATAAAAATAGATTGCCTCTTGAAGAATAAGGAGGGAATCAATTTGGAAGGTAGTGTTATTTATTTCCAATAACAAATCATTTAATATGAAGCATTCACACTGGAGTTTTTCTGTTAAAGTATCAAACATTACCTCACCTTCATAGCCCCTTTTTTGATTATAATAGTGTTGTTTATCTTTGTTAGTTAAATTCATTCGGGGATTTAATAATTCAAGAATCTTTAGATCAATGGGTTTTGTACGGTATTTAAATATCATATGTACACATCCTTTTAATGTATTTAAATCTATTATATTGGATTCTTAACTTAGAAGAAAGAGACAAGCTGAAGACATTTAAGGAATGTTGCTAGACATCATTCAAACGCTTACTTTTCCCTATTATTTAAAATAAATGCATAAAATCGAATAATTTTTTCTCGGCAATGTATATATTTCTCCATTTCTGATAACAATGATTGCTGAGGTGATGTTCTAATGAAAGAAAACAGAGAAACTCCAAAAAATAAATGGAGTCAAATTTTCCGGAAAAAATGGTTTTTCCCAGCTGTATATTTAGGTCTTGCTGCACTTCTATTAGCTGTTGTTGTATGGTATCAAAATATGGATAGTTCTGTTCCGACTGCTGATGAGGAAATTCAAAATGAACAAGAGGAGTCTATTCCTACGTCAGCTGATGATGAAGCAGAACCAGTAGCAAATCAACAAGAAGTCATTCAATTTCCTTTAACAGATCCTGATCAAGCAGAAATCGTAACTAAATTTTATGACTATAGTGCATCTGAAGAAGATCAAGAAAGTGCTTTAGTATTTTATAATAATAAATACTATCAAAGCAAAGGAATTGACGTTGCATCAGAAAAACCATTCGATGTTGTTGCATCCTTAAGCGGGACTGTAAAGGAAGTGAAGGAAGACCCACTTCTAGGTAATGTGGTTGTACTTACTCATGGCAATGAAGTGATGACCTATTACTCAAGTCTTGAGGAAGTTAAAGTAAAACCTGGAGATGAAGTGAAACAAGGGGATCAAGTAGGAACAGCGGGACAAAGTATTTTCGGAAAAGACAATGGTACACATGTACATTTTGAAATAAGAAAAGATGGACAAGTAGTAAATCCAGAAAGCTTCTTCAATCAACCAGTTAGTAGTTTAGATAAGGTAAAAAGTGAAGAAGTAACGGAAGAAGCTGAAGCTAATGAAGACACTGCTGTAAATGAAGAAGAAGCTGAGTCTGATGAAGCTGCAACTGAGGATGCTAACGAATCTGAAGCAAGTGAAAATGAAGAAGAAGATGCTAATGCAGATTCAGAGGCGGATTCTGACAATGAAACAATTCAATAAAAAGTGAAAAAAGTACTCTAGCATAACGTTTGCTAGGGTATTTTTCTTTGTTTAGGAAAATTGAAACGTAAATAGGCAAAAATAGAGATGAAAAATAAGGAAAAACTCGGATATTGTCGAACGATTTTTCATAATTTCCGAAAAAATTGTGCTATGATGGTACATGTGTTTGTTAGTAATGGTTTGAATTTAGGTAATCTTACAAGAATATGACCAGAAAACTAAGAAAAGAGAAATAAAAAAAGAAAATAGACTGAAAGAATAAGAAAATAGAGATAAAGGTAAAATACTGTAAAAAAGAAGAGATTTTTCATATGGTAAGAGAGGAGAATATAATTGACAATGGTAGCAGGTAAGATATATTCGGAAATGGTATCGCTAATTCAACTTCAAGATGCACTTAGGCAAAAATATAGTGAGAAAATGGCAGCGGAACAAATGAGACAGTTTTGTTTAGATTCTTCTTCAAAAGATATCCAAAAAAAGGGCATGGAATTTTTATTTATAAATGGTTATCTTCACGACTTGCGAACATTAATTGAAAAAAACAAACGATCCAACGACCCATCCAATAGAAAGTGGGCAGAAGTTTACAAAATTCAACTACAAATTAGGGAAAAAGACTATAAACCTATTGAAGTTATAGAAAGAATTAATCAATTCGAAACAAATGAACCGGAATTATTATGTCTACTTGAGTTCGCCAAAGTGAATTTACAATTTAATATGCACAATTACCATGATCTCGGAAATGCAATTTGTAGATATGATGAGCTTCTCCCACAAATAAATGATTATTTTTTAGTGGAAAACTTTAAAATTAGGTATCATATCCTAACACTTACTTACACATTAATGCAAAATGAAATTATTATGACGAGAAAACATGGGTATAAATTACTGAACTTAACGTGTAACCCAGAAATACAAGTAAGCACACATATTAAATTGGGAGAATCCTATACGTTTGATTCTTATTCACAAGGGATGTTTCATTTGAAGGAAGCATTAAAAATAGCAAAAGAGCATAATTTGACATCCCAAATTGAGTTTATTGAGCAAACAAAGATTCCTTTTTTAGCTGCTCATTCCAATAAAACAGATAATATTACGACCACCGATAAAAGTGAGCAAGCACATTTAGAAATTATGAAAGGAAATCATAAGAAGGCAATTGAAATATTAAAGCAAATTCCTATAGATACACCATTTAAAAAATATTATTTAGGTAAGGCGAAACGAGATAAATCGTTATTATTACAATCCTATAAAGACTTTGTATATAAACGAAATGATAACTTCTTTTGTCGTTTACCTTTGCGTGAATTAAAAATACTATGACATGAAGCGTTTTAGCAAAAGCTGACATATAAGTTGTGTCAGCTTTATTTTTATATTGATTATTTAAAAATACAACTTGTCCGACAGCCTAAATATGGAATTTTTATCATAAATGGAGTGTAAGCGTAATAAAATGAATACTACCAATCAGTCATTTAGCAACGTCTGAGGTGAGAGCTCATTGTGGCTGGTAGTCTGAACATGATAATGAAAGCAGATTATTGTATTTTGTCAGTAGAAATTACAGAATATTCCTATAGAATTCGTTATTTAATTACGATTAACAATTTAATAGTTACATAGATTACTTTGTCGCTCCGATTATTATTCGTATGAATGAACATGCCGCACTATGATTAACACCTTGTCTCAGGTTCTTAGACACCTCGGAAGTTATCAACTTAGGGAGGCGAACGGTGTGCACGATTACATCAAAGAAAGAACGATTAAAATAGGTAATTATATCTTGGAGACAAGAAAAACAGTTCGAACGATAGCGAAGGAATTTGGTGTTTCCAAAAGCACAGTTCATAAAGATCTTACAGAACGCTTACCAGAAATTAACCCCGAATTAGCCGCTCAAGTAAAAGAAGTCCTAGAATATCACAAATCGATACGACATCTTCGTGGGGGAGAAGCAACAAGAAAGAAATATAAAGTAAACCCACCAAATAAGGATACTCCTAAGCCAGTAGGATAATGAGGAGTACTAGGATAGGACGAGAGATTTCTCGTCCTATTTTTGGCAGGTAGGAAAGTTTGTTGGAAGTACTTTAAGGGTGTATTTTGCAATAATTAAGTCATAACTTAATAGTAGTGAAATAAAATCTCCATTAATTTAAGCTAGAACCTCTGAGCCAGGGCAAATATTATAAAGTGTGGACAAATCATGAAAGTTTTGTGCTAGGGAAAATGAGAATAAATCTTGTATAGTTTTCTCTAGATGACGAATATGAAGTCATTGCTTTTGGTATTAATACAATTGCAAAATAAGATTGGTGAACAGGGTGGAGAGACCGTCAAGCCCATTGTTAACAGTTACAAACATTGCGGTATGATTGTCACCCTTTTTCACAGAATAAAATTAACTGATTTGTACACATGTATAACTATTTCAGCCTACCGAGACACTGATGGCAAATCTAATGTAATCTCAATAATTCCTCAAATGCCTTCGTCTCAATCCCCAAATCCCATTAAAAAATTCAACAAAAATCTTTTTAGATAAATGCAGTTAATTGTAGATTTTTGTGGTAAAATATTTTACTAGTAGCATTATGTTTTCGGACAGATGCAAGTTAATAAACTTAGGAGGATCTAGATACATGTTTTCTAGGGATATTGGAATTGACCTTGGAACGGCAAATGTACTTATTCATTTGAAGGGGAAAGGAATTGTTTTGAATGAGCCATCCGTTGTTGCGATGGACCGCAACACTGGGAAAGTCCTGGAGGTTGGGGAAGCTGCACGGCGTATGGTTGGTCGTACACCTGGAAACATTGAAGCAATTCGTCCATTAAAAGATGGAGTAATTGCTGATTTCGATGTAACAGAAGCAATGCTAAGGCATTTTATTAATAAAATCAATGTAAAAGGACTTCTTTCCAAACCAAGAATGCTCATTTGCTGTCCAACGAATATTACGAAAGTGGAGCAAAAGGCGATTAAAGAAGCCGCAGAGAAATCTGGTGGGAAAAAGGTTTATTTAGAAGAAGAGCCTAAAGTTGCTGCAATCGGTGCGGGAATGGAAATTTTCCAGCCAAGCGGGAACATGGTTGTTGATATCGGTGGAGGTACAACAGACGTTGCGGTACTATCCATGGGAGGTATTGTTACTTCCGAATCGATTAAAATGGCTGGGGATAAGTTTGACGTTGAGATTCTTCAATATATTAAGAAAAAATATAAATTATTAATTGGTGAACGGACTGCTGAGGAAATTAAAATTCAAGTTGCGACTGTATTTGAAGGTTCTAGAAAAGAAGAAATGGAAATTCGTGGTCGCGATATGGTTACAGGTCTTCCACGTACAATCTCTGTGGAATCGGTTGAAATTGAAGAAGCACTTCGTGAATCGGTTTATTTAATTGTACAAGCAGCGAAATCTGTTTTAGAACGTACACCACCAGAATTATCAGCTGATATCATTGACCGTGGAATTATTTTAACCGGTGGCGGTGCGCTTATCCATGGAATTGATCAGCTTCTAGCAGAAGAATTAAAAGTTCCTGTATTTATAGCGGAAGAACCAATGAATTGTGTGGCAAAAGGTACAGGTATCATGCTTGAAAATATTGATAAGATTGAAAAGAGAATTATCTAAGCCCCGAGCCTTGGAGGTGATTAGATGTTAAGAGGTTTTTATACGGCTGCAAGTGGGATGTTAGCGCAACAACGTGCACAAGAGACGTTAGCAAATAATGTAGCAAATGCGAATACTCCAGGGTATAAAGCGGAACAAGCGACTATAAGAGCTTTTCCAGAGCTTTTGATGCAACAAATGGGTTCTAAACAGACGCCTATGAAAAATAGCTCGAATGTAGCAACAACGAAATCAATTGGGGCGTTAAATACTGGAGTATATGTGCAAGAAACAATTCCAAACTTTCAGCAAGGGGATATCCGTGAAACGAAACTTCAGACGGATTTAGCCATTGTACAAGGTGATGTTCCTGACGAAAATGGTGCATTATTTTTTACAGTGCAAAATGATGCTGGTGATGTTCGATACACAAGGAACGGGAATTTCACAGTGGACGGACAAGGATACCTTGTAACAAGTCAGGGTTATTATGTTTTGGATCAAACAGGTAATCCGATTCAAATGGACGGTACATCGTTTTCTGTTACGCCAGATGGAATCATAGAAACAAATACGCAATACATTCCATTGGGCATCGCTTATACAGACAATGCACTAGAAATGGTAAAAGAAGGTAATGACTTATTTGCTGGGGAAACGGGTGCAGTCCCTGCTAATGCCAATTTTACAATGAAACAAGGATTTCTAGAAGGGTCAAACGTTGATGCAGTAAAGACGATGACGGAAATGATGAATGCTTATCGCATGTTTGAAACAAATCAGCAGGTATTAAAGGCCTTTGATGAAAGCTTGGGTAAAGCAGTTAGTGAAATTGGAAGAATTTAATGATTGGTGAAATTTAGAAGTACATGTTCAAAAGGAGGATGAAAAGGACCGAGGTCGGCTAAATGCGCAACGTCCTTTTGCAACGCCGACACTCGCACGTCCTGTGCTTCGCAGTTCGAGGCGGCGAAGTTTTGAGGAACGGAACGTATGCAATTAATACGTGAGTATCCGAAAAGCGAGCCAACTAGAAACGTCGAAGTGTCTTTTTCACCGGACTTTTTGAACGACCTTTAGGAGGAAATGTAATGTCTCGTATGATGATACAAGCAGCTGTAACAATGAACCAATTACAAAAAAAGTTGGACATTGTTGGGAACAATATCGCAAATAGCCAAACAACAGGATATAAATCTCGTGGAGCTGAATTTTCCTCCTTGCTTTATCAACAAATCGATAATTTGGAAAACCCAGGGAATGGAGAACAACGTCTAACACCTGATGGTATCCGAATTGGTTCAGGTGCTAGCTTAGGTGCAACCACTTTAAATCTGGATCAGGGGTCGATTGTTACGTCGGACAGAGCGTTAGATACTGCTTTGTTAAACGAAAATACGCTTTTTCAAATCCAAGTTACAGACAATGGGGTAACGGAAACGATGTACACTCGTGACGGGGCCTTTTATTTAAGTCCAAGCACGGATGGCAGGTCGGTAACATTGACGACGAAAGATGGAAATCCAGTTCTTGGTGAAAACGGTCCAATCACATTTAATAGTGGTTTTGATTCTATTTCCATTCGTGATAATGGACAAGTTGTCGTGGAACGTGGAGGTATTGTAGAAGAAGTAGGAACAATTGATATAGTGGAAGCAACCCGTCCAAATGTTTTGGAAGCGGTAGGACAAAATTTGTTCCGTTTGCCAAACCTAGAGGAACTGAATGATAATCTAGCGGATATTATCCAGGACGTTCCAGCACAGACGAAGCTAATTCAAAGTAATGCTTTAGAGCAATCCAACGTAGATATCTCCCAACAAATGTCGGACTTAATCCTGGCACAACGGTCCTATCAATATAATTCCCGCACGATTTCCATGTCAGATCAAATGATGGGACTTGTGAATGGATTGCGGTCTTAATTGGACTTTAACTTGTTATTAAAATAGTTCTAGATATGCGGTACCGCAATGTGATAATATTTTATATATAAAATGAAAAAGAATAGGCATTTTTATTTGCTTGTTTGAATACCATTTAATATATAGAACGGACGCGATTGTCAGGATTGAGGAGTTACAAATATGTCAACAGAACAGTTAGAAAAAGTTGCTGAGAATCCTACACGTAAAGAGCAGAAAGAGAAAACAGCTGAGAAGCAACCTAAAAAGAATCATGCAGAAACAAGAAAACAACTTAAAGAGCAAAAGAAAAAGGATAGATTTCAAAAGCTCGGACGCCTTCTAAAGACGGAGCGCCTTCCAAAGCTCAAACACTTTCTTAAGTTTGAACGTCGAGGACGAAGAATGTTCCCGATTTGGCTACGTATTATTGTTGTACTTTCACTTGCTGCAATTGCTCTAGTAGTAGGGTTAATGGTAGGTTATGGAGTTCTAGGCAATGGTAACCTAATTGATGCCTTAAAAATCGAGACCTGGCAACACCTGATAGATATTGTGGTAAAAGCAGAATAGCAAAAAAATTAGCATTTCATCATAGGATGGGGTGCTTTTTATTTTTCAATTCGTTTCACCCTAGAACTTTGATATAATAACGACAAGACTTATTTTTATTAAAAGGAGTAGATACCATGATGGACATCGAACAAATTAAAGAAATTATTCCACATCGCTATCCGTTTTTGTTAGTGGATAAAGTTACTGAAATGGAAGAAGGTAAACGTGTCGTTGGTCTAAAAAATGTAACCATGAATGAACCATTTTTCCAAGGGCATTTTCCAAAATATGCGGTAATGCCTGGGGTTCTTATTATCGAAGCATTAGCACAAGTAGGAGCAATTGCGGTACTTGGTATCGAAGCGAATAAGGGGAAAATTGGCTTTTTGGCAGGTGTGGACAAGTGTCGATTTAAACGCCAGGTGCGACCAGGTGATCAGTTAAAACTTGAAGTAGAAATTATAAGAATGAAGGGACCAATTGGAAAAGGAAAGGGAATTGCAACAGTGGATGGTGAATTAGCTTGTGAAGCAGAAATCACCTTTGCGATTAAATAAAATTTAAAAAAATGGTAAAAACATGAATGACTTTGTCATAAATGGAAATCCTAATCTCGAGACTATAAAAAAGGAGGCAACATTTATGACGAAGAAAATTCTTATTAAGTTAGGTGCATCACTGCTGGCAATATCTTTAGTAGCGGCGTGTGGTAACAATAATGATAATGATGATAATAATCCGGATAACGCGCCGGTAGAAGATCAAAACCCAACGAATGAAGCGCCAGCAGATGACGGAGTGAATGATAATAATGAGGATCCAATAACGGATGACAACGAAGCTCCGTTAAATCAAGAGGATGATAATGGAAACCTTAATCCAGCAGAAGACAATGGTTTAGATAATCAAGATGATAACAATGATGTAGAAAATCCAAATGATGATCAAAACCTTAACAAAAAAGATGATAAAGACAATAGAGACAATCAATAATACATCTACTTAAACAGAGCAGCTTTTAAAGTTGTTCTGTTTTTGTTATTTGAAGTCCTCTTGTTTTGTTGAAATTCTCTGATTTTATAGTACAATAATGAAGAAACAGAATAAAGTGAGGAGGATATTTATGGTGAAATCACCGTACTATATGGTAACAAAAGATACAAAAATGATAGTAGAGGAGGATTCAGCGTATTATCGTTCTAGTATTATTGAAGAAAATCAAACGATGAAGGATGAAAAAAGTTATTCCCCTTATAAACCCGAGCAAATTATTGATTATAATTGTAAACGTTATGGTTCTACGTTAAATGGTAGAAGAGAAGTTGTAGAAGAGATTTTAAAATCCTCAAGCAAAATCCCTATTCCAATTAACCCTCAGTCAGGTATTTACTTCATACCAACAGCTTCCACAAGAAACAAAAACTGCGTATGGATTGCGTATCACCAGATTAAACATTATAGAAAAAGCGATGAACAAACATTGGTTTTGTTTCATGATGGAACGAGCGAACTAATTCCTACAACGGCATCGGTATTCGACCGTCAATTTAAGCGTGCAAGCCAAGTGATTGTTCATTTTAATCGTTATACGTTATTCGGACATGGACCAAAACTGTGGTAAATGGTCATATACATTTGTGTTCAAAAAGGAGGATGAAACGGACCAAGATCGGCATTGCCAACTAGAAACGTCGAAGTGTCCTTTTCGCCAGACTTTTTGAACAACTTCTATAAAAGTGAAACATAATGAAGTGTTAACCGTACTACAAAAAAAGAGGATTCATTCCTCTTGTTAAAAATAAATTATCGCAAAATTTGCTTATTTCGGTGGAATGCTGAATTGGAAAATGAGATAATAAGGGGGGATGGTTGGAATTTAATGTAAGAATGAATATTCGCGCCACAACCCAATATGTTCAGTTCAAAGAACGTCTTTTAGGAATTACACTACACAAACATATGATGTTATACGAAAGGCGATTCACCTCCCACCTACCCATTGGGTTAAACCCTACATATTCCTTGAGGATGGGAGTCCTCTCGCCTAATTATGATAGAAAAAAGAAGAAGGTAAAGGGGGAAATTAGGGGAATGAAAAAAATTATTTTAGGATTTTCTTTTGTACTAATTGTTTCATTGCTTGCGGCATGTACAGAGAGTAATGACGCTGCAGAAAACGAGGAACAGGAAGAAAGGGTTGTAGCGGTAGAAACGGAAGAAGCCGTAGAAAAGGATCTAGTCATTGACAAGTCCATCTATGGTCGTACGGCACCTAATCATGTTGCACCGGTTGCGGTACAGACGCCTGGTGAGGTAAAAGAAGTGATGGTGGAAAATGAGGAAGAGGTAGATGATAATGATACGATTCTCAAAATCTCCACAGCTGTAGGAAGCCAAAATGTTCGTTCAACAACAGAAGGTGAAGTCATTAATCTTTTAGTGAATAAAGGAGATGTGGTGGATCCTGAAGAACCAGTTGCCATGGTTGCAGATCTTGACACAATAAAAATCGAATTTTCCGTAACAAAACAGTTACTTTCTTTGATTTCTGAAGATGACAAGGTAAACGTATTCATTGAGGATAAAGAATATGAAGCAGCCATTACGAATGTAGGTACACTTCCTAACGAAACAGGATTATATTCCGTTATCGCAACAGTAGATAATGAGAAAAGAGAGATTTTACCCGGCGTTGTTGCTGATATTCGTATACCTGAGAAAAAAGTGGAAACTGCTATTCTAATTCCAACTTCAGCCATTGTAAATGAAGAGAATAAGGATTTTATTTTTACGGTTAAAGAAAATGTAGCAACAAGACAAGAAATAAAGGTATTAGAAACAGAGTCAGATGTTACTGCTGTAGAAGGTATAAACGCTGGAGATCAAGTTGTTACGACGGGACAGTTGACATTAACCGACGGCGCTGAAGTGAATGTTACAGGAGGCGAGTAAATCGTGAAATTAATAAAAGCATCCGTGAATCGTCCAGTCGGTGTCATTATGATTGTACTCGCCATTATAGCTCTAGGTTTTGTTTCTGTACGTAACTTGGCGGTCGACCTATTTCCAGAGATTGAACTTCCGATCGCTGTTGTAGCAACTAATTATGAAGATGCAGCACCAGAGGATGTAGAGAATTTAATTTCTCGTCCAGTAGAATCAGCGGTTAGTACTGTTCAGGGGATTGACACGGTCCAATCGCAGTCACAATCAGGTGCATCTCTTGTGATGATGATGTTTAAGAATGGAACAGATCTTGATCAGGCCATGCTTGATGTACGGGAAAAAATCGACCAAATTAAGGGGATGCTTCCAGAACAAGCAGGGGATCCAAGTATTCTACGTTTCAGTCCCGAGGCATTACCTGTTATGTACATTGGTTTAACAGGGAAAGATGCTGCAACATTAACGGAACTTGCAGATAATCAAATCGTCCCTTTCCTTGAAAGACAAGAGGGAGTAGCTTCTGTAACAGTAGAAGGAGCAAAGATTCGAGAAATACAGCTAGTGGTTGACCCAGCCAAATTACAACAATATGGTGTCACTACGCAAATGATTCAGCAAGCACTCGGGGAAAGCAATCAATCCGCATCAGTTGGAACCGTGGATAAAGGAAATAAAGACTTGCAGTTACGAGTGACAGGAGAATTTGACTCGATAGATGATATTCGGGAAACAGTTATTCAAACCGAATCAGGCGCCATCCTACATGTGGATGATGTGGCTGAAGTTAAAGATACATATAAAGAGGCGAGTTCAGCTTCCTTAGTAAATGGGGAAGAATCCATTGTTTTGTCCATCATGAAGCAAACCGATGCCAATACAGTAGCAGTAGCAAACACCGTTCAGAAAAACTTAGAAACGATTCAAGCTGAACTTGGAGATGAAGTGAATTTAGATGTCATTATCGATACATCGGAGTTCATTCAGATGTCAGTGGATAGTGTTTTATCCAATATTATTATAGGTGGCGCTATTTCTTTCTTTATCCTATTACTATTCCTAAAGAGCATTCGTGCGACATTTGTTATCGGTTTATCGATTCCAATTGCACTTATTTCTACCTTTGCGCTTATGTATTTTACAGGACATACACTAAACGTCCTAACATTAGGTGGATTAGCGCTTGGGATTGGAATGATGGTGGATAGCTCGATTATTATTTTAGAAAACATTTACACGTATCGAAAAAATGGAGAAAGCTTGAAGGAAGCCGCAATTAAAGGTGCCTCCGAGTTAACTCCAGCAGTTATCGCTTCCACTACAACGACAATTGTGGTATTTTTACCAATGGTTTTTGTAGAAGGAATTGCGGCAGACTTATTCATGCCACTTGGAATAACGGTTGCCTTTTCTCTTATTGCTTCATTAGTTGTAGCAATCACATTAGTGCCGATGCTATCTTCTAAACTTTTAGCAAAATCAATGGAAGATAAAGGACGTAGATATTGGTTTGATAGATTCTTAGACTGGTTACGTAATAAATACAGTAACGCTCTTAAGAAAGTATTGAAATATTGCAAAACAAGCGTTTTCGTTGTTATCTTATTGATTGTCGGAAGTTTAGCACTTACTCCTTTGATAGGAGCGGAGTTTATTCCAGCATCTGACCAAGGGCAAGCAATGATTAACGTGGAAACGGAGCCAGGAACGAAATTTGAGTACACGTATAAGATTGTGGAACAAGTGAATGAAGTTTTGGCGGGATACGATGAAGTTTTAGATGTAAGTTATGTAGTAGTTAGTTCATCAGGTGGAATGATGGGCGCTGGTGGTTCCAATGGTGGTGCGAGCTATACGTTAATGCTTACACCAGCAAGTGAACGAACGAAATCCACGACCAAAATCGTTCAAGAAATGGATGAACAATTACAACAGATACCTGGTGCTGAAATTACGGCCACCGCAATGGATGGCGGAGCAAATATGAGCATGGGGGACCCAGTTCAAATTATTTTAAACGGTCCGGAACATGATGTGTTACGTAGTCTGTCTGAACAAGTAGTGGATGAAATTTCTACGGTTGAAGGGGTATTTAACCCAACAACAGGCGCATCGGATGGGATACCACATATGGAAATCCATGTCGATGAGGAAAAAGCGGCTATGTATGGATTAACCCCATCTCAAGTGACTGGACAAATTCAATTACAGTTTAATGGACAAATCGCAACACAATATCGTGAGGCTGGAAAAGAAATTGATGTCACATTAATTTATCCTGAAGATCAACGTTCGACTATTAATGATATTAGAGATATGAAGATTCAGTCAACTAACGGTGCAAGGCTTCCTTTAGAAGAAGTAGCAACTTTTGAGGAAACACAAGGACCTGCTACGTTACAAAGGGAAAATCAACAGCCACAAATGAATGTATCTAGCGCTCTTGTAGACCGTGATCTTGCAAGTGTGATGCAAGATATCGATGCAAAATTAGGTGCGATGAACTTCCCAGAAGGATATAGTTATTCCATCGGTGGTCAAGCGGAGGATATGGTAGAAGCGTTCGGGCAACTAGCATTAGCTCTCATTTTTGCCATATTCCTAGTATATGCGGTAATGGCTGTACAGTTTGAAAACTTCCTATTCCCATTCATCATCATGTTCGCATTGCCAACAACAATAATCGGGGTGATTATAGGATTTTTAATAACCGGAATTTCATTTAGTATACCTGCGTTTATCGGTATTATCATGCTCGCCGGTATCGTAGTTAACAACTCCATCGTTCTGGTAGATTATATTAATATATTAAGAAGACGAGGAATGACAAGAAGTAAAGCAATTGTTGAGGCCGGCCGCAGTAGGCTACGACCAATATTAATGACCACTCTCACCACCGTGCTCGCTATGGTTCCATTAGGATTAGCACTCGGTGAAGGAGCGGAAATGCAACAACCACTAGCAATTACGATTATTTTTGGTTTAAGTGCTTCAACTATATTCACGCTATTCTTCGTACCGGTTATATATATTATTTTTGATAATATTACAGAGAAGTTTACGAGAAGGAAAAAGAAAAAGGTGGTAGAAGAGTAAAGGAGGCCCACGCTAGGTGATAGCGTGGGTTTGTTTTTGTGCAGGTAGGAGGTATAAAAATCTTTCCTGTCTGGGAATCCGGTTATACGTTAATCAAAGACGAGAATCTGTTATTTATGGGCAATCATTCATTTTTCATGGTTATGGTTGGAAAATCAGCAAACGGCTCCTGGATATCAGCGATCGAACTTCAAATATCAGCACACACCCTCGGGATATCAGCATTCAAACATCAAATATCAGCACCCGCCCTTGGGATATCAGCATTCAAACATCAAATATTAGCACCCGCCCCCTGGATATCAGTAATCAAACTCTATATATCAGCACACACCCTTGAGATATCAGCAGTCAAACGTCAAATATCAGCACACGTCTGGGATATCAGTAATCAAACTTTATATATCAGCACACACCCTCGAGATATCAGCATTCAAACATCAAATATCAGCACCCGCCCCCTGGATATCAGTAATCAAACTCTATATATCAGCACACACCCTTGAGATATCAGTAGTCAAACATCAAATATCAGCACCCGCCCCCTGGATATCAGTAATCAAACTCTATATATCAGCACACACCCTCAAGATATCAGCATTCAAACATCAAATATCAGCACACACCCTCGGGATATCAGCATTCAAACACCATATATCAGCATAACCTCCGAGATATCAGTAATCAATCGCATCCAATAACCTTCTACAACCAAAACAAAACCCCCACACGCTTAGTGCGTGTGGGGGGCCACAAATTAAACATCCCACCAATGGAAACCATCTTTTTCAAGCAGTTCATCTGCTGCTCGTGGTCCCATGGATCCGGATTTATAGTTAGGGAAGCTTGGTTGTTTCTCTGCCCATGTTTCTAAAATTGGGTCAACGAATTCCCAAGATAATGCAACTTCATCCCAATGGGTAAAGTTTGTTGCATCACCAATCGTACAGTCATATAATAATTTTTCATATGCTTCTGGAGTGTTGATTCCAGGAACATCATTTTGATTGTATGTTAATTCGATTGGTTCTGCTAATGATCCAGTTCCTTCTTTACTCGCATTAATGGAAAGGGTAACGCCAGCATCAGGTTGGATATTAATTCTAAGCAAGTTTGGATATCTTTGCTTATGAGATTTGTAATACAAGTTCATTGGGAGATCTCTAAATTGGACTACGATGCTAATCGTTTTTTCTGCCATGCGTTTTCCAGTACGTACATAGATTGGTACGCCAGCCCAACGATAGTTATCAACAAGAAGTCTACCTGCTACAAATGTTTCCGTATTGGAGAAGGCAAGATCTTCATGCTCTTCACGATAGCTTGGTACAGCTTGATTATTGATTTCACCAGCATCGTATTGACCACGGACAAAATATTTGTACACTTCATCTGGATTAATTTTGCGAAGTGCACGAAGGACTTTAATTTTTTCTGAGCGAATTTCTTTTGTTGTTAACTTAATTGGTGGCTCCATTAAAAGAAGGGCAACCATTTGTAAAATATGGTTTTGCAACATGTCACGTGCAGCACCAGATTGATCGTAGTAACGAGCTCGATCCTCTACTCCAAGTACTTCACTTGCAGTAATTTGGATATTCGAGATAAATTGGTTATTCCATAAATGTTCGAATATTCCATTGGCAAAACGAATGACCTCAATATTTTGGACCATTTCTTTTCCTAAATAATGGTCGATACGATAGATTTGATCTTCATCAAATGCTTCACGGATTTCATTGTTCAATTCTTTCGCTGTAGCTAAATTTGTTCCAAATGGTTTTTCGATAATAAGACGAGTCCAGCCAGCGGATTCTTTCAAACCATATTCTTTTAATTTTTTCGCGATTAAGCCAAAGAAGTTAGGTGCCATTGCTAGGTAAAATAGGCGGTTGCCGTCCGTTTCGTATTTACCTTCCAAATCGATGATCAATTTATTTAGACCATCGTATGTAGCATCGTCCGTAACATCAAATGATTGATAATAGAAATGAGATGTGAAATCACTTAGCTCTTCTTCAGTAGCAGTAGCTTTGCGGATAGAGGTTTCAACATTCTCACGTAAAGTTTCATCTGTCCAAGGTCTACGTGCTAATCCCACAACCGCGAAATTTTCACTTAAATTGCCTTTTTTATAAAGGTTATAAATGGAAGGGAATAGTTTACGCTTTGCTAAGTCTCCGGTTGCACCGAATATGACAAAAACAACTTTTGGTTGTTGTGTATTTTCATTCATTTTGAATTCCTCCGCTTAAAAAAATATATATTAACTATAATAGAGAAAACAGAAAATTATAGCAAATGATTGATAGGACTTTTAATATAAAAGTTTATTTAGAATAGTATAACGAATGTATTAATCTTTCCTAATAAAAACCTTTTTGACAATCTGATTGACTACTTCTGAAAACATGAGTCCAATTGCAATTCCACCGGCTAAAAGCATAACTTGTGCGGATAACTGTATCGCTAAATCATAATTGTTTTCCACGAATTGTCGCATCGCACGGTAGGCAACTCCACCAGGCACTAATGGAATAATTCCAGAAACTGTAAAGATAATGATGGGTGTTTTGTAAATTTTAGCGCATGTATAGCTTAGTATAGAAACTAGAACTGCACCAAATATTGTAGCTGGAACAACATCCAATCCGTAAGTTGTAAGGGAATAATAACAGATCCAACCAAGCATGCCGACAAGACCACTTTGAATGATTGATCGTTTTGGTACATTAAATATTATACCAAATCCTGCCGAGGCAATAAAACTTGTGACTAATTGTGCCGAGATCATGAGCATGGGTTAAGCCCTCCTTCATTTACATAAAAGTAAAAATAGCTGCAATACCTGCACCAATGGCAACTGCAGTTAACGATGCTTCCACACCTTTAGAAACCCCTGCTACCAAATGACCGGCCATTAAATCACGTATTGCGTTCGTAATTAGTAAACCAGGAACGAGTGGCATAACTGCACCAATTATTACCAGATCAAGGGAAGTACCAAATCCATAGTGGATAAAGAGAAGCGAAGAGATCCCGATTAAAAAGGCACCGAGAAATTCCGCAAGAAAGCGAATATCGACAAATCTCTCAAAACTTATCATGCCAGCAAAACCGATTCCCCCAGCAATTACTGCTGGTAGAAAATCTTCCCACCTCCCGCCAAACATAATGGCGAAACAACCGCTAACTATAGCGGAAGCAAGTATCTGCAACCAAGCTGGATATAGCTTTCCCTTTTCCACCTCTTGTAGTAGAAGAAAAGCGCGTCCCAAGTCTATCTCGCCAGCGGCAATTTTTCGCGAAATGCTATTCACTTCAGCGATTTTACTTAAATCAGCCGTTGATCTTTTTCTAATACGTAACATTTTCGCCTCAGAATCTGCATCAATAGCAAAATTAATAGCTGTTGGGGTCGCATAACTTTGTGCATTTGGTGCCCCAAACGAGTTGGCAATTCGATTCATCGTATCTTCCACCCGGTATGTCTCCGCACCGCTAACAAGCATTATTTTGCCAGCAAGCATACATACCCTTTCAACCATAGCCTTCTCCATATCATTACCTGCCAATCAGATGATTTGAGTATATTATAAGACTAGTTAAGGTAGAAAAGAAAGGAAAGGGAATTGAAATGACCTGTGAAATTTTGTGTAGGTTTCTGGGAATAAGAGAATTTCATAGTGGAAAATCGGAAATTTCCGGGGAAATTAATATTTCCTGGGGAATATTGTCAGGTTATAAGGAAAAGAGATGAGGGAGGGTACCCCCGTCTCATGGTACTATCATTAGTAACATCACTATTGAAATAATCGGAATCGCCATTACAAGACTGGCAGATATTAATCCAAAACCTCGTACCACAGGCATTATGTTTTCATCTACATCAATACGTGACTGTAAGAAAATATAAATAATAGAAAATACAATAAGCCCGACAATGATAGTGAACGGTACAACTAGTTCATCGACCGACCTAACTGGCTCCATGTTTACGAATCCTATGATGATTAAAACAATTGGAATAGCCTCACTAATGGCAGAACCTATAAATAAATTCGTTTGATACTTCTCTATCATTTCTGGGTTGTCTTTAATTTTTTCTAAGTTTCTCTTGAAAAAAGCTAAGATTCCAATTACAGCAATTACTGAAGCAAGTACAGGTATGTATGTCAAAATTTGTCACCTCCCAAGAATAAATATACCAGCATGGGAGTGAAATAAGTAATTTAAATTTTTAATATTAGTTAAAATTAGCTATAATTTAGTAGGAAAAGGTAAAGATAAGTAGAAGATATTGCAACAATAGGAGAATAATATGTTTAATTATGTCGATTTGTCGATCGCATTTTTTATCGCACTCGTTGCATCATTATTGTTAACAATTCCAGTAAAAAAATTAGCAGTGAAAATAGGAGCAGTTGATTTTCCGCATAAACGAAAGATACATAAAGTTGTAACACCCAGATTGGGTGGATTAGCAATATTCGCTGGATTTGTCTTGGCACTTATTTATATTCATCCAAGGCATGAGTATCTGCCTGCGATATTACTTGGTGGAATTATCATCTTGATAACCGGGGCAATCGATGATAAGTATACGATTACTCCAATTGCAAAATTAACTGGGCAATTGATTGCAGCATCCTTTCTCGTAAATGCTGGTTTAATTATTGAACGATTAACGGTACCATTTATCGGTACCATTGAACTTGGATTTTTTAGTGTGTTAATTACTGTATTATGGGTTGTCGGAATTACGAATGCCATTAATTTAATTGACGGCCTTGATGGACTAGCTACCGGAGTATCGAGTATTGCACTTATTAGTATTTTTATTATGTCACTTATGGACGGACAAGTGCTTGTGGCTTATCTTTCCATTGCTTTAATTGGAGCGAATATTGGATTTCTATTTCATAACTTTTATCCGGCAAAAATATATATGGGTGACAGCGGATCGAACTTCCTCGGCTACATGATATCTGTTGTATCGATATTAGGATTGTTTAAAGAAATAGCATTTTTCAGCTTCATCATTCCTGTTATTGTACTAGCTGTTCCAATTTTCGATACGTTATTTGCGATTTATCGTCGTGCCAAGAATAAGGAAAAAATAATGCAACCGGATAATAAGCACATTCATTATCGATTAATTGAAGCAGGTTTCTCCCATCGTCAAACTGTACTAATTATTTATGCTTTTAGTGTCTTATTCGGAGGACTTGCCATTTTATTTAATTACGTACAAGAAACGACATTAATCGTAGTGGTAATCCTCGTTTATTTAGTCCTACATATATTTGCCGAATTAGCTGGAATTGTTCTAGGCGGAAAACGTCCAATCATCGACGGTTTTTTAAAATTTATACGAAGAAAAAAACGATGTAATGAAAGTGAAGAAAGTGGTTAAGGTGAGAACTACAATTTGTAGTTTCTCGCCTTTTTTGTTAGTGATACGACATGGTTAGTTTAGAGGTGGACGGATTTTTGGTGAAATAATTAATCCGTTAATCGTCGTTCATAATCCGATACTAGCATGTGCTAATCCGTTAATCAGCACCCATAATCTGATACTTGCATCCCACAATCCGTTAATCGCCACCCATAATCTAACATTCCTTTCCCGATCACCATTCGTTAATTCCTTCAAAAATTCGATAATTTTCTATATATCCAGTTATCCTGCTTAATTCGACACATCTATTTTCTCGGCATCACATTTTTGTACCGAGAAGTTTCTATAGAATGATCCCATGTGAAAACGGATTTCATAAAACTAAACCACCATGTTTATAAATGAGCTCGGGACATCAGGAATCGAAAACGAGGAATATAACTAATGTACGAGAAAGAATATCAACTACTGAGAGGAGTTATTAACCAAAGGCTGAGAGCAATAATGGTAAGATGTCTCTGTCAACAATTAGGAGAAAAAGGTGGAAGAAGAACCGCAACAAATCGAGATCAAGAATTTTATGAGGAAAATGATAAATAGGGCGGAAATACACGAGTTCGCTAATAAAATAACTCATAATAATTTAAAGGAAAGAGAGATTCATTCCCTTTCCTTATTGGAGCTACTAAAAAACCAAATTCAAAATCATTATTCACAACATATCTAACTTATAGTCCCAATCTATACTTTTTACCTTTATTCATCCCAACCATTTCCGTGCATTCTTTTCTAAGAATGTGTTTAGTCATATCAGGGGATGATAGCCCAAGGAAATATCGGGCTTGTTTATTTGTAATCCATTCACCAAACATTAATCGATAATCCCTCAATGCATGTTTATGTGCATCAATTGATACATTTTTGCAACTTTGACAATACCACTTTCCGTTAAATCTATTCATTGGTAAGGCACCACATTTTGTGCAGAACACACCCTTTACCATATCAATTGACCGTACTCCGTATTCTTCAAACAAATTCACATCTACTGGGCAATGGGAACGTTCAAGAAGTCTAGCTAGATGATGAAGCTGGTTTCTGGATAAAATAGGTGAGGTATAATTCTTTTCTATTTCTTGAATCCGAAAAACTAAATCGCTACTGTGGATCAATTCATGTGGAATGATATCTTGAGGGGTTTCTCTTTCAATGATTGTTTTGGGGAAACTTATAACAGCTAGATATTCGATAGGTATATCGGGGAAATCATGATTTTTCAACCATCGTTTTAGGCGGAGCGCTTGTATTTTCACCTGGTCAATAGGGTTCTGGAATCCTTCTTTCATTCCGTTATTATCTATGCGCGTAACTTGCCCATTTGCACCAAATCTTACCGTCCCCTCCCAATTTTTTGTTTCTACAACAGTATTAAAATAATTGGATAATGTTAAAGTATCCATTTGAAAATATCCAACTTCATCTTGCAATCTTAGGTTGTGTAGTACTATAAATTTTTGCTTATCAATTAATCGTAGCCTATATTTAATTTCATTTTCGCCATTAACCTCAGCGTATTTAATTTTTAAATCCTTCAATACAGCTTGCTTCATAGGATGATTTGCTGAAAGCCGACGCTCGAACGCCTGCAATGTTAAAAGCTCAAGTTTTTTATTTCGTGGATCATACAAATTAAATTCATTCCTTTCATAAAATGGGTTTAAGAATAAAATACGACACGAAGTAGCAAAAATCCTTTTTATTTTTAGATATTCTAGGTAATATGTAATTTTTTATTGGAAGTGAGGGTTATGGGTGGGATATCAATACTCTCCCCGTTGGATATCAGTATTCGCACCATATATCAGCATCGTCTGGCAGGATATCAGTATTCGTGATATATCAGCAAACGCCTGTTGGATATCAGTACTGGTGCACTGTATATCAGTATCCGCTGGCATGATATCAGTACTCGTCACATATATCAGCATCGTCTGGCAAGATATCAGTAAGTTCGTACATCATATATCAGCAAAAGAACGCCCGCAGGATATCAGTATTCAGTTCATGTACCATATATCAGCAAACGCTGGCATGATATCAGTATCTGTGCACCATATATCAGTAATCGCTGGCGTGATATCAGTACTCATGCACTATATATCGGCATCCGCCGGCTAGATATCAGTACTGGTGCACCATATATCAGCAAACGCTGGCATGATATCAGTACTTATCACTATATATCAGCATGTCTGGCATGATATCAGTACTTATCACTATATATCAGCATGTCTGGCATGATATCAGTACTTATCACTATATATCAGCATGTCTGGCATGATATCAGTACTTATCACTATATATCAGCATGTCTGGCATGATATCAGTACTTATCACTATATATCAGCATGTCTGGCAGGATATCAGTACTCATCACTATATATCAGCATCGTCTGGCAAGATATCAGTACTCGTGTACATATATCAGCATCCGCTGGCAAGATATCAGTACTGGTGCACCATATATCAGCAAACGCTGGCATGATATCAGTACTTATCACTATATATCAGCATATCTGGCAGTATATCAGTACTGGTGCACCATATATCAGCAAACGCTGGCATGATATCAGTACTTATCACTATATATCAGCATGTCTGGCAGGATATCAGTACTTATCACTATATATCAGCATGTCTGGCAGGATATCAGTACTCATCACTATATATCAGCATCCGCTGACAAGATATCAGTACTCGTGTACATATATCAGCATCCACCGGCAGGATATCAGGCAGAAAGTTACCCAGGCTCATCCCCCCCATAAACCACCCGCACCAACTGCTCACTCGATCTTCCCTTCGAATACCGATTCCATTCCTCCGAAAATTCCCGAACACCGCTCATGTCATAGGCCTCATTCTTAATCACTTCCACTAAATCGTCCATGTTACAGACAACGGGCCCGGGGACGAGTTCTTCGTAAACTTCCCAGAATCCACGCTCCTCGGCATACTCATCGATATCATAAGCGAAGAAAACCATTGGCTTGTTAAATAAAGAATACTCAAAAATGATGGAGGAATAATCGGAAATGAGTACGTCTGCTATGACAAGCAAATGGTTGATGTTATAGGTTGTGACGTCAATGGCGAAGTCGGGATGGTTGTTTTCAATATCGACCTTAACAGCTGGGTGCAAACTCAAAAACAACACATAGTCGTCATGAAAGTACTTGTACATTTTTTCGATGTCCATCTTCAATTCTTGAACGTGTAACTCCTGATCACGATAGGTAGGGGCGTAGAGAATGACCTTTTTCTCATCTATTATCGGAAAATACCTTCGTAATGACTGTGCGGCTTTTTCTAAATTCTCGTGATCAAAAAAGAAATCCGTCCGTGGTATGCCAGTTCGCAATAGTTGCTTCTCCTTTATTCCAAATCCTTCTTTAAAAATAGCGGCCATTTTATCTGACCCAATGACAACATAATCGAAGCGGGAATAAACGGCTTTAAATCTTCTAAAAGCACTAGGTGGGCGGTTTTCAATCGATAAGTCACGTAGTCCGAATTGTTTAATCGCACCGGCTGCATGCCAAAGCTGGACACATGTTACATTTTCTTTAAAATCCGTAACAGCTAAAAATCCAAAATAATTATCAACAATTACTTTTTCAGAAGTTGCTAAATGATAGATAGACTCCATCCAGTCGATAAAATTTCCAACTTTAAAAGAAATAATCCGTCTACGTGGACGTTTTTTAAAAGTAATATTACAAGGGTGTACTTTTAAAATGACGATACGATGGTCGGTTGTTTTTTCCACTTCACGCATCGTATATAAAATATTTCGGCCAAAAGAAGCAACAAAGGTGGTCTTTTGCTGCAAGGGGAATCGTTTAAAAAGGTTGAAAAAAAGGCGGAAGGTAAAAAGGTAAATGGCTACTGCAATTTCTCTCATTATTTCGCGTGGTGATTCAAGTCTGTTTTAATTTTTGTGGTGGAAATCCCAACAGTTCGAGGTAAATACACCACTTCACAATATTCTTTTAAAAAATCAAATTTACCTTCCCAATCATCGCCAATGACAAAAACATCCACATTGTATTTTTTCACATCGTCTATTTTCTGATCCCATGATTCCTCGGGGATGACAAGATCGACATAGCGAACAGCTTCCAGTATCATTTTTCGTTGCTCGAAACTATAGTAGGCTTTTTTGTCCTTTATCAAATTAAATTCATCAGTGGAGATTCCAACAATTAAGTAGTCTCCATATTCTTTGGCACGTTTTAATAAGTTGATATGGCCATTATGAAGAAAATCAAACGTACCATAGGTGATTACTCTTTTCATAAAAAATCCTCCATTCCTTTTAAGTATTATTTAACAATATGATAAAATTATTTTGTGACTGAATTAACATAAAATTCATACGAAGTTAATCGTTCATTAACGGTTGCTTAACATTCATCCGATATAATGTAGGTATCACCTAAATAATGGAGGGGTTTGGGAAATGAATATTCGAGGTATTGCTCATAGAGGTTATCCAGTGGAGTATCCGGAAAACACGATTTCATCATTTCGTGCAGCGATTGAAATGGGATTCACCCATATGGAGTTAGACGTGCATCTGACAAAAGACGGGGTTCCAGTTGTCATGCACGACGCGACGATTGATCGTATGACAGATGGGCATGGGGAAATACGTCAATATACATTCCAAGAATTACAAGCGTTTTGCATCAATGAAACAGAGGAGAAAATCCCATCTTTGGCTCAAGTTTTACAGCTTGCGAAAGGGAAAATTATTGTTTCCATTGAATTAAAGGATACGAGGCTATATAGAAGGATTGAGGAAAGAGTGGTGGAAGTGGTCAATCAGTTGGAAATGATGGACCAAGTTTACTTTATTTCGTTTAACCATCATTCCTTGAAAAAGCTTCGCAGCCTATCTCCAGAAGCACAGGTCGGCCCCTTAGTAAATCGGGTGAAACGTTCACATTTTAAATTAATGGAAAAAATAGATGCGAAATATCTAGCGGTGAGGTATGATGGATTAAAGGAAAAATATGTTAATAAATGTGAAGAACTTGGAATTCAGCTTGTGGTTTGGACAGTGAATACGAAAGAACAAATGATTCAAATAGAGAAATATCCTTCCATTTTAACGACGACAGATGAATTGCAAAGATATAAGGAGCATTTTTATCCTACCTTATCCATGAATTAAAAACTTACTCGTAACACAAAATAAAAGAAAACTTCCTATCTGTTCAGGAGGATTTAAAAATGTTATATATTGCGTTAATTGTTAGTTTCTTTAGTTCCATTATTATTACACCAATCGTAAAACGGTTCGCATTGAAAATTGGAGCTACGGATCAACCAAATGAAAGAAAAGTTCATACTTCCGTTATGCCACGATTAGGTGGTTTGGCGATATTTTTAAGTTTTATAATTGGAATTATTCTCTTTTATCCTAATCCTGGAGACTATTGGCCCATCTTAGTTGGTGGAACGATCATTATTCTTACTGGAATCTTGGATGATATTTTTACCATTTCGGCAAAATATAAGTTGCTCGGGCAAATCATCGCGGCACTAGTAACCGTATTAGGTGGAATTCAAATCGAGTTCGTTACCATCTGGCAGGACGAGCGAATTTACTTTGAATTCTTTGCAATCCCAATCACCATTATTTGGATTGTCGCAATAACAAACGCGATTAATCTAATTGATGGCTTAGATGGCTTGGCGGCTGGTGTATCATCGATTGCATTATTTACGATTTCAGTCATAGCGATTACAAGAGGAGATATCCTCATCGCATTTCTCGGACTCGTCATGCTCGGTAGTACAGTCGGATTTTTGGTATATAATTTCTACCCAGCGAAAATATTTATGGGTGATACTGGATCATTATTTTTAGGATATATGATCAGCGTCGTTTCGGTATTGGGTCTTTACAAAGAGGTTACCATCGTATCCTTAATCATTCCAATTATTATCTTGGGAATTCCAATTATGGATACAACGTTTGCCATCATTCGCCGTATCGTACAAGGAAGACCATTATCATCACCAGATAAATTTCATTTACACCATTGTATCATTCGCCTAGGATTCACCCACAGACAAACGGTTATTATGATTTATGCACTAAGTATTCTATTTAGTGTCATCGCAATTGTCCTAACGAGGTCCACATTATGGGGATCCATTTCTATATTAGTTTCATTATTAATTTTGGTGGAATTGATTGTGGAAATCACTGGGGTCATTAGTGATCAATATAGACCGATTTTAAATTTAATAGGATGGAAGAAGTAGACAAGTTGTCTTGGGGGAGGCAGCTTGTTTTTTGTTTTGTAGGGGAAGGTGAGTGCTGATAAAGTGTGGAGGATCGCTGATATGTCGTGCGTGAATGCTGAAATAGCATGAGGGAATGCTGAAATATTGTGCCTAAGCTGATAAAGTAAGAAGGATACTGATATCGGTAACAAGATTGCTGATAAAAAGTGATTGAGTGCCGATATCTTGTATTTGCTGAAATCGCGTATTGATTGCTGATAAAAAGTCAATGATTGCTAAAATCCCGTCCTCGACTACTGATAAAGAGTAAACAACTGCTGATATCTGCCCCGCGTGCTGAATAATGATATGGAATGCTTTTTACACATGACTGTTAATTTTTTTCACAACCAAGCAAGTTAATTTTGGGATAACGAATCAAGGAAGGTTATGCTAAAGATTTGTCGAATTACTTTATAAACAAACAATTGGAGGAGTGAGACCTGATGGAGTTGGTGATTCTGAATATACCATTGATTTCGAAAAGTATCATCCGAATGGAACCATCGAAATATACATTGCTGTAAGATAAATGGTAATGACTGTCACTTATCGGCGCTTTTTCCAAACAAAAAAGGCGCTTATCTGTGCTTTTGAATAAAAAGGGGGGAAGTTATACATGAAACGAAAACGCATCTTTTTAGTAACTATTGGCGCGGTTGTTTTGTTATTTGTAGGTACGTTACTTTATGCCATTTTAAGAGATGACGATCCATATCGCTATTTTACTGGACTCGGAGAAGAAATTAGTGTAACGCCAGATGATTCGAAAATCGCTTTTTCTTACTATGTAGATGGTAAGGAATCCATTTATACGGCAAATCCTGATGGCACTCATGTTAAACAAATAACCAATTCAAATAACCAGCGGGATAGCCAACCAAAATACTCACCTGATGGTAAAAAGCTTGTTTATTTAAGTAAAGATGCGGAAGGGATTCAAACTCTAAGGATGGTCAACCAAGATGGAAGTGAAGGTAGGCCATTGACGGACAGCAAGTTTCACGTAACAGACGCTATTTTTTCACATGATGGGGAAACAATTTATTTCGTTGCAGTAGAAGCGGAAGAGTTTAAAAAAGGCGAAGAATCAAGAGAAGGATATGACTTATATTCTATTGAGGTAGATGGGGAACATATGAAAAAGTTGACGGATGCCGATCATTTTTCCATGGATTATCTCTTTCTTTCGCCTGATGGAGACACGATTTTTTATAGTGAATTTGACGGGAGCAAAGATCGGATTTATTCCTACTCATTCGAAGATGGAAAAGTAAATATTAGTCCGTCCATTCTTTCTGCGAAGATGATTAATACACAGTCCTTTTATGAACCAAAATTGTCACCGGACGGAAGGTATTTAGCGTTTACAGACGTTTCGCAGGAATCACAAGATAGTTCGCTTTTTAAGTATGATTTGTTTTTATTAAACTTGGATACGCAAAAAGTGGAGAGATTAACAGACTTGAAAAAAGCCGTAACATCTCCAACCTTTTTTCATAAGGAAAATAAAATCGCTTTTCTGGAAAACACTAATTGGTCAAATGCCCCAGCTGTGTATCGGTTAATGACCATTGATCCAACAACGCACAACATCGAAGCTGTTAACCTAGATGCACCTCAATCATCAGGTGACAATCGATTCATACAAATGTTTGATCGTTCGGTAAACACCTTAACTATTGCGATCCTATATATGTTACTGATGGGGTTACTAAGTGTTTACTTACATTATCATCATTTGGGTAAAGCCTATCTGCCTTCCATCATTAGTTTTGCGATTGCCATACTAACATTTGCAGCAAGTTTTGTGGTGGCCAGAATGGTTGATCCTTGGTATGGAATTGGACTTATGATGTTGGCTGTAGGGATTTTTGGCTGTTCCGTGATAATTGTCTTGTTTGTGTTTATTTTTAAGCGGTTTGCGAAATAAAGGATAGTTGTGCATGGGAAAGGTTATAAGATACGTTATTTTATATTGAAAATATATTATGTTTAATGTTTAAGTAGCACCCCCGATATTAGGAGGTGCTACTTTTATGTAAAGTATCCTTTACAGTCGGGTTTCCTTTACTTTATAATGATGGATAGAAGATGAATTGTATAACAAGATAAAATTACTTCAATAAGGAGGAGGGGGTTTCATGAAAATGAGTAGTAAGGCAGGGAGAAGGCTTTTCTTCATAAGTGGTTTTATATTTCTACTTAATAGTTTGCTTATCATTTTTTCCAGCATATCAACAGGAGATTTCTTTGTTGGACATGAGCTTGTTTTTTTAGGTACGGCTGTTATGTCCTTTTGTCTATCCTATCTCTATCCACAATTTAAAGAAGATGATGAGCGTTCAAAAAGAATACGAGAAAGAGGAGTGTTTTTTAGTTTCCTCTTTATTTTGGGTTATATGATTATTCTCATGCCACTCTTTCAATTGAAAATCATTGATCTAAACGGATATCAGACGGTTAGTTTGTTAGCAACACTAGCGATGATAACTGTATTTTCTTCATTTGTCGTTTTGTCAAAGCGCTACTAAGGTTACTTTGGTTTTGAAAAAATAGTCGATAATTGTAGAACGATTATTAAAGGAATCTCGTCCATTTTGTAGAAATTATTCATATAAGATTATTGCCTCGAAACACTAACGGAATCTACAAGGAAGGTGAATGATATGCCAAAAAGAAATTTTGTTGCAAGAAATCTATTAAAATGGATGCCAAATGACGAGCAAAGCATGTATGAAAGAAAACTTACTGATGTTATGAAACGTTTAAAGGTTCAAGATTTTCATTTCAATTGGGATCGTACTAGCTGCTATGTTGAATTTGATTACAATGAGAATTTTTACAAACTTGAACACTCTGTTGAAAAGGCTAAGAAAAAAGGAATTATGCTACGCAATGGATTGGATTGTTTGGTAGAGTTGACTCAATCCTTGGATGATTTATGCGGTATCATTGATAGGGGAATGTTAGATTTCGAAACATGGATATCCGGTATGAAACAGTCACCTTCAGAAACAACGGTACCTGAATTCCAGGAAGAATTTGAAATAAAGTATAAGACAGTGGGAAGACAAAATTATACGGAATATAATACAGAGGAATTGAATGAACCTATTTCTTTTGGAACGGAACCGTCACGAGGAGAACTTGAACAAAATTCGATTAACCGACGGGCGTTGAATAAGGCTAGATTTTAACGTTTGAAGTACGATAGGATGAGGGGTATTCTATTATAAACTGAATTTAAATGTAGATAGAATCCACTTTGAATAATAATTTATCAAAGTGGATTCCTTTTATGAGTGGGCCTATAGGGTGTTTTAGTTAAACTTTACTTATTATTGAATAGGTTCTGTAAAAGTAAAGGTATTGGTTTTATCCTGTTTGCATGCCGATAAAGTACTAGGGACTACTGATATCTCGTGGCTGACCTGCTGATAAAAAGCAATAGATTGCTGATATTTTGTGCCAATAGGATCACTGTGGATGAGTAACGGAACGATGCTTTTGGGAAAAAGGGAAACTCCCAATGATGGAAGTCTTCTTTATATCTATCATTGATTTTTTACAATTAGACAATAAGCTTCCACTAATCCCCTTTGGATGCAACCCACTCAATCTGAAAGCTCATTCCTCCCTTAATATATGGAAGTATTGCTCTATCTTTTTTAATTACAAGGCCAATAACATTTACTTTATCGTCAGCAGGGAGGTTGCGTTTCGTGATTTGAATTTCGCCTTGATAGCGTCCATATTTTTCGTTATCTATGGTGATAGATCCTGCCTTTCTTGCTATTGTGTTTTCAGGTTTAACGGGGTAATCTCCAGTTAGTCCGTATTGTCTGGATTCAGTGGAGCGGATAACATCTCTTGCAGCATCTTGGCGATTGGTTTGTTTTGTTTCTAACCGGTCGTAGATATACTCATCGCCTCCAAAATAATCTGCTCGAAGCAAAACTATTCCTTCCTTATATTTTGCAAATTGTTTCATAGATGCTTCACTAATGGATGGGTCACCGATTAAGATTTTATCTACCCACTTATTAGATTCGAATTCCAAAAAGGAAGAAAAGGTAGATTGTCTTCGCTGTTCTTCAATCGTTGGGAGTCCTTCGAATAGTGGGCCTCTTTTTTCGCCATCACCAGGGATGAATGCCATTACTTTAATACCCTCTGATTTTAGCCAACGATTTTTTTCATTAAAGTCTTCTAAAGCTAATCCAGTTTCTGGACGAGGGTAATAATTATGCCAAGCTTCTATGGATGTGAAATTTGCTCCATGGTTTCGCAATTGCTCGATGTCTTCTTGGGTAATGGTGCTTGCATTAAGGGCGATTGCCATTTGATTAGATAATTTAGCTATCGTTTCTACTGCTACGCCATAATCCACACGTAAACCAGTAATGCCAAAGTTTTTTAATTCGTGGGCATTTTCCCATGAAAGCCTGAGATAGTTTAAAGACTTTGGGGAAATATCACAGATTAATTCCATGTTGTATTTTATGGCAAGTTTACCCAACGCCAATAGTCTTTCCTTATACATATTGGGGTCGTCTTCCGGGATATGTAGGGAGGTAAAAATGCTACTGAACCCTAGTTGATTCATTTTTTTAATGTATGTTTCTTGTTCTGTGATAGATTGGTTTGATAAATAAATGGAAATACCAAGCATTTCTATAACACACCTTTCCGTTTTACTAAAGAAAAAGGAGGAAAACTACCTTCCTCCTTTTTAAATATTAATCCAAGTTATCCGCCATCTCTTCTTTAAATCCAAAGAAATAAGTGATGATAAATCCTGCTGTATACGTGATGAGTAAGCCAAGGAAATAGAGTATATACTTATTGTCAGCAATTAATGGAATAAGTGGGATACCAGAGACTCCGATTCCAGTAGCTGCTGTTTTCATAACTGCTTGGAAGGCCCCACCTACTGCTGCACCAAGACATGCTGTGATAAAAGGTCGGCCCAGTGGTAAGGTAACACCATAGATTAATGGTTCGCCAATTCCAAGGAATCCTGTTGGAAGACCACCTTTAATAACATTACGTAGACGTTTGTTTTTCGTTTTTACATAAATCGCAATTGCTGCTCCAACTTGGCTCGCTCCAGCCATTGCAAGGATTGGTAGTAATGCGGTAGAGTTAAAGGTGTTGATTAACTCCATATGGATTGGCGTCAACCCATGGTGTAGACCGAGCATTACTAATGGTAGGAAGAAACCTGCAAGTAAGGCACCAGCTATAGCACTTCCGATTGCACCGCCTAAGCTTAACACCGCATTAATTCCAGACGTGATTCCAGTAGATAAGACACCAGCGACTGGCTGTACCACAACTAAAGTTAATAGACCGACAACTAAAATCGTTAGTAATGGAGTAAAAATAATATCAACTGCATTTGGGATAATTTTTCTGAATTGCTTTTCAAAAAATACCATGAGCCAAGCGGCAAACATCGCACCAATTAATCCACCGTAACCAGGTGTTAAATTATTTCCAAAGAGAGTAATGTCTGCAAGCGCTGGGTTCATGGTGATGATACCTGCGATAGCACCTAATACTGGGGTGCCTCCAAATTCCTTTGCTGTATTCCAAGCAACAACAATCGCTAAATAGGCAAAAATACTGCCGCCGAGAACCGTTAGAAGTTGCATCCATGTTAATGTGTCATCAACACCGGAGTTTTTCAAAAATCCTACCGTACCGTTGATGATTCCAGAACCAACAATACCAGGAATAAGTGGTATGAAAATGCTTCCAATTTTACGTAGCAAATTTTTCATTGGTGTGTTATTTTTCTTCTTAATTCCTGCTTTTGTCATTTCCGCAATATTATCTTCATTGACATCAAGTGCCTCTCCCATTTTTATTCCTGTAATGCTCGTAATGTGGTTAGAAACTTTGTTGACGGTACCAGGGCCAACAACGATTTGTAAGGTGTCGTCCTCCACGACACCCATGACTCCATCTGTTTGTTTCAATTGTTTGATGTCTGCTTTTTCATATTCTTTTAAATTAATTCGTACACGAGTCATGCAGTGGGTAAAGGAACGAATATTTTCGGCCCCACCAACATGTTCAAGTATCTCTCTTGCTAATTTCTCCTCCTTTTTCATTCTGACTCCCTCCTCATTAGCTATTTCGTATTTCGAATAAAGCCTTTTGACTCTTCTAATTTCTTAACCGCTTGATCAAATGTACAATTTAATAAAATCATGACAATGGCAGCTTTAACGTTATAATTTGCTTTTTTCAAGTAATCTGCTGCTGTTACATAATCAGCATTGGTTGCTTCCATAATAATGTGTTTGGATCGTTCGATTAGCTTCTTGTTTGTTGGTTGGACATCAACCATTAAGTTTTGATAAACCTTTCCAATCCCAATCATCGCTGTTGTCGTAATCATGTTTAGGACAAGCTTTTGCGATGTGCCAGCTTTTAATCGAGTAGATCCTGTGATGATTTCTGGGCCTGTGACCACTTCAATTTTTACATTAGCAATTTTTCCAATTTCAGAGTCTTTATTGTTACTAATGCTGACCGTTTTTGCACCAATTTCATTTGCGTATTGTAAGCCACCAATGACATAAGGCGTTCTCCCGCTTGCTGCTATTCCAATTACGGTATCTTTCTCTGTTAATGAAATGGCTTTTAGGTCATCACCTCCTAAAGTATTATTATCTTCGGCACCTTCAATCGCCTCTGTAATGGCCTTCGATCCTCCCGCTATGAGGCCCTGAACGAGGTCGTGCGATACTCCAAAGGTTGGGGGACATTCTGAAGCATCTAGGATTCCTAAACGTCCACTTGTTCCAGCACCAATATATATTAATCTACCACCTTGCTTAAAAGACTCGATAGCAAAATTGACAGCCCTTTCAATTTGAGGAATTTCTTTAGCTATCGCTGTTGGAACTTTACTATCTTCTTGATTCATTATCTCTAAAATTTCTCTGATAGGTTTTATATCTATATCTATGCTATGCGGGTTTCTTAATTCTGTTGTTAATTTGTTTAGCATTTTCTCACCCTTTCTTCTTACACTTTTATTTTACAAATTATGAAATATAAAGTCAATATAACATTAATAAACTATGAAATTTTATTTCACTATAGTTATAGGGAAAGAAAGTATCAGGCTAGGATTCGAGGGAAAGCCCCCAAATGTTAAGCTGTGATTACCTTCTTAGTCGAATTACTTCATTTCGTGCCTCATGGTAGCGGGAGAGGACATTTTCACCTTTTTTATTTAAGACGCTAAGGTACAATGCGTCAATAATGGTTAGTTGTGTCATTCTTGAAGGGATACTTCCAATTCGATAATCTTGTTCAACGACTGGTGTACAAAGTCGGATATCCGCTTCTTTATACAGTGGGGACTTATCAAGATTGGTAATTGCAATCACAGTTGCTCCTTCTTTTTGAGCAAATCGGGATAGTTCCAAAACATCTTTTGTTTTTCCTGACATACTAATCGCGATGACAACATCATTTTTATTTAAATAGGGAATAGATGACAGTAAAAAGTGAAAGTCTTGATGGGCTGTACTGGGATATCCAAGTTTCGTAAATTTATAAAAACCATCCAATGCCGCTGTTGCTGACCCACCGACCCCATAGAAAACAAGTTTATCCGCATGAAGAATCTTATCCACTGCTTTTTCAAATTCTTTTCGTTCTAATGAGGTAGTGATTGCTTCAATGGCAGATTTATTGACAAAGGAAACTTGTTGAAAAATATCATAGGGTTCGCTCTTTTTTTGCAGAAAATTAAAATCAGTAAGGTTAAAATCTTCCTTTGCCAACTCTTTGGCAAGTTCTAATTTGAATGTTTTAAAACTCTCTATTCCAATGGATTTACAAAAGCGAACAACACTTGATTCGCTTGTTCCGGCTTTCCTAGAAAGGTCCTTCGTCGTCATATTAGGAATAAGTTTTGGATTTTCCAACACATAAATACCCATCTTCTTTTCCGCTTCTGATAAAGTATGGAGATTTTCGTTAATTCTCGCAAGTATAGAGTTCATAATCATATTTCCTCTCTTTGACAAAGTGGGGACGGTTCTTTTATTTTCATTATACAAGGAAATCGGTTTGTTGCATATCTTATATTGGGCTAGGTGGGCTATGATTAAAAGAAGAAGGGTTTGTGATATTTTGTTTGAGGGTTTTTAAAAAACTGGGTGAAGAAAAGGTGGTTATTTCATTAAATTGCTTTGCACTGATAAAAGTCGACTGCCCTACTGATATCTGGTGCCTGCTTGCCGAAAAAAGTCAACTGCCTACTGATATCTGGTAGCTGCTTGCCGAAAAAAGTCAATTGCCTACTGATATCTGGTAGCTGATTGCTGATAAAAAGCAACTGCTTACTGATAACCGGTAGCTGCTTGCCGAAAAAAGTCAACTGCCTGCTGATATCCGGTACTTTATCCCGATAAAAGGCACATGCCCTCCTGATAAAGAGGCCCTGAATCCTGATATCCCACGCACCAATCCTGATATCCCGCTCCACATTTTCAATATCCCACCACACCCCAACAAAAAAACGAGCACTTTCTATGCTCGTTTCCTCTTCAACATCTCCAACGCGTACATCGGCGTATGCAGAGCCTGTTTCTGATAAGGCTCCACACACTTCCTTAATTCCGCACGTTTATTTTCTCTGTCTTCCAATATAGAATCTGCTACCGTAAACAATGCTTCTCCATCCCAATCGTCTATTTCTGTGTTGCCAATGACTGGTTGTTTACAGATCTCGGCAAAGGCATCAATCTTTGGGTCGTAGGAAAGGGCGATGAATGGGGTGTATGTGATTGCTGAGAAAATAAGGGAGTGTAGTCTCATGCCGATGAGTAAATCGGCTTTTCCAATGATGGCTATTTTCTCTTCAACTTCACAATCACATGGGAAAATCTCGCTCGCTTCTTGCATCAAATCGCCTACGTCCATGGATGCTTTTTCATCATGTTTTCCGTGCATAGGGACAAACACGATCGAATAGCCTTTTCTGGCAAGCTTATCCAATGCCTCTGCGATATACTTTTTGAACGTTATTTGGCTTGGCCAATCGCGAACAGAAACAGCTACAATGGGACCATTACGGCTTCCTTGCCAGTCGCATGAAAAAGTATTGCTGTTCAAGCCTAGTACGGGATCGGGCACAATCGTGGAGTCCTTGCTTACGCCAAGTTCATCTAATAGCCTTTTTGAATCCAAATCTCGAACCGTAATATGCTCGACTTTATTTAATGTATGTTTCACAATCCATTTGCTTAATTTATTGGAAATCGGGCCCATCCCTTGTGCATAAATAAAGACAGGCTTTTTATAAAATGTTGCAAGTTGGATGATACCGCTATAATACGGAATAGACTTCAATCCAGTTTTATCTTGTAAAAGACTGCCGCCACCACTAATGAGGCCATCCGCTTTTTTTATAATGGCTGAAATTTCCCCGAGGTGATGCCGGTCAACGGAGTCTACTCCATACATCTCTTTCGTATATGACGGGTTGTTGGACAGAACGGTAATGTCGATATCCGCTTGAATGCCGCGCAATCCTTGTATAATCGAATATAAAATCGCCTCGTCACCACAGTTATCAAATCCATAATAACCTGATAGAACAACATGCATTCGGGTCACCTCGCTTTTGCCAATTTAGATGATAAATAGGTATAGCATTTTTTAATAATAAAAATCAACAACAAGCCAATCAAATATCCAATGATGATGCTATAAAAGGTACGTAGCAATGAGATATATAACGGAATGTGAAAATGTGTAAAGGTGTTTACGATGGATAAAAATCCAATCGTTCCTGGGATAAGTAACAGGTTTCCGAGTAATTTATTTTTCGGTCTTACATACAACGCAACGATAAACAAAGGAAATCCGATTAAAAACTCTTTTGTCCGAGGGCGTACATAGAGCCACTCCTCTAGTTTATGACGAAGCAAAAGTTCCATGTCACTTGCTGTACCCGCATTTCCAGTTCGGCTAACATAATACAACCCAATGGCTGCAAGACTTAAGAATACTAACAAATGCCAATATTTCACTTCGGCATTCAATAGACGCGGGCCATTTTCGCGTAAAATTCTAAATGCCATTTGCCAAAATAAATAAACACCGACAAAAGCGATAGGGAGGACGTAAACTAATTTCACCCCTCTAAATATTTCCATCCCAGTGATAAAGGCATTTCCGTTTAACAATCCAAGCACAATTATAATTCCTACAAAGCTAATCGCAATCGCCTTTATATATTGAATTGTTACATCACGAAGCCGACCAACGCCCATATCCAAAGAAGCTAAAATAGCATAAATCGGTGTAACGATAGCAATGATTAAGGCAAAACCTTGTAAAATCACAAGTCGATCCAAAACAATGTACAGAAGGGCTAATAAGGTCATACCAAGTCCTGCTATAATCGATAAACTACGCCACTTCCATATTCTCGCTGCGGCTAAATACGTAAAAACTATTCCAGCTAGGAGTACAACTAGTGTATTCCACAGTAAAACAGGAATCGTCTCATAAGGTTGAGCGGTCCCTAATTGAAATCCACCAGGCATCATGTGCTGAATCTCAGTCAAAAATTCCTCCGCATCTTCCAAACTTTCTTCCGGATCCCCATACGTTAAGTGGAAGAAGATCGAGCGGATATTCCGTTCCTTCACAGCACGGACAACTTGATTCGCACTTTCATCCAAGGTTTTTTGATTTAAATCAATACTATGCAAACGAATGATGTCATAGTCTGTGTTTCGTGCTAATGTTTGAAAACCATGTTGTTTGGCAAATTCAATCATGTAAAAGCTAGAACCAGCCTCATGTAACTGCCGGATCCAGTTATTCATTTTCTCTAATTCAGGAAAACCAATGACCTCTTCGCCATGAAACAGAATATTCGTATCCCCATTATGAACTTCAAGCACTCGATCCATCGCTTCCTGGTCAAAATCCACAGCATTGTCCATACGCAGAACATAATCTAATCCATGCTCCGTAATCTCATGAATAACTGATTCATCATAGCCAAGGAACGTGTTCAACCCTTTACCCGAATCCTTTGGTAAAAAGTAAAATTCTTCACCGGCAATTGTCCGTATTTCTGGGTTGATTTCATCCAATATGACTTGTTCATAGTATTGCCCATCTGGAATAGTGATATAATATCCAGGTACTTCTGAAATTTGCTCATCCACCATGGAAAAGCGCAACATTTCCATTAGCATTTTATCTGTATAAATCGAAAGGATGCCCTGATTGTCAAGTTCAACTAATGTCATCGGATTTAAGCTCACTGATGTTAATCCTGCATCTTTTAATCGGGAAAAAACGTCATCTACTGAAAAAGTAGAATCATTTGTTAATGTATTCAATTCCTCATACGGAACGACCATTTCGTAGTGGTTGTTTGTTGTTTCCACATTCCAACGCTGGTACAGGCCAACCGACGAGATTAGAAGCAAAATAACGAGTACGCCCCAAACCCACTTTTGTTTCATTATGTTATTCTTCCTCTCTAGTTCATTAATTAGAGGTACAGATATCAGTGCTCATCCCTTGGAAATCAGCACTCGGCCCTCGGATATCAGCATACACTCCTCGGATATCGGCACACATTCCTTAGAAATCAGCATACACTCCTCGGATATCGGCACACATTCCTTAGAAATCAGCACATACCCCCCGGATATCGGCGCACACTCCTTAGAAATCAGCATACACTCCTCGGATATCGGCACACATTCCTTAGAAATCAGCACATACCCCCCGGATATCGGCGCACACTCCTTAGAAATCAGCATACACTCCTCGGATATCGGCACACATTCCTTAGAAATCAGCACATACCCCCCGGATATCGGCGCACACTCCTTAGAAATCAGCACACTCCCCGGATATCGGCGCACACTCCTTAGAAATCAGCATACACTCCTCGGATATCGGCATCCATCCTCAGATATCGGCACACACTCCCCGGAAACCCAGTACTCATCCTCAGATATCAGCACCCGATCCCCGGAAATCAGCACCCACCCCAGATTTTTAGAGGAAGTTCAAAAAGTCTGGCGAAACTTTTTCATCCTCCTTTTTGAACACGTTTTTTCACATTTTCTCTATCAATCACGTTCCAAACGAATAACATTCCAAAATAAATAACTGCCCCGACAAGGATTGCTCCCATCACATATAAGACAGCCTGCAACCTCGGCCATTCTGCAACTTGGAAAAATAAAGTAGGTGCGCCAATGATGATTGCCATCGAGAGGGATGCAACGATCATTTTTACGATTTGCCAACCATGCCAAAATGAAAAAGGGATATTTCGGTAAATAAATATCATGTTCACGATAAATAAAAAAATGTAGACCACTAATGTAGAAATAGCCGCACCATTTAACCCAAAAAGATGAACTAAAAAGATATTCGAAAAGGTTTTGACGACAATTCCAATCAAAATAATATATGCTGCTTGATTTGCTAAGTTCATTCCTTGTAAAATTCCCGTACCCAATACGGTTAAAGAAGTAAAAACAGAGCTGAAGCCAATAATGGCAAGCATCGTGCTTCCTTCTAAGTCGGAAAACAATCCTACATTCATTGGTAACGTTAAAGCTAACAGGCCAATAGCAGCAGGCCAAGCAATGAGATTTGCCATATAAAAAGCTTTCTCAATGGTTGTACGCATCCCGTTTCGATCATGATTTACCAACTTTTCCGTAAGTAAAGGAATTAACGGAAGCACAATCGAAGTGGCAAATACAGTAGCAATCTGCACAAGTGCTAATCCACGACCATAGATACCATATAAATAATGAATATCACTAGCTCCATCTACACCTATCGAACGTAATCCAAATGGAATAGTAAGGGAATCGATAAAATTAACCAAAGCCATCGTGATAGAACCAACCGCAATCGGGATAGAAACTTTTAAAATTTTTTTCCCAACATGTGAGAAGGTTGCAAAGGAATAAGACGAATTCGATACCGGCTTCAAAGGTGATCGTGCGAATTTTACTCTTAAAAAGAGGAAAGATGCCAATGCCCCAGCGACCGAACCAATCATAATATACCCGGCAATTTTTTCATTGGAAAGTCCTCGCGAAACAAGAACATAGGCAAGAACAAGAATGAGTCCAACACGTATAAATTGTTCAATCACTTGCGAAATGGCGGTAGGCCCCATATCCCCAAAGCCTTGGAAAAATCCGCGGTAAACCGCCATGTATGGTGCGATTAGTAAGGTTGTAGCTACAAGAATGAGTGAAAGTCGTGATGTAGGTCCTCCCAATGCATAAGCGATAGGGGAGGAGAAAACGTAGATGAAGGTAAAGCTGACAACGCCAAAAGAAAGGGCTAAAATACTTGCCGTCACATAAATCGGACGAATATTAGCGTTTGGATCGAGTGCTCTTTCTTCGGCAATCAACTTCGAGATGGCGGTCGGGATTCCCGCAACGGATAAAATCAGTGCTACCATATAAACGGGATAAACTAAGCTGAAAATACCAAGCACTTCATCTCCAGCAATATTTTGTAAAGGGATGCGAAAGATGCTTCCTAATATTTTGGAAAGGAGGGAAGCAACGGTTAACATAATCGTCCCTTTGATGAGTGTGGAGCGGCTCATAGTGATTTTCCTTTATTTTTCCAAATTTGAAAGGCAAATCGTGGCAGTGCGAGCATACGTCTCCAGCGGCTTGGTTGTTTGATTAAACGGTACAGCCATTCGATATTCAGTTTTTGCCAAATCATCGGAGCACGTTTCACCGTTCCTGCAATTACATCAAAGGATCCACCAACACCAATGAATACGCCTCGGTCAAACTGTGCGATATTCTCGGATATCCATTTTTCCTGACGAGGGACTCCTAATGCGACAAATGTAATATCTGGTTTCGCAGTGGAGATTCGCTCCGCAATATCATTACGATCCCAATCAAAATAGCCATCATTCGATCCAACAATATGGATATTGGGATAATCTTTTTCTATCGTTTTGATCGTTTTATGTAATGTATCTGGATGCGCACCTAGTAAGAAAATTTTATAACCCTTTTCATTTGCAACATCAAGTAACTGCATCATCGTGTCATAGCCGGTAACTCGTTCCGGTAAGGGATTCCCTAACATTTTCGCAGCTTTCACAATGCCGATTCCATCTGCCGTAACATAAGTCGCTTGCTGAATGTAGTTCATAAAGTCCGGCTCTTCATTCGCCTTCATCACAATTTCCGGATTTGCTGTAATCACAAATGTTTTTTCATGTTGAATTATTCGTTCTTCCAAAAGGGAAACAAAATCCCTCTGATTTATATCTATAAACGGAACTCCCATAATAGTTATGTGTTTCATCATTTGTAACGCTTCTCCTTTATAAGCTTAAGGATAAGTATGGAGAGGGAGGGGGAACATGTTTCTGTTGTTAAATACACAGTATCTCCAGTTCCCTCGCCAATTAATCTCCCTTTATTATATCGGATTCAGCTGGGTCTTGCTCTTTTGTATGGTAACTTTTTTAGCGTTTGCTTGTTGGCACTGAATCACTCCTTGTTCAACCAAGTGACAAAAGCGTCACATCCTACTGCTTTTTGTTAGGTGATTCGATTTCGCAAACTTATTTCACTTGCTACGATTAAAATAAATAATAATCAGAAAGGAATGGACTCATGGAAGAAATGTTATTCATTGTAGCAATGGGAGCATTAGGCTTATGTTTTTGCGTTTTTATCTTGGGCATTTTCAATAATGGATTAAATAATCTGTTTAAATCTAAATACGCAAAAGTATCCATCCTATTGTTTATTGTTTATATCCTTACCTTCGTGCCGTATATCATTGTTTCCAATTAAGTCCCGGGGGGGGGAACTACCCACAGGGTCCCCCCTCAACAACTATCCTCTGCTCGTACCTGTGAATTCGTTAATTAAAGTGAATAATTCGATACTCATGTTCACGAATCCGTTAATCTTTGGGATTAATCCGATACTCGTGTCCGTGAATTCGTTAATCAAAGCGATAAAAAATTCAACACTTTTCCCAACCCATTAAAAATTCTTCCTGGGCAGTCTGTTCATCTAATGATTCCTCTTTTATAACAAAGCCATTTCTCAAATAAAAATCAACGGCTTTGTTATTTTTCTTGTACACTTTTAATTGTATATTTTCCCTTTGTCTTTTTATAAAATTTAACAATTCCTTTCCGTATCCCTCACCTTGGTGCTTCACATCAATAAATAATGCAGCCAAATAATTGTCCACCATTGATACGAAGCCGACAACATCTTTATCATTGCTTACAACATAGGTTTCAGACATTGGGATATACTTTTTTTCCATCTCCGTTCGCTGTGATTTCCAATACTCCTTATCAATAAAGCTATGCGCTATTAAGGAACCTTCGTACCATATATCTACTAATTTATTCACTTCTGTTTTTTTGTTTGGTCTAATATTCACGTTATCACCCCTCAAAATATAGTACATATAAATCATCATTCAAAAAGGATTAGTTCAAATCGTTATATTCTGTTAATTGCCGATCGTTGAATAGCAAGCAACATCTTTATTGTTATTTAACAACTAGATGTAAATAATTTGCTACTCGAGTTTGCGAATCCGTTAATCGTAGTGATTAATCTAACAACCCTGACATTCCCCAAAGCCGTTGCAAATGCCAAATCATCTAATCTACAAAACTAATTGTAATATAATTTTGTAAGGTTTTGATGAAGATCGTAATAAAATTACAAATGATTAATGATATTTACATTTCATTTATAAATCTTTCATTCACATCCATCAGAATATGAAAGAGGAGTTTGTGGGAAAAATAAAATGTACTTGATGTGACACGAATAGGTGTTATAATAAACATAACACTAAAGGGTGTTATTTAATGAAAGAGAGGAATAGAAAATAATGCAATCACAAGAAAAATTACCGGAAATACGCAAAACGGTTGAACTTAATGCTCCAATAGATAAAGTATGGCAAGCTGTTTCTACATCAGAAGGCATTGCTGCATGGTGGATGCCGAATACATTTGAACCTGTTTTGGGACATGAATTTGTACTTCATGCGGGTCAGTACGGTGACTCTCCTTGCAAAGTAACGGAACTTGCTCCACCTAACCGTGTTGGTTTCGACTGGGGTAAAGATTGGCACCTTTCCGTTGAATTGAAAAAGTTGAGCGATGGAAAAACAGAGCTTACTCTCGTACATTCTGGCTGGGATGCAGAAAAGGTAACCGAATTTGGACAACCACACACTGCCATTCGCGGACATATGGACGGCGGATGGGAAAAAATTGTAAAAGAGAAACTTCCAGCATATATCGAGGCCTAAGTATGGTCGATCAACCCAAGCACGATGTTTTTCAAGCAGTTTCCGATCCTACCCGTCGAAATATGCTAAAATTACTGGCTGAAAAAGAAATGTCGATAGCTGAGATTACGGAACACTTCCCGATAAGTCGTACAGCTGTAAATAAGCATCTTCATATTCTTTCTAATGCTGGTCTTGTCAGAAGTCAGAGGGTGGGACGTGAAACACGTTATACGCTTAGATCGGAACCACTGATTGAAATACAAAATTGGCTTACGTTTTTTGAACATTATTGGGATGAGAAGCTGGCAGTTCTTAAAAAATTTGTAGAAGAGGATAACCAATAAAGATAAGAGAACGGAGACTGTCTTATTAACATTCTCGGTTCTCTTATCATAATTATTGGTAAATATGGATGTCACCATTTTCGTATTCATAGTTAATAGAAAATGCATCTAACAACGCTTCAAGGGCGATTCCATGAATATCTCGTTTTTCGAAAAAGGCTGCTTTATCGATGGTTAGATCTGCTTTTGGAATGGAAGCTGTTTGGTTGTTAAAGGTTACTTTATACGTATTTTTCCCGTCCTTTTGAATTTCCATCTTTAAATAATTCTGGACAAATTGTCTATCTACAAAAAGCTCTCCTTTATAGAAAAAGAGGAAGTCACGATACGAAAAGATCTCTTCGTTTGACGGATTCTCCTGAACACTAGATAAATACACATCTTTCTTCACATTTGTACGATAAGCATTTGTAATTCTTTCGTTTTCCGTGATCGCATAGTTATTAATTTTCCTTCCTTCAGGTGCGTTTACCAGATTATTCACATCAAAATAATAAATCATTTTCACACGAGGATAGAGCTCTGGCAAATATTTGTACATGCGCTGGATTTTCTCTACAGCAAAATCTACATGATACAAGCCATCCGTTACCGTATAATTGGTTGCACCAAACTCACCAATAACAATCGGTTTCGTGTCACTAAAGGTGTTGTAAACATAGTCCAGTAATCGTAATGGATCCTCGAAATCGGATAAATCCTCCAAACGATCGTTATGATACACGACGTTGTAAATATTCACCCCAACATAATCTACATACTCATCGCCAGGATAATATTTCGCAATCGATTGTTCTGGCATCGTAAACACATTCCACAGCATCATGACATTCGGAGCTTCTTCTTCCATGACATCATGTACAAGCTTCCATTTTTCTAAATAAAGTTCCGGATCCCCTGAATAAGCGGTCCAATTTCCATTCATCTCACTCGCATAACGAAGTAAAATCGGAACGCCGGCATCACTTGCATCTTTGGCAAATTGACGGAGATATTCATCGTCTTTCACTTTTTCCAGGCCATCATTCGGCTCCCAAGCTATATGAGGAAAACCACCAACCAACTTCACTTCCTCCACCCATTCTTTCGGAAAAGGCTTGCCATACCCAACATAGCGGAAATAAGAAGCGTGATTTTTTCCAGCTATCTCATTAAAAACATTCATACTCGTATCAATGTACTCATCCTGGATAACATAGCCACCTAAATAAAGACCATCCCTTGGCTCATATTTAGCAGGTAATACATCCTTTTTATGTAAAAAAATTGTCGTGCCAATTTGTTGATCAAACGTTTGTTTTTGTTGTTCAGTGGGACTGGAAAGAGCGATGGTAGCCGTTTTTTTATTATAAAAGTATCCCACATTCACACCGAGGAATTTTTCGATATGCTGGTCAGGTAAATAGATGATATCATTCTTAGTCTGATACTTTTGTATATCACTTTCTTTTGCATTACTGTTTTGAATGGTTTCATCTTCATATTTTAATTGATTATCTTCGTAGGTGATTGTAAATTTATTCTCTGTGCGCTCCACTTTAGGTGAAAGTATGGTTTCCAAATCCGAAAGAGCAATATAAACGTGGCCATCTTCTACAAAAGGGGCATGTTCCACCTTATAATGATCCCCATCAAATACAATGTCATCGGAATAATTTTTTGTCGTTTCATTGGTAGAAGCGGAAAACGATGTATCCATTTTATTTATACCAAAAACAATCAATGCCAACACGCAAATAATCGCAGCTATGGAAATGATATATTTCTTTTTCATTTTTTTCTCCTTTCCCTATACATAATCCTAATCTATTTTAATGTCTTTTATACTTGGCGTCTGTAAAGGCGGGAGAAAATTACAGTAAGTTAATATTTTTTACGTGGGGTTAAGGTTGGGGGGGAGGGGATGCGAGCGGAAATCGGTAATTGTGGTGGTTATATCAGTACAGGCGAGTGGGATATCGGTAAGCAAGGAGCTTATATCAGTACTTACGTGAGGGTTATCGGTAAACAATGAGCATATATCAGTACAGGCGAGTGGGATATCGGTAAACAATGAGCATATATCAGTACTTGCGTGAGGGTTATCGGCAAACAATGAGCATATATCAGTACAGGCGAGTGGGATATCAGTAATCACATTGATAAATCAGTATTCGCTCGGAGGTGATATTTAGAATGGTAAAATAAAAAAGAAGTCGTTATCATATCCGACTTCTTAGCTACAAGTAGAACCTGTTATTTCTCCATATAAAACCTTATTTAATAAAACATATTTCTGAGGCTCTGGTAAACTACTCGCTTTTACATATTGAGGATGCTCATAAAAGAATACATATAATTCATCCAGTATGTTACTCTTCAATTTAGGTAGAACCTCTATTTTACCGATATTAAGTTGTTCACCATCAAAATCTGTCTTTAAAAATCTATTACTTGAGAAACCATTCGATAATACAAGGTCGAATATAACATCACCTTGATAACCAATAGATTTTAATTCAAGTGCAATAGCGTATACTTGAGAAAGAGGACTGACGTACGAAGTAGCTACCACTACTTTACATGAGTCACTCTTCAAATCTAAAATATGATATCTCTTCATACGTCAATCACCCCTTTAATTTATTTGTCTTATATCATATGTTAATGATTTCTCTATTTTTTCGCAAGCCGTTATGATTAATTGTAGTGCTATATCTCTAGATTCAACTAACTTTATACCAGACAAAATTTGTGTAGCATGGAACATTTCATGGCGATTTTTGCGTAAAAAATCGTAACATTCTACAATTATGTCCTTAGCCTCTTGCGGCATATTTTTAATATTTGGATTGACCCCTTTAACATAATCGTTGGAGAAGTCAATTATAAAAATCCAAGCTGTAGCTCTGGGGTTTGCGATATTTGTGTAATATTTGAAACCTTTAGCATCATCAATCATTATATTATAGTCTAAACAAATTTTCTTGATTCTATACTCCAAAACCCTCATGATAGGCATAACCCATGCAGCATAATCACTAAGCTTTGTATTAACCTCAGCTAAAGTGAAACAGTCTTTAACAAATCCCTGCATAGTAGGTTCTAAAGAATCCCAACCTTTTGGAAAGTGCATTTTTAAATGTTGCTGAACTTTATCTTCAAGCGCTTGCTCACCAATATCTGTTTCCGTTATTGTACTATGTACTGTTAATAAATATGACTTAATGATAGAATATAACTTCATCAAAAGACCTTGATACAACATTCTACTTGTTGTTTTGAAATATGTCAAAGTAACAGAATCGCCATAATCCGTTATAATTCTGTATATAATACCATTATTCCCTTTGTCTTCTGGTTCTGAAACCGAAACGCCAGGCAGTTGCTTTAACCATTCAACTAAAGACCTGAAAAGGTTCTCGGACACTTTTACGGAAAAATATCCATTTTTAACCTCTTTATATTCTATACTATTAATAATAGCTTGTTCGAGTTCCTGGCCATTTTCGCAAGTAGCCAAAACCGTAGTTCCCTTTTTTTCGTATAGTATACATCTATAGAAAATTCTTTATCTTCTTTTTCTACATGGTATCTATAAAATCCTTGTTCTTTTTTCTTTAATTCTATTAATTTCAAAGTACAATTAGCATTAATTACTCTCTCCAATTGATCTCTATTTATAAATAACCCTTTAGCCATTTTCCTTAAACCCCTTTATATCGAACTTAAGAACCTCTTCATTATTACCTGTTTTGACCTTAAAAAGAATTTGTCTTCCTTCAATATCCAGAAGAGTTTTGAATTCAATAATATCTTTCAATTTCCTGCCTTTTGATCTCCATTTTTCCTTGAAAATACGATAGATTCTATCACTATCATATATTTCATTTTCGATTATAAAATTCAAATTAACTGATTTCTTAGTTGACGTTAAACCACCAAATATATCATCATACTCTTCATTTAATAATATTTTAGTTTCACTTGTTATTTCATAATTGTCTATAGCTTTTTTTGCTAAAAAATCAACTTCATCATTATATTTATTTCCAGAGTGTGATTTTACCTTTTTAAAATGGATATCAATTTTTGGTTTAACAGTTTGAATGTATTCTACATATTTTTGGGTAAAGGGATTTTTTGCCTTCCAACTTTTATTTGCCCAGTTTTCAATTCCTACATAATCATAATAGATATCAATAGATTTAGCTTTATTTTTTAAAGCCAAATCTATAACGTGCATTGCTGCCTTAATCTCTCCCGCAACATTTCTTAAATGTATAAGAGCACTATCAGAATCAGCATATGAAAACTCTATTCTTTCATTATTCTTCAAAAATACAATCCCTGCATAACTAAAAAGTTTTTTTGTATTATCATAGCTACCGTCTATATAAGCAGTTATATCTGTTATTTTATCTTCTTTATCTTCTTCTTTTTTTTCAAAAGAACCATTTGTTCCCTTACCACCGATAAAATTTTCAGCTTCTTTGTATGTAGGAAATGATTTATATATCGCATTAGGGAAACCATTTACTTGTTCTTTGCATTCATTCCAAGAAGTATAAACACCTTCTTTTCTTCCTCTTTTTACTGCATAAAACTTAGTCATTAACTCACCTACTCCTATTTGTACTAACAATATTTACATTCTTCTATCAAAGAGATGTGAGGGCTTTCAATTTAATACAAAAGAATAATTGTTTAATAGACATATCTTTTATTAATAATAAATTGTTCTAGGATATCCACTTTTTAAACCTCCTTACATATAAATTTCCTATTACGCTTTCATTCTAAGCAATATTACCTAAAACTATTTTACCACATTTCCGCTGTTTAAAAGTATTAAATTGACTTCTATACTGGCAGTAATCTTCTTCTGAGTAAAAGATAGATAGGATCGATAAACTAGTACTTACGTGCCTGATATCAGCAATCATGATAGATATATCAGCACTCCCAAACAATAAACCAGCACTCAACCCAAATCCCCACACCACCAACTCACAAACCAAAAAGCCCGACTACTAAAAGTTAGTAATCGGGCTGCTCTCATTACATATCATTAAATTAAACCGAAACTTCTTCTCTTTCTTTTTCCTCTTCTTCCACACCTGCAATAAATTTAGCCAAATTCATGCTTGCGTTGCCGGTAGAATATTCATTCCACTCATCGGAAAACGCTCGAACTTGTCCGAGATCAAAGTCATCTTCTTTAATCGTGCGGATGATTTCAAAGGTCGTGAATACGACTGGCCCAGGCATTTGTTCTTCATAATCATGGATGAGTCCGTTCGTAATCTTGTATTCATCCATATCATATGCGAAGAAAATCATTGGTTTTTCGAGTAACGCATATTCAAATGGGATAGAGGAATAATCGGATATTAAAATGTCTGTGACTAACAGTAAGGCGTTCGTTTCTGTAAAATATGAAACATCGTAGACGAAGCCTTCATATTGTTCATAGTTTACTAGATTGGAAACAGCTGGATGTAATTTTATGAAAAGAACATAGTCATCGGATAAATCGCGATAGAGCTGCTTTAAATCTAGTTCCAATTGATAGTTTACTAATTGTTCATGACGAAAAGTTGGTGCATAGAGAATAATTTTTTTTCCCTTTATCATTGGGTGTTTTTCAATAAGTTCCGCATAAACATCATGTTTGACTTGTTCATTAAATAAAATATCAGAGCGGGGGATGCCTGTCCGAATAAATCGCTCATCACTTAAGCCAAAACTTTTTTGAAACGTTTCTACCATTTTCTCTGAACCTACGATTGTATAGTGAAAACGCGAATAAACTTGTTTAAAGCGTTCCATTGCCTTAGACGTACGCGCTTCATTTGTCGGATCTTCTAGTCCAAACCGTTTCAAAGATCCGGCTGCATGCCAAAGTTGGATGCAGCGAACGCCAGGTCTAAATTCAGTCACAGCTAAAAAGCCTTGATAATTATCTATTAAAACAGTAGAAGCGGTCGCTAGGTGATAAATAGATTTAATAAAATCAAAAGGCTTTTTCACTTTAAAATCAAACGTTTGATCTATGGTTGAATCAAATTCATATTTACATTTTTCATCTTTTAAAACGATGATCTTTTGGTCGTCTAGTTGTTTTAATGCCCGAGCTGTGTACATGATATTGTCCCCAAAGGATGCGACGGCAACGATTTTCTTCTCTTTGGGGAATAGTTTACATAGATTAAAAATAACGCGGAAAACAAGAAGATAGAGATATACTGCTAGTTCTCTAAGCATTGTTAGCCTCATTTAGATCTGTCTTAATCTTCGTTGTAGAAATTCCGACAGTACGTGGAAGGTAAACCACTTCGCAATAATCTTTTAGGTAATCAAATTTTCCTTTCCAATCATCACCCATCACAAACACATCAACTTCATGCATTAGAACATCTTCAACCTTTTGTTCCCATCTATGCTCCGGAATCACTTCATCAACATAACGGATTGCTTCTAGAATGGCTTTACGTTGTTCAAATGTATAGTATGCTTCTTTCCCCTTTAAAGCATTAAACTCATCGGAAGAAATAGCAACAATTAAATAATCTCCAAGTTCTTTGGCACGGCGTAAAATATTAATATGACCTATATGAAGCAGATCAAAAGTACCGTATGTGATTACCTTTTTCATTTATTTAACCTCCGCATATTTGTCTTAATCTATTATAACATATTAATTTACGTAAAATTTATAACGGTTTTACAATGTATTAACAAAATTAATACATGTATTATACTATAGAAATGAGGATGATAGAAACTGTAATAATTTGTCATAACACTTAAAGAGAACATTTTATGTAGGAAAGAAATAAGTGGATTAAATCAAAAGAAGAGAATCTATTTTCAATAAATAGATTCTCTTCTCGTTTAATAGATTAGGTTTATAAATTCTGCACTAGCCCATCCAGTGTTTTTACCGTATTTAATATTATACCAACCATTTGGATTAGAACCTACAATTTGTATCTTAGCCCCTTTTGGAATAGATCCTATTGAACCATAATTAGTGCTCGGGCCTTTTCTGAAATTAAGAGAAGAAGAGCTTGTAGCTACTTTACCATAAACGCCTTTTTTATAGTTTGGTTGTTTTGTGAATTCAGGAACATCAAATAACACGGTGTAATTGTCTAAAGTCTGATAAATAGAATATAATCTATCCGTTTGTCCGGTAGCCCACTGTACATGTGTTGCATATTGTGGGTAACCAGGATTATCAGGATTCCAGCGCATTTTATAAAGTGTATCTTGACCGCGTGTGATATAGTTGTAAATTAAACTAGCTCCTCCAATTATGGAATCCTCTGGGGAGAACCAACCATTATCAAAGGCATATTTTGCACCGCAATCAATTGGGCATTTATCATATGCACCATAACCATACATATTGTAGACGGTATGTTTTGTCTTAGAAGTCTTAGCTACATTTCCTTTCGAATTTCTTGTAACATTTCCTTTTCCATCTACTGGTATTCCAAGTGCTAAATTGGACTTACCATTACCAGTTTCATGTAAGGCATGGGCAATTAAATATGCCTCGTTCATGTTATATTTCTTACCAGCATTAATAAATGCTTGTGCTTGTCCTTTTAAACTTCCTGCATTATGATTTAGAATTCGTTTATTTACTTCATTAGCATCTAATCCAGCAGACCCAGTTAGAACTAAGAATTGGAAAAATTCATGGCTATCAACTGAGAAATTCATTGGGTTAGCATAAAACTCAACCAGACCACGAGATGCATCAACCCTACCTGCACCATCAGCCTTTGGAGTACCCTGCATTTGCTTGTCTACCATATGTTTAAATGAATAATTATATTTAGTTTTAAGTTCTTTCTCCCCAATAGAAACATCATTAGCATGGATATACCCAGTAGTGGCTTTTCCGTTAATGTACACTGTTGCTTCATACCAATTATTCACAAATGTTTTGAATTTCAAGGTAGTACCAAAATTATATTTCTTAAGAACACGTGAATTTCTATTAGCAGTTGAATAAACTTTGGTAGGATGTTTTAAAGCACTCCCTTTTTGGGATTTCTGACTCTTAGTATTTTCCACATGGGATTTATGAATATATCCTATTCTAGCTTTGCCTTTAACATAAACGGTAGCCTGATACCAATTTGATGTGAAGGTCTTATATTTTAAAACACTCCCTTTAGAGTATGATTTTAATGCACTAGAACTAGTGGATGCTTTTGCATAAACCTTTGTTGGTGCTTTTAAACCTATACCTTTAAGGTTTTGTTGGTTTGATATTTTATTTTCCACATGAGATTTATGAATGTAACCAGTTTTGCGTTTCCCGTTAACATAAACGGTAGCCTCATACCAGTTGGGTGAAAAAGATTTATATTCTAAAATAGAACCTTTTGCATAAGACTTTAGCACCTTGGAAGAGGTGGAGGCGTTTTGATATACTTTGGTTGGCGTCATTTTCCCAACCCCATAGTAAATCTTTTGATTTTTGGTTGCATTTCTTACATGGGATTTGTGGATATAGCCCGTTTTACGCTTCCCATTAACATAAACAGTAGCTTCATACCAGTCGGCTGAAAAAGATCTATATTCTAAAATAGAACCTTGTTTGTAAGACTTTAGAACTTTAGAACTAGTTGATGCTAAGGTGTAAACCTTGGTTGGACTCTTTAACCCGATACCGTTATATGTAGTCTGTTTTTTAGGAACATTTGCTACATCACTTTTATGAATATATCCAGTTTTACGTTTCCCGTTAACATAAACGGTAGCTTCATACCAATTAGAAGAAAAAGATCTATATTCTAAGATAGAACCTTTAGTATAGTTTTTTAGAACACTAGATTTTCTTGATTCTTTTTGGTACACATTTGTTTTATTTTTTAAAGCAACTCCTTTATATGTGGTTTGTTGCTTTTTACTCATAGTTGTTAACATTGTTTTTGCTTGGGGTGTATTGTCCTCTACAGTTGTTTCTTCTTCTGAACTAGGTTCATCGATTGTAGCCTCTTGTTGTTTATCCTCCTCGGAAGGCTCAAGGTCTACATTTTCAACAACCTCATTATTTTCTTTTATATCTTCTTTTACCTCATCATCAATTTTTGCATTATCTTTTGATTCCTCAGGATCTTCCGTTTCATCATTTGCATTATCTTTTGATTCCTCAGGATCTTCCGTTTCATCATTTGCATTATCTTTTGATTCCTCAGGATCTTCTGTTTCATCATTTGCATTATCTTGTGGTTCCTCAGGATCTTTCATTTCATCATTTGCATTATCTTGTGGTTCCTCAGGATCTTTCATTTCATCATTTGCATTATCTTGTGGTTCTTCAGGATCTTCCGTTTCATCATTTGTGTTATCTTTTGATTCCTCAAGATCTTCCATTTCATTTTCCTCTTGTTCTATTCCTTCTATTTCTTCTGGGGTGTTATTATCAGATTCCTCTTGCTCTGAGTTTTTATTTTTATCCTGAATAGTTTCTTCTTCTAAATCCAATGTATCAGTTTTGTCTACTGAATCAGTTGTAGCATCCTCTGTTTCTGATGATGTTTTAGTAGAGTCTTCTACTTTGAGAAAATCATTTAATACATAGCCTAGAAGTGGCTCCTCTAAATCCTCATTTATATACTCTACATAAGTGTATTCATCCAACTCTTTTAAAACTAAGACTTCCTCATCTTTTTCTAGCGCCGCTAGAATTTCACTAGAATTAGACGCTTCTTCAAATAAGAATATTTCTTCTGTTTCATTATATGATAAAATAATTGCCTTTTTTGTTGGATCCACTTGTTCTGTAGAAGCCATTGCGAAAACAGGTGTACTAATCGTATAAAATACTAATAAAAAAGCCAACAACGATAGATTTATCTTTTTAAAAATTTTCTGTCACTCCCTATTCAATTTTTTATGCTGATGAGTTAAAAATAGTTTTCATGTTTACACCCCTAAACTATGAATAGAACATTCCATATTATCCCAGATTTGGGGTAAAAAGTTAAGTAGATTTTTGTAGAATTTAAAAGTTTGATAGAATAATAGTAAAATCTTTGATGAAATACAGTATAAGAGATATAATATAAAGCTGTAATATTATGGTCTCGTACAAAAAATGAATATTTTGTTAAATAGTAGAGAAAATAAAAGAAATATTACGGGGCTTTTTTAGTGGATAGGGAAGTAAAGTAAGGAACTTTCACGTCTACATAAGTGCAACTATTGCATTTGCTTAGAAAGCTTAGAGCAAATGCCAAGTTTTCTAAGAATTGAAATACAATACTACAGGAGTACAATTATGCGATTTAAAAACAATAAGATTTTAAAGAAAATTAGAAAACGATTGGTGAAGAAAGTCACGATGGAAGAGGTCTACACATATGATGACCATCTTCATTATAAATTGGTTCTTAAAAATTTCTGGAATTTAAAAAATATAAGAGTCAATTTGATGAGTCGTTCTTCGTTAGAGGAGTTACCATATAAACTTGAACGGAATCTTCTATCGATAAAGGTTCCTATAGATTATATAAAAGAAGACGATTCTAAATTTAATATTAAACTGATTATTAATGATAAGGTTATGTGGATCAAACCATCTGACTCTTTCCTTGAAAACAACAGAAATATAATGGTAGATGATAAATGTTTTTATACCATTGTTCATAAGAAAAATATTATTATAAGAAGAAAATTTGAAGGATTTAGCTTTACTTCACAAAAGGTTTTCATTGAAAGTATTAAAACAAAATATAGTTCAATTTATTTAAAAATGAATGCTTCTTACAATTCTAATGACTTTGAGGTTTATGCTTTTAATAACAATAATAACAAATATAGAGTACTTGAAGCGGAATACATAGAAAATGATACGTTTATTTTGAATGACTTCAGATTATTTTCAATCGGAACTTGGCAGTTATTCATTAAAATTGAAGATCAAATGCATCCGCTCGCTTTAAATGATAACACGCACCAAATCTTTGATACGTTTGGTAATAAAGTAAGGGTTTTAAATGAGAAAGCAGGTCTTTATTTAATTTTCTCTCCACACAAATTAACAACAGAAGTCCATTCTATTTCTTTAAATTCAAATGGTTTTGTTAAGATGGAGTTTGGGATAGAAGACTTAAACAGTGATACTTATAATTACCTAGTAGTAAAAAATATAACAACAGATGAACATAGTAATTTTCAAATCATTTATGATAATGAAAAATGGAAAGCTGAACTTCCAGTTGAAGAATTGATCAAGGATAGCTCCAAAAAGAGCTTTTTCATTGTGGAGGAAAAAGATAATCCGATTCAATATCAATTTGATATATTGAAAGAGGATAGGGGAAACACGATTTCCGCATTTAATGAAATATTTGATTCTCAAAAAGTATCTTTTGCTTTTTATAGAAGAAAAGATAAATCTTTAGGATTTAAAATTGCTTATCCGAAATTGAGAAAGCTAATAACTGAAATAAGTAACTTTACAATGAACGGTTATGTACGCTCTCTAGATAAGTTTGTTGACTGTAAAGCTTACTTATATATAGAAGATAGAAACACCTTCGAATTCATAAGAATCCCAGTTGAAGAAAGGTTTAACATAAATTTGTTAGACCACGATTTGGTTTCTTTAAAAGGAAAAGAAAAGACCGTGATGGACTTTTATATCGTAATAGTAAATAATGAGGATGAAATAATAAGAAAAGAGAAGATCAAATATAAACACTCGGATTATAAAAAGGATAATTACTATGACTATACAGAAATGAAAGATGAGATGCTAAACCAACACCATTTCTTAATTACGACAACGCCTTTTAATAATCTGAAGATAGAGTCCTTTTCCATACCAAACTATATTCATGTCCCAGATGATACTTCACAAAAGGATCGAAATGTTTGGTTAGTGGGAGAAAGATATAATACAGCACAAGATAATGGCTTTGCATTATTCAAATGGTTACGAGAAAATACAACTATTGATGCGTATTATGTAATAGAAAAAGACGCAGAAGATTATGTGAAGATCCAAGACATACCTAACGTTTTAACATTCGGGTCTGAGAAACACTATGAAATTGCATTTAAAGCAAAAGTTTTATTAGGTACTCATGATTTAGAAAATATATTACCTTACAAACCGGCTAGAGGCTTTTTCCATTATGAGAATACATTTAGAGTGTTTTTACAGCATGGTGTTCTAGGTAGGAAAAATGTAGAGTATCACAAAAAATATTATGATTTACCTTTCCAGCTTTTTATTGTAAGTAGTGATGCGGAAAAATATGATATTGTGGTTGACCAACTTGGTTATGATGAAGATGAAGTAGCAATAACCGGTTTAGCGAGGTTCGATAATCTTATTCAGGAAAACGAGCCAAAAGATATTTTATTAATGCCTACTTGGAGAGATTGGATAAACACAGATCAGCAATTTTTAGAAAGTGAGTATTATCTTGCGTATGCAAATCTTATCAAAAACGAAAAGTTATTAAGTTTGTTAGAGCAGCATAATGTTAATCTGAACTTTTATCCGCATTATCGTTCACAAGTTTATTTTAACAAAGATATAGCTGATTTAAGTGACAGGGTTCATTTTATACCTTTAGGATCTATAAGTGTTCAACAACTATTAAAAGATCATGCCCTATTAATCACGGACTTTAGTAGTGTGAGCTTTGACTTTACATTAATGAATAAGCCTGTAATTTATTATCACTTTGATGTTCAACGTTTCTTTAGAAAAGGTATATTAAGACCGGTTGAGGAAACATTTTTAGGAAGAATTGCTAATACAGAGGATGAACTTGTAGAATTAATTGAAGAACGTTTAAACCACAACTTTGAGAATTATGACATGGATATAACCAATATTATTAAATACCAAGATAAACATAACAGTGAACGAATTTATCAGTCGGTAATTGATAAAATGGAATAGTCTAAGAATGTAAAGGAGCACCTTGACGTGAGTATAATAAAAAGATTCCTAACAAGGGTTAGGAGGAGCGGTATCGTTCTATTCTTTTATAAAATAGCCTTTCATTTAATTGGATTACTCCCAAGAAACAAGAAAACGATTATTTTCGAAAGCTTCCATGGTAAACAATACAGTGATAATCCAAGGGCTATTTATGAATATATCATTGAGCATAGACCGGAATACGATGTATATTGGAGTGCAGATAGACGGTTTACAAACCTATTTGAAGAGAACCATGTACCATATATAAAAAGGTTCTCTTTGAAATGGCTTTTAAAAATGGGAACCGCTAAATACTGGGTAATAAATGCTAGGTTACCATTATGGATACCTAAGCCTTTAAATACAGTATATTTACAAACTTGGCATGGTACGCCTTTAAAAAAATTAGGTATTGATATTGATGATGTCAAAATGCCAGGTACTGACACAGAAAAGTATAGAAAGAATTTTCTTTACGAGGCGGGAAAATGGGATTATCTTATTTCGCCTAACCCATACTCGACGGAAATATTTAAGAGAGCGTTTGGTTTTAATAAACAGGTAATAGAATCTGGATATCCCAGAAATGACTTCTTAATTCATTCTAACAATACAGAAACAATTTCTAAGATAAAAGAAAGAAATCAATTACCATTGGATAAAAAAGTAATTCTTTATGCTCCAACATGGAGGGATAATGAATATTTTTCTAAGGGTAAGTATAAATTTAATTTAAAAATGGATTTAGAAAAAATGAGAAAAGAATTAGGAAATGAGTATATTATTATCTTAAGGCTCCATTATCTTGTTGCTGAAAATCTTGATTTAACAGATTATGATAATTTTGTATACGATTTTTCCTCTTATGAGGACATTCGTGAACTTTATGTTATCTCAGATATCTTAATTACTGATTACTCCTCTGTGTTTTTTGATTATGCTAATTTAAAAAGGCCGATGATTTTCTTTGTGTATGATATTGAAAATTATAGGGATAGTCTAAGAGGATTTTATTTTGATTTTGAGGAGAAGGCACCTGGAGCTTTAGTTAAAACAACAGAAGAAATCTTAGGAGAAATAAAAGGAATAAAAGAACACGGCTATCAAATATCAAAGGTTACGGAGGAATTCTATCATAGGTTCTGTAACTTGGAAGATGGAAAAGCTTGTGAACGAGTTGTAAATGAGGTTTTTCGCTAATAAAGGACAGGCTCATCTGTATAGATAGCCTGTATTTATTTGTCTAATCCTAACAAAACTTGTATAATATGATAATTAGTAGACTTGTTTGAAAGGACTAACATATGAAATCGGCGATTCAAGTATTAAAAGAACAATTTAATCATTTTTACTTAGTTCGACGACTTTCTCTTTATGAGATAAAGAGTAAAAATAAGAATAATTATTTAGGTATGTTATGGGAAGTATTGAACCCATCCATACAAATCCTTATTTATTGGTTTGTGTTTGGAGCATTGTTAGGCCGTGCACCAGTCGAAATAGATGGCAAGGAGATTTCGTTTATATACTGGCTCATGGCCGGATTCATTCTATGGACTTTCTTTTTTCAATCTATTATTCACGGATCTAAATCGATTTACACAAGGCTTAGAATGCTATCAAAAATGAACTTCCCAATGAGCATAATCCCTAGTTATGTTATATTCTCACAATTCTATGTTCATTTAGTAATGCTTGGGATATCTATCATTGTTTTTCAATTTGCTGGTTATTATATAAATGTATATTTTGTCCAGTTGTTCTATTATATCTTTGCAGCAGTCTGTTTAACCTTTGCTATTTCGCTTATAACATCAACATTATCGACAATGATTCGAGATGTTCATCTGTTACTTGCTTCGGTATTAAGAATGATGTTATATGTATCTGGGGTTCTTTGGCCATTATCGATATTGAAAGAATACCCACCAATTATTTTAACGATTATAAAATTGAATCCTTTATATTATCTAATGGAAGGATATCGTATCTCTTTCTTTGGATCGGAATGGTATCTAATTACACACTGGCAATACACCCTCTATTTCTGGGTTGTTATCCTTGTTCTATTCCTAATTGGAGCGACATTACACGTTAAATTTAGAAGACATTTTATCGATTACTTGTAAAGGCTTGTGAATGTTATGGAAAAAGCAATCATTGTAAGTAATGTAACAAAAAAATATAAATTATATAAAGGAACAAAAGACCGCTTATTGGATTTAATTACTCCAAAGAGCTACGGAGAAGATTTCTTTGCACTCGCGGGTGTTAACTTTGAAGCGGAAAAAGGGGATATTATTGGGTTCATTGGTATAAACGGTTCTGGTAAGTCCACTTTATCTAATATTATTGCTGGGATTGTCCCTGAAACATCAGGTAAAGTTACGGTGAATGGTCAGTCTTCACTAATAGCTGTTTCTGCTGGTTTAAAAAATGAGTTGTCAGGTAGAGAAAATATTGAATTAAAGCTTCTTATGCTTGGCTTTAATAAAAAGCAAATTAAAGAATTAGAACCGGAAATCATTGAGTTTGCGGAATTAGAAAAATTCATTGATCAACCTGTTAAATCTTATTCCAGTGGGATGAAGTCTCGTTTAGGTTTTGCGATATCTGTTAATGTGGATCCCGATATTTTAATCATCGATGAAGCACTATCAGTAGGGGATAAAGCCTTTGCGGAGAAGAGTTTAAATAAGATGAAGGAATTTAAGCAAAAAGGAAAGACGATGATTTTCGTAAGTCATTCACTCGGACAAATGAAAGAGTTTTGTGAAAAAATATTATGGCTTGAATTCGGGATGGTAAAAGATTTTGGGACAGTAGAAGAAGTTATCCCGAAATATGAGGACTTTTTAAATCAATGGAAGAAAATGGATAATAAAGAGCGGAATGAATATAGGGAAAAGGGATTTGAACGTCAAAAAGAAATATTGTTTCAAAAAAGCTAAGGATATACTAAAAAAGGAAACTTGCCGCATAAGACAAGTTTCCTTTTTTCATTAGTAAGTTGTTTCACCACTTGTAGTTTGTGTTGGCGGTGATATCGTTGGATCGTCAATTATATCTAGATGTGCTTGTAATGTATGTTTTGTCTCACCGAGAGCTAGCTCGTCTAATTTATAGTAATACGTACTACCAGGTTGATAATCAGTACCATCTAGAGTTAATGTTTCGATATCTAGTGACTTGCCTGAAGTACCATAGGTGATGAAACTCTTCATTTCACCAAACTTCATGTTCGTTGTTAGGTTTCCTCCTACGGCTTCGATGACATCATCGATATTCATGATACCGTGTACAGAGGCACCTTTAGCGATAATTGCTTTCATAATTTCTTGTTGACGTTCACCGCGCATGATATCATTATCTTTTTTACGAGTACGAGCTAATGCAAGAGCTTCCTCACCATCTAAGTGTTGCTTTCCTGGTAATAGGTGAATCGCACCTGCTTTGTCTTTAGAGTTTTGTTCTTTTAACTCATAAGGAACATCTACTGTAATTCCGCCAACTGCATCTACAACATCAATAAACGCATCGAAGTTTACTTTTACGTAGTAGTCAATCGGAATATCTAAAAGGTTCTCAACGGTATTAATGGTTCCTCTTGTACCACCAAAAGCATGCGCATGGTTAATTTTTGTTTCATATCCCACTTCTGGAATGTAAACTAGAGAATCACGTGGTATACTTAAAAGTTTAATGCTATTTTCTTTTTTGTTTAAGGTAGCGACCATTAGCGTGTCTGTTCTAGAATTCTTAGATTCCCCACGTTTTTCACTGGAATCGATACCCATGATAAGGACCGAAACATTGTCCTTCGTTGGATCGACCGGAATTTCTCTTAAATCCGATTTTTCTCTTCCATCATCTTCGTATGCACTGGAGAATATGGAATCAGCTTTTAAATATAAATAAGATGCATATGTTAAAATACCTACAAATACAATGACAATTGGTAATAATATATATATACGTTTACGAATTCTGCGTTTTTTCTTACGCCTTACGATCCGTGTTGGTTCGTTTAATTGTCGTTTAGACATTAATTTTAATCCCCTTTAAAAAATTTAATAGGATAAAAGATAAAAAACCTAAACTTTATTTTACTATGAATCTATTTTTTCGTAAATGATTAATTGTGTAAACTTTGTCGAATCATGGAAGATTTGATAAAAAGTTGGAACAATTTCGGATATATTTTTGCTATTCATTATTCAGTATGTAACAATATAATGAAGTATATAAAGTTTATTTAAATTTATATTTAATCATATTGCTTAGATTTCATAATATACATACACTTGGCAAGTAAGAATGGAAAACTTTCAAGGCTCTCGCCATCACTTGTAGCGAGAGCCAGGTTTTCTAATCCTAAATAATAAAAAATTTGGAGTGAATTCATTGAAGCAATTAATTAAAGTCATGACTGTGTTTGGAACGAGGCCGGAAGCAATCAAAATGGCGCCACTTGTTCTAGAATTACAAAAACGGTCATCTGAATTTGAATCTATTGTAACAGTAACTGCACAACATCGTGAAATGTTAGATCAAGTATTAGAGATATTTGACATTACCCCTGACTATGATTTAAATATTATGAAAAAACAACAAACCTTGGCACAAATTACCACACGTGCTTTAGAGGGATTGGACGAGGTAATGAAAGAGACGCAACCAGACATTGTGCTTGTCCACGGAGATACAAGCACAACGTTCGTTGCATCCCTTGCAGCCTTTTATAACCAAATTGCAGTTGGTCATGTAGAAGCGGGACTTCGTACATGGAATAAGTATTCACCTTATCCGGAGGAAATGAATCGTCAGTTAACGGGTGTAATGGCGGATTTGCATTTTGCGCCTACGGAAAAGTCGAAGCAAAATCTTTTAAATGAAAATAAAAGGGAAGAAACAATTTTTGTGACTGGAAATACGGCTATTGATGCATTGAAGACTACGGTAGATGAAAGTTATACAAGTGAAGTTTTGGATAGTCTTGGTGATGACCGCTTAGTATTGGTTACGGCTCATCGAAGAGAAAATCTTGGGAAAAATATGAACCAAATGTTTCGTGCGATTAAACGATTGGTAGAGGCGCATGATGATGTGCAGGTTATTTATCCAGTACATTTGAATCCCGTTGTTCAAAATACTGCAAAAGAGATTTTAGGGAATGATGATCGTATTAAATTAATTGAACCTCTTGGTGTTGTTGACTTTCATAACTTTGCTGCACGTGCTCATTTAATTTTAACGGATTCTGGTGGAGTGCAAGAAGAGGCACCATCCTTAGGGGTTCCCGTGCTTGTTTTACGTGATACGACAGAACGCCCAGAAGGAATTGAAGCTGGGACGTTGAAACTGGCTGGAACCGATGAGGATACGATCTTTGATTTGGCTAATGAGTTGTTAAGTGACGAGTCCGCTTATAATAAGATGGCAAGAGCGTCGAATCCTTATGGGGATGGGGAAGCTTCTAAGAGGATTGCAGATGCAATTATAGCGTACATGAAAAGGAAATAGGTGAATATAATGCGAGTGAGGAGGAGCCTTCACTCGTATTTTAATAAAGGCTTGGAAGAGGAATAAACTAAACCCATGGGATGATGTATTAGCCAGATGGTTATTAATGCTTGTTATGGTCGATCGACGTAATGAAAAAGTTTATGGTGATATTTATCAAGAATTGGAGGGAATAGCCATGAAAGATGCTTTTCAAGGTTGGGAGGAGTTAAGTATGACACAAGAAGAATATCTTGCTTATGAGTCGCGTCTGAAGCGTATTATGGATGACGAATCTTCCAGGATGGAAGCGGAGATTAGGGAGAAGAAAGCTGTAAAAGATAATAAAAAGTCCATTGCACGTAAACTTCTAGCGAAAGGCATGGAACCAAAAGAGGTTGGAGAAGTAACTGAATTGCCGATGGAAAAAGTTCTGGAGCTAAAGGAAGAAATGAGACTGTAAGGGAATTAAAACGAGATAGCTTCTCACCTAGGTTGAGGAGCTTATTTGTTAAGGCTAAGTAGGGTAAGATTAAAGATGATATTTACCAACAATTGGAGGGAATATTCTTCATTGACTTCATCATCTAGTCCTTGTGGTAAAAAAAGAAATAAATAAAAAATAATCCACCCGTCTCCATTATCTAAAAGGGGTGGATTATTGACTTTGGCCTCACAGAGACCATACCACTACGGATATCACTTTTTTATTTGTATACTTTTATTATACAAAAGTATACAAATTTAATCAAACATAGAGAGGTTGTTGTTTAAATAGATAAATTGAGTAATAGACTGTCGAACTATGACTATATTTGACGCATTTACTTCATCGGAATAGTTTAGAATTTGCCTGCTCATAGGGGATAGAGGCAAATAAGGTAGGTTAAACAAACGTTTGATATATTGGAATTCGCATTGGTGACTCATAATTGTGAGGGAAGAATTAGCAATCCAGTACCGAAAGTCGGCACTTGTCTACGTTAATTCGTTAATCACTATCCAAAATCCGTTACACTTCTATGTTCTTTCATTAATCATGCTCATGAGTGCGCTGGACCTATCCCTGTTGTTTACAATAGAAAAAGCCGCATGAAATCAGAATTTAAAATATGATTTCATGCGGCTTTTCATTTTAAATGTGTTCCATCATGGCTTCTTTCCGTGTTTATTCTTCTGAACTTTCCTCAGGGTTTTCTTCGAGTTCGTCATCTTTTGGTGTTTCTGTTTCACCTTTTTCTGTTTCTTCATTATCGTTTCCTGGCGAAAGCTCGGTTTCTTCTTTATTCTGTTCATTTTCATCTGGTTTTTGTTCCGGTTTACCCTCTGGTTTCGGTTTTGGATCTGAATCTTCCGCTGGTTTGGATTCCTCCTTTTTTTGTTTCTCTTTTTCTACTGGTTTACTTTCTTCTTTTTTCGCAGGCTTTGAACCGTTATTTGTATTCGGTTCATTTGCAGGTGATTTATAATTACTATTTGAATTAGAACTAGAATTTGAACCAGGGCTTTGTGAATTCTTATGCTCATTTGTTCCGGTACTTTGATCAGCCCCTTCCTCATTCGTAGTGCCGCTATCACTACTATCTGGGCTAGTCGAATCGTCCACTCTTACAAACACGGCCTGTATATTCTTGTCTCCATTCATCGCTACTTGGATTCTTGCGTTACTTCCGCTAACCGATCCTTCCCAATGGCTAAATAGCCATCCTGATTTAGGCTGGGCGAATAAGGAAATAGATTCTCCTTGGATAAATTGGCTTTCTAAGGTGTCACGAATGATGTTTCCCTCACCAGAAATAGAAAGGTTTAATGTAGCCTGTTTCACTGGTTCAAACACTGCAACGACAGAAATACTGGAATCCAATGTTAACTCCAATGGATTAGTAGTGTCTGTAACATCACCTTCCCATCTGACAAACTCGTAGCCGGCTTTTGGTTCTGCTTCTAACGTTATTTCCGTTCCGGCTAGGTAACTTGTTTTATTTGGTAAGATGGATACCGTTCCTTCTCCTTGGACTTCTGTTTTAATAAACTTATTTTCCCCTTCTACGATGAAGTCAAGTTCTTTTTCCAAATCTTGATACGTTACAGTAAGGCTTGTAACACCTTCATCAATTGCTTTAGCTGTCATTTCTACCCCTTCCGTGTCGGATAACTCCATGATCTTATCGTCATTAGAAATCCACTCGGGGTTTATTTCCATTTCTTCTCCGTCCGCATCCACGCCAGTCACAGATAATTCCATTTCTTGATCGATGGATAGTGGGCCAAATTCTTCTGGTGTGAAGGTCATTTCTTCTACCACTTGTTCCTCAATATGTAATTCATCGTTCTTGGTAATCGAGCCAACCTTTGCGGAAATATCAGTTGTGCCAAGTTCTTCTGCGTGGAACGTCATGACCGTCTCCGATACTTCTTCTAGAGAACCAGAATCCTCATTTTCTAATGTCCATTCTGCTTCAACTGGAAGGGTGGATCCGTCGCTCTTTTTCCATTCCAGTATGATATTGCGGTTATGACCTTTTTGGACGTAGTGTCTGTCGGGAACAATATTTATATTGGATTCTAATTGATCAGCCAATTCGGTTAGTGCTTTATTATCGGTTGCTTTAATTCCATCTTCCAATGTTTGCATCACTTGAGGTAAATCATTCTTTCCTTCGTAGGCAAGGGATATAAAATAGTAAAACCGCGGTTCTTTCGGTTTTATTTGGAGCCCTTCTTCTAATGTTCCGATTGCTTTGTCAAATTGCTCCAATCCCATATAAGCACTCGCAAGACCGACCCTTGCTTCAGTATGGGATGCATCTTCCTCTAGAACTTTTTTAAAAAACTGCCTACTTTTTTCATATTCTTCATTGTCCAAAGCTTCTTTAGCAATCTCTAGATATTCTATTGTAGCATCCGATTGCGTAATTTTTATTGTAAAAAAAGCAGCAATACCAACGATAAGTGCAAGGATTACAATTAAAAAAATTAATCTTTTCCTCTTTCTCCTCTTGTTCCTCATATATCTCATGAAAAATGACCCCTCTAATATATATAGTGGAGTTTAATATTATTATGCATAATTGAAATAATAGAAAACTTTCCACAACCATCTTAAGGTTGATTGAGAAGTTTTATTCTTTTATAAATATTAATTTAGTACTGAATTAAATCAATCCATCTTTTTTTAATAAATCGAATCAATCGGTACTCGTGCATCATTAAATTCCACACTATGCAAGGAGAAAGGTGACCTGTCTTCAAGGTTTATGATTTTAGCTGGTTCTGGAGAAGTGCAAGAAAAGCGTCATCTTTAAGATTTATCATTTTTTTTACGCTATACGACAGTGCGACCACAAGAAATTGAGGCTGAGAGGTTGAAACTGGGTGGAACGGGTGAGGACACTATTTTTAATTTAATATTAAAGTTTTTTTAAATGATGGGCCCATTCGTGAATGATTGATAATGTGATTTTGGGATGCTTTAAAAAAATAAATCGAAAAAGCGTAAGTTAATCTAACCCCCTATGTTGTACAACAAAAAGTCTAACTTAGGAAATTCATAAATTTTACTAGTAAAAGGCACTAAAGACACCTTGAACTGAGAGTCTTAATACCTAAATTAATTGAATTAACACAATATGATATAATAAAGGTATAATAAATTTAAAATTTTAATGGAGTTGGTTCAATGTCGTATGATTTGTTAATAGAAGGATTAGAGATGGTAAAGACTGTTAAATCATGGTCACTAGACGTGATAAATTATAATCATAAGTCAAGGCCGTATGAATATACATGCTATTCACTCAATTTCCAGTCTGACGAAGTATTAAAAAATACAATAAACGATATGTGCTCGAAATTTAATTCAATTATAGATAGATATGGAAGGAAAGTTCAAGAATATACCGGGGCGAACTCTAAAAATGTTGTGGATAAGATTAGTGTTTCTAATAAGTTGATTTCAAAACCTTGGGATTCTTTAATTCAAAGCCTTAGTGTTTCTGATGATTACACAAAATTGAAAGAAATAAAATCAAAAGCTTTTATTTTTGTTGGAACATATAATGATGATAGTAATGATCAAAATATTTATTTGCTATCGAGAAAAAATCCAATCTACACATACAAAAAAGATAGAGCTAAGATTTTCGAATCAAGGCATAACAAGATTAAAGAGATTAGCGAACCACTTATTCAATTTGGTAAAACTTTTGACGCATTAATATATAAAGACACCTTATATACTATTAATAATAATTTTGAGAGTATTTTTCATATGGAGTATTCTCATAAAGTAGTTTGTAAAAACTCCTTACAAACTATTAGGGAAGCTAATGTTATAAAAGACTTTAAATCTTATAATTCCTTTGCACTATCTGGTCAACATCCAAAAAAATTTATTACTTTTGATCCTAGAATCATAGATAATATTCAGCAGGAAAGCAACCTAAAAATTTTAGTGGACGAGCTTAAAATCCCATACGATTATACAAGTAAAAAATTCGATTTAATTGACGAAAAGCAAGCTGATGTCTTTACAAAGGCTATTTGCGGGAAAACTAAATATAATATGTTTACAGACGGTGTTTGTGAGGTACCTAATTCTATCCCTTTAAATCTTTCATAAGATGAAATGGTTTATTAAGTGAAGCTACCTCAATAGTGTTACCTCTTTGAGAGGATATGTTATTTCTACTAATAACTATTACTTGGGTAGTCTTGACATTTTGTTCAGGTTTCCACTTTAATTCGCAATCAAAAAATTTATATCCATTAATTTCAAATATTAAGTTTGCGTATATGTTATTATTTCTGACACATAAGAAAGCCAAAATTATGAAATAAATCAAAAATTGAACAACCTCACTCCACAGAGTAAAATCAAAGGCAAAAAGGGGTAACACATAGGATAGTAAAAATTCCGATGTTATTCCTTTTTCCTGTCTAACTTCTATGACCTTGTATGGCTTATATTCAGAAGCCTTTATACTTGACATGGATTTTAGAATGATAAGTATTGAAAGAATATTAAGTGTTATTATTGTTAGTATACTAATATATTCTGTTAAAAGGTTCACATCATGTTTTATTATATTCAGTGTGTCAATAAATATTACCGTAGCCCATAAAGGGATAAACGATGTAATAAACATTGCTAATTTGAATAGTTGCCCCAAGAAAGCCACACCTCCTAGCACCTATATTGTATCATATTTTTAAAGTATAATATTCTTCGGTTATCATCAATACACTCTTTATTATTGACTAAAATTGGGCAAATCGAATTGGGATTGTATAATGAAACCCAAGAAATAGATCGGAGTGTTTTAAATGATAAAGCGTAAAAGTTATGACAAAGAATTTAAATTATATGCTGTAAAATTTGTAGAAAAAAAGGTCAAAAAATTTCAGAAACGGCTAGAGAGTTAGACTTAGCTGAGCGGACTTTACACAACTGGGGGAAAAAGTATCGTTATGAATCTGACACAGGCCTTGTTGGTAGTGGTAATCTCAAGCCAGAAGGCAAAGAAAGTGAACTTCAAAAAAGATTACGTGACTTGAAAAGGAAAATGCTATTTTCCAAAGGTTTATAAACAATTACAATAATTACCACGACTCATTTTGGTGAACACTACCACATGAAGTTATAGTACACAAATAAAGTGTTTTTATTTTAACATATGAGTTCCATGTTCAGGGATTTAGTGTCACTCTTAATATGTTTATGCAACCATATGAACGGGACTGTAAATAAATGTCTAAGGCACTATACATGACTAGCAAACCACTACACTTTTATTTTGCCAATCTAAATACCCCTCCATACATTCCAACGTCCGCTCCATCTGCTTTTTCAATACATAAGGAGATACATCTAAATGAAGTCTTTCACCACTTTTAAAAAGAATGGTTGAAGAAGGATGATTGGTGAGGCTTTTTTCAATCCGAAGAACATGATAATAGGAGATCCAGCAGCAGTCAAAATGGTTGGTTGCATGCGTGGGGAAGAAGTAAAGGTTTAGGTGTGGATTAATCGGTATGGGGACTTTTCGTTTGAGTCCAGTGTTGTGTTGGACAGCTTCCCTTACACCTTCATATGTAGCAAATCTTTCTAAACAAGCTTGTTTAATCAGTTCGAGCGGCTTTTGCTTTACGTAAATATCTCTATCTGGTTCTTTCACGATGGTATCGTAATCTTTATGATTTGAGGGTAATAGGGCCATGGTGTTTGAATGAATGGAATAATGATTTAAGATATCTTTCATAGAGGATGGCTCCTTTTGATTAATAGTTGTGGAATGGAGAAGGAAGATGCCTTCTCCATTTAACTTTTAGAGGAATAATGCGAATATTTTTCAGTACTGTTTCGATTTTTATATTTTATTTGTTACTCACACCCAATTCCGTCTCCATCTCTGTCTAAATGCGGCCCGTACCCGGGATCTCCTCGATGAACAGGTGCTGCTCCTGCTTCTCTTGCGGCTGTGCAATTTTTATAGTAAACATTCGAACTGGTATTGCCAGAGCTGGAAGCGGAACTTTTAGTAGAGTTGTTACTAGTAGATTGACTTGTAGTCTGGGTACTTGCCTCTACACTTGCTACTTTACTATTAGCCGATTTAAGTTCTGTTTCGAGATTTGCTACTTTGTTATTTAAGTCTGTATTTGTTTGAGTTAGTTTATCTACTTTTTCATCTAAATTTGTATTTGTTTCTGTTAGTTTTGCTACTTTGTTATCCAAATCTGCGTTTTTATTATTTAGTTCGTCTACTTTTTCTTCTAATGTATTCTTTTCATCCTCCAGGGATTTCTTTTTCTCTTCCAAGGATTCTATCTTTTTCTCGAATTCAATCCCTTTAGTTTCCAACTCTTCTTTCTCATTTTCATAATCTGTTACTTTACTTTTTAGTTCCTTATTTTCCAGTTTAAGAGTGTCATTTTCGTCGGATAGGGATTGATTCTGTTTTTCTAATTCGTTTATTTGGGCTAGTTCGTCTGTATCAGCGAAGGCTGCCCCAACTATAAATAGACTAAATCCACCAAGAAGTGCGGTATAAAATACTTTTTTAGATAATACCCTTTGTTTATCTTTTATTTTTTTAATAAAGTGAACAATTATGTAAAGAATAGAAAAAATAATAGCTAGAAATCCTAATAGTGCAATGAAGATCATTTAAATTCTCCTTTTTATAAAATAGTTAACGGCGTCTTTAAAAGACAATTGTAGGGAAATGTATTTTGGTTTGGATTAATTTAGGGAACACGATTGTGAGAGGATCAACAGCTTTCCTTGCTTCGTAGGGAGGGGGATAAAATACTTAATAGTGGGTTCAATTTGGGTTGTAAAGGGAGAAGGGGGCACCAAAATTAGGAGCAGTTTATTTATCCGGGAAATCTTCAATTATTTCATCGATTAACTCGTCAATGCTAATATCTAACTTTTCTCGTAATCTAATAGCTGTTATAAAATTGGGAAAAGCATTACCACGTTCTAATTCACCTAACTGTTTCGGATCTATTCCAATTATTTCAGCAAATTCTTCTTGAGTTTTCAGCATCGACTTTCTTTTTTTATAAATGGCATCACCAACAATGTAAGCCCTGTATTTATACCTTCTATTATCTTTCAATGATATTCCCCTTAGTTTTTAAAGTTATTATCCGTTGAATGAAAGCGCGTGGACACCGTGTATACACCCTATTTCTTGCATTAGGGAAACAGATTTTATAAAGGGAAACTGTGGATGGATATAATTTTAATAAAGTGTCATTTTGGCCTTACAAATAAAAAGCAGATCTTACTTTAACTAGGGAAAGCAAGATCTGCTAGATTTTAAAACAAATGTTTGATCTATAAATTATGTCATTTTTCTTCGGTAAAGCATGTATGGACTCAATCATTTGGCTGAGTTTCCCTTCGACACAGTGTAATAGGTACAAAATAAATAACAATTAGAAAGTAAAAGAGCATTATACTACTTAAGATAATAATCAAATTGTTTGGAATTTATAGAGAAAGCGGTTTCAATTATTTATTAATCGATTATACTTATTATTAAGAATTTAAGATTGGTCATTATCTTTTGGAGGAATTAAAATGAGTGATAAAAAAATCAGGATTGTGTTAATTGATAATCAGAACTTGTTTCGTCAAGCTCTTAAAAGGATTTTAGATCATGAATTGAATTTTGAAGTTGTTGCAGAAGGTAATAATGTTGACGAAGCTAAAAAGTTAATACAAGAGAAAAATCCAGATATTGTATTAACGGAAATTAATATCGCAGAGATAGAATCAATTTTTGAAGAGTGTTCTTCAAATACGAGGGTTATCATTTTGTCTGATCATGATGACGAGTGCTTTGTTACACAAGCATTAAAATTGGGTGCGCAAGGTTACCTCCTCAAAGAGATGGATATAGAATCATTAATTGAAGCTATAAAAATAGTGAGTGATGGTAGTTCATATTTACATCCAAAGGTAACACATAATATTGTCAAAGAGTACCGGAGATTAGCAAGAGATAATGCTTCAAGTCACTTAAATAAAGTAGATTACCATAAACAACCACTACATCTGTTAACAAAGCGGGAATGCCATGTACTACAGTTACTAGCTAATGGAAAAAGTAATAGAGAGCTATCAGAAGAATTAGGCATAAGTCAAGCAACAGTGAAAAACCATGTTGGTAGTATTTTACAAAAAATGAATTGTAACGATCGTACGCAAGCTGTTGTTACTGCTATTCGGAGTGGTTGGGTGGAGATAAATTAATTGGTTAGTAGTTAAGAAGCTGTAAGAATTGATGTTGGACATGTATTCATTTTATAATGTAAAAACAAATGAGGTTGTATTATCTTGAGATATAGAAAAAAGTCGTTATGATTTTACTGAAGGGGAATTAGATACGATTGAAGAGCAATAAATCCAAGATCAAATTGATTTAATTTTAAAGAGTAATGGCAATTATGAAATTGAATCATGTATAAGTAGGCTCTATTTTTATAATCATAACTATCCAAGGCACGACAAAATAAAAAGGTATGAGTTCTATTAAACAAGGAAACTCATACCATACTTTATATCTTTTATTAACTTTCTATTTTTTCAATAAGTACACTTGGAATTGTAATATTTCCTCCCATTGTGGATTCGTAGGTCAGTAATCCGGCTGACAATCCCATTATCGTTATTTGATCATCTTCTAAAACCCTAGATTTCACAAGACTTGAGTCGTATTCACCATATAATATAGTATCGTAATTATCACCAACAGCCAGACGTATTTGAGTGGTAGTATCGCCTTCCATGACTTGAATTACTTTACCACTGAATTTGACTTTTTCTCCTTTAAAGTCATCAGGAGTTCTAGCTAATTGATTATATGTAATACCTGTCTCATATCCTTTTTTGGCTTCTTCCTCGGCTTTTTTCTTAGCTTCTGCTTCTTTTTTAGCTTCTTCTTCGGCCTTTTTCTTAGCTTCTGCTTCTTCTTTAGATTTTTCTTCTGCAATTTTTCTTTGCTGATCTTTCTCTGACATTTCAAACCATGGTTTAGCCTTATCTACCTTTTCTTCCAATTCAGTAATTTGGGAATCCTTTTCTTTAATAACCTTTTTACTCGCATTAATCGTAGATTTTAAATCTTTGATTTCTTCATTTTTAGTAGCGAGCTCTTCCTCTCTTTGCTTGGCTGTGATCGTACTACTGAAAGTGAAGATTAATATAAATATAATGATAATAATAGCTACCCATAATTTTTTATTCTTAATATTCATTGTTTACTCTCCTCATTTAGTTTTAAGCCCATACTATTATACTATACTTTTTCATTTTTATAGGTATTTTTTCACTATTGTTGTGTTTTCGTCGTCTTTCGAACGGAGACTTTTCGAGGATTATTGTATTTCAACTAGATAATAATCTATTCGAGTTAGACCTATAGATTTGAACTGGCAAAAGAATTAGTCATTAGTCAAGCAACAGTGAAAAACCACGTTGGTAGTATTTTACAAAAAATGAATTGTAACGATCATACGCGAGCTGTTGTTACTGCTATTCGCAATGGTTGGGTGGAGATAAATTAAGTGGCTAATGGATTAGTCCATTACTTAAGTGTAGCGTTTAGAAGATGTAAGAATTGATGAGTTAATGCATTGATTCTTGCAGCTCTGTTTTCAAGCATTTATAAACTATTCCTATGTTATGACTAATTTTATAAAACAAAGAAATCTACCAATCATCATAAATTAATGGTAGATTTTTTCTCTATGCTATGCTTATTTTCTAGATTTAGCCCTATGGACCACCCATTCAAAGTGATTATCGATTTCCTTCATATCATCGAAATCCAACACATGCCAATTTTCTACTTGTAAAAAGGACGGATTTTTTAATCCCTTTTCCGTAAGTGAATCTATCAAATCTTGTACTTTTGTATGTTCCGATTTGCTGCTTTTAATTTTGTCAAACTCTTTACCACGGATTAGGTAATCTAAAGAGACATCATAGATATCCGCTAGTTTTATGATTGTTTCCAGTGATGGTCTTCTATCTCCTCTTTCATAAGAACCATAAACATTGGCTGTGAATCAAAGTTTTAAACTCACATCTACTTTTGTATAGCCATATTTCTCGCGCAAATTTTCTAGGCGTAGCCCAAAATTATTCATCGTCAACACCTCGCAATTCAGTAAAAATTTAACACAAAATGAAGTGTATGTGTCAAGAGTTTTTCGCGGTGTGACATAAACAGGTGATTTATCTATTATTTTTAGTTACACACAAACGACCGTACAGGTAGATTTCAAACAAACGTTTGATCAATTTCTTGATATCAATTTTTACAAAATTGGACAGAAATGTGGACCGGTTATTGCCTGGGGTGTGGTCCAAAGAAAGAACCACAGTACGAACCGAAGTGCGGACACATTATATAAACAAAAAGAAACAAAACGAAATAGAATCTAATACTAATGGGGATGGCTTGGCTGGAAATTTAATCAAGCTGTCCTTTTTTACGTTTTCGACAAAAATAGACAAAAACAATATAAAAAATATGAAAAAACTAGCTAACTTACAAAACCTCTTGCAGAAACGTCATTTCTGCAGAAAAACAGGGGAGAATCTTGTAGAAACATGTCGGAGTTTGTCAGAAATGCGAAGTTAGCAACCTTTACAGTTTTCATCGGTCTGATTATGCTAGATGCGGATATCACATTTTGCCACACTGAAAAAAAGGAGGTTTTGTACTTGAAGAAAAACGACGACTTGTTTGAAGATATTTTCAAACAAAATGAGAAACGTATTTATTATCACATGCACAAGCTTGGCATTCGAGATCCGTATGGGGATTTTTATTCGGAAGGGATGTATGCCATGTGGACAGCCTACCAGAAATATGAGCCCAATAAAGGCCCCCTCGCCACTTACTTCAACTACACCATTCGCAATCGCCTCATCGATCTTATCCGGAAGAAAACCAATGATGAAGATAACGAACAAAACTATGTGGAAAAGGAAATTTTAACTGCCTATGACGGAAATAAATATGGCGATTCGAAAATGCCAATCCTGGACACAAGTGGAATGGATATGGAAGATGGCGATTCCTGGGAGCGCGTATTTTCTCTGCTTACCGAAAAACAGCGGAAATGGGTGTATTTTTATATCATTCGGGATATGTCACTGAAGGAAATTGCAGAACAGGAACATGTATCTGTGGAAGCTGTGAAAGACTGGGGGAAGCAAGCGAGGAAGAAATTGCGAGCTTATTTTAAAGACAGGGATGGGATTTAAATTAGGTAGACGTGCTATTCGTTTAGCATAAAAAACCTTCCCTGGGACTTGGATTCACTGAAAAGCCTGGGGGAAGGTGAATTTTACGTGAAAGTAAAATCTTGGAGATGAAAGGAAAGGGAGAGAAGGATGAATTACATAAGGGAAATGAATGCTTTTTATGATTCGCTGGAATATAACCCACTATCTAGTTCAGCAGTTGCTTTATGGCATGCGTTGATGCATATGAATAACAAGACGAGGTGGAAGAGCGAATTTCGTGTAGCTGGAATGGTTTTAAGGATCAAATCTGGTTTGAATGAATCTAGTTTTAAGAGAGCGAGAACGGAGCTAAAGGAAAAAGGATACATTGCTTATGAACCTAAAAGGGGCAATCAAGCACCAGTTTATCGAATGATTAGTTTGATAGAGAATCGTGAAGACGCGCAACAGATGGATTCGGTTGGGTATGAAGTAGATGAGAATTCAACTGAGACGGAACTACCTGGGGAAAGGGAAGCACGGAAAGGGATGGCAGAAGAAACGGTAACGAAACAGGAGGCTGGGGAAGGAGAAGTATTTCGTTTCTATCAAGAAAACTTTGGAGTCATGGGCCCATTCGTCATCGAGTCTATGAGTGATTGGGTGGACGATGTAGGAGAAGCATTAGTGATGGAAGCGATGAAACGGGCATTGGAGCAAAATAGGACAAGTTGGGGTTATGTGAAAAGTATCTTGCAGGCATGGAAAAAGAAAGGGATTCGAAGTGTGGATGCAGTGCGAGCAGAAGATGTGGAATTTCGAAATAGGAAACAGTGGAGGCAGTATCATTATTTTACCAGTGGGAATCGTGAAGAGGTGATTCCGGATTGGTTTAAGGAACAGAGGGAAAAGCGTGAGAATAAAAGGATGGAAGTTGATCCGGAAGAAGCGGAAGTGACAAGGTTGAAGATTAGGAGGTTGAAGGAGGAGTTGGGGTATGGGTAGAGTGTAAGGGGGCGCGTCCAATGTGTTAAATCTTATCGAGAGCGGGAATTCGTTAATCGAAGGCGGGAATCCGTTACTCGTGCGTATTTCCAAAGTCGCCTTCATAGGGGAGACACAACTGGACGATTACCCCACCCTCAAATATGCTTCAAAAAATCTCAAGTTTGCCGATGCTAGCAATTTTTCCGCAATCTTTATAAAAGGACGATGAATGAGCCTCGGCTAACAGGGAGAGGACCAGTAAGGAAAACTACATCTTGGCCCCCTGCTAAGATGAGCTAAATGGATCGGTGAATCTCCGCCGCCGGTTCATATTTATTTTGCTTTGCTAAAATGAATTAATTCAGGAATCGTCACGAACTCTATTCCTTCTTGCTGTATACGTGGAATAATGTCATGTAAAGAATGGACAGTGCCTGATAAATCCATTGTCCAATCACCACCGTCATGCATCAGTACAATGGATCCGGGTTCCGTATTTGCTAAGACAATATCAGAAATAACAGTCGTACCCAATTGTCTCCAATCCAAAGAATCGACGTTCCAGAGAATGACAGAATACCCCATCTGCCTCATTAATTCGACAATCTCTCGGTTTAAAGCACCATAAGGGGCACGAAATAATCGTGGACGGTATTCTATAATCTGTGCAAGTACTTCCTCTGTTGAAGTCACTTCCCAATGAACTCTTTCTAAACTTCCTTCTGTCAGATTAGGATGCCAATACGTATGATTACCAATGACGTGCCCTTCTGCATGCATTCTTCTCACGATATCGGAATGTTCAACTGCTCTAGCCCCCATCAGGAAAAAGGTAGCTTTGATTTTGTATTTATTAAGGACATTCAGCACTTGGGGGGTAAAGCGTATATGTGGACCATCATCAAAAGTTAAAGCTACTTTATTTTCGTTAAGGGATCCTCTTAAAACAACGGTGTTGGGATATTCCCTCTGTAAAATCGAATTCGCCACTAAATGAGGCTTTCTGCTTGTCATTTCCGCTCCTCCTACTGGTTGACTTTGCCCCATTTGCCTATCCCATTTACTCCGATACCATGAATTAAAATGATTCGTGTGCATATGAACCTCCATGTTTAAAAACTTGCCCATTTATCTTTACTATATGGTAAGTGTGTTTAAGGGGTTACGAAGGGGTAGAGGTGCAAATGTGTTGGATACCATGATGGAGTCCTTAATCAATATGTCAGTCCGCAATGCTTTAAGGCACTAGAGTATGTTGTATATGACAATGTGATAAGGTGCACGAAGAGGAATTATGCGTGAGACTAGTGCGTATTTCTTCGGAAAAAAATACTAGAAAACAAGGAAATCGCCCGACGCCGTAGGAAGCAAAAAGGTAGTCTCAGAGAAATAAACAACTTAGAAAAAATGTTTTATATTTATAAATTATAGAATAGATTGTCGATATTCCCCGGGAAATGAAATATTTCCTTGTAATCTTTCAGGGAATAATGGTGAATATGGGAGATTTTGTTCTTTTTCGCATTTTTTGATATAAATTTGTTTACGGGATCAAGTCTCCTATGTTTGATTCTTCTACCTCGACTACCGCTAATAAAACCTTATAAAAAAAGGCCAACCAGTAATTTCTGGCTAACCTTTTAAAACAAACGTTTGATCATTCTTGAATAAGAGATTTTAACAACTTACACGAGAATTTTAACGTTAATCATCAAATATTCCATTTAAAATTAATTATCCTTTGAACCTAACTTCTCATTAATCTCTTGTATTGTTTCATGCATTTTAAAGAATAAAATTAATAATTCACAATAAACCCTTGTAAAGATTGGTCCTAATATGATAGTTAATATACCCATAAATATTTGGTAACCGCCACCGAAGTAAGAATCAAAACCAGCTATAATTTGAAGAAGTCCTAGAATGATAGAGAAGCCTACTCCAACCCAAAAAAGCACTTTAATGATTGTTGGTGTAATCATCTTATTAAAACTAATAAATTTGTTCAATTCTTTCACCTCCTCTTTTCGTAGTTCATACATAATGAAATAAAATTCCTTCCATTAAAAACACTACATACTATTCCTATTTAATTATAAGAAGTATTAGAACTAACGATTCTTTAATTTCTTATATTTGCAAGACGTAATTTTAGCATAAATGTTTAAACTTAACAATGAAGTGTCTTCACGGACACGCTGTTAGGGGGTCAGCATATTGGGGCGAGGGTGAGGTGCCTAAGGAGGAATAATTATCAAACTTCCTAAAGAGGAAGTGAGCTTATCTCTTCGCTTTCCTTTTAGTAAAACTATGGATTATACCTGAGAATATTGTTGAAATTATAGCAACTACATAAAGCAAGGTGGCGGCTTCACTCCCTCACGGTGAAAGGGAGTGAAGCCGACGACGGCATATGTGGCATTTAGTTTGATAGCACAATTTATCTTGGTGCAAATAGCGTTACTTACAATAATCGTGACTATTGTTGTCTATCTAAACAAAAAGAACTAGCCACCCTGCCAGCCAAGAAAGGTGAGCTATTTCTGCAAAAAACTTTACTAGGTCAGCCGCTCTGTACGCGGCATGTATGTTGCTTAGGATGAGTGTTGATGCGTTCATCCTTTATTTTATTTTAATTCTATTTATATATTTCAATTATTAATGCAATGATTTTCAATAATTTGGCTTAATCCTTAATGCGTATCTTACTTTTAACGTTACTTATCAGATATTCCATTTAAAATTAATTATCCTACGAACTAAACCTAAATGCCTCTTTTCGTGTCTAAGAAATTATAAAATTTAGAGAATCACAAGGATCACAGGGAAAGGTTCCTTTGGTCTTACAATCTAAACAAATCTTTGTAATATATTTGTCATATTTATTCTATTAATCTATGTTAAAATGAATAACATCTGGAAGAATATGGAGGGAGATTTAAGATGAAAAAGTTAGTAACTGCGATAACCGCAGGAATGCTTATCGCTAGTGTAACAGTAACTAACGTTTCAGCAGCAGAAGTTAAAGTACAAAAAGGTGATACGCTATGGGACATTTCAAGAGAACATAACACTACAGTAAAGAAATTAATGGATATAAATAAGTTGACGTCAACTATTATCTATCCGAATCAACTATTATTCATAAACGAACAATATACAGTACAAAAAGGGGACACATTATCTAGGATCGCTTATCAATTTGATGTAACGGTCAAAGATATAAAATCCCTGAACAATCTCACATCAGATCTTATATTTATTGGTCAAGTGCTTGAAATTCCAACTACATCTACCACGGATGATGCTGTCTCGAAGGAAACAGTTACAGCGCCAGCAAAAGAAGTTGCGACTGAAAGCATATCAACAGAACCAGTTCAGGAAGTTGAGGCTCAAGAACCAGAAGAAGTTGAGGCACCGGCACCAGTAACAGAACCAGAAGAAGAAGTTGAGGCACCGGAACCAGCAACAGAACCAGAAGAAGAAGTTGAGGCACCGGAACCAGCAACAGAGCCAGAAGAAGAAGTTGAGGCACCGGAACCAGCACCAGAACCGGAAGAAGAAGTTGAGGCACCGGAACCAGCAACAGAACCGGAAGAAGAAGTTGAGGCACCGGAACCAGCACCAGAACCAGAAGAAGAAGTTGAGGCACCGGAACCAGCACCAGAACCAGAAGAAGAAGTTGAGGCTCAAGAACCAGCACCAGAACCAGAAGAAGTTGAGGCTTCAGAACCAGTTAGCCAAGAGGCATCTCAAGCAGATAAAAAAGTAGTTGTAGAAGCGGATGAAAAAGCAGAATCTGCTAAATCAGAAGGTAATTCCGAAGACGATGCAGAACTTAATGTAATTCAAGCAACTGCTACTGCATATACGGCTAATTGTGATGGTTGCTCAGGTATCACGTCTACTGGTGTAGATTTGAATGCAAATCCAAATGCGAAAGTAATAGCTGTGGATCCATCTGTTATTCCATTAGGATCTAAAGTATATGTCGATGGCTATGGTTATGCAGTTGCTGCCGATACTGGTGGAAGCATTAAAGGGAATAAAATTGATGTTCATGTTCCAACAAAGGCCGAAGCATATAAATGGGGAAATAGAACAGTTAATGTTACCATTTTAAAATAATGAATACTAATTTGTAGTCAAAAAAGGGAACCATGGGGGACAGGCCCCTCATCTCACTAGACAAATTTCAACAACCAAAAATAAAAGGAAGTACTCCGTAAGTAATAAGCGAGTACTTCCTTTTAATGTTAAACGAACCTTTGGTATAAAATGGCTTTTCTGATTTTCACTAGGTAATTTAGTGCATCCTAGTGTATTAGTAAAGATGCGTGGTATTCTCCTTAATAAAGTGGGGGAGAAATTCGATGGTGTCACTTACTTTAATTGGGATTAGAACCTTTTTAAATCCTTATGATAAGGGATGAGGTTAATAGCGACTTACGAAGCACTGAGTTACGCAATTTAGCTTAGCGACGTGGATCGTAACTATTTTCGTCCATTTAAACAAAAAGAAATAGCCACCTCTGCCCTACCAAGGAAAGGTGACTATTTCATAGTCCTTTAAATTGGTTAGCCGCTATTTTGCGGCATGTATGTTGCACCGACTGGGCGTTAGTGCGTCCAGTCTCTTTTATTTTACGCTGTTTCTATATTCATTATAAATCAAAACTAAATGTTGTTGCAAACGAAACTTTAGGTTCTTCAAACTCAATTAAGTCATTTGTATCCTTTAATAATTCGCTAATTTTTGATATAATTGTATTCATGAAAAGGCCTCTTTCTAATGTATTTGCCGGGAAGCATACATTTATGATAGAGCGCCTTTTCTTTTTTTCTAGAATTTTGCTTCAAATCCCCGAGAACTATTTTACACATAGTTTAGGCCAAAGAGTCAGACTTCTTCCTTTTTATTTTGCTGTCAGATTCCCACTACGTTAATCTGGTAAAAAGCCCCAATCTTTGCAGCACATTTAACTTTTAGTAATCTAATGCAACCGTGGATCTTCCCTCCATGGGATGAGAAAGTAACCAACTAAAGAAAATTCATGTTTCCAATCCGAAGAATGAATAAATAAACCAAATCCTTCTGCAGTTTGTTCCGCTATATATGCAACTAAACTGCAAATGAATAGGAAAAGGTAACTGAGTAATTTATGTAACCTATTTAATACAAAAATAGTAATAAGGGAAACTAACGGTAGGATACCAAGCGTGAATAAAATATTAATGGTAAATATTTCTGAAAATGGACGGCTTGGAAAGGAATACAGACCTGCTCCTACCAGCAAAAGATCTAAATACGTTCCGATAAGTGAGGCGAAAATAATGGTAGATATATAGGCTTTAATTCTTTGATTTCTTTGGTAACAAGGCTTCTTTTGCGAGAATCGATAATTCGATTTTCTCCAGTGTTTTACAATATTCATGATAAATAGCTCCATTTCCTTTAGACATATCCTTCTTAAAATAATGAATGACTTTCCAATCCGAATACCAGTCCTCTTTCTCTGCTTCTTTCTGTTCCGTATTATTCCACGCATATTTTAATATGGGACTATATAACTTTGGGGCATTAGGCTTGATGCGACAGTCTTTTATTCTTCGCTGGTAAGAACCCCAGGGTACGTATTCATCGATATCGTTAAATACATGGGGCCAAAAATCTTTTCTCGAGCCTGTGTGGGGGTGCTGGATTGCCCACTTATAAATAGATAAATAGTTTTCTGTATCATAAAGTAATTGATACAAACGTTTTCCCAATAAAATCCGGTCATGTAATGAGGCGAATTGGTGAATGGTTTGACCAATTATTTTGATCTCCTTTCCATCGAGAGCAGGAAAGATAATTTGGTTTAAATCCAATAACTCCTGTAGTTTAAATTCTAGTGTTTGCAATACGGTAGATTGATAATAAGGATTCTGAATGACTCTTTTTTCTAAATAGCTTTGTTCATTGATGATAAGTGCGATGGTCAAAAGGTATCGATCTTTGTTTTGGTAGAAGTAATTCCAAATGACTCTCATGAAATAGGAGACATGAAACAATGGCAAAAGGTAAAAAAGACTAGTGTTCCTTTTGATACTTTCTCCATAAAGTAGTAATTGCGGATAAATGTCCTGAAAGATTAACCAATTACCTCGCTCTAAAAAACGGAAAAACTCTTCTTGCTCTTCCTGAGATAGAACCCTAGATAATAGACTTCCCTTTAAATCGGTCATGTTCCATCCACCGTTTCTAGAAACCATATGACCTAGAAATGCCCAGTGTATTTCAGGGTGCTTTTTATAAAAATCCAAGTAGGCATTCGTTCTTGTCACATTATTTACATTTCCTTTTTTCGTTTCGCTGTGAATGTATTCGATTAAATCATATTCCGTAGCATTTAATTGATTTTCATGAATGGTGGGCCTTGACTTCTTCGTTAATTCCTTTTTAATGGCTGTTAGTTCTGGTGAGATTTTTTGACTGGCCCATTTCTTTTTTAAACATTGCATGAGGGAGTATCACTCCTTTCCCAATTATTTTATGGATGTGTATGGGAATAAATGATGAAAAGATAAAAGTGTGTGTTCAAGGTTATTTGGAATTTTTACCGTGGAGATGGAATAAAATGATATAGCTGTTTTGGGGGTGTAATTGTGAAAAGCCAAATAACGGATGAAATCAATCGAATCGTCGAGGTATTGAGAAATGATCAATCCTCTGATGGGTCCTGGGATTATCCTTTTGAAACAGGGATTTCTACAGATGCCTATATGATTATTTTGCTGCGCACGTTAGAAATAAATGATGAAGGGCTTATTCAAGCTTTGGTCGAAAGAATCCTTAGCAGGCAGGAGAAAAATGGGTCCTGGAAACTTTTTTATGATGAGAAAAACGGAAATCTATCTGCTACCGTTGAAGCCTATTATGCACTTTTATATTCTGGTTACCGAGATAAGGAGGATAAAGAATTAGTAGCTGCAAGGAGGTGCATTTTAGCATGGGGCGGGATTGGGAAAAGTCATATGCTTACTAAAATCATGCTTGCTCTAACTGGTCAATATAAATGGCCAACGTTTTTTCCCATTCCAGTCGAATTTATCCTTTTGCCAGTATCTTTCCCGATTAACTTCTTTGATTTTTCCGTTTATGGAAGAACAAACATAGCTCCGATGTTAATCCTAGCCGATCAAAAATTCACGATGAAAACAAAAAGAAGCCCCGATCTTTCTCATTTGTTCCTTTCAAGGGGAGATGCAGAAAATGACGAATTCTTCCTCAATCGTTACGGGGAGTGGCGTTCTTTTTATTCCTTTATTCAACAAGGAATCAAACATATCATCGGGCTTCCTGCACACATTCATTCACTAGCCATCCAACAAACGAAAAAATATATCTTAGATCGGATTGAACCGGATGGGACCGTATATAATTATTTCAGTTCCACCTTTTTAATGATCTTTTCGTTATTAGCCCTCAGGCATCCTAAAAATGATCCCATTATCACAAAAGCAGTGGAGGGTTTAAAAGGCATGGCCTGTCAGATTGATGGTCATACGCATATGCAATACACCACGGCTAACGTCTGGAATACTTCCTTAATCAATGATGCCCTGCAACGTGCTGGTATTCCTTGGGATGATCCAATGATTCAACAAGCCAATAACTACTTACTTTCTCGACAACATTCCCGTTATGGAGACTGGGTAATTCATAATCCATCCGGTTTACCAGGTGGATGGGGATTTTCTGATCGGAACACCATGAACCCGGATATAGACGATACAACTGCTTCCTTACGATCTATTACTCATTTGTTGCGGAATGAGCCTATTTATCGCCAGGCTTGGGACAGAGGAATTAACTGGGTTTTTTCTATGCAGAATCAAGACGGTGGCTGGGCTGCTTTTGAAAAAAATGTGGATAAAGAGATTGTGAAGTTTATCCCGATTGAAGGGGCTAAATATTTATTAACGGATCCTTCTAGCGCAGATTTGACAGGAAGGACCCTGGAGTTTTACGGGAACTTCACCAACTTGTCCAAAAATCATATCGCCATAAAAAATGGAGTGAATTGGCTAATTCGCCATCAAGAAATGGATGGTTCCTGGTATGGAAGATGGGGAATTTGCTATATATATGGAACATGGGCTGCCATAACCGGAATGATTTCAACCGGTGTGAATCCAGGGCATGCTTCCGTTCGGCAATCACTAAAATGGTTAAAAAGCATTCAGAACCCGGATGGAGGGTGGGGGGAATCTTGTTATAGTGATATCAATCAAACTTATACCCCACTTGAAAGTAGCACATTAACACATACTGCCTGGGCATTGGATGCGCTCATTGCGGCATCCGACAATGTCACACCGGAGATAAAGAAGGGGGTAAAGTTTTTACTAGACAATTCTCATAAAAAGGATTGGACCTTATCCTATCCAAAAGGGCAAGGAATGGCAGGTGGGTTTTATATTCATTATCATAGTTACCGATATATTTTTCCTTTGTTGGCCTTGAGTCATTATCGGAGTAAGTTTTTAGGATGAAGGGGAGGGGGGCGTGATGCTACAGGGAGCATATCAAAACAAATGTTAGAAGAGGGTTATTATTTGCTTGCAGTAAGTAATAAAAAAGGTGCAATCTTATGTTTTTATAATCTTGCACCTTTTTTATTGGAAATAGATTAATTGTGACGACATTTTATTCATCATCCTCTTCATCCAAAAGACTGTCTATTTCTTCTTCGGATGGAAGTCCGTTTAGATCAATGTCAAAGTCTTATTAACACCATTAATCGCGCCAATTGGTTTTATTTACATATATTTTGCGAATGGCTTCCATAAGAAAGATATTTAAGTTTCTTGAAATGAGAGTTATGAGGATAGTGTATTAATGATATGCCCTCCACTAGGAATATTGTTTTTATGGAGGGCATATTTCTAAAACCTAATAAGAATTTCATCTACCCATAACTAGGATTTTAAGCATACAACTATTAGGCTCACCACTGGGGTACCAACATCCCCATCACCCTTCGAACATAATACCTTGGAAAGCAAGAACCAGTCATTATTCAAACAAATGTTTTATTTTTATCCGGCGACAGGATTAACAGCGGTTGTTATGAAGGAAAGACTTTCAGTATCGTATAAGGAATCTACTACCGTATAGATGCTATCGATGTAGTGATGAATAATAGGGAAAAAAGTAAGCGCTAGGATAAAGTTTCCAAGCGCTATTGATCCTTTTATAATTTTTCCAATCGTACCGTATTATAAACTTTGTTAACATCTTCTTGATTCACTTCTGGGTACCAATTTAAGCAATTCGCAGTAGAGTAAGCTATGGCAAGCTTTAAGGTTTCTTCATGGTTAAGATTGCTTTCAATACAATGCGTTAAAACTCCTAAAAAAAAGTCTCCGGAAGCTATTGGGTTTTTAGCTTTAATTTCATTTGCCTTTGCAAAAAGTAATTGATCCTCCATTTTGGCAATAACGCCTTTTGCCCCCAACGTCACAATAAAATACGGGATGTGGTCAATTTTTCTTAATAATTGAATATAATCCTCTTTCGTACTCAATGTTTCATTTGGAAATAAATCCATAATTTCCTCGTCATTAATCTTTATGACGTAAGGATTGGATTTGTATGTTTCTACAAGAGACCTACCACTTGTATCAACGAAAACTTTAACATTCTCTTTATCTATTTTCTGGGTAATTTGAACAATATAATCATCTGGCATTCCCTTCATTAAGGAACCAGAAAATACTAACGTATCATTGTCCTGGACTGTAGAGACGATTTGAGAACTGAAATCCTTTAAAATCTCATCGCTTAGTTGAAGACCCTTTTCGTAAATTGGATAGATAGTACTTTTTTCTGTATCAACAAGAATATTGCATAATCTCGTATTTTGTTTCACGGCCGTATCGATAATTTGATATTGCTTTTCCTTAGCTAATTGCTTTAAATATTCCCCATTATGCCCGCCGATTATGGTGTGAATAGCAACTTTAGCATTTGGGTTTTCTCGTTTAAGAGCATAGGCTACATTGAAACTCTTCCCACCAGGAAATTCTTTTACCTCATAGGGGCGATTAGGTATAGCGGAACTAAAATTCTTTATTAAGAGCGTTCGATCGATAGCTGGATTTGGACAAATTAAATGTATCATTAAAATCACTCCTTTTCCTCATAATACAAAATGCAAAAGAAAAAAACAATATAACTCATGAAATATGCAAACAAAAACAAAGTGAAGACGTTAATAAAACCAAGTTAGGAGAGATAATGCCAAATTTTTGACAAGGAATGCAAAAATATTTGCCAAAAAGTATTGCGTTTTCATGTTTTTTGAGTTAATATTAATTTAACGCTTACAAGAAAGGTTGTGGTAAGACGTTGAACTCAGAACAAAGGAAATCTCAAATCCTTGAGATCCTGAATAAAAATAAATCGGTAAAAATACTAGCGTTAAGCAAGAAACTTAAAGTTACAAGGGAAACTATACGTAAGGATTTATATGAATTAGAAGAAGAAGGCTTAATAAAAAAGGTACATGGTGGTGCTGTATTAGATACCCCGAACCAGGAATCAAATTATGAACGGCGGAAAACAAAAAATGAGTTTGCAAAACGTAAAATTGCAAAAGAGGCTGCGAAGTATGTAGAGAATGGTGACATTATTTATCTTGATTATGGTACAACAACCTACATGTTGGCCGAAGAACTATTGCATTTAAAAGATATTACCGTTGTAACCAATACGATACCAATAATTAATCTTCTTATTCATCGTGAATCTATTAATCTTGTGATTTTAGGCGGAGTGGTAAGGAAAAATGAAGGTTCTCTTTATGGGCCTTTTGCAACTAATAATATTGAAGATATTTTTGTAGATATTGGTTTTTTCGGTTGTGGTGGAATCGATACAATAAGCGGAGTTACCAATCATCATATTGGAGAAACAGAAATTTCAAAGCGTATGTTGAAACATTGTCAAAATAAAATAGTGGTTGCAGATAATAGTAAATTTGGAGCCACAGCATTTAATTCAGTCGCCAAGTTTTCTGATTTAGACATAATTATTACAGATAAAGTAATTGATGAAGGAATTCAATCAAATGTATTAAAAAATAATGTGAAACTTGTGATAGCGGATTCATAGAGGGGGACAGACAGTGATTGATTTAAAGTATATTAAAAAAGATATACAAGTGAACAGTAAAGAGGAATTGTTGGAAACCTTAGGTAATGAATTAATTCAAAATAATATTGTTAAAGAAGGTTTTGTGGAAGCGCTAAAAACAAGGGAAGGTGAATTCCCAACAGGGCTACCAGTAAATCCTGGCGTGGCAATTCCACATACAGATGGAAAGTTAGTAAATGAAGATCGACTCGTCTTTGCTACATTAAAAGAACCTGTTTCATTTAATGAAATGGGAGGGAGTGAGGAAGACTTAGTTGATGTTCGAGTCGTCATTATGTTAGCGATTGGCGATGGACAACAGCATTTAACAACATTACAGAAATTAATAGAATCCATTCAAAAAGAAGGATTCATTCAAGGTCTTATTGACAGTGAAAATATAGAACAAATGAAAGAAATTATTGAGCAAAATCTATAATTTTTGGGAGGAATTCAAAATGAAAAAGAATGTAATTGTAGCATGTGGTGGAGCAGTAGCAACTTCAACGGTAGCAGCGGAAAAAATTAGAGAATTACTTAAAAGAGAAGGAATCGATGCAGATGTTTCTCAATATAGAGTGAATGAATTGGAATCGAAAAAAGATAATGCTGATTTAATCGTAACAACAGCTAGAGTAACAAAAGACCTTGGAGTACCAGTTATTCATGGTGTTGCATTTATTTCAGGTATTGGTGTAGAGAAAACGGAACAACAAATTTTAGATGTTTTAAGGAAATAAGGTAAAAAATTTATCCCACCTAAATGGGCAGTAAGGCTTCCACCCCCAAGCTTTTTTGGGAAACAAAGAAGGTAGGAGATCAACTGCCTGTATAGGAAGATAAATAGGGGATGAAGGAATCCATCCCCACTGTTATCCAAATAAAGAAAAAAGCTGGCTATTTTAGTACTAAAATAGCCTAGCCACAATAAAAAAATATACTTACTACCATTATATACAAAAAGAAAAATTTCATCAAGAAATGAGGAGAACTACATGGCAGTCATACAATATATTGTTGATTTAGGTGCAAGTGTAATGTTGCCGATTGTCATATTCATTATTGGATTGTTATTAAGACAAGGGGTAGGTAAATCTCTACGTTCGGGTATAACGATAGGTATTGGTTTTATTGGTATTGGTTTAGTTGTAGATTTGTTAAATCAAAATTTAGGACCTGCAGCACAATCCATGGCGGATAATTTTAATTTAGGTCTATCTGTAGTTGACTTAGGTTGGCCTGGTACAGCCCCAATGGCTTGGGCATCTTCCATGGGACTAATTGCAATCCCGATTGCGATTGCGGTTAATATCATCATGATATTATTACGTATGACAAAAGTTGTAAACGTCGATATTTGGAACATTTGGCATATGGCATTTACTGGAGCGATTGTGTATGTTGCAACAGGAAATTTTGCTCTTGGTATTGTTGGTGTAATTGTACATGCGATTATCGCTTATAAACTTGGGGACATGTTTGGACAAGTTACAGATAAATACTTTGGATTAGAAGGAATTGCTATACCACATGGTACCTCATCATACATGGGTGTATTTGCAACTCCTATAAATGATTTATTAGATCGTATTCCTGGAATTAACAAAATTAATATTGACGGTGAAAAAATCGAACAAAAAATGGGACCATTTGGAGAACCAACAATTATTGGAGCCATCCTTGGTTTTATTATTGGTTTACTTGCCGGATATGAAGTTGGACAAGCATTACAATTAGCTATTCAAATGGCCGCAGTAATGGTATTAATGCCAATGGTTGTTAAACTAATCATGCAAGGTTTATTGCCAATATCAGATGCAGCCAAGAAAATGCTTGATAAACGCTTTAGTGGCAGTAACTTTAGAATTGGTTTAGACCCAGCGCTATTATTAGGTGACTCTCAAGTAATTTCAGCGAGTTTATTATTTGTTCCATTAACCATTGTAATTGCAGCACTTGTACCAGGTAACCAAGTATTACCTTTTGGTGACTTAGCTACAATTGGTTTCTTCGTGGCAATGGCTGTAGCTATCCATAAAGGTAACTTGTTTAGAACTTTAATTTCTGGGTCTGTTATCATGTTTGTTACCATTTGGATTTCTAACCAAATGATTAATGTACAAACGAAATTGGGTCAAAATGTCGGATTAGTAGATGCGGGAGATCGTGTATCTTCCCTAGACCAAGCTGGTAGTCCAATTACTTATTTATTAACAAAAGGACTATCTGTAGAAATGGGAATAGGCTTCTCCATAATCCTAGTAGTCTATGTATTTTGCTTCTGGTATACATTTAGAAAATATAAAAAGCAAACCCTTTATGTAGAAGACGATCAAGAATAAACAGTAGGAAGTGAAACAATTGAAGGCACTTAATGTAGTTGACGTAGAAAAATTTAACTTAGTCGAAGTCGATAAACCAGTGGCTGAAAAAGGAAAAGTAGTTATAAAAGTTGGCTACTGCGGAATTTGTGGATCAGATATTCCAAGGTACTTTAACGGAGGAGTTCATTCTTTCCCACAAATATTAGGACATGAGTTTTCTGGTATAGTAGACGAAGTTGGTGAAAATGTTACAAAACTAAAGGTTGGAGATAGGGTGGCTGTAGCACCTCTTGTACCATGTGGTGAATGTGAATTTTGCCAACAAGGTGAACCTGCTTTGTGTAAAAAATATAGCTTTATTGGTTCTAGAGAAGACGGTGCGATGGCAGAATATGTTGCTGCACCAGAAATCAACTGCTTTAAAATCCCTAATCAACTTTCTTTAAAAGAAGCAGCATTAGTAGAACCATTAACGGTTGCGATACATGGTGTTGATCGTGTAAATGTTCATGCGGGAGCAACTGTTTTAGTGCTTGGAGCAGGAACAATTGGTCTTCTAACATTACTGACATTACGTGCTAAGGGAGCAGGTAAAATTATCGTTGTTGATCTAAACGAGGAAAAACTTCAATTAGCAAAAGAGATTGGTGCAGATGTAATCATTAATCCACTTAAAGATTCAATGGATCAATATTTTGAAACTAATGAACAACCAGAAATCGTTTATGAAACAGCGGGTAGCAATATTACACAAGTCCAAGCTATTGAATATGTAGCGAAACGTGGAAAAGTTGTTTATATTGGTACGTGTAAAAAAGACATTACGTTTAAACCCGAAGTCTTTGAAAAAATTCTTCGTGGTGAATTAGAAATAAGAGGTTCTTGGATGTCTTACAGTAGTCCGTTCCCAGGATATGAATGGCAAGCAGCACTTCGATATATGGCAACAAAAGAAATCGATGTTACCCCACTAATTACTGGAGAATTCGAACTAGAAGATAAGGAAATTCCTTTCAATAAAATGATTGAAAAAGACTCACACCATGTTAAGTTACTTTATAAAATATCACCTGAAAATTAAGTTGGAGGTACCTTTATGATTACAATTAGTCAAAAAAAATATGAAGCATTAAAACGTTTATCAAATGAAGATGGAATTATTGGAGCTTTGGCAATTGACCAACGCGGTTCCTTGAAAAAAATGATTGCTTCTGAGGATGAAAATGCAATTGTTAATTTTAAAGAAGTTGTTTCTGAAGAATTAACTCCTTATTCTACATCTATTTTACTTGACCCTGAATATGGACTTCCTGCTTCAAGAAAACGAGATAAAGATGCTGGCTTACTTGTTGCCTATGAAAAAACTGGATATGATGCAACAGAACCAGGAAGATTGCCTGATTTATTGGAAGAATGGTCTGTGCAACGTTTGAAAGAACAAGGTGCTGATGCTGTTAAATTCTTATTATATTATGATGTTGATGAAGATGATAAAATTAATGAATTTAAGCATGTATATATGGAAAGAGTAGGTTCAGAATGCCTTGCTGAGGATATTCCATTCTTTTTGGAAATTGTAACTTATGATGCTAAAAATGACGATGTAAAAGGAAAAGACTATGCAAAGGTAAAACCGTCTAAAGTAATTAAAGCGATGAAGGAATTTTCGAAACCCCAATATCATGTCGACGTATTAAAGGTAGAAGTCCCTGTTAATATGAACTTTGTAGAAGGCTTTTCTAACGATGAAGTTGTTTATACACGTGAAGAAGCACTTCAATATTTTAAAGAACAAAGTGAGGCAACTGATGTTCCATTTATTTTCTTAAGTGCTGGAGTCTCTGCTAAATTGTTCCAAGAAACAATTGTATTTGCAAAAGAAGCGGGATCTACATTTAATGGTGTACTATGTGGACGTGCAACTTGGAAAAACGGTGTGAGTGTCTTTGCTGAAGAAGGCGAAGCGGTATGTAGAGATTGGATGAAATCAGAAGGTAGAAATAATATTGAAGAGCTTAATAAAGTATTATATGAATCAGCTAGCTCATGGAAAGATAAAGTAGCTGTTAAATAATGAGGTATTTATTTCTTTCAAGAACCACCCTTATGCTTCCTACGGCGGGGTGGTTTTCTTGTTATCTAATACGTTTTTTAAAAAGACGTGTGCAGCAACCTCCCACACAATACCGCTCCCGAATTTCACGAATGAATTCAAGAAGTTTTCAAATAAGTATCGCCCCAAATTTCTATTCATTTATAAATTACGTTAAAATAGTATTGTTAGGACAATTTATCAAAGAAACAACTCCTAGTAGCGGATGAATCATTCCTGCTGTGGGTAGTTTCGTTAGAGGAGAATGTGCTACATGTTTAAAAAGATTGCTAGTGATGCACTAGGATTGAGTGATATTGGTAAAATTATTCGGCCAGACGATTTTGATAAAACGGAATCAGATGATTATGTATTACATGAAGAAGGAGAACGAATTCATTTTCTGATTAAATCGAAATCGGATGAATATTGTTTCACGAATCGTGCCTTAATCCACTTAGATGGGGAAAAGGCAACGAGCAGTAAGCGAAATATTTCACGCTATGATTATTACTGCAACCCCATTCAAAATGTCACCGTTGAAACCGCTGGTACGATTGATTTGGACCTTGAAATAAAATTCACGATAGGTGGACAAGCCATTTCTGTAGATATTGAGAAAAAAGAAGGCGAGGCTATTGCTGATCTGTATAAATCATTAGTTACTGTTTCGCACATTCAAGAAAGTGATGCACGTGTTCTAGGTTATGCGAAAGAAAGTCTTGATTTATCTAAAACTTTATTTACCGACAATCGCTTTCGAGAAGGAACTATTGCTAATGAATTTGAAAAAGCTACAAAATTTGCTTTTGATTGGCTAAATACGACATACAATGATAATACTCGAAAAGATTTTGGCGATATCTTTAATAAGTATATTCAAAATTAACAAGGGAACTTGCTAATGTATAATGACTTAGAGCAATGCCACTGATAAACTTAAGTTATTCCGTGCGCCTTCGTGTTGTTTAAATGGGTGTAAATAAAGTAGAATAAAAACAAGTGTGATGTGGAAGATAGTGTAATAGACGATAAAAAGTAATTAGAAGTTAGGAGAGTGCCAAACGATGAATGGAGTGGAATTTGATTTTGTTGTCAAAGATAGTAAAGCTGCACTAGAGCAGTACAAAGCTATTTTTGATGTAGAGGTTGTGGAAGAGACAGATTTTAAAGTAGGCAATAACGAAGCGGTATTCACTATTTACGGTACGCGTTTCCATATGCTTGATGAAAATCCTGAATACCAACTATTTGCGCCGAAAGAAGGGGACAGGCAATCATTTTGGTTTAATATCGTGGTTCCAAACATCCAAGAAGTATATGACAAAGCGATGGCTGCTAATGCAACAGAAATTCAACCTGTCACAAGAATGGAGGAAATGGGCATTTCAAATGCTATGTTTTCTGATAGCTTTGGGTATGTATGGATGTTACATGAAATTCATCGCGAAGTATCTTTTGAAGAGCGCATTGATATTTTGAGTAAAGACTTTGAATAAATGCATTTTCTGAAAGGAATTGTGCGTGAATTAAGTGCATATTTCATTCGGGAAAAACATACTAGAAAACAAGAAAGCCACCCCGCGCCGTCCATAGCAAAGGGGTGGTTCTCATAAATAATCAAACATTTAAGACAACCACCACCCTGACGGTAGAGGTTGCGGGAGAAGTACTATTAGTTCTTCTCCCTTTATCTATACCCATTATACATAAATATATTCCAGATTTCTACTTTTAGAATTTTTTCTTCCCACTTGGGCTGATTAAATTAAGGGTGGTAAGATTGACGACATTTGAGGCATTAAATCTGATACTACAATCAAATTTAGTGTTGATAGGATCGATAACATTGGTTCTTGTTTTCGTTAAAGAAAGAAAAAAGTAACCGCCCAGCCCTAACTAAGGTAAGGGAGACAACCCCCGTTAATGTGCACATTATTTAGATATTTGCATGAGTCTCCCGTCGTCCAAATTTATATCGTTCACTTAAATGGAACATAGGGCTTGTCACCTTTATCATCGTTCAAATCCATGGAATCAAGCACCTTTAGCTAAATAATCCTAATAACCATGGTGCTGCGTACAGTATCATGAACATTACTCCATAATTTACTCCATAGCGGTGGAGTAGCCCTGATACTAAGGCAACAAGAATAACACCGAAAATGTTGATCCAACCTGCATCCATAAACGCCAACATCACTACTAGTCCCGCGAAAAGTCCAATTAGTGCCTCGTGAGGGATGTATTTAAATACAAAGGAACAGATTTGTGTAGCATATTTAATGGTTACATAGAAAGTGATAAGTAGTGCAATTGTGGCTCCAATGATAGATACGAGCATGATTTCACCCATAGAAAGAATGTGATGTATATTATGTTCAGGAGTGAAGATAGGTGGTGCGTTAAATAGTCCAGCAGCTGGGCCAATTGCCATTGGTGATAATGGTAGTCCTATAGCTATCAGTGGAATTAATGTACCAGATATATAGGAGGCATTGGTTAAAGCATCCATTGTTGAAATAGCCCTTGAGGCTCTTTGAACAGGATCTTTAATATGCCTTGTTAAAAACTCACCTAAAAATACAGTCATCCCAACTGGTGTAAGAAAGAAAGTAATAGAACCTAGTGCACTACCTAAGGCCGCGGTGCCGGATTCTTTTTTCGTTAGAACTTTAAACGGATTTGGTAATTCTTTAACCTTTTTTGAATAGTTAACATGTATTTCCTTATTTCCAAGTCGAGGTAATTTTCTACGATGGTCTTTATTTAAAAGTTCAAATAAAGAAAAGGCGATTGGTCCGATCGTAATACCTAGAAAGAAGGATACGAAAACAGTTGAATCTGATGGAATAATTTCTAATCCCCAATACAAATGACGGAGTCCTTGGATAAGTAATGCGAAAGGAACAATGATGACTAAAGATAAAATTTTATTTTTTGACAAAAGTGCTAGAAAAACAGTTCCTAAGAAAAAGATTAAACCTGAATAGCTGCTGATTTTATCGGCAAATGGGAGAATCGCATTTGCAATCAAGAAACTTAAAGGAATAGAGACTAATGTACCAATAACAGAGCCTGAGGACATTTTTCTTATACTAACATCTGGCATACCGTAACTTTTTAAAACCATAGCATGTTCGACCATTGGTGCAGCCATTACCCCACCCGGTATCCCGGCAATGGCAACCGGAATAGAATCGGTTAGTTTCTTTGCCACTATCGCAGACATGAAAAATGCCAATATAACGTATGGAGAAATGCCTAATAACGCAAGTGCAATGGTAACGGGTGCTAGTACCGCGGTTTCATCTGTACCGGGAGCGATTCCAATGATTGTATATAGTCCAGCACCAAGGATTGCGGCAACGACGATTTGGAAAATAATCATTACATCCATGCTTACTCATCCTCCCATGTCTCAATAATGGTCCGTTTAGGCTTAATCATGATACTACTAATAATAAAACCTAGGACACCACCTAAGATACCAAAGATTAATGACTGTGGGCCATTTCCTGGAGCAATTAGGTAACCACCAAGTGCAAAAAGAATACAAAGTCCCATGGCTATGCTAAGGTCTTTGATATCCACATGATCTTCCCAAATATCAACCAGGTTCTTCTTTTCCTCTTCCATGGTACCGCCCTCCTCTATTTATTTTTTATCCCACCTCAAGCTTTTTGGTAACCATCAGTGAGGGATGAAGGAAAACCTCCACTGATGGAAGACTTCTTTATAATAATTTATTAGCAAAATATATCAAATATGAACAAGCTTAAGTCTTTGACTAATAAGAAAGGGCTTTTACAATCTTTTTAATATCATCAAACTTAAACTTCCCTTGTTTTGCAGCTAATTCTATAACTTTATCAATTTGATTGTCTTTTGCACCTGCCATTAAAGCGAGGTTTCTTGCATGTAGTCTCATATGTCCCTGTTGTATGCCCTCACTAGCTAATACTCTTAGCGCAGCGAAATTCTGTGCTAGACCAACAGAAGCAATATTGCTAGCAAGTTCTTCAGCTGTTTCTACTTGCATTATTTTTGTGGCTAGTTTTGCTACTGGATGAGAAGTTGTTGCGCCACCAATTAAACCGACAGCAAGGGGAAGTTCGATAGTACCTATAATACTATGATTTTCACCTTTTTCCCAGTGAGTCAATGAGCGGTAAGTCCCCAATCTAGAAGCATACGCATGCGCACCTGCTTCCACAGCTCTGGTGTCATTTCCTGATGCAAGCACTACGGATGAAATTCCATTCATGATTCCTTTATTATGTGTGGCTGCACGATATGGATCAATCATTGCTAATTCATAAGCATCCATAAACTTATTCATTGCTTCTTTATTATCATTAAATGGGTCCTGAAAAGTGGCACGGGCACGTACGATACGTTGGTCAGCAAGGTTAGATAATATGCGTAAAACCACTTTGCCGTTAGTTATCTTTTCTAATAATGGAGCAACTGCTTCCGCCATGGTATTTACTGCGTTTGCCCCCATAGCGTCTTTTGTATCCACAAATAAGTGAACTACCACCATTTTTTTGGTAGGTCCATCTATGACATGTACTTCTAGGTTCTTTGCTCCACCACCAAGTGATACGAGTGTGGGATCTTGTTTGTTACAGAGTTGCAATATTTCTCTTTTGTTTTCATAGACTTTTGCCAATGCTCCATACGGATCTTTTACTTCGGTAATTTGTATTTGTCCTCTCATGATTGCCCCACTATAAGAGGTTGTAAACCCACCAGAGTCATAGGCATACTTTGCTGCATTACTAGCCGCTGCTACTACAGATGGTTCTTCCGTTGCCATGGGAATAAAGGCATCTTTATTATTAATTTTAAAATTGACGGCAATCCCAAGTGGAATTGGCATATATCCAATGACATTTTCAATCATTCTATCTGCTTCTTTTACCGAGAATCCTTTATTCCCCTTAATGATCTCAAGCTCTTTATCCGTTAAATTGGTAGCTTTGGCTATTTGTGATAGCCTTTCTTCAGGTAATAAGTTATAGAATCCAGGAATACGAGTTGACATGAAAATAACCTCCTAAAAGTTGTCTGTAGTAATATTTATTCAATTGGATTTATTTGTATTCAACTTAGTTGAATACGATGTGGAGGATAAAGATACCATAGGAAGGAGAGTTAGAAATTAAAGTAATAGAAGGTGGTGGGCACATCAATTATCGGATGGCGTAATTGATTCCTTTTTATATTAAAAAGCAGTGGGGATATTGAGGCATGGAAGCAAGGGGACGGTTTGTTTGCTTACGAAAGGGAGGGTAATCGGGTTCCGTCCCCTTAGTCAAGGTGTTTCTCTAGTACGCCTGGATCACACCACAGCCTATACGCTTACCTGAATTCCCGGAAGGCTGTGAACGATAGTCGTCTGGATTTTCGTGAATCATGATGGACTTGCCAACGATGTCTTTACTTTTGAAACGATTGGTAAAAAACGTCATTCTTGCATAACCATCATTGGAGAACAAAACTGGAAAATCACCTGGATGATGACCATGCGGCTGGTTATTTGGATTCCAATGTTCACCAGCGTGCTTAAAAGGATCTGTTTTTTCCCCTACAGAACAATCCCCATGCTCATGTATATGGAAACCGTGAGGACCAATTGGAGCTTGATTGCCATGGGCCGGCTGATACTTCGGTAATCCCGACACTTCTATCGATACTTCCACTCCATTTGGCACATCTTGAAAATAGACACGCCCACGTAAGTTCGGTGTCAACTCATTTCCACGGATGTCTGCATAAGCTCTGCTAACTTGACCTCTTGTGGGATTCAACAAATTTGTCGGAATATAAACGAACGGATAATAGCCATATGGGTACATCGTATTCTCCTCCTTTTTCCTTTCACCATATGCCCAAAGGAAAATTTTGTGCAAGGTGGAGGAGGGGAGTACTTTTTTTTCATATAATTGCGGAGCTTACAGGGAAGTCTAGAGAAGGGATTCATCATATATTTATGGAATTATAGACGGAAAAATTTGTTTGATAAATATATTGAAATATGGGGGTATTTAGGTATATAGTCCTGAATGATTAGAGTAGAAAATAGAAGTGCTGTAATTATACAGGATTATAGGAAAATATAAACAAAAACTGACTGTTTTCTGTATTGGGGGAAATAAAGTGGATATTGAAAAAATTGAAAAGATATATAGACAGAAAATTAGACATAATAAAATTAAAAGACTATCAGCAATAGGTGAATATTTATCTAACAACTTTGGAATAGACGAGGACTCCTTTATTCAAGGCAATGAACAGCAATGCTTGCAATTTGTTATGCAGGTAGTAAGGGATAATATCGATGAGTCTGATCAGGTACTAGATGATATAGCTAATTTACTAAATGACCGTTATTCAGTTGGAGAACCATATTTTTTATCTATACTTGAAACTGATTTGAGTCCAGTTGAAATAAGTTCATTGCTACAGGAAATTTATGAATCGGATGATTTTATTGAATATGATTCCTTCGAATTTACAGAACCGCGAATTGATCTGGATACAACCGGAAAAACTGTTGAATTGACGCTCAGATATAGTGAGTTTTACCAAGATCCAACTACAGGTGAAAAAGGACAAGAAATATATAGTGGGAAAATAGGAATTATCTTTGATTTAAATCAAAAAATAGCATTAAGTACTTTTGCAGGATACAATAAGGTTATTAATAAACTTATTCAATTTACAAAGGAATCGCATGGTCCGACTGTTAATTTAAAGCAAGTATATGTTAACCAACAAACTAGAAATATGCCCAATGCAAGACTAACAGATTTTGATTCATTGACTCTGTTGGTAATACGCATGATCTTTGATGAGCTAAAAAGAATGGATTATCAATTAAATAGTGTTGATTCCATTTCCTTTGATAATGATAAAGCACCTCGTGTCAAGAATGCAACTTTAGGTGGGAAAAACTTGTTTGCGGACCCTGATGTTATCGAGCGTATATTTAATGGTGATAAGATTTCTAAGTTTACAATAACAGTTAGTAAATATCAGAATAAGGTTGAAGTACTTACCACGGGATTAACAATCGACTTTAAAGGGATGTTAAAGATTGTTTTTAGTGAGCCTAATGTAAAGGGCTATATTTTAAAAGAAATTTGTCAAGAATTATATTATACTATTGTTAACCTACTAGAAGATAAGCAAACTATTGAAATTGGATCAGAGATTGTTAATAATCAACTTTCAAGAGATGCTTTTCAATCGAAGAAAAGTTTTACACAATATGTAACAACGATAGAAGAAAATCTGATTAAAAGAATTCCTGATAAAGAAGAGGAGATTCGTGATTACTTTGGTGGAATTAAATTGGATATTAAATGAGCCAATAAGGAGGGTTTAGGCCTTGTTCCTTTCAAACAGTATGGTAATCGTTAAAGTAAATGATATTGTTAATGTTGAAAAAAATCTAAAGGATATTATGTTTATGGATGATAATGACCATTTCTATGCCATGAATTTTTTTGATGAAAGTAATAGTATGGGTGAAATTCAATGGTCCAATTCCTTTAGGTATGGAAAAATGAATATGGTAAACTTTATAAGGAAGAGTAATTATTTTTATTTATTCACATCATCTGTTCAAAATTATAAGTATTTAGGGAAAGTATTGGATAAATTATTAGGTAGTAATGTTACCATTGAAGTTTTTAGATTACCCTTGAACTGTAAATATAAGGAAAGTTTAAGTCAGGAGATTACTTCGGTTGACGTAGATCCTTTCTTTGGAATAAAAGCTAAATTGGAGCTTGCCGATAATAATCCTATACTTCTTAAAATTTACACCAATGGGTTAATTACCTATCCAATTACTACGGATAAAACAAAAGTAGATAAATTGTTAGAGATTTCTACAGATATTATAGAGAAGTGTAATCAAAATGTATGACTATATATCATACTTATTTGCTGTTGGTCTTTGGGAATTGATGGATGGCATTAGCATTTATTCTATTCAATATCTGGGTTGGGTGTCAGCTGTTATTGCTGCATTATTGGCATTAACAACTATAGTTTTTAGTCAACATAATGAAAGAGTAATTCAAAAGTCAAATGACTTAGCACGTGACATAAGTTTAGAATTGAATCAGGATAAAAACGAAGTTGATAAAAATAGAGTTATCATACAAATCAATTACTTAGTAACGTTATTATCAAACGTAAAGACGTATAAGATTACTTTGATTATGTTTATAATTATTTCATATAGTCTTGCGGTTTGTTGGTTATTTGGTGGAATAGCTTATTCTTTAGATGCCAAAACAGTGTTTGACTCTGTACTGGTAGTATTTTCATCTTTTATTTTAATAATTCTTTTAGTGATTTTGCCTTTATTAATGTTCTCTTTTAATAAATCAAAGCCATTAAATATTGATAAACATATGAAATTAGATCAGCTGGTTAACTTTTTGAATAATGAGGATTATTGGAAGGGGAACAGCATAGTATCTGATTTATTACAGCCGGTTGTAAAAGTGTCTTTAACTTCATCTAATCTTATAAGAATCAATCTAAGGCAACATATTCCAATCTCTGGTTATACCGTTACCTTCAGATTTGTTACTAAGAATGAAGATATATTATTATTACACTTAAGGCCAGAACCTAATGAGGTGTCTACGTATATAACTAAATCAGAAACTGAATCAAAGATGTATAGAAATTTTACAACTTTATTTAGAAATATAAAAAAGTTAAATTTAAAGGAAAGCAAGGTCTATGTAGTATCTGAAACAGAGAAGCTAGTTTTTTCTATAATGAAAGCTAAGGAAAGTACAAACCAACTAGAATTTAAACTCGGAAGTTATCATAACCAGCCAATTATTTTACCTGTGAAAGAACTACTATTACAAGAAAAGTCTATTTTAAAGTTTAATTCTACAGAGGAACATTTATACTTTGAATTAAATAATAAATAAGATTCAATTGGCCTATTTTCGGAAACTGACTTAAACTACTTTAACGCGTGTGAAAGGTTTAGCTAACTAAAAGGTAATTTATTGGAAAAGAAACAGCCTCACTTTTTTAGTGGGGCTGTTTTACTAATTATTTCATTTTCTCCGGCAATGCATGTATCGATTCAATCAATTGATTTAGTTTTCCCTCGACACGGTGTAATAGGTAAAACGTCACCGCGATAGGAAAACCAACATCTGTGATGAGCGCTATCCAAGCTTCCACAGAAAAAACCTCCAATCCTTGTTTAGTAAAATAGACCAGCGATAAACTTCCGCTGGTCTAAATTCTTAAGATTAAATTTCAATATCAATTTCTTCCACAGTGTTTTCTACAATGCGGGCACTATGCTTTTCTACCAAATCCCCACCAGTTGATGTGAAGGCATTTTCGTTGATAATCGTATCCATTGCAGCATTAACAGCTGAAGGATCTACTGGTTCGATAGGATTCTCTAGTGAAAATGTAACTACTTTTCCATCTTCGTTAGTAAATTTAAGCTCTAATTTTCTCAAATGTATCACTCCTTTCCTTTATTTTTTGCTAGCCGTTACTCAGCAGTAACATCAGCTGTGTCTTTACGAATGATGTTGTATAATGGGCGATCTTGTAAACCAGCAAAAGCATTTGCTACAGCATATAGCTGATCTGCCGTTGCCGAAGTTTTAACATTGTTGAAACTCTTATACTTGTAGACTGGCATACCGGTTTTTAAATCATTCCCATCATTTAAAACAAGTTGTAAAGTAGACTTCGTTAATTCGAATGCTGCCATTTGTTTCTCACCTCCTTTCATAAATACAATCGAAAGGAATCGAGGTGAGGGGGGGATTTTATTAAAATAATTAATGACCATTGGAAAAGAAGGATTCAAGATTCTATATCTAGTTATAATTTGTGTTTAAAGAGGAATAAATAGGGGAAGTTGGAAAAAGATATCTTTATTAAAGGGGTGGGGTATTTATAGTTAATTTGAGACAGTAAACCTGTCCTATGGCTCTTATGGTATACTATTATGGTGTATAAGAAAGGAGTGCAAAAACAATGGAATTTATGGAAAGTATTGTTTCCCATTTAAATGATTTTCTATGGTCTTATGTACTTATTATTGTTTTGATTGGTTTAGGGTTATATTTTACAATTCGAACTGGTTTTGTTCAATTTTCCATAAGAGAAATGTTTCGAGTGATAACCGATAAACGTGCGTATTCTGATTCAGGGAAGAAAGGGACAAGTTCTTTCCAAGCATTTGCTATTAGTGCGGCTTCAAGGGTAGGTACAGGAAATATGGCAGGGATCGCGTCTGCGGTGGCACTTGGAGGTCCGGGGGCATTATTTTGGATGTGGCTGGTTGCGATTGTCGGTGCAGCATCTGGATTCGTTGAGAGTACACTTGGTCAAGTATATAAAGTGAATGATAAAAATCTTTACCGAGGTGGTCCAGCTTATTATATTGAGAAAGGTTTAAAAAGTCGTTGGCTAGGTATTGTATTTGCGGTTACCATCACATTTACATATGGACTTATATTTAATTCCGTTCAGTCTAATACGATTAGTCTTGCCTTTAAAAATCAATTTTCAATAAGTCCTACTGCTGTTGCTATCATTTTAACCATTCTTACAGCATTAGTTATTTTTGGAGGAATAAGGAGTATTGCTAATGTTTCACAAATCATTGTACCAGTAATGGCGATTATTTATATTCTAATCTCCTTTGTGGTATTGGCGATGAACTTAGAAGTGATACCAGGCATTATTAGGCTTATTTTTGCTAATGCATTTGGTATTGAACAAGTTGCGGGAGGAGGCTTCGGTGCAGCCATCATGATGGGTGTGAAACGTGGGCTATTCTCTAATGAAGCTGGGATGGGGTCCGTACCGAATGCCGCAGCAACTGCTGACGTTTCGCATCCGGTAAAACAAGGACTCGTTCAAGCACTTGGCGTGTTCTTTGATACCTTATTAATCTGTAGCGCAACTGGATTGGTTATTCTTGCTTCTGGTGGATTTGCAGGTAGTGATGCAGAGGGGATTCAGATAACGCAATCTGCTTTTACCAATCTTCTAGGAGACTGGGCGGGTATATTTGTTGCTATCGCCATTTTCCTATTTGCGTTTAGTTCGATTCTGGGAAATTATTATTATGGGGAAAGCAATATCTACTATATTAAGGATAGTAAACTAACTTTATTTATTTACCGAGTTGTCGTTCTTATCATGGTCATCTTTGGAACCCTTGCATCCTTTGATCTTGTCTGGGCACTTGCCGACCTAACCATGGCAATCATGGCGTTAATTAACTTATATGCCATTACGAGGCTCTTTAAAATTGCCAAGATTGTTCTTGACGATTACATGAAACAACGAAAAGCTGGAAAAGACCCTGTATTTTATCGGGATGTATTAGAAAATCAAGATGGAATAGAGTGTTGGGAACGGATGGAGGATAGGGAGCAGTAGAACTGTGGGGATAGGTTTGCCTGTTCCTGTGGCTGATGAGTATGCTTACATAAGTAAGGAGATTTTCACTCATTAATCTTTGTCAGTATTTGTCGGAAATTAGTAGATTAAAACGCTTTTATATTATGTTAAAATAAAGTAGCAACTGAATATTGTGAGGGTGGTTGGTTGTCGCTCTTCTTTCCTACTGGGGAAAGGAGGTGATAATCATGGAAACATTTCTTGGCAGAAAGAAGCATACACTCTGCATAAGTGCAACTAAGACATTTGCCGAAAAGGATTGGCAAATGTCAAGTTTTCTAAAATTTTTACGAGAAATTCTGAAAGGGATCGTGCGTGAATCAAGTGCTTTTTTCTTTCGGAAAAACATACTAGAAGACAAGAAAGCCACCCCGCGCCGTCACAAGCAAAAGGGTGGTTCTCATAAATAAATCAAATATTTAAGACAACCACCACCCTGACGGTAGAGGTTGTGAGAGAAGTGTATTAATACACTTCTCTCTTTATCTATATCCATTATACATAAAATTATTCTAAATTTCTATAGGTTAGCCTACACTATTTCGAATAAAAGGTAATTATTGAGGCGATGGAGTGTCTTAGGTTAAAAGTTTCTATTATATCGCATATATTGCAAAGACCGGTTATTGATTTGGGACAAAGGATTCACGGACAAGATATCCGCCCTTGTGAGTTTGTTATCGGAATTCATCACTGAGATATCAGTACTCGTGGTAAGATATCGGGAATCACTACCAAAGAACTGAAAGGGCAGATTCTTCGTCCCTTGTTA
>NZ_JAHHXM010000050.1 GCF_019037185.1 Oceanobacillus caeni
CTATCTAATTCTATATATAAGATTATCAAATGAATAGGACACTTTCTAAAATTGTCTACTTTATAGATACAATATCATCCTTTATCACGGACAAATCTGGCTGGTTTCCTCCTTCAATCGTCCGTGAGATCCCTTATCATGGACAAATCTAACTAGTTTTCTTCTCCAATCGTCCATGAGATCCTTTGTCACGGACAAATCTGGCTGGTTTCCTCCTTCAATCGTCCATGAAAACCTGTCACAGCCCAAACACTCTTTCATTAAAAAAAGCAGAGCAAATTCAATTTGCTCTGCTTTTTTAATTCTATTTAATCTTCATCAAATCGATATAGCAATTCATAGTTGTCTTCGTTTAAAAGCTCGGCAACATGCACTCTTACTCCATGCCCAAAAACAACCTCGTCTTCTGTCATTGCCACAATCATTGCTTTTGTTTTGTTTTGAACATCCAAATAAATATCCCCAACAACCGGGTTTAATGCATCATCATTTTCAGCTAAATACGAAATCGATTCATCTTGTAATTGTTTTTCTTCGGGTACTAGGCTCTTGTCATAATAAGCAATTTCCTGGCTAGCGTCTTTCTTACCAGGAACTAATACGACATACTCATGATGTTTAACACCATTATCTCTTGTCGTTACAACATTTCCACCTTCCACACTTTCTACCTTTTCAATTTCATTTAAAGAATAGTGATCAAGAAAGTCTGGTGCCGGTTTAACGATGAGAATATAATCTCCAGGCTTAGCTTTTTCATTTTCGTCAATTGTGTAACGTTTACCATAAAAAATAAATGTATCATTATGTTTCGGTTTGTAATACTGTATCTCTTTCGCTTGCGTTAAAACTTGTTGCATATCCTTTAAGCGATATAAATGGACTGATCTTTTAAACATTGGTTTTACACTATATACTTTATGCAATTCATTTTTATAGAAAACAAATTGACCCTTTCTTACCTGGAAAAGTTTCATTTAATTCCTCCTAGTTGATTAATAAAGATAAAAGTTCAGAAAAAAGTATAGGACTTATCTCTTTATGTTAGCTGGTCGTAGGAAAGCATAAAGAAGACTTCCCCTACATAAGCCAACCAAGCATTGCTAAATTCTAATAGAGGTTATTCAAAAAGTCCAGTAAAAATGACACTTCGAATTCCCGACGCGCAGAAAACAAATTAAAGGAAGGCCGACTAAAACAGCCTTTGCGGCTAACTCACGTCTCCCTATGTAGGGGCAGCGTTGCAACAAATCTTTACCGCGGGATGAGTAATCGTAGTCCCAGGACGTTGTGTTCTTAGCCGACTCGGTCTTTTTAAACACACTAATAGTGAATGCTAAGTTTTCTAAGATTCATCCTCGAATAATCTTATATTATTTTCCACTAAAAACATATATTTAAACATATCTTCTAGGCATTTTCCATTTCTTCTATCAGTAAAGACAATTCTTCCCAACGCTCCATTTTTGCTTCTAGCTCCGCTTCAACTTCTTGCTGTTCTTTAAATAACTCCTGAACTTTCTCAGCATCACTTCCAGCTTCAACAATACCATTTTGTAATGCTTCTATTTTCATTTCCAATTCCGTTATTTGATCCTCTATTTGATCCCATTCTTTCTGATCCATATACGATAATTTTTTTCGTTGCTTTTTCGGTTTTGCTGTCTCCTTTACCTTTTCAGCCTTGACTTCCACTCTTCTTTCCATTCCTAGTTTATCTAAATACTCACTGTAGTTTCCGTAAAAGAGATCGATTCGTCCATTTCCTTTAAATACAAATAGTTGATCCACTACCCGATCTAAAAAATAACGATCATGGGATACAGTGAGAACGACACCGGGGAAATGATCCAAATACTCTTCCAAAATACTTAGTGTTTGTGTGTCTAAATCATTCGTTGGTTCGTCTAGAAATAATACATTGGGCTCTGTCATTAATACTTTTAGTAGATAAAGTCTACGTTTCTCCCCACCAGAAAGTTTACGAATATACGTATATTGTTCATACCTAGAAAATAAAAATCTCTCTAACATTTGTTCCGCAGTAATCATTTGCCCATCTTTTGTATGGATGACCTCGGCAACTTCCTTGATATAGTCAATGATTCGTAAATCTCCGTCTAGTTCTTCATCACCTTGTGTGTAATAACCAATTTTGACCGTTTCCCCAATATCAATTTCCCCATCATCAGCTTCTATACGAGCCGCCATCATATTAAGTAAAGTTGATTTTCCCGAGCCATTTGGTCCAATAATTCCGATACGATCCCCCGGGACAACTAGATGACTGAAATCTTTAATTAATGTTTTGCCTGCAAAGGTTTTAGAAATTCCTTTTAATTCTAATACCTTCTTACCTAACCTAGTTGAGCCTACCTGAAATTCAAGCTGATCTTTTTTCGTATCGAATGATTTCTCTTTCATCTCCTGAGCACGATTGATTCTAGCCTTTTGCTTTGTCGAACGAGCTTTTGCGCCTCGTCTCAGCCACGCTAATTCCCGTCTTAAAGTGTTTTGATGTTTTATTTCATTACTCATCTCTAGCTCTTCGCGTTCAGCCTTTTTTTCTAAGAAAACTTGGTAATTTCCTTCATAAATATATAAATTCCCTTTATCCAACTCAAAGATCTTATTTGTTACTCGATCTAAGAAGTAACGATCATGCGTTACTAATAATAAAGAACCTTTATATGTTTGCAAATACTTTTCCAACCATTCCACGGTTTCATTATCTAAGTGGTTGGTCGGTTCATCCAAAATTAATAAATCCGCTGGTTGAATTAAAGCTTTCGCAATCGCTACTCTCTTCTTCTGACCACCAGAAAGTTCAGAGACCTTTTTATCAAAATCAATAATACCAAGCTTTGTTAATACCGTTTTGGCAGTGGTATTAGCTTCCCAAGCATCTTCTTCATCCATTTTTTGTTGCATTTTCATTAAATGACTTTGAATATCAGGGTTTTCAGGATCTTGTTGGAGCTTTAGTAAAGCCGCTTCATACCCCCGCATTAATCTCATGATTTCTGCTTCACCATAGTAGATTTGTTCCATCACCGATAATTCTGGATTAAGTTCTGGTTCTTGAGCTAAATACTCTATATGATAATCTTTCGGATGATAAATATCTCCCTTTTCTGTAGAATCAATTCCAGCAATTACCTTTAAAAAGGTGGACTTTCCTGTACCATTAACCCCGATTACTCCTATTCGCTCATTTGGCGAGATGGTACACGTAATATCTTTAAATAACACTTTTTCGCCATACGACTTATATAAATTTTCAATTGTTAGCATAGGTATCTTCCTTTAAATAAATGCTTATTTTGCATTCTCTTTTCGATTTGTCAACCATGTTTTGATCACCACTACAAAAATAAATAATAACCATGAAGTTACTAAATAAAAAATCAACTTACTTCCTTGATTCATATCACTATAGAAAACAGCCATTGCAATCCAAATTACGAATGTTAATGCCAGTTGGCCTAATAATAGTTTCATTGTCATCTCCCCCAGAATGTAATAAAGAAGACTTCCATCAGTGGAGGTTTTCCTTCATCGCCCACTGATGGTGGGATAAATATCTCGAATCATCTTAAGTTCTTCCAACCTTTAGTTTAGCTTAGAAGACTATATTTTTCCACTTAAGAAAACAAAAAACCAAGTATGTATAATATGTACATACTTGGCTCCAAATCATTACCCTATTAATTTCATCATATTTGCCATTTCAATTGCCGTTACAGCAGCTTCTGCGCCTTTATTTCCCGCCTTTGTTCCGGCTCTTTCTATTGCTTGTTCGATTGTTTCCGTCGTCAATACCCCAAACACAACAGGTTTCCCGCTTTTCACAGAAGCTTGTGCAACACCTTTAGCAGCTTCATTACATACATAATCAAAATGAGGAGTAGAACCACGTATAACCGTACCTAACGTTATCACTGCATCATATCTATCTTGATTCGCCATTTTGTCGGCAATTAACGGAATTTCAAATGCCCCAGGAACCCAAGCTACATCCATTTGATCTTCACTCACACCATGTCTTTTTAATGTGTCAATAGCACCATCTAATAATTTACTCGTAATAAATTCGTTAAATCTTCCAACTACGATTCCAATTCTTAAATCTGTTCCAACTAAATTTCCTACGATTGTATTTACCATTTATTTCTCCCCTTTTCTTCTATATTTCCCTAAGAAATGATCATTTCTGTTTTCTTTCGATATGCAATTAAGTCTGCAATCGTAATAAATTTCAAATCAAACTTTTTTGCCAACGCTTCTAAGTGAGGCATTCGAGCCATTGTTCCGTCTTCTTTAATAATTTCGCAAATAACCCCGGATGGAAAAGCTCCACTTAATTTCGCCAAATCCACAGCAGCCTCTGTATGACCTGGGCGTGTAAGAACACCACCATCTTTAGCAATGATTGGAAAAACATGTCCAGGTTTTTTAAAGTCCTCTTCTTTTACCCCCGTTTCCATTAATGCGCGAATCGTTAATGCTCGCTCATAAGCACTTATACCAGTTGTTGTCTTTATATGATCGATGGATATTGTAAAAGCTGTAACAAGTGGATCGGTGTTTTCTCTAGCCATTCGATACAAACCTATTTTTTTTGCCAATTTCTCTTCTATCGGTGTACATACAAGTCCTTTTCCATGGGTAATCATAAAATTGATGACTTCTGGTGTTATTCTGTCAGATAAAGCAACAAAGTCTCCTTCATTTTCTCGATTTTCGTCATCACTTACAATAATTGGTTTTCCTTTTTGTAAATCAGCTATAGCCTCTTCAATTGTATGCATTTTTTCACTCCTTTACATAAAGCCATTTTGTTGTAAAAAGTCTTTACTTATTCGATTTACTTTCTGCTCGTGATCATCGTTTTGAAGCATTTTTTGAACATACTTTGCGAGCATATCACACTCAATATTTACAATATCTCCTTCTTCTTTTTCGCCAAGAATCGTTTCTTTTGCAGTATGTGGAATTAAGGAAATCGTAAAAATACTTTTTTGGATTCCAAATATAGTTAAACTAGTTCCATCCACTGTTATGGAACCCTTAGGCAAGATGTATTTGGTTAAGTCGTTGGGAATTTCTATGTCGTAATAAATAGCATTTTGTTCTTTTTTCTTTTTAACTATTTTCCCTGTAGCATCAATATGTCCAGAGACAAAATGCCCGCCAAATCTTCCATTCGCTGCCATAGCCCTTTCTAAATTTACGGAAGATCCTTTTTTTAGACTGTTTAACGATGTAGCTTTTATCGTTTCTGGCATGGCATCGACTTCAAAATAATCAGATGTGAAATGAGTAACGGTTAAACAAATACCGTTTACTGAGATGCTATCGCCTAACCCGACATCTTCAAGAATTTTACTCGAAGAAATAGTCATCGTTACAGCTTGATCAGAAACCTTTTGGATCTTTTTTACAGTTCCAATTTCCTCAATAATACCTGTGAACACAAATCTCCCTCCTTTTATTCCTTCATCAGGGGTATAAGATATTTAAATAAATGCAAAAAGCTCTCGACAGTAATACCATCGAGAGCTAAAAGGTTAGAATTTTAGTTAGCAAAATAAAGCATTTTTAACCTATACAAATACAGTATAGACCAAAATACGCCATTCTAAAATTCCTTCTCCCATCCAGACTTTAACTGTCGGTTCCGGATTCTCACCAGATCCACCGCTTGGTATCATAACCGCACGGGTCACGGACTTTGAAGCATTGCTTCATCACCGCCGGTAGGGAATTTCACCCTGCCCCGAAGGAATATATTCGTTATTAAATTCTATTTCATTGTAGCATAAGTTACCGTTCAATTCAAAATATTTTTTAATCCATCTTATTTAAATGCTCTACCATTGTTTCGTATGGCATAGCTCCTAGCGATTTATGCCGAATAATCCCTTTTGAATCAATCATATAAGTCGTAGGAATGGGATTGATTCGATATTTGCTTGAAACGGCCCCATCCCCATCTAGCCCAATGGTAAAGGTCATGCCAAATTCATCCACAAATTTTTGAACATGATCCCTTTTCATTTCTGTGTCTAATAAATTAACAGCTAAAACGACTACTTCATGTTTTTCATGAAATTTTTGCATGTCTGGCATTTCAACTTGACAAGGTGGACACCAAGTTGCCCAGAAATTAAGCATGACTGGTTTTCCTTTATAATCAGACAAGCTTACTTTTTCTCCATTTAACGTTTCTATTTCAAAATCAGGCGCTTTATTCCCTACTTCGATACCCTCTTTATTTTCCTCCGCCAATAATTGTTCCGTCATAAAAAAGGAAAAAAATATCCCTAATACGATAGGTATTAAATAGTTAAACTTCATGATTCATCCTCCGCTTAACATTATTTACTCTTATTGTTCCTGTGCATTACTAATTCATGCAAATAAAAAAGTGAAGTGAATGCTTTTAAGCTTTGCATTCACTTCACTTTTTTTCTAATCTTCATCTTTCACATCAATATCATCAGGAATAGGTTCATTTAGGTATTCCTGAATCATTAGTCGATATTTTTCTACTTGTTCGAAATGCGTGGTGAATTGATTTTGATTAATTAGGTACTGCTCACCATCATGGATTGCACGTATTCGTCCTTGCAGTACTAATGCAGAAACCTTTGTTACTGGCATAGATAAATAATCTGCAGTTTCCTGTACAGTTAGATACATTCGCCAATCGCACCTCTCTTTAATTTACTTTTCGGAAAGCACATCGTGATATTCTGGAGTTTCTTCCAATTTCCGCTTCACGTATGGACATAACGGAATAATTTTCTTATTATTTTCACGTGCATAGGCAACTACTTTTTCTACTAGTTGTCCAGCAATTCCTTGACCGCGAAGTTCATCAGATACATAAGTATGATCTACCACAATATTATTGCCACTAGACTGATTAAATGTTAACTCTGCAATTGGCTCCTTTACATCATCCCCAACATAAAATATATTCTCTGCCTTATTAATTGTAATCATACTATCTCTCCTATGTCGTTTTTCTATTATTATTAGGCGAGAGGACTCCCATCCTCAAGGTATGTGTAAGGGGTAACCCAATGAGTAAGTAGGAGGTGAATCGCCTTTTTGTACCAGAAAATATATGTTTATTCGTCCGCCAACGTTAAGCGTTCATCCATGTATGTTCGATCGTTTGAAACCCCTACTTCAAATTTTTGTTAGAAAATTAAGTGGTGGGAGTATTCATTAGCTATTATACCAATTATATCAATTTTATTGTAATCTTAGCCTTTATACCTGAAAAATAATAGTTACAATATAACATACATTAAACTACATTTAAGATCGTTGAGCAATTAGTCCTTTAAATTAAATAAGAAGAAATAAGAGTTGAAACTTCATTTGGTCTTTCCTCTGACACTAAATGCCCCGTTTCCTTAAAAGTAATTATTTCTGCATTCGGTAAGTCTTGAACTAGCCGTTTTCCTATACGTAATGGAACCACCCGATCATCTTCCCCCCATATAAGTAAGGTAGGGGTGTTAATTTTACCCAACTCGTAAGAAGATAAATCTCCTTCACGATGACGTAACAAACGGATTAGGGATTTGGGAAAGTTTTTCTCCTTTATAGGTCTTTCGAATTCTCTTATATGGTCGGCAGTAATATTGGATTGGTTATAAAATACATTTCTTAAACTATCCATCACACTACGACTATTAATAGCTCTTTTTACATACAAACTAAAGAAAGGTAAATAGGAAGAATACACTAATAACCTGTTCGAGCTTTTTAAATAACCGGAACTGGCTATTAAAAATAATTTCTTTACCTTATCTGGAATTAATTTTGCAATATTAAGGGCTATTTGACCTCCCATCGAATGACCAACAATGCAAACGGCATCCATACCAAAGTAGTCCATAATTTTTATTACTAATCTTGCATAGTTTTCATAAGAATAAAAAAATGATATAGACTTCTCGCTTCTCCCAAAACCAGGTAGATCTATTGCAACAATGGAGAAGTCTTTTTCTAAAAGGGGAATGATTTTATTAAACGTATAAGTGGAAGACACAAAACCATGAATAAGGATAACTGGTGGTTTTTCATTACAAACATATTCACAATAGACCTTTACATTATCTATATTTAACATGGTACTTGAAAGCTTATCTTTCATCTTTCCACCTCAAAATGATTTATTCATTTTTATATTTTCCCTTATCATAGTTGATATACTTTTTAATTATTATATTAGGCAAGTGCCCTAATATGTGATTTGTACCGTTCTTTTAAAAAAACTAAGGCATTCACCAAAGGGTTGGTAAAGTGCCTTAGTTTTTTTATTATTGTACTTCCATTTTTAGATCACCAGTTTCGGCCCAGCCTTTTAGTTTCAATGCATGATATATAGCTACAGAAATAACAGCTGGTAGAACTACACTAATAACAATGTACATTAGGAAAACTCCGATTCCTTGGTTGACTATGATATTAATTGGGGCAATTAGTGAGTTCAAACCTAATCCAGCTAACTGATATGGTACTTGGAAATTAAAAACAAGTATTGCTATTGGTGCACAAATGATAGCCGATAAGAATGGTCCAATTACTAATTTTGGATTTCTTACTAAGTTCGGAACTTGTACTTTTGGTGTAATTAAAGATTGTGCGATATTTGCACCAGCCTTGTTTTGCCTAAACGACATTGCCGTCCATCCAGCAAACTGTGCGGTACATCCAATCAAAGCAGCCGCACTCGAAACCGGGTCCAATTGAAGTGCGATTGCAATTGCCGCGGAAGATGCAGGAGACATAAGGAAAACACTCCATACAAGAGAAATCAACATAGCCCCAATCAATGGTGAGCCTGACACAGCATTCGTTATTTGTGCACTAATCAGTTCTAGTAATGGTGTAACAATTGCTGCTATACCAACTCCGCAAACTCCTCCTACAAATATGGCAGCGAACGGAATTGCCATCATATCTAGCTTTGTTTTTCCTGCTACCTTTTTACCAACATAAATCGCAAGTACAGCTGCTACTACCGCGCTTATAGGTTGTCCTGTGGTAAGAACCCACGATCCATCTGCATTTATATTTAATGCTCCAGCACCAACTGTTGCAGTGGCCATCGCGCTAAATATGATAAGTGTATTTCCACCTAGTTGATACGCTATACCTGCACCAATTGCCGGAGCAAGCATTAATTGCGCTGCCATCCCAACCGTTATAAATCCTTGCCAGCCTGTAAAATTTCCTAGAGTTTCAATTAGAAGGCCAATCCCTAATGTTACGAGAACCGCATTTGCTAGTCCGATCGAAGCTTTATATGTTCTATCTACCAAATATTCTTTTGTTGATTTCTTCATCCTTTTGCCTCCTAATTTACGTGAATTGATTGTTTCTATTAAATTTAGGGAAAATAAAAAGCCCTCCGGAATGGATGGGCGCTTAACTTAATTGCTTGAGCGCCGCTTCAAAAGTTAATACGCAAAACGGACTCAAACAATTACCATATATTTAATGGAAATGTTTCAGTCCTAGCTAATTAAGTTAATAATGAGAATGTTATTATTTTTTAATTGTTGGATGCGGTTCATGTCGATTCTCCTTTTATATTAAAAATTGTTTTTTAACATAATAATATAAGTTTTTAAAAGTGTCAATTAATTATTTTTTCTGAATTCAAATTTCCCCAAAAACGTTTAAACAAGATGGTATTTACTGATTGTTTTTGAATGTTTTTGGTGTTAAAATACTGCGTGGGAGGTTATGCTATGTTAACCGAAGAAAGACATCCCATAATAGTAGACATGGTAAAAAGGCAAGGAATCGTAAAAACCCAAGACTTAATGAAAGCATTAAACTGTTCGGAGTCAACGATTCGCCGAGACCTTGAAACCCTACATAACGAAGGGAAAATTAAGCGCATCCACGGAGGAGCGAAACGCATATATCAAATTGATGAGGAATTAACTGTTAGTGAAAAGTCACTCAAAAACGTTCAAGAAAAATCCGTAATCGGAAAAGTGGCTACATCACTAATAGAAGAAAATGATGTTATTTTCTTAGATGCCGGTACGACAACAATGGCCATGATAGATTTCATTGAAAAAGGGAATATTACAGTAGTAACCAATGGAATCCAACATGCTTCTCTACTAATCGATAAACAAATTAAAACGATATTGATTGGAGGAAGAATTAAGCAAGGCACTAAAGCCATGGTTGGTTCTACAAGTTTAACGAACCTGCAATCGTTTCGTTTTAATAAAGCCTTTCTTGGGGTAAACGGTATAGACATCGAATTTGGTTTAACGACCCCTGATCCTGAAGAAGCAGCCATAAAGAAAATGGCACAACAACACTCCTCCATGACCTATATATTGGCTGATCATACAAAATGGAATAAGGTCAATTTTGTTCATTTGTTTGACTTAGAAGATGTGACAATCATAACAAATGATTCCAAAGAAGATCTATCATTATTTAAGGAAAAAACAACAATTTTGGAGGCAAAATGATGATTTATACGATAACACTGAACCCTTCTATTGATTACATTGTTCACGTTAACCCTTTTCATCTAGGTGAATTAAATAAAATGAACGACGATGCAAAATTTCCTGGTGGAAAAGGCATCAACGTTTCAAGAGTGTTAACGGAATTAGAAAGTGATACAACAGCAATTGGTTTTCTTGGAGGTTTCACAGGTAATTTCATAAATGATCGGTTAAACAAAGATGGGATTCATTCAGATTTCATCTCCATTTCCGATGATACTCGAATCAATATTAAACTCAAATCTGACGTTGAAACTGAAATTAATGGTCAAGGCCCTACTATTACACCATCTGAGGCCAATGAGCTTTTATCAAGGTTAGACAACGTGAATAAAAAGGATACGGTTATCTTATCAGGGAGTAAACCACCATCCCTATCAGAAGATTTTTATGAAGAAATGGTTAAAAAGGTAAAAAAAGCACAAGCGGAATTTGTAATTGATACGACCGGTAAAGATTTAAAAGCAACACTCTCTTATCAACCGCTTTTAGTAAAGCCGAATCGTGAAGAGTTATCCGAGCTATTCCATGTAAGTTTAAATACTATTCAAGATGTAATCCCTTATGGTAAAAAATTACTAGAAATGGGAGCGAAGCATGTCATTGTATCGATGGCAGGTGACGGTGCATTACTATTTACTAATAATGGAATTTATCAAGGATTCAATCCAAAGGGAAACGTAAAAAATTCCGTAGGTGCAGGAGATTCCATGATTGCTGGATTTATCGGTGAATTCACCAAAAATCAGGATCCAATATCTGCATTTAAAATGGGAATTGCTTGTGGAAGTGCAACAGCTTTTTCAGATGATTTAGCGAAAAAGGAAACAATCCTTTCCCTTCTCAATCAAATAGAAATTAAAGAAATTTAACAAAGGAGATAGTCATGAAAATAACCGATTTACTTAGAAAAGACATCATGCTCCTTGACCTTCAAGCAACTGAGAAAGAAGCTGTCATTGATGAGATGATTGAAAGTCTAGATAAACATGGTGTCATCACAGATGTAACTGAGTTCAAAGAAGCTATTTTAAAGCGAGAAGCACAAACATCAACAGGACTTGGTGATGGTATTGCCATGCCACATGCTAAAAACAAAGCAGTGGAAAAACCAACTGTTTTATTCGCAAAAAGTAACAAAGGTGTCAATTATGAATCACTTGACGGACAACCTGCTTACCTTTTCTTCATGATTGCTGTACCAGAGGGAGCAAATAACACTCATTTAGAAACATTAGCCGCTTTATCTCGTCAATTAATTGATAAGGAATTTGTCGACAGTTTAAAAAACGCCAAAACTCCAGAAGAAATCCATGCTTTATTTGATGAGGAGCAAGAAGAAGTAGAACAAGAAGAACGTGCGGATGAAGAAAAGGAAACAAATGGAACGAAACCATTTGTAGTCGCAATTACCGCTTGTCCCACAGGAATAGCCCATACGTATATGGCAGAGGATGCTTTAAAGAAAAAAGCAAAAGAAATGAATGTCGATATTCGGGTGGAAACCCAAGGGTCAGACGGAGCTAAAAATTCACTATCCAAGGATGAAATTGAACGTGCCAATGCTGTTATAATTGCAGCAAGTAAAAAAGTCGACCTTGAACGTTTTAACGGAAAACATCTCATTCAACGCCCTGTTTCAGATGGAATTAATAAAACAGAGGAGTTAATTACGAAGGCAGTCAATAAAGATGCCCCTGTTTACCAAGGTAATAACGGTGAGAAACAAACAGATAATAACGAAGAAAAATCAAATTCGGTATGGGGTGGCATTTATAAAGACATTATGAATGGAATCTCCCATATGCTTCCATTTGTTGTCGGTGGTGGTATTTTAATTGCTATCTCCTTCCTAGTGGAAAGTTTTGTTGGAAGTGAGAGTACGATTTTTACTTTCTTAAACGATCTCGGTGGAAATGCATTTGATTTCCTAATACCGATTTTTGCTGGATTTATTGCCCTAAGTATTGCTGATCGTCCGGGACTTATGCCCGGTATGGTTGGTGGTTTAATTGCCGTTAATAGTAACGCGGGCTTTCTTGGTGGTTTAGTTGCCGGTTTCTTGGCTGGTTATGTTGTTGTTTGGCTTAAGAAAGTATTTCATCGTCTACCGAAGTCAGTAGAAGGCCTAAAACCAATCCTTATTTATCCAGTGTTAGGTCTATTCGTAACAGGATTACTAATGTACTTTATTTTCGGTCCTATTTTTGCAACCATTAATACGGCTATGGTAACATTCTTAGAAAACCTAGGTACTGGAAATGCTGTTATTTTAGGAGCAATTCTAGGTGCTATGATGGCAATTGATATGGGAGGACCATTTAATAAAGCCGCTTATGCCTTTTCTATCGGTATTTTCACAGATACTGGTGATGGAAGTTTAATGGCTGCAATTATGGCCGGTGGGATGATTCCACCACTAGCTATCGCTTTAGCTACTACATTATTTAAAAACAAATTTACAGAATCAGAGAAAAAATCTGGTCTTACTAACTATATAATGGGGCTTTCCTTTGTTACAGAAGGGGCTATTCCATTTGCTGCGGCAGACCCATTACGTGTAATAGGTTCCTCTGTTCTTGGTGCTGCAATTGCCGGAGGTCTAACACAATTCTTTAGTACTGCTATCCCAGCACCTCATGGTGGAATATTTGTTATTCCACTAGCAGAAAAACCACTTCTTTTCTTGCTTTCTTTAGCAATCGGTATGATTATATCAGCAGTTGTATTAGGAGTTTGGAGAAAACCTGTAAAGGAAAAGTAATGAAAATATGAGATAAACCGGATATGGTTTATCTCTATTTTTATTCGAATAACCCCCTAAGAAGCGAAATAACGAACGTAAAAACATTTGAAAGCTATTCGACTGTGGAAATTACAGATAATGGTCATGTTCGTATCTTTCCTTAAAATTTAAAAGTCAACCATTCGCCAAAATGGTTGACTTTTTTTCTACTCAAATTCCGATACTTCTTTTGCCGATTCTTTTACTTCTTTAGGAATTTCAATATGTTCAATTGTATTTATATTACGATAAACAGTATTCACATTCTGTTTAATATTCATTTCTTCTCCTTCAACAGTCATTTTCATATCCATATCTACATGATACTTCTCAATTTGATAGGAGTCCTTATTAATCGATATTTCTACTTCTAAATCATTAATCTCTGTATTTTCAAGAACTTCTGTTATTTCTTCACCCATTTGAGAAGTGAGTTCCTCTGGTATAATCTCTTTGAGCAAATCTTCTGTTAAATTTTTTACTTCATCTTGATTAGGGGAGAATTGGAATATATAGGCCTCATCGGTTTCTTCATATTTTAGATTATCTACATAATCTTTAAACATGTTTAACTGGTCTGATGTGTCCATTTGTTCTGTATTAATGAAATCCATAGGAATTGTAGAATCATCCATTTTTAACCATTCTTCCGTTATGGAGTCATAACTGTAAATTTCGTTATCAACGAAATATAATTCTTGCTCCATTTCCATCGGCTCATCCATTTCTTCTCCCATCGAAATAGAAGTTGTTCCCTTTTGATGCATGACGAGTGGTTCAGTAATAATAGCTCCTGACATTTGACTTTCCATTACCATGGCATCTTCTTCCTGAGGCACACTCATCTCCTGTTTCATCTCTATATCTACTTCTGCACTGTTCATTTCTTCTGCGGCTTCTAAAGCTTTGTTATAAATCCCATTTACTTCCTTATCTCCACTACTACAGGCTGCAAGCCCCAAAAAGGCAAACGTAAGTAAAAGTAGTGTAATGCTCTTTTTCATTTTGCAATCCCCCATTTGATCATGATACCTTTTCATACGAAAGTATATATATAAAGGTTTCAATTATTTTCTAGTTATAATTGTGAATTAATGAGCATTTGAATACATAAAGCTCTATTGTATAGAGCTAGGTTATTTAAGCACCTTCAATTGAATGAAACTTTCCCCTTCTTTAATCAGTTCGCTAATGGTCATTCTTCTTTTACTTACTTCCTTTTCAATTATGCCTAATTCAGTTCTCATCTTTTTAATTTTAATCCCTTTCTCGATATTTTTACTTATGTAGATATAGAAGGCGCCCAATAAATGTTTTGGTATACTTGAATAGAATTCATTTCTTTCCACTCTTCTTCCCCCTAAGCTATTCTTTTTTATAGCATCAAACATTAGAAAACTTGGCATTTTACTATAGCTACTTAAAATGAAATTTTCTAACAACAACTGCTATTCCCAAAAGCAGAAAGTTTTAAACCTCCTAATCGAAAAAAATTTGATGAAACCTCTCATTTTTTTCGGAAGGATTTTTTAACTATTATAACTACAAATCTTTTTCCACTACATTTTTACTCAAATTTTACCGAACGAATTCCTTGGCAGTTTCAGTAAAAACGAATACATCATTAAATGAATAATTGCTCGAACTATTTGCCCATCTCTAATTCCCAACTATTAAATAATAAATGAATGGCCTTCTCCAATTCGCCCTCGGGAATACCAGCAAACCCTAAAATAATCATCGGTGGATTTTTATCCCACTTTTCAAGAAAATAATAGGACAATGGATAGATAGTAATCTTTGATTCCCTTGCTCTTTCTACTAGCTCTTCCTCTCTCATCCCATTTTTTATAACTAGTACAATATGAAGGCCGGATTGTTCTCCAATCACTTGTATTTCTTTAAAAGGTTTTATTAACTCTAACGTTTTATCTAATTTTCTACGGTAAATTTTCCTCATTCGATTTAAATGTCTTTCAAAGTCGCCCTCTTTCATAAACTCTGTTAAGATATGCTGATCAATTCTGGAAACAGTACATTGATAAAAAGACAATTCTTCCTTATATCTCTTCCATAACTTTTTCGGTAAAACCATATAACTAATTCGCAAAGATGGAATAAGTGACTTGGAAAACGATCCAAGATAAATTACTTTTCCTGCTTGGTCCATACTTTGCAAAGAAGGAATAGCCTTACCACTATACCGAAACTCACTATCATAATCATCTTCAATGATATATCGATTCTCCGATTCTCTAGCCCATTTTAATAATTGCATCCTTCGATTGACGGAAAGAACAGAGCCATAGGGAAAGTGATGAGAAGGTGTAACGTAAACGATATCAATATTTGTATCTTCTATTTGCTTTACTTTAATTCCATCCCCATCCACTCGTAAAGGATATACTTCTTTTTCATTGTTCTTCAGCAATTTTGAGATGATGTGATATCCAGGATCCTCTACTCCATAAATGGTGTCCCTCTTAAATAAAAGAATCAATTGCTGTAGTAAAATCTCACTTCCTGCACCAATGATGACTTGTTCAGGTGTACATTGAACTCCTCTAGCATGATATAAATATTGTGCGATTTCCTGTCGCAGTTCCAATTCCCCTTGCATATCTCCTAATAAAAGTAAAGAATGATAGTTCTCATCAATCATATTTTTTGCATATTTTCTCCATTTTTTAAAGGGAAAATTTTCCGTGTCAATCCAACTTGGGTGAAAATGATACGTTAATCTTTCCTCCTCTACTTCCTTTTCACCCACTTTTATTTCATTTTGCTGAACATATTCTAATTCTTCATATGCTAATACAAAATAACCTTTTCTCGGAATACTTTCGACATAACCTTCTGCTAGTAATTGATCATAAGCCGTCTCAACCGTATTTTGACTGATTCTAAGAAACTCAGATAATTTCCTTTTAGATGGAAGCTTAGCCCCGTATTCTATTCTTCCTTCAATGATTTCGTTTTTTATAAAATTATATAATTGTTCATATAATGGTACTTTACTTGATCGGTTTAAATGACAAGATAACATCTCCATTTTTATACTCCTTTTCAATTGACCCCTTCAATTAATTAAAAACTGACACTTCCAATAGTATCACATTTATTTTTATAATGTAATATATATTTTGAAAAGAGAATGGAGTTGGATTAATTGGAAAAGTTATTAGGAACTGAGGAAGTAAAACGTGGAATGGCTCAAATGCAAAAAGGTGGCGTCATCATGGACGTTGTAAACGCGGAACAAGCAAAAATTGCGGAAGCATCTGGTGCAGTTGCAGTTATGGCTTTAGAAAGAGTGCCATCTGATATTCGTAAAGCTGGTGGCGTTGCTAGAATGGCTGACCCAAGAATTATGGAAGAAGTCATGAATGCCGTATCTATTCCGGTAATGGCAAAAGCACGGATCGGACATATTACTGAAGCCAGAGTGTTAGAGGCTATGGGTGTTGATTACATAGATGAAAGTGAAGTTTTAACTCCTGCAGATGAGGAATTCCATTTATTGAAGAGTGATTTTACCGTTCCATTTGTCTGCGGATGCCGTGATTTAGGTGAAGCAGCACGTCGTATCGGTGAAGGTGCATCTATGCTTCGTACAAAGGGAGAACCAGGAACAGGAAATATTGTTGAAGCTGTTCGTCACATGCGTAAAGTAAATGCCCAAGTACGTAAGGTAGTCAGAATGAATGATGACGAATTAATGACAGAAGCGAAAAATCTTGGTGCACCATATGAGATATTAAAACAAATTAAAGAAGCAGGAAAATTACCCGTCGTTAACTTTGCAGCAGGTGGCGTCGCAACCCCAGCAGATGCAGCATTAATGATGGAACTTGGAGCTGACGGTGTATTCGTTGGATCAGGTATTTTCAAATCAGAGAGTCCTGAGAAATTTGCCAATGCTATCGTTCAAGCAACAACATACTATACGGATTATGATTTAATTGGTAAATTATCTAAGGAATTAGGATCTGCAATGAAAGGAATAGAAATATCTAAACTAGGAAACGAAGATAGAATGCAAGAGCGTGGATGGTAAACAGAAAAGTGAAACTGTTATAGTTTTGTTAGCAGGATGTGAAAAATAATGACTAAATTAACAATTGGTGTTCTTGGGCTTCAAGGAGCAATTGAAGAACACGTTAAACATATTCATGATTTAGGATTACAAAGTCTTATTGTAAAGAAACCCGAACAATTAAAAGATGTGAATGGACTAATTCTTCCAGGTGGGGAAAGCACAACGATGAGAAAACTTATTGATCGTTATAGATTTTTTGAAGCTCTTAAGGAGTTTTCAAATAAGGGAATACCTATATTTGGAACTTGCGCCGGTATGGTTCTTATAGCAAAGGAAATTATCGATTCTTATACGAGTCATTTAAACTTAATGGATATAAGTGTGAAGCGAAACGCATTTGGTAGGCAGGTCGATAGTTTTGTAACTGCGCTAGATGTAAAGGGTTTAAACGATCCATTTAACGCCATTTTCATTCGTGCTCCTTATATCGAATCGGCGGGAAAGAATGTGGAAATCTTGGCTACATATAATGGGAAAATTGTTGCAGCAAAACAGGATCATATTCTAGTCAGTTCCTTTCACCCAGAACTTACCGACGATAACCGATTTCTGGAATTATTTGTAGAGATGGTAAAAGAACAAAAAGTGGAAATGGTAAAATAAATAACTTAACGAATACCCTGGTAGTTCTGATCGTGGAGAAAACACATGAAATAACATACTTCTATAGAACATATTCAAAAAATAATCGGCATGAGATCAAGTTTTTAAAATTGATTTCATGCGGTTTTTCATTTTAAAAGTGGTTTGTTTTATCCCGAATTCTTTTAATATCTAATATTTAATTGTTTAAATAATTAACTATATCGAGTGACGAATCCCTAAACAAAGAGGAAAACCTAAATCCGAACACTTTGATATTCAACGAAAAAAGCATACCAATCACTTTTGGATTTGATATGCTTTTAACTTGTTAATTTATTTTTTATCCACCAAAGATAAACTAATTAGCCTCTTACATCCTGTGTTATATTCTCTATTACTTAACACGTTTATAGTTCTTATGATTCACTACTGTTTTGATTGGCTCCCCAGTTTCTTGATGTTTTCCAGTTTGAATGATAACAGAGTTTTCTCTTACTAGAAGTACTTTACCTTCTTTTCCTTTTTGTTCACCTTTAACTACTTTTATCGTATCGCCTTCACTTGCTTTCTTTACCTCTTTTTCTTCCGTTGCCATTTCGTTTCCTCCTTTATAGAAAGGCTCCTCTTATTCTTGTACAAATTGTAAAAATCATTCATATTTGAGCCTGATATCATTTAGAAGCAATTGCAGTCTTTTGACCTATTTAAATTTAGCATATTTTTAATAGAATCTCATTTATTTTGTATTGGTTTATTATCTTTTAGGAAAATTAGGTTTGTCAGAATAGCCTTTTGCAAAACTTTATACTTTCACGAAATACAAAAAAGGCAAGATATGCATACCTTGCCTTTTTTGTATTTATTGCCTGGCGGCGTCCTACTCTCGCAGGGGGAACCCCAACTACCATCGGCGCTGGAAAGCTTAACTTCTGTGTTCGGTATGGGAACAGGTGTGACCTCTCCGCCATCGCTACCAGACAATTGATATTCAATTAG
>NZ_JAHHXM010000051.1 GCF_019037185.1 Oceanobacillus caeni
AATTCATCTCCCCCTTACCATTGGGCTACTCCCTTCACACGCTTGAAGAGGGAGACTTCTTTCGGAAGTGCGTTAAAACTTCACCTTTGTTTACATAATATAATTATCGTAAACTTAATAAAGGTAGCCAAAAATAGGCTACCTTTACTGTGTTCATTTTCCATTAAACTGGATATACACCATGTTTTCTTTCTGTAAATCGGACATTTTTATCTTGATAAATGGAATACCTCTTCATTAACTCTTCTCTTAATGTGTCGGGATGAATAATATCATCAATCACCATTTCCGATGCTAATCGATAAATATCGATTTCTTCACGATACTCATCTTGCTTTTCCTTTATAAATGCTAATTGTTCTTCTTCTGGAAGTTGTGCTATTTTATTCGCATATACTGCATTTACTGCCGCTTCCGGACCCATAACCGCAATTTGCGCACGGGGAAAAGCCAGCACACAATCTGGTTCAAAAGCAGGACCAGCCATCGCATATAATCCCGCTCCGTACGCTTTTCTTACGATAACGGATATCTTAGGAACAGTAGCTTCACTCATAGCGGATAACATTTTTGCGCCATGACGGATAATTCCTTGTCGTTCTACCTTTGTCCCTATCATAAATCCCGGAACATCTGTTAAGAAAAGGAGTGGAATATGGAACGCATCACATAATTGTATAAATTTAGCTGCTTTATCAGCTGTATCTGTAAACAGAACTCCACCTTTTACACGAGGCTGATTCGCTATCACACCGATTACTCGACCACCTATCCGTGAAAGTCCAGTTATTAGTTCCAGTGCAAATAATTTTTTAATCTCACAAAAACTATCTTCATCTATAATTCGATTGATTAAATCATACATATTAAACGGTGCATTTTGATTTTTAGGGATTAATTCCGATATAGGTTTCTCATATGACTTTACCTCTATCGCTTGCTTTATTGCAGGCTTACTCCTGAAATTAGCTGGAAAATAGGTTATATAGTTACGTGCAAATGTAATGGCTTCTTCTTCCGATTGAACTAATACATCCCCAACTCCTGAAACACTCGCATGCATTTTTGCCCCACCCATTTCTTCTAACGTCACTTTTTCTCCAATTACTTTTTCAGCCATTCGTGGAGAGCCTAAATACATCGATGCATTCCCTTCTACCATGATAACGACGTCACAAAAAGCAGGGATGTATGCCCCACCTGCCGCCGATGGACCAAATAATAAGCAAACTTGTGGTACACGGCCGGATAATTTGATTTGATTATGAAAAATTCGTCCTGCACCTCGTCTACCTGGAAACATTTCGACTTGATCCGTGATTCGTGCACCAGCCGAGTCTACTAAATAGAAAATCGGAATTTCTAATTTCATAGCCGTTTCTTGAATTCGCAAAATCTTTTCTACCGTTCTTTTTCCCCATGACCCTGCTTTGACAGTAGAATCGTTTGCCATTACGCAAACCTTTTGACCATTTATTTGTCCTATCCCTGTAACTACTCCATCTGCAGGGAAATTTCCGTCAAGGCCATTCGCAAAGAAGGCATCCTCTACATCTATCCCATCATCCAATAAAAGTTCCAGACGTTTGCGAACGAACAATTTCCCTTTATTTTCATTTGCCTTATGATATTTTTCAGAACCTCCTCTTTCTATTCTTTCTTTCATTTGTTTGAAATCTTCGGTTCCAGACACAGGTTCTAACCTCCTTTTCCTTATTTCCCTTTATAATATGGTTTTCGTTTTTCTGCAAAAGCTTTTAATCCTTCTAATCTATCTATTGTGGGAATGGTTTCTCGGTAGGCTAAATACTCAATCGTTAGTCCGGTATTTAAATCTGTTTCCACCCCTTTATCCATTGCCAGTTTTGCTTGTTGTATAGCGATTGGTCCGTTATTAGAAATAGTTTTCGCTAATAACATAGCGGTAGTAAGCAGTTCATATTTCTCCACAACTTGTTCTACCAAACCAATCGATAACGCTTCATCTGCAGTGATTGGCTTTGCCGTATAAATAAGTCGTTTAGCCTGTCCTTTCCCTATTAATCTTGGCAACCTCTGTGTACCTCCAGCTCCTGGAATAATGGCAAGCGATGTCTCAGTTAGTCCTAGCTTTACATGGGAGCTTGCAATCCGTAAATCACAAGCTAAGGCAAGTTCGAGACCCCCACCATAAGCCACTCCATTTATAGCCGCAATGACCGGCATACGTAGCTTCTCTATTTTTGACATTGTTTCACCAATATAATGAACCGCGTCGATCACTTGACTATTTGTCATACTCTTCCGTTCCTTTAAATCAGCACCTGCACAAAAAGCTCTTTCACCCGCACCTGTTAGGATGGCACAGTATATGTTTGGATTCTTGTTAATTAAATTTATTTTCTCATTGAGTAAGTCAAGAAAAGACGTCGACAATGCATTTGCTGCCTCTAGACGATTTAAGGTAATTAAAGCAATATGTTCATCTTTTATCTCAAGCTCAATCATTACCCATCCTCTTTTCTTTTATTTATCAATCTTCACTATCGAAATTAGGAACGCACTTTACTATTTTCAGAAAACAAAAGCGTCTATTTATCACTCTAATACAACCAAGACATCATCTTCGTTCACAAAATCATCTTTAGAAACTCTAACCTCTTTGACCGTCCCTGATACGTCGGAGACAATTGGAATCTCCATTTTCATTGATTCTAAAATAACGACATCTTGACCTTCTTCAACCTTATCCCCAACCTTTACATAAACTTCCCAAACACTTCCAGCCATCATCGCTTTTAATTCGTGCACACCTATTCCTCCTCGAATAAAGAAGTCGTTGTATTACATTTTTATTATTTCTACTCCATTTTAAGAACAGACTTTAGGAGAGTTATTAGGAAACATCTCTCGTTTTCTCATTTACATCAATTATGGGATCATATAGTGGGGTAACTCTATAATTACTATGAGCAGTTATTTCATTTAGTGGGTTAATGGTAGTAAGGTGTCTTAGTAAAATATCTTGCATCATATGGTTCTAACAACCTAATTCTCTAGCAATAATTAATCTTTGAATCTCTGACGTTCCCTCTCCTATTTCTAATAATTTAGCATCTCGTAAATATCTTTCTACTTCATACTCTCTCATATAACCATTTCCTCCAAGTATTTGGATTGCTTGGTTCGCAGCTCTAAATGCAGTTTCCGTTGCAAATAACTTGGCATAAGCCGCTTCTTTACCAAAAGGTTTACCCTTATCTTTTAACCATGCTGCCTTGTATACCATGTTTCTAGCAAGTTCAATTTCCATTGCCATATCCGCTAATTTAAATTGAATTGCTTGAAATTTGACTATCGGTTTTCCAAATTGCTTTCTTTCTTTTGCGTATTGTAATGCCCTATTCAAAGATGCCTGGGCCACACCTAATCCAAGCGCTCCAATCGAAATCCTTCCCCCATCCAACGCCTGCAGGAATTGATTGAATCCTTTGTTTGGTTTTCCTAATATATTCTCTTTCGATACTCGAACATTTTCCAATACAATTTGCGCGGTATCCGATCCACGGACACCCATCTTATCATAATCACTTGTAATCGATACTCCATCTGTGTCAGTTGGAACAATAAAAGCAGTTATTAAATTTCTTCCTTTTTCATTTGTTCCAGTCACTGCAGTAACAATTAATAATTCAGCATAGCTAGCATTTGTAATGAAGCACTTTTCTCCATTGATGACATATTCATTTCCATCTAAGTATGCGGTAGTTTTTGTTCCGCCTGCATCCGAACCTGCATTTGGCTCCGTTAGTCCAAAAGAAGCTAAATATTTACCTTCCACAAGTGGGGTTAAATATGTTTGTTTTTGTTTCTCTGTCCCAAAATAATAGAATGGACTTGCTCCAAGCGATACAGCAGCAGCATAACTAAGCCCAGTGCTACCGCAAGCGTTTCCAATTTCCTCTACACAAATGGCATACGAAATGGTATCCCCTCCTGATCCTCCATATTGTTCTGGAAAAGGAATACCCATAAATCCTAGCTCTCCCATTTTCTCGAAAATATCTAAGGGAAACTTCGCATCTTTATCAATCTCAATTGCCCTCGGACGGATAACTTGGTCGGCAAATTCCCGAACCACGGATTGGATCATCTTTTGTTCTTTTGTTAACTCAAAGTCCATAACTATGCACCTCTTTACCTTTTATTCAAAATGAGGTTAGGACATAACGAAATGTTTAACTCAAAAGACGAACAATCCCACAGAATTTCCAGTGCGGTATATCTACTCCATAACTTCTGTAAAGTTCGGATTTCCCTTTTGATAAAACATTTTTGTCCCAACCTCATTTCATACATTATAGACTGAGGCTTACATTAAATCATATTACAGACTTAGTCATTTGATTCATTAAATGGTACTTGATACGCAGATTCTTTCCATACTTCCGTTACTTCTCCATGTGTATCACTGTCGATAATAAAGGATCCATTGCTATATCGATCACTCGTTGTTAACTCTAACGGATAGACGCGATGCATTTCTCCATCTTCTGTCATAAATTCTAAGCTCTCATTTTCATGTACAACAAAGAAACCTTTTATGCGATGCGGCTTACTCTTTAATTCTCTTAACATAACTAAACCACGTTTTGCACGGCTCGTTTTCTCAAATTCATTAAGCTTCATTCGTTTACATGCTCCACGTTGCGTAACGACAACTAGTGATGGTTCAGATAATTCATCAAATACTTGACCATTTACTACATATTCGTCATCTTTTAATTGTATTGCTTTTACTCCTGCCGCTCTTTGGCCAACTATATTTATTTCTGATTCATGATACCATAATCCATAACCTTTATTGGAAGCAATAAAGACATCACAACAGCCATTCGTTTCAAAGACATTTACAAGTTCATCTTCACCTTTTAAGTTTAAAGCAATGAGTGCTTTAGAATATCTTTGTGCGTTATAAAGTTTTAATTCACTACGCTTCACCATTCCATTCTTCGTAAAGAAGACTAGATACGCTTGATCTGTAAATTCACGAATTGGGATACATTGGACAACATGTTCATCTTTTTCTAATGTAGCTAAATTAGAAAGATGTTGACCCATGTCCTTCCAACGAATATCAGGTAATTCATGAACAGGGATGGATAGATATCTACCTCTATTTGTAAAAATTAATATCTGATCTGTTGTATTTATTTCGAGTAAGCTTATGATATGGTCTCGATCTTTCATAGCAAAATCCTCACCATTTGAAGCACTATACGATCTAAGACTTGTACGTTTTATGTATCCATCTTTTGTCACAGATACAAGAACATCTTCACTTGCCACCATCACATCAATATCTATTTTTATTTCTTCAATTTCATCTTCTATAACCGTTCTTCTTTGATCAGCGAAGATCTTTTTAATATTTTTTAAATCTTTTTTGATTGTTTGAGATAATTTCTTTTCACTGTTTAAAATCTCTTCCAATCGATTAATTTCATTTTTTAATTCATCTGCTTCTTTTTCTAACTGTGTGATATCCGTATTTGTTAAACGATATAGCTGTAACATCACGATTGCTTCGGCTTGTGCATCCGTAAAATCATATTTAGCAATAATTTGCCTTTTCGCATCTTGTTTATCTTTAGATGCACGAATGGTAGCAATTAATTCATCGAGAATGGATATGGCCTTGATTAAACCTTCCACAATATGCGCCCGATCTCTTGCCTTTTTCAAATCAAATTTTGTTTGTCTTGTAACGACATCTTTTTGGTGGTTAATATATGCATCTAGAATTTGTGGAAGGGAAAGTAATTTTGGTGTACGATCCTCGATGGCAACCATGTTAAAGTGGTAGGTAACTTGTAGGTCTGTATTCTTGAATAGATAATTCAAGACTCCTTCACTATTTACCTCTTTTTTTAGCTCTACAACGATTCTTAACCCAGTCCGATCTGTTTCGTCCCTGATTTCCGCAATCCCTTCTACCTTTCGATCTAGGCGCAATTCATCCATTTTTTTCACTAAATTTGCCTTATTTACTTCAAAAGGAATTTCATCAATGACAATTTGTTCACGATTTCCTCGAATGGATTCAATCTTCGTTTTTCCACGAACGACAATTTTCCCTTTACCTGTTTCGTATGCCTTTTTAATTCCTTCTACACCTTGAATAATTCCACCTGTTGGAAAATCAGGTCCTTTGATTGCAGTCATTAGTTGCTCTACTGTTACTGAGGGATTATCAATTTTCATAATGACCGCATCTACTACTTCTGCCAAATTATGCGGTGGTATATCTGTTGCGTATCCGGCTGATATTCCTGTCGATCCATTCACAAGTAAGTTTGGAAACTTAGCTGGAAGTACAACAGGTTCTTCAGTAGATTCATCAAAGTTAGGAATAAAGTCTACTGTTTCTTTATCAATATCACGTAACAATTCAGAAGATATAGCGGCAAGTCTCGCTTCTGTATAACGCATCGCTGCCGGTGGATCCCCGTCTATACTCCCGTTATTCCCATGCATTTCTATAAGCACATTTCGATTTTTCCAGTCTTGACTTAGACGAACCATCGCTTCATATACAGATGAATCTCCATGTGGATGGTAATTACCGATAACCGTACCAACCGTTTTGGCAGATTTTCGGAATGCTTTATCATGGGTATTTTTTTCTACATGCATGGCATACAAAATTCTTCTTTGTACTGGTTTTAATCCATCTCTTGCATCAGGTAGTGCTCTATCCTGAATAATGTACTTACTATATCTTCCAAAGCGGTCACCAATTACTTCTTCTAATGGAAGATCTAGAAATTGTTCTGCTTCTGACAAAACAATCCCCCCTTAATTCCTTGAAATTTTATCATTTTCCAATATCGTATCAGCTTCTTCTAAACCGAATTCTACATGGGATTCAATCCATTTTCTTCTCGGCTCGACCTTGTCTCCCATTAACGTTGTTACACGTCGTTCTGCACGAGCTAAATCATCAATTGATACCCGAATTAATGTACGGGTTTCAGGAGACATGGTCGTTTCCCATAGCTGATCCGCGTTCATTTCACCTAAACCTTTGTATCGTTGAATCATATAGCCGTTTTTAAATTCTCGAACTGCGCTTTTCATTTCATCTTCATTCCAGGCATAAGCTATTTTTTCATTCTTTCCTTTACCCTTTGATATTTTAAAGAGTGGTGGCAATGCAATATATACTTTACCTGCCTCAATTAATGGGCGCATATAACGGTAGAAAAAGGTAAGTAAAAGAACTTGTATGTGGGCACCGTCCGTATCGGCATCTGTCATAATGATTACTTTATCATATTGAACATCTTCTATATTAAAGTCTGTACCGACTCCTGCACCAATTGTATGAATGATCGTTGAAATTTCTTCATTCTTAAATACATCTTGAAGCTTAGCTTTCTCCGTATTAATAACTTTACCTCTTAGTGGAAGTACTGCTTGAAATTTTCGATCTCTACCTTGTTTCGCGGATCCACCAGCAGAATCACCCTCCACTAAGTAAAGTTCATTTCGTTTTGGGTTCTTCGATTGTGCGGGAGTCAGCTTTCCACTAAGAATTGTTTCTTTACGTTTACGTTTTTTACCTGTACGTGCTTCTTCTCTAGCTTTTCTCGCCGCTTCTCTTGCTTCTTTAGCCTTAATGGCTTTTTTAATTAACATACTAGCTGTATCAGCATTTTCTTCTAAGAAATAAGCTAGATGTTCTGAAACAACAGCATCAACTACAGATCTTGCTTCCGTTGTCCCTAATTTTCCTTTTGTTTGCCCTTCGAATTGTAACTTATCTTCAGGAACTCGAACAGAAATAATAGCAGACATGCCTTCTCTAATATCAGATCCGTCCAAATTTTTATCTTTTTCTTTTAATAAAGAAACCCTTCTAGCATAATCATTAAAGGTTCTCGTTATACCAGTTCTTGCGCCTGATTCATGAGTTCCTCCGTCTTTCGTACGAACATGGTTTACGAATGATAACATATTTTCTGTATAACCATCGTTAAATTGAAAGGCGAATTCTACCTCAATCCCTTGGTCTTCACCTTCAAATGAAACAACTTGGTGTAATGTATCCTTTTCCTCGTTCAAGTAATCCACGAATGATTCGATTCCATTTGGATAAAGAAACGTATCATTTCTTCCTTCATTCCGTTCATCTTTTAGTTTAATGGTAAGTCCCTTTAATAAAAAAGCAGATTCCCGTAAACGTTCTGAAAGAATCTCATAATCATACGTAGTAGTCGAAAAAATGGTTGGATCTGGTTTAAAGTGAATCGTGGTCCCTGTTTTCCTAGTGGTTCCCTTATTCTCAAGTGTTCCAACTGGTTTTCCACCTTTTTCAAAACGTTGGTAAAAGATTTGTCCATCTCGATAAATCGTTACTTCAAACCATTCCGATAAGGCATTTACTACAGAAGCACCTACTCCATGTAAACCACCACTGGATTTATATCCACCTTGTCCAAATTTCCCACCAGCATGTAACACGGTAAATATAACTTCTGGAGTAGTTTTACCGGTTCGGTGCATGCCAGTTGGTATTCCTCGTCCTTTATCAATTACTGAAATACTATTATCTTTATGAATGATTACATCTATTTCGTCACCGTACCCTGAGAGAGCCTCGTCAACGGCGTTATCAACGATTTCAAATACCAAGTGATGAAGCCCTTTAGAGTCTGTACTTCCAATATACATTCCTGGTCTTTTACGTACAGCATCTAGGCCCTCTAAAACCTGAATAGAATCATCTGTATATTGAGTAGATTGCTTAGTCAATAAATTTTCTCTCCCCTCAAAATCTGGAACATTCTTATAGAGGTTGTTCAAAAAATCCGGTGAAAATGACACTTCGGTACTAAGGAACTCGCATTTACCGATCTTGGTCCTTTTCATCCTCCTTTTTGAACACGCACTTCTTATACATTATAATAGAACAAATGTTTCGTGTTGTAAATTTGGGTAAAAATTACTTTTTAATATTAACATTTAAATTGAACGTGATTACAAGTATACTATAAACTCATGTTTCATGCATATTCCATCCGAATTAATCTTGCGAAAATGATTGTAAGCCTGCTCAATTCGTGTAAAACCTAATATGTTTAATCTATCCCACTGAAGGAAGTTTTCTTTATTTATATTAATGCATAAAAAAAGGATGACATGAATGAAGTCATCCCTTTTCCTTCTTTATTTTGTGACCAATACAGCATGAACGACTTTAATACATAAATCCATTATAACGGTAAAATCTCGCTCTTTTAAATAATCATATGCTTCTTGATTTACGATTCCTTGTTGAGCCCAAAATATACGTGCATTTGTTTTGGCAGCTTCTTTTGCAACTTCTGGTAAATGTTCTGGTCTTCTAAAAACATTGATAATGTCAAACTCTTCAGGTATATCTGTTAAGGAAGCATAAGCTTTTTCTCCGAGAACTTCATCTACTGTTGGATTTACTGGAATAATTCGATATCCATTTTCTTGCATTATTTTAGAAACCTGATATGAAGTACGTTCTGGGTTATCAGATAGGCCTACTACTGCAATTGTTTTTTTAGTTTCTAAAATTTCTTTTAGTTCCTCTTTTGATGGATTTTCCCACGTCATTCTATAATCCTCCTGTATAAAATATTTAAAAAAATGCTTGTCTTCCTAGTTACATTCATTTATCTTAATAGTTGTCCCTTTTTACTATAGCATAGTTATCTATCATTTTTCATTTAATTTCCATCCCTATAAAGGTTGTTCAAAAAAGTCCTGTGAAAATGACATGTCGCATTTGTTCGGCCTTTTCGTCCTTCTTTTTGACAGTATTTATAGTGAATTTACCCGGCATTACGTTATCTGTACGAAAGTTTCTCTTTATTAATGACTATTTCGTGCTAAAATAAGATTAGCTTTAAATTAATATTTCATACGGAAAGTAGGACTGATTCATGGAATATGTGTTATTTGGACTAATAGCTTACGTGCTAGGATCAATTCCCTCTGCTCTAATCGTTGGAAAATTAGGCTTTCAAATAGATATTCGTGAACATGGTAGTGGTAATTTAGGTGCTACGAATACATTTCGCGTATTAGGTAAAAAAGCAGGAATTATAGTTACTTTATCTGATATTTTAAAAGGAACGATTGCCGTTCTTATTCCTTTATTCTTTGATGCGGAAGTAAATCGACTAATTATTGGTATTTTTGCAGTTATTGGTCATACATATCCACTATTTGCTAAATTTAAAGGTGGAAAAGCTGTTGCAACCTCAGCAGGCATTATACTTGGTATCAATCCCTTACTATTCATTATCATGGTTACAACATTCCTTATAACACTTTATATTTCTAAATATGTTTCTTTATCTTCCATGATTACCGGTGTGGTTACTATATTAGTATCCATTTTTTTCAAAGATATCGGTTTAATGATTGTTATATCAATTCTAACTATTTTCGTGTTTTATCGACATCGGGAAAATTTAAAACGGATTAAAAATGGAACGGAACCTAAAATAAAGTGGATGTAATGTTGTAATGATTAATGTATAAATCAGGTGAAATGTAATGAAATACATCTTTATGTTTTTAATTAAATTTTATCAAAAGGCCATTAGTCCTTTCACACCTTCAACTTGTAGATTTTATCCTACTTGTTCAGCATATAGCTTAGAAGCCTTTCAAAAATTCGGAGTGATAAAAGGGGCATATTTAAGTATCAAACGAATCAGTAAATGTCATCCCTTCCATCCGGGCGGAGTAGACTATGTCCCAGAAAAAATAGAAAGTCCTTTAAAAAGACGATATAAGAGGAAAAAATAAGTTTCCTTTATATCGTCTTTTTTATTTTTGTGTATCTAAATTAAATCGTTTTAATTGATCCCACTGTTTTTCGTTCATTAATACTTGCTTCTGATATTCCCCAAATAAATCAAAATGCGGGAATCTTTCATCTCTATGTATCCATCTTGGATCTAATCCATATTGTTCTCCCCATTTCGTTAATTTTTCTATATTCGTACAACCAACTTTTGTCACAGAATAGCTATCCGGAAATCTATCATCCATCCAGAAATGTGTTAAAATACCAATGTTTCCACTTGACACTGTCTTCTTCCAAGCTTTTAGTTCCTCTTTGTTGATACCAAATGCCATATGTTATTCTCCTTTATATACAATGCTAAGCTTTTATTAAAAAATAACTCCAGTAAATTAGGTTTTCTTCTCCAAATTATTTTATCATGAATGAAAGATGAAAGTGAATTTATTCTTTACATATTAAAAGCACCTTTAACTGTTATAAAGGTGCCTTCGTAAAAATTTAACTATGGTATTCATCTTTAATTTCTTCTCTAAATCCTTCTATAGCTTCTTCTCTTCGTTTGTTTTTAGACATAATTTGTTGTTTATCTTCGCCACTTGCATTCTCAAGAGTTTCTTCAGATTTCTCGATATTTTGAATCGTATCTTCAATCATATTTTGTAGTTTTTCCACGTTATCACTACGATCGTCTGGGTTTGGTTGAAATTGTTGTTTTTTAGGCATCATTAGCACTCTCCTTTCATCCATTAGTATTATTGTCTACAGATAATCTATACACGAATTTTTTCGGTAAGAACTGTTGCGCTTCATACACCTAAGAAATGTGAATACAAGAAGAAAACCCACTTCAAATTAAGCAATTTATTGTAGAAAAAACAGGAATTTTAAATTGACAAGGCTAAGAAAGTAATTTATTGTGTAGAACGGTGGAATTATATTTCAGTTATTGAGATATAATTCCATCATTTTATTTTTATGGACTTTCTGTTAAGTTAGCAGATAAAAATTTGCTTAGGAGGATAAACAAACATCTAACTGACAAGAGTACAAACAACATGATGGAGGAAAAGCAATAATGGAAGATTCAAAAAGAAAAACAGCTTCACTAGATTTACCAACGTTCTTTATAAGTGGTGGTGCACTAATACTATTTGTGATAATTGCGTTTATTAATGCTGACTTTGTTGCAGATACGGTGGATTATTTATTTGGAATATCCGCTACTTATTTTGGAATGATTTATCAACTAACTGTATTAGTTACATTTTTCATTGCTCTAGGATTAGCAATTTCTAAATATGGAAAAATTCGTCTAGGTAATATGGAAAAACCGGAAATGAGTACATTTAAATGGATTTGTATGATTATGTGTACACTCTTAGCTGGCGGTGGAATATTTTGGGCCGCTGCAGAACCTTTATCCCATTTTATAACTGTACCGCCTCATTTCTCAGGAATTGAAAATGGAACACTCGAAGCGATTGTACCTGCTTTAGCAACGAGTTTCGTCGACTGGGGTTTCCTATCATGGGCGATTCTCGGAACATTAGGTACAATCGTATTAATGTACGCCCATTATCATAAAGGCATGCCATTAAAACCAAGATCATTGTTATATCCGATTTTTGGCGAAAAAATCATGCAAAAAAGCATATTAGGAACACTTGTTGATTCGTTTTCCATTATTGCTGTTGCTGCTGGAACCATTGGACCGATTGGATTCTTAGGTTTACAAACAGGCTATGGATTAAATTCATTAACTGGTTTACCTAATACTTTAATCATTCAAATTATAATTATTATCGTCATCGTTGTTGGCGCGGCTATCTCCGCTGTAACAGGTATCCATAGAGGAATTCAGCTTTTAACCAGCTTTAATGTTCTCTTGGCACTAGGATTAATCATTGGAATTCTATTGTTCGGTCAAGGATTTTTCATCTTTAATAATTTCTTTGAGGCGTTTGGTCTTTATATAAATGATTTTATTTCGTTCAACACATTTCGTGGTGATAAAGAATGGCTTAGCTTGTGGACCGTCTTTTTCTTTGCTTGGTTTATAGGATATGGCCCTATCATGGCCGTTTTTACAGCTCGAATTTCACGTGGACGTACTATTCGAGAACTTGTTTTAGCAGTCGCAATCATCGCACCAATTATTACAACTTTTTGGTTTACTGTTGTAGGTGGAACAGGAATTTTTCATGAATTAAATCTTCCCGGCTCTATATCAACAGCATTAGCTGACGCGGGGCCACCTGCTGCCATGATAGCAATTACGGAACAATTACCATTTAAAATGATTTTTGGATGCCTGTTCCTGCTAGCTACTGTTATTTTCGTATTAACAACAGCAGACTCCATGGCTTTATCGATTTCTATGGCAATTACAGGTGACGGGGATCCCCCAAGCTGGCTAAGAGCTTTTTATGCATTGGTTATGGGTCTAGTTGCCATTGTTTTAGTTACAATTGGCGAGGGAAGTGTCAACGCATTACAATCTTTTATTGTGGTGACAGCAGTACCTGTTGTATTCTTGTTAATCACAACGTTTTGGACAGCACCAAAAGCATGTAAAGATTTGTATAACAATCATAAGAAAGAAACGCTATAAAGAAGACTTCCCTCAGTGGGGGTAGTCGCACTTATCGGATCTTTACGGGCAGTTGATCCCCCACTTACCTTCTTTGTTTCCTCAGAAGCTTGAGGTGGGGATCTTACTGCCCGTTAAGGTGGGATAAGAGATGTAATAAAACCACCCCCAGAAGTTTGACTATTACTCTGACTTTTGGGGGTGGTACCAAAAAAAGCCCTTTTTATGGGGCTCATGGGGAAATTACTTTGCTTCTTTATATTTGTCTTCTAACCTTTGTTCAATTTTATCTAACAGCTCTTTATCTTCCAATATTTGTCTTCGGTTTTGCTGAACCAATTCTTCAAAATTCAGCTTCTTTTTCAAAGAAATGGCAATTCACCCCTTTATTCTTTTTAGACAACTTGGCATTCTCCCAAAAGTCTTAGTGAACGCCATAGTTGATCTTATATAGGAAGAAAGTTTGATACTTCCAACCTGTTAAATAGAAGTATAGCCATTTCTTTTTAATTTTATAATTGTCTTTAAAATTAATATATTTATTTTTTACTTGAACTTAACCCCAAAAAAGAAGATTTCCTTCATCCTCCACCTATCTTCTTTGTTTCCCTAGAAGCTTAAGGAGGGATAAACGCTCCTTTTGATATTAAAAAAACACTCATACAACCTGTGTATGAGTGTTTTAAAATACCTATTAAGCATGTGCATGAGCAACTTTATTACGTAATACCATTTGAAGAATTCCACCGTGACGATAGTAATCAATTTCCACTTCACTATCAAAGCGCGCAATTGCTTCGAAAGTAGTTTCTTTACCAGTTTCTGCGTCTACTGCCGTTACTTTTACTAGGTCATGTGGTTTAACATTTTCGCCGATTTCCACACTAATTGTTTCTTTACCACTTAAACCTAATTTCTCAGCACTATCTCCTTTTTGGAACTGCAATGGAAGAACTCCCATCATTACTAGGTTTGAACGGTGAATACGTTCGAAACTTTCCGCAATAACAACTTTAATTCCTAAAAGATTTGTACCTTTTGCTGCCCAGTCACGAGAAGATCCCATGCCATAGTCTTTACCAGCTATAATTGCAAGACCAATACCAGCATCCTGATATTTCATGGCCGCATCATAAATAGGCATTACTTCTTCGGTTGGCCAATAAGTTGTATAGCCGCCCTCCGTTCCAGGAGCAATTTGGTTACGAATACGAATATTTGCAAATGTTCCACGCATCATGATTTCATGGTTACCACGACGAGAACCATAAGAGTTAAAGTTACGAGGTGAAACACCCTTTTCTTGCAAGTATTTACCCGCTGGCATATCTTTAGCAATTGCACCTGCTGGAGAGATATGGTCCGTTGTTACGGAATCACCAAATTTACCGACGACACGTAAATTATTTAAATTTTCCACTGTTCCAGCTTCTTTAGATAAACCTTCAAAGAATGGTGGATTTTGAATATAAGTTGAATCTTCATCCCATTCGAATAATGGTTCATCCGTTGTAGCAATTTCGTTCCATTTTTCGTTGGAATCGAAAACATTTTCGTACTCTTTACGGAAAATTTCTGGCGTTACAACTTTTGCTACTTCTTCTTTGATTTCTTGCATGGAAGGCCAAATATCATTCATGTAAACGTCATTACCGTCAGCGTCTTGACCGATAGGATCTTTTGCTAAGTTAATATCTACCGTTCCTGCAAGCGCATATGCAACTACAAGTGGTGGAGAAGCTAGATAGTTAGCTTTTACCAACGGATGAATACGTCCTTCAAAGTTTCGGTTACCTGATAATACGGAAGAAGCAAGTAAATCATTATCCTGAATCGCTTTCTCAATATCTTCACGTAATGGACCTGAGTTACCGATACAAGTTGTACATCCGTAACCAACCAAATTAAAACCTAACTTATCTAAATAAACTTGTAATCCAGCATCTGCTAAATAACGAGTAACTACTTTAGAACCTGGAGCTAGAGATGTTTTCACATATCCAGGAACTTTTAACCCTTTTTCAACAGCTTTTTTAGCAACCAATCCAGCACCTAACATGACATATGGGTTAGATGTGTTCGTACAAGAAGTAATAGCAGCAATTGCAATAGAACCAGTTTTCATAACAGATTTAGAACCATCAGGATTACTGATTGTTACTTCTTTATCGAATTCTGATTTATCCATACCGAATCCTTGGTTACCTTCAGGTGCAGTTACTGCTTTCGTAAATTCTTTTTGCATCTGAGATAAAGGAATTAAGTCTTGTGGACGTTTAGGACCAGAAAGGTTTGGTTCTAATTCAGACAAATTGATTTCCACAATGTCAGTATAGTCTGGATCAGCTTGATCTGGAGAATACCATAAGTTATTTTCTTTACAATATTTTTCAACCAGGTTAATTTGTTCTTCACTACGTCCTGTTAGATGTAAATAGTTCAATGTTTCAGAATCTACAGGGAAGAAACCACAAGTTGCACCATATTCCGGAGCCATATTCGCAATTGTTGCACGATCTGCTAGTGGCATATCTTTCAGACCAGGTCCAAAATACTCAACAAATTTACCTACTACATTCTTCTCACGTAATACTTGAGTTACTTTAAGAGCTAAATCTGTTGCTGTAGTTCCATTTGGGAAACTTCCAGTAAATTTAACCCCAATAACTTCCGGTGATGGGAAATAAGATGGTTGTCCGAGCATCCCTGCTTCTGCCTCAATACCGCCAACACCCCATCCAAGTACTCCTAAACCGTTAATCATAGTAGTATGGGAGTCCGTACCTACAAGTGTATCCGGGTATGCATCATATTCACCGTTTTCGTTTTCAATTCCATGAACAACGTTAGCAAGATATTCTAAGTTTACTTGGTGAACAATACCAGTTGCAGGTGGTACAGCACGGTAATTATTAAATGCTTTTTGTGCCCAGTTTAAAAACTCATAACGTTCAGCATTGCGCTCAAATTCTAAATCCATGTTTGCTTTAAGTGCATTAGCAGTTCCGTATTGATCTACTTGCACGGAGTGGTCAATTACTAAATCTACTGGTACTTCCGGGTTGATTTCCTCTGGTTTACCACCTAAATCAACCATTGCTTTTCTTAAGGAAGCGAGGTCCACAACAGCTGGAACACCAGTAAAGTCTTGAAGAATTACACGGGAAGGTTTAAAAGGTACATCTACACCTTCACCTTCTTTGGTCCCCCACTTCGTAAGCGCTTTTACATGTTCGTCTTTAATCTGATGTCCATCAAATTGGCGAACAACTGATTCTAATAACACACGAATAGAAAACGGTAGACGTTTAATACTACCTAATCCTGCTTCTTCAAGAGCTTTTAAATCATAGTAGTTATACTTTTTACCATTCAAATTAAACTGTTTTTTTGAGTTGAAGTTGTCTTTCCCCATATCTCTGCCCCTTTCTAAATTGTCGCGTTGTCTAGTTTGTTCATTTGATAAGAAAACATGAAATTCTTACAAACTATAATCATATAAATCTATTTACATTTCTATCTTATCGGATTAACGACAATTAGACAAATATTTATTGCTTGTCAACCTATATAAAAAAATTATGCAAAGTGATAAGAAAAACTTATCACTTTGCATAATTTTTTTCACTTTCTTTAATACCACCTCGGAAGACTACCCTTCCTTATTCCCCCAGAAGCTTTAGGTGGGATAAATTAAAACACCCTAAAGCTAGCTTTATTCTTTAGGGTACATCATTAGATATCTTTTTCAATTCTTTTGGAAAACTTAATTTAAAAGTACTACCTTTTTCTTTATTTTTATAGATTTCCAATGAACCATGATGATCTTCCATTATATTTTTACTTATCATAATGCCTAGTCCAGTTCCATTTTGCTTCGTTGTAAAGAAAGGTTCCCCCAATTTATGTAAAATTTCCTCTGGGATTCCGGGACCTTCATCTGAAATATGTATATTGACGTAATCATTTGTATTCTGAACACTAATTGTAATTTTACCAGGCTCTTCCATTGCTTCAATCGCATTTTTTACGATATTTAAAAATACTTGTTTGATTTGTGACTTATCACAATAAATGGATTCTACAATTGGTTGCTCCACCATGATTTGGATATTTTTAAGTTTGGCTTGTGTCTGTAGAAGATTAACCGTGTCATTGACCATTTCTTGTAAGGATTCCGGTCGTTTAAGATCAGTTAGTGGTTTAGATATAAATAGCAATTCCGAAGTGATTTTTTCCATCTTCTCTATTTCTTCAATCATAATTTTATAATATTCTTCGTTACGATTAATTCCCGCTTGCAATAACTGCAAGAAGCCTTTTATGGATGTTAAAGGGTTTCGTATTTCATGCGCAACGCCAGCAGCAAGTTGACCTGCTATCGACATCTTTTCCGATCGAATGAGTAATTTCTCCGCTTCCTTTTGCTCCGTAATATCATTCAATAGAGAAACATAATAGATTTTTTGATCTTCCACAAACTTACAAAGACTACATTCTGTTATCACTTTCCCTCCGTTCTCGTGGTATAAACTAATTATGAATGCTTGCTCCCTATTTTCAATTCCTTCATAGTTAGCAGATATGTAACACTTTTCTTCACGCGTTAAAAACTGATACCAATACTTACCTAATACATCCTTTGTGTTGTATTCTAATAATTTTTCAACGGAGCTAGAAACAAAAATAATTTTCCCTCTTTCATCACAAACGACTATAATTTGATTTTGATTACTTTCAATCCAATCAAATATTGATAAGGGTAGCATGGAATAATTTGAAATAAGTTCTTGATTTTCTACCTTAGTATTATCATTTGACATTGAGGAATTTGTATCTAGCTTGTTAGTTATCGCATTTTCAATACCCATTGCAACCTCCCCTTCTTCCTTTATTTTTACATCTCTCTTTTATATATATGAAGGAATCTAGGCTCTACGTCAAGTGACGTTGGTACTGTATTTTAGTCGACTTTTAATATGTATTTGATTATCACACTCTAGGGAA
>NZ_JAHHXM010000052.1 GCF_019037185.1 Oceanobacillus caeni
TCCCTAGAGTGTGATAATCAAATACATATTAAAAGTCGACTAAAATACAGTACCAACGTCACTTGACGTAGAGCCATAAAAAAACTCGTCCCATAGAAAGGGACGAGTTTATACTCGCGATACCACCCAAATTCCGTATGTATGAAAAATAAACATACGACACTTTAGCTACGTACTATCATACGCGCTCCAATTAACGGCGGAATTCCGTCAAAGCTTACTTATGTTCGGCTTTGCATCTCAGAGATGATTTTCAGATACGATCTGTACATCGACTTTCACCAACTGTCGACTCTCTAGGGAACAGGTTTCCTATCTTACTCTTTCTCGTCACGGATTTTATTCGAATAATTATAAATTATTTATAACAAAATTCTAGGATAGTGTCAATGACTTTTTCGGAATATTTATTTTTGTGCATAAAAATTAGAGGGTTTCACTTTGGGATGATGGACCTGTCCCCTTGTCTCCCGTAACCTATGATATTGGTTTGTTTTTGAGATTATTAGGTTTATTAAATTTACGAATTTGATAAAGATGCATCTTATAGTAAAAAGGAGGGAAACCATTTTTATGGCCAATCTATTTGAAGGGTATACCATTACGAGTCCCTATGGTTGGAGACGGTTAGGAGGTAAGTCTGACTTTCATCCAGGTATTGATCTAGTTAAGGCGCATAAAGCTCCTATTTACGCATTTACTGGTGGTACAGTTTTATATGCGGGAATGGGGAAAGCTGGTACTGGATTAAATAATTATGGAAATGTTGTTGTTTTGAAAGATGATAATGGAAGAGCGCAATTATATGCTCACCTTGATCGTGTCGCAGTCAAGATCGGGGATACGATTAAAAAAGATGAGCTTATTGGATACCAAGGAAATACGGGGGATGTGACGGGTTCGCATTTGCATTATGAGGTACGAGAGAAAGCATCCCCATTATACGGGTGGAGCTCTGATCTAGTTAATAGCACCCTTGAACCAACAGCATATCTTCGTGACTTTACTCCACAACCGGCTCCGGTAACAAGTACTAACTATATCGTAAAAGCTGGAGATACACTTTCTGAGATTGCCAAAAAATATAATACAACAGTAAATATCATTAAAGCAGCAAACAATATATCTAATGAAAACTTTATTCGAATCGGTCAAGTATTAAAAATTCCCAATGCCAGTAATCCAGTATATTACACGGTTAAATCTGGAGATAATTTAACCAAAATTGCTAACACCTATAACACAACAATCGAAAAATTAGTAAGTATGAACGATATTAAGAATATAAACTCATTGCAAGTAGGACAAAAACTGCGCGTTAAATAGTTTTCAAGTGGAATGAGGGGACAGGTACATTAGCCCAAATTGCTTTTTAGGTGGTCTCGGGACGATGGACCTGTTCCCGTGGCCCAATGTATAAAAGTGTAAATTTGTGCCAACTTAATGTAGAAGAAAAAGAAGCAGATGTTAAAACTTCAGATAAAGAGCGAGGATTAAAATGAAACAGACCAAATCATTTGAAAACCTGTTATTTTACTTAATATAGATTCCCTTATGCCACAGGCTCTGGAGGTTGCAGCCCAAACAGGTCGTGCGCCTGCTTTGCAGTATTTAATGGAGAACGGTACTTACTTTTCTGATATGGTCACGTCCTTTCCCGCTATGTCAGTAACCATTGATAGTTCGCTATTGACTGGCACATATGCAGATCAGCATCGGATTCCTGGTTTACATTGGTTTGACACAAGAAATAAAGAATTCATTAACTACGGGACAGGTTTTAGGGAGACATTTCGTATTGGGATGCGACGTTCGATTCATAATATGCTATATCGTCTGAACCACGAGCATTTGAGTAATGATGTCACCACTATTTATGAAGATCTGTGTATACCGCGGAAATAAAGCACAACGGTTAAAGACACCTAAGTTCTTAAGTTCCTTCACTCAGTTTGAAAATGGTGAGTGGGTGGCAAATGTCCCGTCCATCTTTTCCTTGGGGGCTTTTTCAAAAATAAGGCCAAGAGGTTTACCAACGGAAATAGCTGCAGGTAATTACAAGTACGTCGCCAAGGAGCTGCGTTATTTGATTCGTAGAAAAAAGCTTCCAGGTTTTACTTTCTGTATTTTTCAGGATATGGATTTGAGGATTCATTTTAAGGGACCAATGGATCTGAAGCTTATATTAAAAATCGACCGGGAAATTCAGAAAATATTTAATATGTATACAAGTTGGGATGAAGCTATTAGCAAAAATATCTGGATGGTCATTGGTGATAATGGACATAGTGCAACAGGAACCAACCATCGAAAATATGTGATTGATTTACGTAAAACATTTAAGAAATTCCAAATTGCTCGTATCCAGCAAAAAGTGACCAAAAAAGACCAGATCGCCCTATGTGTCAATCAACGTATGACTCTCATTTATCTTCTTGATCAAAAACTTTCGTATAATGAGTTGATTGAGTAGCTTAGAAAAGACGATAGAATTGATGTAATCGCATGGAAGAATGGTCGGGACATCCATGTTGTATCAGGAGTAAAGGACGGGATATTAACTTTCCGCCGTAATGGAGCCTTTACAGATGTGTATAACCAGTTCTGGAGTGTAGAGGGGGAGATATCCTCGATTTACGGCTGACGAACAATCAATTTCTATCTTACGGGGATTATCCAGATGCCTTAGCAAGAATTTACGGCTCGTTAAATTCTCATGAAGGTCGGTACATTATTGCTAATGCAAAACCAGGATATGAATTTAAAGCACAAAGCACCCCTAATCATATAAGCGGTGCAGCTCATGGTTCCCTGCATAGACAGGAATCTAATGTTCCTTTAATCATTGCAGGAACTTCGGATAAACCAGAGTATTCCCGGATAGTAGATCTAAAAGAATATATTTTATCTCTTCTACAGAGGGATTAATGAAAGAGTAGGATTTGTACAGCACAACTATAAATGGTTTGTGCTGTTTTTTTGAGGGATTGGCACAAATTAATTTATATAGTGGACCTATATATCACAAAAAGGGTTGATGCTTTTAATGTCGAAGTATAGTAATAAGGAGTTTAATAAACTGGTTTATGTGAAAATGATAGAAAGATTTTTAACGTAAATAGAGGTGAGAAAAATGAAGGGAAAACTTTCTCCATTTTTAATATTACTTGCAGCAATGCTTTGGGGTACAACGGGTACAACTCAGGCCCTTGCCCCGGAGACAGCACACCCAATTGCTATTGGGGCTACACGCTTATTTGTTGGAGGTTTATTTTTATTATTAGTGGTTCTAGTAATCGGAAAACTCGACTTGAAAAATTGGCCAATCAAGACAACAATATTAGCTTCTTTAAGTATGGCGTTGTATCAACCGTTATTTTTCTCGGCGGTTTCGATGACGGGTGTGGCCATTGGGACGGTGGTAGCTATTGGGAGTGCACCTATTTTATCCGGTCTCATGGAATGGTTTTATTTAAAGGTGAGTCCATCTAAAATTTGGTGGTATTCTACGTTTCTTTCCATTTTAGGTTGCCTCATGCTCTTTAGCAATAAAGAATCAGTAAATGTAGAACCTATAGGAATAATTATGGCTCTTGGGGCAGGATTATCTTTCGCTTGTTACACCCTTATAAGTAGAAATATGGTAAAAAATCACTCCTCATTATCCGTAGTAGCGGTTGTTTTCACGCTGAGTGCAATCTGGCTATCCCCGTTTTTATTTATGTTTGATATGTCTTGGATAACGAGTCTTCAAGGTTTGGGTGTAAGTCTTCAACTTGGTATTATGGCAACTGGGATTGCATATTTCCTTTTTGCTAAAGGTCTGACACATATTTCTTCTTCAACTGCAGTCACACTTGCATTAGCAGAACCTTTAACAGCAGCACTATTAGGAGTTTTCTTATTAGGAGAACACTTAAACAGTACTTCTTGGTTAGGGATTTTCATTTTAATGCTAGGAATTGGAATTTTAATCAGGTCGCCCAAGAATTCTAGTAGCCAAAAGAAACTTAGAATGAATGACAATAAGAGTAAGAAAAATGGTTAGCGGTTTATCCGACCTCAATTTTCTGGCAAAATGAAGGAGGTAGGTGAGAGGCCAACTGCTCGTAATGGTCCGATAAGTGCGACTAACTGTCAGTTGGGGATGAAGGAAAACCCCCACTGATGGAAGTCTTCTTTATAAAAATGGAATTAACAAAAACAATATCTGTTTACGATTATAAAAAAGCTGAAAAAGGAGAGAATCCATGTATATTAGGCTTCCGAAAGAAACCAAAGATCAAATAAAAGAAGAATTGAAAGAATACGTTTATTACGAACGATCCGAAGAAATTGGAGATTTAGCAGCGGAAAATATGTTGGATTTTATTTTGAAAGAAATTGGTCCTTATTTTTATAACCAAGGCGTAAAGGATGCAAAAGAAATGGTGAATCAGAAGATGGTGAATTTGGAGGAAGATATGGAATCCTTAGAAAGACCAATTTCTCGAAATAGGTAGACGACGGGTTTAATTTCAATCGACTGTCAGTTTCAGACCATATAATTGAAAAAAGCTTATCGGACTAACAAAAAGGAGGAAAAGATGATAAGGAAACCTAAGTTATTTGTCATCATTATCTTGTTTTGCATTAGCTTAATATTAAATATTTATTTAGGGATTACAAGTTATCTTAAAAGCACCTATACCCCGGATTCGGACGATCTAGAATTCCTGGCAGAAATGACAAAAATGGTGCTTGAAAGTGAGCAATATGAAGAAATTGCCTCAAAGGAGCCTGTTTATGCAATTAAACAAGGAGTAAGTCGCTTCAACGTGGATGATCCATCTTCTGTTTTTCACTATGAGATTTATGTTCAAACGGATCAGCAAAGCTATATATTTACATGTAAGAATGAAGCTTGTTCAGATGTTGAGAATGGAGGTTGGACGTACTCAAGATATAGCGATGAAGAGCCTATATTACCTTTAAACGAAAACAAATGATTTGTAATCTCATTATCTTTTAAAAAGAGAAAATACATACATTAGTAATTATATGAAACAAAAGGAGTAACATCATAGTATTTTTGCTGATTTCTAGCTAGAGGGTTGAAAACACCGCACATGTTCTTCTTTGACTGAGACACACCTCTACCAAGCTGTTACGCATAAGATGTACGGTATGATTAATGGAAGGAGGGTCCCCTGTGTATTATTACGGTCACCCATACATGGTTTATCCATATTATCTGCCGCAGAGTATAGGTACGGTTCCTGTGAATTACGCCCCCATGTATCGAAATAATCTAATACAGAGTACGGTAAGACAGCAAAATCAATACCCGCCCGTTGATACCGAGCAGTTAGATAAATCCGTTCACAAGTTCCAGGATCTAATGAAACAGGCTAATTTATTACTTGCTAAATTAGCAGAAGATCCAGTATTTGCAAAGGAACTTATGACTGAAGCACAACAATCGAAATCGGAGAAAGTTAATAAAATGATTGAATCCACAGGAATTACCATTGATGTTAAAACGTCTTTTACCCCAACAGGCATAAGGATTATACTGAATAACTCTGAAATAGCTGGGCAATGTTGTAATCTGCTCATTGCACTACGTTGGTAGTATTGTAGATTTTAAGAGTGACTTAGTGTAAATGACCCTGGTTCCATACCAGAGTCATTTACTAGTTGCACCGATTATCGGTATCCGCACGCGATAAATCTGTACTCACCATATTCTTAATATCATGAGGTATGTGTCTTTTTTTAATTTTTAGGATAAGCATTCACGTTCATCGGCCTTATTTGGAACAATTTATAACACGTTCTTCATTTTTTATCGTCTAAAATCTGTAGAGAACTGACACTTGAGAGCGTGGAATAAATGTAAAGTAACGAGGAACACTTCTATTCCATAAATGAACATTTTCATCGACCCAATGTTGTAAACGGATTCTTAAATTAGTGGTGCTATTTTCGAAAGATTCGACTATAATGGTGGTAAGGGGAGGGTGCTAAAATGAAATGGCAAGAGGCGAGGGAAATATTCCCGGATCAATTTCTTTTAGTTTCAATTCTGGACTACCATTTTGAAGATGATAAAGCAATCATTGATGAAGTAGTACCGATTCGTCCAATTAATTTTGAAGACGCAAACAAAGAGCTTTCTAATGCTAAAGACGGAACGACCGTGTACCATACAGTGAATAAGAATTTCGTATTACATAGGTGGAAGCCCGTAAGAAAACTTAGACGAATAAAATGAATCCGTTTGCAACGTTGTAGAACTTTGTCTATATTAAAATAAAACCAAAGAAGATTCTTGAATAAAAAAGGTAAAGCAAAATTACTTGGCTGATGTATATAGCTTGGATTTCATTTCTATATTATAGAAGAAGCTCCCCATTGTTTGATATAATTAACAACAATGGAGGGGCTTATTTTGGCGCGGGAATATAGAAAAAAGGTGAGGTATTATGAAAAGAATTATTTTGTTTGATGGCGAATGTAATTTTTGTGATTATAGTGTTCAATTCATCATCAAAAGAGATCCAAAAGGACATTTTCAGTTTGCTTCGTTACAAAGTGAAATTGGAAAAGGATTATTGAAAAAATACAACGCCCCACTAGACATAGATAGTTTTGTATTAATAGAAGATAATCGGTGCTATTTCAAATCTTCTGCAGCCCTCCGAGTTTGCAAACACTTGAAGGGAGCATGGAAACTATTATACCTCTTACTAGTTGTTCCAAGCGCCTTAAGAGATTGCTTTTATGAAATAGTCGCTAAAAATAGATATAGATGGTTTGGAAAGAAGGAAAGTTGTATGTTACCTTCCCCGAATGAGAGAAAACGTTTTTTGGCAGACGAGGAAGTATAAATATTTGTGGCATGACAAAGGGGCCTCGTATATAAGATGGGTTATGATGCGTCATAAGTTAACAATAAATGAATACTGATATAAATCCACGGGTGCGGGTTTAAAAAAAACTTAGTTTGTTACAATTTCCCCATTAAACAGGAAAAGGATGAGGACGATGGTTCGTCGTTTGAAAAGGTTAAAGAATGTTGCTACGGTATTAAGCTTCTAAGTAAAAAAAGATTTATTCTACTTAGAAGCGAGGGAAAAGAATGAAACAACATCGATTTAATCACTGGTCAGAAATTAAGTATTTAAAGGATATTGTCACTAACCCCATGATTGAGGTAGGGGAGTATTCCTACTATTCCGGTTATTACGATAACTTTGATTTTGAAGACGGATGCGTTAGATACCTATGGGGAGATGAAAAATCAAGAAAGTTATTTAACCCTATTGAAGAACATGGTTGGCATTTAGATAAGTTGATCATAGGAAATTACGTATGCATTGCGAGTGGTGTAGTTATTTTAATGGGTGGAAATCACAATCATCATCCTGAATGGATTACAGTGTATCCTTTTGAGGAGCAAATTAAAACCTCCTACGAGCCAAAAGGGGATACGATCATCGAAAGTGATGCCTGGATTGGCATGAATGCAATGATTATGCTTGGTGTGACAGTAGGTGAAGGTGCAATTGTTGCGGCTGGATCGGTTGTTACAAAAGACGTCCCACCATATACGATAGTAGGCGGAAACCCCGTTAAAGAGATAAAGAAACGCTTTACAGACGAAGAAGTCGAAAAGTTAAAGGAAATGCGTTGGTACGATTGGGAACGTGAGAAAATTGAACGAGCTAGTCATATTTTGTCCAGCTCTTCTATTGACCAATTATATGAATTTTATCAAAGGGAAATAAAACTATAACGGTTTAATTATAGATCATCTTATTGAATAAAAACGAATAAGTTTAATAAGCCATAGTCTTCTTTCTTAATAGCTATATTTGGAAAATCAACGTTATAGCATATATTTTTGACCAAACTTTATTATATTCCAACACGAACATCTTTAATATAAAAGCTTGAGGAATAAACGAGGGAAAACCTTCTTATACAAGAGGATCCCTCGTTTATTTTAATTATGTATCCCATCATGGAGCATGCTTGGAAGAGCGTGCTTTATTTATTTCAAAATGAATTCGTTGTTTAGGATAGAATTATATAAAATTGGGCTAACGTCTAGTCAAATTTATTTATTACGAATAGCTTAATATCGTTAGGTATAGGTATTTGATTATATTCTTTGTTTTGCGATTTTACTGGAAATATAAGGAGGAAATCAAATGTATAATGAAGAGCAAGTTCCACAAATACAAGAAGTTGACGAGAGAATAATTGGTAGGCCATTTGGCCATGGTTTCGGTAGACCATTTGGTTATGGCTTCGGCAGACCATTCGGTTATGGCTTCGGAGGCCCCTTTGTTGGAGGAGTTTTAGGTGGCCTATTAGGTAGTGCCTTAATCAGCCCTTATGCATATGGCTATGGTTATCCATATCCGTATTATGGAGGCTATGGTTATCCATATTATTATTAATTAAGAGAAAAATCAAAGGCTAGTGTTATTTACCATTAGTAGCATTGTTTTTTAAGCAAACTTAAGAAAAAGATCAGTATTCATGAGCAAATTCCGTATAATCTCCCTCACTTAATAATAAAGTAAACCCCCTACTCGATAAAAGTAGGGGATTTTTATCCTATAGATAATCTCTTCTCAAATCTTCCTGAGAGCGTGGGGAGATGTATGCTGGTGCTACATCATAAACAGTTTTTGCTCCGTATTGTTTTTCTTGACTTAGGCGGTGTGCTGCTCTTGCATACGCTACTAATACACTAGCAGTGAATTCTGGGTTACTGTCCAGTTTAAGGGAGAATTCATAAATTTGCTTGTTGTCGCCTGTGTTACCACCGCGAATGACGAATCCACCATGTGGAGCTTTTGAGTGATCACGTTGTAATTCTTCATCTGTTATAAAATTGACTTCTGTTTCGTAATCAGCGAAATAGTTTGGCATTGTTTTAATTTCATTCTCAATAGCTGCTGTGTCCGCACCATCTTCCGGTACAATGTAGCAAACGCGACGGTGTTTTTCAGCGGTTTCTAGTTTTGGATTTTCCCCACTACGAACTTTTTCAATTGCTTTTTCAGAGGGAATCGTATATTGTACGCCATTTTTCACTCCATTTACTCTTCTTACTGCATCAGAGTGTCCTTGGCTTAAGCCTTTACCCCAGAATGTATAGTTTTCTCCATTTGGAATGATCGCATCTGCCATCACACGGTTAATGGAAAATAAACCTGGATCCCAACCTACTGAGATAATTGCAGTTGTATTGTTTTTGCTAGCTGCTTCATCCACGGATTGATAAAATTCGGGGATTTTAGCATGTGTATCAAAACTGTCTACTGTATTGAACATGCTTGCAAAGTGTGGAGTTTGTTCAGGTAAGTCTGTTGCAGATCCTCCGCAAAGGAGCATAACATCTATTTCATCTTTAAAATTAATGGCATCTGATATATGTACAGCTTTAACACTAGAATCATTTAGTGTTAGAGATTCAGGTTCTCTTCTTGTGAAAACTGCTACTAATTCCATATCAGGAGTTTCTTTAATCGCTTTTACTGCACCTTTTCCTAGATTTCCGTAACCAACGATTCCTAGTCTAATTTTGTCAGCCATTCTTAGTCCTCCTTTAGTTATTACTTATCTACTTATATTACTTTAAATAATTTTCCATGATAAATCAAATGTGAATACTGATTTTGCAGCTTACCCATGTCTGTTGCATTTAGTAAAAGTCGCTTAAGGACAAATTCAATGTCAGGTAAGTTGAATGTTAAGCTAATAATCGCCATTCTTGTCCAGGCTACATGTTCTTCCCATAGACTACGCATGTCATTTCTATAATCTACCTCGGCCTGACTGATGCAATGTTCAGGTTGCCTCGTAATATTTTCAGAAATAGGTATGGAAATTTGCTGACCAATATAAAGATGATTGGGATTAACAAATGGATTTAGCGCAAGGATATGGTTAACAGTTGTGTTGTATCTTTGGGCTAAGATCCAGTAATCATCTCCTGGTTGGATAGAGTGGGTGTATAATCTTTCCAATTTTTTCGCTCCCTTTAGTAATTTGACTAAACTTCCGTAATACAATATTCATATAAGAATAAACAGGTGAATTTTTTGAAGAGTATAAAATTAACATATTCCCTTGAAAGATTCATTACAGAAAGATAATTCAGAATATGTTACACTAAAATAAATGGTTTTTGCTTTTGGAGAGGAGTCCGAGATTTTGGATTTACAGAAAAAAGTATCGAAGCTTTCGAAAGATGAATTAGTAGAATTAGTCCTATATCTTGTTGAAGGGGACGAAGATGTGGGGAGAAAGGCAGAGTTTAAGCTTTTGACCCCTAATGATGAAGTGAAAGCTAGTAAACAACTAATCAGAAAATATATAAACGAGAATAAGAGGCAAGGGTTTATTTCCTGGAGAAATGTCCATGCTGCGTTGCAAGGAGCAGAGATGGTCCTTGACAAAGGCCGAGAAAAATTGGTGAACGGGGAGGAAGATACTGCAATTCGATTAGGAATTTCCGTACTTTCCATTGTGATAGATATGCTTCAGTACACCGATGATTCAGGCGGAGAAGTAGGGTATATTGTGAATGAAAGCATTACACTTCTGAAGGATGCCTCGTCTATGATTCTAGTATCAACTGACCTCCGAATACAAGATAAAATGTTCCAACTAATTTTGAAGGAATCTATGCAAAAACGATATGATGGCTGGAATGATATACGCTATGAATTATTAGATGTTTGCACGATTTATTCCGCTCGTATCCATGCAAGACTTAAGTTGGAAGAAACACTGGAAAAACTTCTGGCTGATATTTCGACTATTTCCTCAAGGTCTTCAGATTATGATCAGCAGTCTATTAAACAATTGCAGCTGAAAATTCTAGAACGAAATGGGGAACTAGATAAAGCGGAGCAACTTATTAATGATAACTTAGATTTTGACGAGTTTAGAGAACTAGCGATTGAAAAAGAAATGGCTAATGGCAGTTATGACACGGCCTTAAAAATATGTGAAGACGGGGAAGAGAATGATTGTGACTATCCAGGTCTTCTAAAGAAGTGGAAACAATATCGGTTACAAATTTATGAAGCGATAGAGGACATGGAAAAACAAAAAGAGGTATTGCTTGATTTTGTTTATGATAATGAATATGAAGCATATGCGAAACTAAAAGATTTATATTCTGAAGAGGAATGGAACGATGTTTTAGATAAAATTTTTGATGTATTTGAAAATAAGTCTGGTTACTTGCCGCATGTTTATGTGTATATAGCTAAAACAGAAAACAGAAGTGATAAAGTACTTATATACTGCGAGCAATCACCAATTACCATTGTAGAGCTCTATCCATATTTAATAAATGATTATCCCGAAAAGGTAGAAGATATATTTACAAAATATATAAGATTTGAGGCAGATCACGCTTCGGAAAGAAAAACATATCGTAACGTTTGCCGAAAACTTACCGTATTCAAGGAAGCATGTGGAGAAACGAAATTTAAGGAGCTAGTAAAAGAACTGAAGCAAACTTATGACCGAAAACCTGCATTTTTGAATGAGTTAGAGAAAGTGGAAAAATAGGTAAAGCTAATTTAGCGTAATTATTTCAAAATTACAAAGAAGAATAGGATTAAAGTAATCATTAGTAAAGATGCTGGATATTCTTTCTGCCCCTTTTGTACTGTAAATAATTATAACTTTATACTTTCCTGCTTTCAAAAAAACGAGATTGCTACAAGTCAAGTAGCTTTCTCGTTTTTTCATTTATCCCTTACTGATTGATTGTAGTTTGTTTTTCATATATTTTTTTCGAAAAGTGATCCAAGTGGTTTTTAATGAGGAGTACAATCCGATTGCTGCTGCTCCATAAAAACCTCCCATAAAAATCCCAGCTATTAAATCGTGACGGTGACTAATGAATATGGAGATTAGAAAACCTAAAGCTGATGCGATAGTAGGAAAATATTTATGAGGAATTGGAAATAGCTAAAAAAACTGTGTAATGATTACAATTAGTGGCACTGCAATAACTGCATCCCAAAAGTTTGTGTGTATTTCAGGAAATGACATAGACCTCACTCCTTATTCTTGTTTGATATTCATATTGTAAACATTAATTACATTTTTATCCTACCTAAACAGGTAGTAAGACTCTCGCCTCAAATTTCTAGGGAAACAAAGAGGGTAGGTGAGACATTAACCTACCGTAAAGATCCTATAAGTACGACTAATCATCAGTGGGGAATGAAGGAACGGATAGCCCAAGAACAATAAAAGCAAAATAAGCGTTCAATTACTTCCATTCATTGTATGATGGTAATGGAGGCGGTTCAAAAAAATCCGCTGAACACGACACTTCGCAATTTTTAAAAAAATAGAAGGAGGAGTTCGATTGTCCACAAAAACGATATTAAGTATAGCGGAAAGAAGAAAGGCATTGGAAGATCGCTATCCAATCTGGCCAAGGGATACGATTGCAAGACATTTTGAAAAAGCATGCTCAGAATATAAAGATAGACCGTATATGTACATAGATGGAAAAGAATTAACATACGGAGAAGTATGGGACTTGGCAGTTCAATATGCGAAAGCTTTCATGAAACTTGGGGTAAAACGAAGAGATCATATCGCGATTTTAATGAATAATGATGCTACGTATCCATCTTTAATGATTGCGTCCTCCATGGTTGGGGCAGTGTTTATTCCAATTAATGCGATGCTTACGAAAGATGAGCTAGGGTATATTGTTTCTCAATCGGATACACAGTATTTGTTAGTACAGCAAACGGTAAAAAATCAACGTCATGCAGAAGTAGTAGCAGAATTGCTGGATACTCCAGAATTTCAGGAGAATAGCCAGATTGAAAAAGTGATAGGTATCCCGACTGATGAGAAAGATGCAATGGATAGACGTTTTCTTCTTTGGAATGATTTTCTAAAAGGGTCGGATTCCATTACCGATGAGGAGTTCCAACAAAGATGGGATGAGTCTCGTTACCCTGATGAGGTAGCTATAATTATGTATACATCTGGTTCAACAGGGAGTCCAAAAGGTGTTATGCTAACGGAAGATATGCTTCTTCGTGCTAGTTATGCCACATGTATGAGTAGAGCAATTGAAGATGGTCGTGTCACATTTGCACCATTGCCGTTTTATCATTGCTTTGCGATTATTGAAGCGATTTTAGCGATGTCCTTTGTTGGGGGTTCGTTTATTTCGGCTCTCGGGGCATCACCACTTCAGTCTTTACAATTAATGGAAAAATATAAAGCAAATGACTATTTATGTGTTCCATCTACTTTGGTACCATTGTTAAATCATCCACGTGTTTCGGAATTTGATTTATCGAATCTTTTTGCCATGTGGTGCGGTGCGGCACCTGCTCCTATTCCCGTTTGGCAAAAAGCAATGAATGTATTGGGACTAACAGAAATGATTACAGGTTATGGACAAACAGAGGTTTCTTCATCAGGAGTAACAACGGAAATTGGCGATCCATTAGAGCGTATTTCCACAAGAGTAGGACGTCCAAAATTAGGTGGTTCCAGTAGTGTAACGGAATTTAACGGAAGTAATGTTCAATATAAAACGATTGATCCGGACACAAGAAAAACCTTACCAGCTGGTTCTGTCGGTGAACTTGTAGTTAGAGGAAACACAGTAACGCATGGCTATTATAAGAAACCTAAAGAAACAGCGGAAGCGATCGATAAAGACGGATGGTTACGTACTGGAGATGTAGGTAGAATCGATGAAAATGGCTATATCCAGCTTCTTGGAAGAAGTAAGGAAATGTACAAGGTTTCTGGAGAATTAGTATCCCCGCGTGAAGTGGAGGTCGTTATTTCTGAGCATCCGGCAGTTAGTCAAGTCAACGTCATTGGAGTACCGGATTCCATAACAACAGAAATAGGAGCAGCTTTTATTGAGCTTAAACTAGGCGAAACTTGTACAAGAAGAGATATAATAGAATGGTGTTCTTCTCGGCTAGCAAAGTTTAAAATACCACGTCATGTATGGTTTGTCGAAGCATCTGAATGGCCAATGACAAGTACAGGTAAAGTTCAAAAATTTCGTCTAAAAGATATTGCTAAAGCTAAACTATCTTAATAATAGAAAATTAAGTAAGGAGAGACAAAAATGACAGATAGATGGCATCAAGAAAATATGCGTGTCCAATATAAAGATACAGATCAGATGGGTGTCGTACATCACGGAAATTATGTAACGTGGTTTGAGGTAAGCCGCACAGAATGGATTCGCCACTACGGATTTGCTTATAGTAAAATGGAGGAATACGGAGTTCTTCTTCCTGTATTAGATGTAAACATTCAATATAAGAAATCCGCTCACTACGATGATTGCGTAGCGGTTTTTTCAAAAGTTACCAAATATTCCCCAGTACGTATTGAATTTTATTATGAAGTAAGAAAAATAAGTGAGGAAGAATTTGCACAAGAAAAAGGGGAAACAATGGAACCCTTTGGTGAGCTACTTGCAAAAGGAACGACGAAACATATGTGGGTAAACCAGGAATGGAAACCAGTGCGAATGAATAAAGTCGCACCAGAAATTTATGAAGTTCTTGAAAAAGTTATGGGGTAGGGGGGCATTGCACCTCCCCAATTCCACCTACTTTTGCGCCATATTTAATTCTCTTTTATCTAAAGTACCTGAGTTCGACAGTTGCTCACATTCATGAAAAGCAAAATGCTTACACCCAAGACATTTCTGAAAATTAATTTTCGTTAAAGCAACGTTAATTGCTTCACCAGTCCGTTCAAATATATGTTCTTCCCCTACTTCCTTGTATAAACCAGATAGTCTCATTTGCTCTTTTATTTCTGGTTGAAGACCGGAAATAAGAATAGTTCCACCATTTTTCCTAAAGTATTGAACGATATTTCTAAAGTTGGCTTCTCCTGTTGTATCCATAAATGGAACATTGCCCATCCGTAATATCAACACTTTTGGTTTGTAATGGATAGACTCCATGACTCGTTGTTCAAAAAGTTGCGCCGCACCAAAGAAAAGAGGCCCTTCAATGGTATAGATGCTAATTTGTGGACAATCATGAGTATCATGGACTACATGAGATGCAACAGTTTCATGTTGATTGCTATGGTCGGGTAGTACTCTGGAAACTATGGAAATGTTACTCATTCGCTTTGCAAATAATACAAGTGCCAGAATAAGACCTACTAATACCGCCGTTGTAATACTAGTAAATACGGTCAAAAGAAATGTAACTAATAGAACGAGAGAGTCCCCAGTTTTTAACTGTAATAAATGTGCAAACTGTTTTCTTTCTGCCATATTCCATGCCACAATCATTAAGACTGGCGCTATACTTGCTAATGGAATTTGGGAGGCATAAGGTGCAAAGATAAGGACAGTCATTAAGACAATAACGCCATGGATAACACCTGACATGCGGGTAGCCGCCCCAGATTTAATATTGGTTGCTGTTCTCGCAATAGCTCCTGTAGCAGGAATACCACCAAATAAAGGCGTGACGATATTCGCAACCCCTTGGCCAACTAATTCTCGGTTACTATTATGTTTACTATTAGTCATTCCATCTGCAACCACTGCTGATAATAAAGATTCAATACCGCCCAATGCAGCGATGGTAAAGGCAGGGACTAATAAATACATGATTCGTTCCAACGTTATTTCTGGAAAATGAAATGTTGGCAATTGACTCGGAATATTACCATAAGTTGAACCGATTGTGGCAATGTTTTCTTTGAAGAATAGCATCGCAATGATGGTAGAGATAATGAGACCAATAATCGATCCAGGTATTTTTGGGAATAACTTTGGTGTAATTAAAATAACAACTAAACACACGATAGCTGTGATAATACTATATAGATTAATAGAATTTAGATGAAGAAGAATTTCCTTCATGTTATCGATGAATTTTTCATGCTTCTCTAAATCGGATAATCCTAGAAAGTTGCCAATTTGTCCAGAAAATATAATGACAGCAATCCCTGAAGTAAATCCAATCGTTACCGGACGTGGGATATATTTTATTAATGACCCGATTTTGAAAAAGCCCATAATACACAACATAACCCCGGCTAATAAACCAGCAAGTAATAAATCTTCATATCCATAAGTGATGACAATGCCGAGTAGTATGGGAACAAAAGCGCCGGTAGGACCCCCAATTTGAAATTTGGAACCACCAAGAATCGAGATAATAATCCCTGCGATACAAGAAGTATAAATACCGTACTCTGGTTTTACACCGGACGCGATAGCAAAAGCCATGGCCAAAGGGATCGCGATGACGCCGACAATCGTTCCCGAAAGAAGATCCTTTTGAAAGTGATTCCATGAGTAACCGTTTAAACGTTCAAACAAAAGCCCCTTCATTTCTTTATCTATACCCCTTTAAGTTATTATTAATCTATTTAAATTGCTGTCTAAATCTTTACTTTTTATCTAATTCCTTATACATAGATATCGTATTAATTAGGTGGTTATCGAATATTTCCTTTGCCACCTCAAGTAATTTAATAATGGAAGGGTCGCGGAGAGAATAGATAACTCTTTTTCCGTCCTTCGTTCCAACAACAATATTTTTTGCCCGTAATACACTTAGTTGTTGAGAAACATTAGAACCCTCACTGTTTAAAACACTCTGTATTTCATTCACACTCTTATCACCCTCTGCCAATAATTCTAAAATACGAATTCTTAATGGATGAGCTAGTGCTTTAAAAAAATCTGCTTTAAACTCCTGTAAATCAGACCACAATGGAAAAACACCCTTTCAACTAAACATATTCAAATATTTGAATATGTATATCTAACTATACCCCATCTTTATCGTAATGACAAGGGGCGGCATGAACAGGTATGCGTCAAGTTTTTCTCGGTGTGTCTTTCACACCAATATTTCCGGCACTCTATTTTTGTACACTTTTTCGGCTACCGCGC
>NZ_JAHHXM010000053.1 GCF_019037185.1 Oceanobacillus caeni
AGCGCCTTGAGACGCTGGTCGGTAGTATAGGCTTATAGCCGTTGTGCAAACCACCCGTTGGACGGGTGGTCATGATTCTATCTTTTTTGGAATCCAATTCACTGCTACTTTTGATTTGGAAAAATGAATAATCGGTTGTTGCTTCTTCCATTCCATTAATAAACATGCTAATAAGGAATTTTCTTTTATTTCTACCTCTGCTTGTTGTACTTTCCAACAACTATGCCTAATATCTCCTCTATATAGATTTCCATATTTATAGCTCCAAGCTACATACCTTTCCAATAACCAATGGTCAATACTTGTTGGATTGGGATAAGTAGGAATCCCTTGCTTTTTATAGCGTATTTTCCATTTTGCATTCGATTTATTTCTTGTACTAATCATAGTAATGAACCCGAGCCTGCTTTTCATTTTCATTTTCGCCTTAAAATAAGGTAATGTAAATAACCTAGCACCAATAGCTGCTGAAAGTTTATTGGTATCTATAGTAAAAAAATAGACCCCTTTTTCTCCATTTTTCATGACATATGTACGGACGTTTACTTGTAACATGGGTGTTATGTAAGGAATTCTAGGTAAATAGCGTAAACGTGCTTTACTAACTTTAAATGAGACTATACTTATCCACGCGTCGCCTCCCCAAAGATCTAATTCTAATCCTGGAGGCAGATGCTTCTTCAGTAGTTCTGGTGAAACCGCCCAATGTACAAATAATAGATCCTCCCACCTTTGCAACATTGCCCATTTCCGTTGTTTAGTATTTTTAGCAAACATCATTTCCTTTTCCTTTCCATTAAGTTATTTCCAAGTTAGTTTGCCACTAGATTTGACTAATTTATTCTAAGTGTTAACTATTAAAAAACTTGGCAATCGCCAAAGGCTTTGGCAATTGCCAGCGGGGTGTTTTCAATTTGCGGATTAGTGTTTATTACCTACTTTTTAATAAATTTTGAAAGCATTGGACTGACTTGTTTATAAATACCATTAATTTGATTGGCAGTCCCCATAATTTTTTCTAAATCTATATTTCCATCTTCTGTTTGAAATGCAGACATTACATTTCTAAGATTTGAATTCTGATTATTACCTCTTCTCTCTCTAGGTGGACTACCAAATAAAAATGGATCACGCATTGGTCTTGAAGGCCTTCTATTACCTGGTCCCATTGGACGCATTGGTCTATTTGGAAACATAATATTCCCTCCCTCTTTCCAAAAATTATTCTTCTTCATTATCATATGGTTATCACTTCACACTGGTAAGAGGTATATATAACAGAACCATATAGGTTAACATCTATTTTAAGGTATGAAAAAAACCCTACAGATAGCTGTAGAGTTTTGAAAAAGGTGTACTTATTCATTTGATAAATGAAGAAGATCGAGAAGTCTAAAGAACAAGCTTAATAAAATGGCAACAACTGTTGCTAAGCCCATACCAGATAACGATACTGTACCAATTGATAGAGATGCTCCACTAATTCCGATACCCAACACAACACAGGTCAAAATTAAGTTTTGTGAATTATTGTAATCTACATTTTGTTCAACTAACATCCGTAGACCACTCACAGCAATAATTCCAAACAGAAGTAATGAAATGCCGCCCATAACCGGGGTAGGAATAGACTGAATTAACGCAGCAAGCTTTCCACAGAATGAAAGTACAATTGCTAATAATCCTGCTCCCCCAATAATCCAAGTCGAGTACACACGAGAAATAGCAAGAACCCCAATATTCTCACCATACGTAGTATTAGGTGTGGAACCAAGGAAACTTGATATCATCGTAGAAATTCCGTTTCCTAATAAAGAACGATCCAAGCCAGGATCTTTGATTAAATCTTTTTTTACAATATCTCCTGTTACCACAAGGTGACCGATATGTTCCGGAATTAATACTAATGCTGCAGGTAAAATAATGATAATATCAGACCAGTTAAATTCAATCCCATAATAAGTTGGCATTTGAATCCATTTTGCTTCGTTTACAGCAGAGAAATCTACTATTCCATAGATAGCTGCGATCATATAACCTGTTACAATTCCAAGTAAAATTGGAATAATTTTCAGGAATCCTCTCATCGTAACCCAATATATAATAGTGAAAGCTAAAGTTAGTAAAGCCACTATTATAGTAGTCGTATCAATTGAAACGTCTGGCTCTCTTACTAAGCCTGCCATACCCGCTGCAGTTGGGACAAGTTCTAAACCGATAACGGCTACGATTGCTCCCATTGCTGCTGGTGGAAAAATAAAATCGATCCACTTTGTCCCAACAACTTTAACCAATAGCCCCACAAGTGTTAAAACCAAACCAACAACGAAGAATCCACCTAATGCAGCACTATATCCCCCACCATCTGTTAATACCGCTGTTACTGGTGAGATAAAGGCAAAACTAGAACCTAAATAAGCTGGTATTTTTCCTTTTGTTATAAAAATATATAAAATTGTTCCAAAACCGTTCATTAAAAGAATCGTAGCGGGATCAATGCCAAATAAAATTGGAACTAAAACAGTAGAACCAAACATTGCAAACAAGTGTTGGAAACTTAACGGTAAACTTTGTAAAAATGGTAAACGTTCATCCACTTGGATTTCTCGTTGTGACATATTATTCTCTCCTCTTGTATAGAATCCTTAGGTTAGTATGCTCCCGAAGCAAAAAACCTTGCCTGAATTTTGGCAAGGGTGCACATGAAGAGAGAACGAAATAATAATATATTATTTCGCCTTTATTAATTTGGTTATCACGTTCAACCTTACCAGCCTCACAGGACCGATTTAAAGATTCTATTATTTATTTCATCATACAAATTACGATTCAAAAAGTCAAGAAATTTTCTAACAGAATTGATTATCCAGGTTTTCGATAAACTGATTCTACAGCTAAAATATTGTCTAACTTAAATACCCTTACACTGTGCTTCATGTAGCAATATGCAAGAACATTTGAATCGTTCATTTTAATAACCTTGATGGTTCTTTGTGAAAGCTTTTTATCATTCGAATAATATATGATCTTTATTTTTTCCCTAGTTTGTAGGGAATGATTTAATAATTTTATCATAGGAAGACCACCTTGAACAGAACGTTTGTTTCCATTATATCACCATTACTTTATTTTAAACATGTTTTTATAAGATTTTGGAATAATAATATAGATTATTTCAATTAAGGGAGTATATACATGGCGGAAATAACTTTATTTGTCAAAGAGGCTACAACTGGTCAAGTTATTCAACAAATTGAACAGATTTTGAATGAATATGACGGAATGGAAAGAGTTTTAATTGACACGGAAGATGGTGAAATAAAAATTGAATTTAATGATGATATTATTACAGAAGAACAAATTGCTACAGCTTTAATGGAACAAAATTATTTATTACATTAGGAGAGAGAAAAGATGGATAAAAAAAATAAGTTACAAAAATTACGAGTTCCTAATTCTGCACAGGCTCCTGGAATAGACCCTGAAGATTCCTATGGAAAAAATGCTACAAATGAAGAAGTTGAAAAAGGAGAATCTACTCAGGTTACCCGTTTAATATATGATGAGTATGATGAAGTATGATAAACAAAAATGGTAAACAATGAGAGGTATATACCTATACTATTCGTATCAAACTAAGTTTGCTTCCATTTAGAGAAGCTAAAATTGACAAAGGGTGATTCCATGAATAACAACCGTAGTATGATGACTTCCCTACTAACGATAGGTGCGGCAGGTGCAGCAATTTATGGAATAAGTAAAGGAATGCAAAATGGTACCTTACAGAAATTACCACAACAGGTTTCTAATATGGTACAAAATACGTTAAACAACCCGAATGTCCAACAAGTAACTGATCAGGTCCAATCTATGGTTGGAAGCCAAAGTAATAATCAATCAAACACAGATGGGAATACGACATCTTCAAATTAACGTTTCCCTGTACAAGATTTTTGTGAAAACTTGGCATTCGCTATTTATCTTTAGCGAATGCCTTTATTATTTATATTAATATGTAGATAACGTCCATCTATTGTTGTAAATAATTCACCAGTTTGAACATTAATAGGATAATTAAACATTGGACCATCAAAAACAAAAGTATGGAATTCCCCAAACTCTCCACTGGGATCAACGTAATCGGGAAAGGAATTAATCATATCGTGATCCAATACTTTTCCAATCATCTTTGCTGGTAATTTTTCCAAATCAACGGTGGTGACGATTGCCCGGAAACCTTCTGAAACAAAATCTCTTGCATGTTGTAGTGTATCTTTTTTCCATAAAGGATAAAGCCCTTCAACGTCATACTTCTTCATAAACTCATCACGATATAATTTCATGTCCTCTAAAAGCAAATCAGCATAAACAACGGTGTTTATACCTTGCTGTTTAAACTTCTTTAATTGATTACCAACTAATTGTTCATACACTTCATTGCTCGGATGATCAGGTAGGATTACTTCATGGTAGGGCAATCCAATTGATTTAGCTTGTTCTCGTATAAATACCGATTTAACCTCATGGGCCGGTAGCCGTTTTTCTTTCTCAGAAATAGTGGAAAATAACCCTTTTATATTATATTTTTTATCTTTTAATAGGGTATATACTGCATAAGCACTATCTTTTCCCCCGCTCCATGAAACAATAACATCTTTCATTGATTTCTCCCCTATCATTTAGAATTCCTTATTTGCATATTTTTTATCACCTTTTCTAATACTAAGAAAAAAAGAAAGGATAGTATGATGAAACATATAAAAGCATTAGGAATTAAATTTATTGTAACTTCTGTTATTTTATTTTCCCTTTTAGCCATTTTTGAAACGGCAACATTAGGTGAAATCCTTCTTATTAGTGCCTTAGTAACTGGAATCAATTATATAATAGGTGATCTTCTTATATTACCAAGGTTTAATAATTTCATTGCAACTATTGCTGACTTTGCCTTGGCTTTTGTAGGGATCTGGGCATTATCAAGTATGTTTATTTATCCAACGACACCTATTGGAATTGTATCAGGTTTTGCTGCCTTTTTCATAGCAATCAGTGAAGGTCTTTTTCATGTTTATATGAAAGAGAAGGTGTTATACAAACAATATAACCATCAGGAACCATTTAGTGTTTTGAATACTCATCCTCAAACAGAATTTTCTGAGGAAGATAATGTAGACTACATTAAGAAAGATTATGAAGACCGCGATTAGGTAAAATAAGGCGCTTATCCTTTTTTAACAGGAAAGCGCCATTTACATTTACTCTTCTCTTTTTTTCTTCTTAACCTCATTCATTAAGTATTGTACAAATACTTCATCTTTTGCCACCCACGCTTGAAAGTTTCTCTTTATATACATCTCGGCCTGTCGAAAATTAGAAAACTGTTGTTCCAACCTCACGTTATCTTTTTCAATTACCCAGTTTTCTTCTACCTGGATGATAAACAGAATATCATCGGATTTTGTTTTATATAATGTTCCAAAAGATGATTCTTTCAAGTTAAAGCGATTCCTTTTCGCATCCTCATGTAATGGATCAAGTTCAAACGTCTCCTCCACAAATAATCGAAATGCAAGATCATTCATTGTACATCCTGCTGCTTTCGCATGCCCCCCACCATCAAACCGAGCAGCAACTTCCGAAACATCAATATGATCATGAATGGTTCGAAAACCCATTCTCCTTCCACCGATATTTAAAATTGCAATATAGTCTAGATGAGGATATTCCTTTCCCAATTGATTTCCTAATTCTGAATGATAAGACTCCGCATATACTACACCCGCATACAATTCTCCAACTTTTCTCTGAACTAACTCACGACGTTTTCTTCGTATGTATCGTTCAATTTTATCTTCTTCCATATCAAGAATCTTTTCCTCAAATTCATCAAAAAAGAAATGTTCATTGGACTGGAGCCGCTCGAGCATCACCTCTTCAAATTCTTCAATGGAAACAAGGAAAAATAAAGAATTAAGACGCTGTGCTTTTTCGTTGTTATTTTTCTCCCATTCCCAAGTATCGTATTGCCTCACCAGTTCTACGAATTCATTTACAGCCTCTGATGATTCAAGAAATTTATGTTTCAATAAATATTCATAAAATAAAACTGTTGCAGAAGTTAAACGCCCCTCTTCATCTTCCACAGTAACATGACCCCATTCATATTTGTTAAATGATAGTGCCGTTTGATGATGGTCAATTAATTGAAGTTTTCCACCTTGTTTATAATACTCCTCTAATCGGTTTTCATTTTTCTCATTTACAGATAAATCCGTTATAAATAAGAATACATCTTTTTCATTTTCTAAAAACCACTCAACCTCTTTGTTTAGACTACCAATAGAATTATAACGAACCTTGACATTGTTTCCAAAAGCGAGTTTAGCCAAGATTCCACAACCGACCCCATCTAAATCATTATGAGACAATAGTTTGTACATTCATTTCACCAACCTATTTTATATTTTTCCCATCATTATATTAACCAACTAAATATGGTTTATCCGGGTATTCATGTTATAGAAGAAAAATCGGAGTAGATCATACAGTGTTCTCTTCATATTTTGGCGGATTGTAATAAATTGTCGAATGAAAAGGTTTATTTTTTTATTTTTGGGCAGAATATAATTTGTCGATGAAATATATCTAAAGAAAAAGGGCCCTTTTCGTTGGAGGAATTTCATCAAATACTTATCTAGGAGGGGCGATTAAAATGGCTAACAATAATAACCGCAACCGCGATAACAATAATAACAACAACGATAACAACCGTGTTGAATTTGCGAACGAGAATGAGTTCAATGATTTCGATAACAACAACAATGATGACAACAATCGTAATCGCAAACGTGACAAGAATGATAAGCGCAATAACTAATTAATCAAGACCCAAAAAAACCTGTACCAAGAAGATTCCTTCTTTGTTACAGGTTTTTGTATTACTATTTCATTTTTAAAGCCTTATTAGCAAGTTGAACATCATGTTTTAATAACTTTTCCAAATCATATGCAGGGTAATACCCATTTTTATACATATAATTAAACACCATTTCATGTGTTTGGATGGAACGTTGTAATTGTTTATTCAACGTTTGCCGTAAAATCGGTGTAGCAGTTTCTGTAATAGCATTAGAATAATTACGTACGGAAGTTTTTGCAAAAGCCAATAAGTCTCCGGAAAAAAATCCATCGTCTAAATTTCTATCTCTTAATTCTTCTGTTGGTGCTAACGCATAAAATTCGAGAAGTTCTTTCAAGTTCGTTTCTAGTCCTTTAATCACATGCTCATAAATGGATTTGAGTTCTGAATCACGAACCTCTTTAATAAATCTTTTTAATTTCATTAGTGATATGGATTGAAACACAACCAATTCGTGAACTTCAAGAGTTTCGTGCCATGCTAAGTGATTAGGTCGTATATTATTACTCATTTCCATCGTTTTCCTCCTATAATGAATTAGACATTTATACTATATTCCTTTAAGGAGAAAACGAAGCTTGTTTCTAGAAATCTGGGCTATTATTGTTAAAAGGAAGCTTTTAATCGATAAATGGGTTGACCTTTAGCAGAGAACCTTTCTTCGTATTCAGTCATGATATTTGATTCATCTTGGATAGCATGTAAATCCAAATTTACTTCTTCGAGCTTCATATTATAATCCGTTACACTTACAAGAGAATATTCAAACAGTCCACGATTATCTGTTTTAAATATGACCTGTCCTGACTGTTTTAATATTGTTTTATATTGGTCTAAAAATGCTTTGTAAGTTAATCTTCGTTTCTCATGACGGTTTTTCGGCCATGGATCGGAGAAGTTTAAATAAATAGTGGAAACCTCGTTCTCTGCAAAAATTTCTACTAAATCACCGGCATTTTCATTTAATAATAATACATTTGAAGAGCCAGCTTCTAACACTTTTTGTGCAGCAGTCACTACAATACTTTTTGCTAGCTCAATCCCAATAAAGTTGATATTAGGATACTGTTTAGCCATTCCAACAATAAATTGTCCTTTACCAGTTCCAACCTCTACATGAATGGGATTATTGTTTCCAAATAACGTACTCCATTTTCCTTTATACGCGCTAGGATTCGGAATAATTAACTGAGTATTTTCCTTTAAAAAGTCATCAGCCCATGGTTTATTACGTTGACGCATTCTTTTACCTCTCTTTTTTTATATTTTACATGGATGTAATGGTTAGAAAGATTGGCATTCGCCTTGGGTGACGAACGCCTTAGTTGTATTTATTTAGTAAGTTTCTTACTTTGAGTATAGAAAATAAAAAATGACAAAAAATAGTGTCATGAGGTGATTCCGATGACACTAAATTCAAATCATTTATTAACATTGTTGCATGACATTCTTGATGAACAATGTGTGGATTGTTGTGCTGAAGTATCAGAATATCAGCAAATTAAACGATTAGTAAAAAATATGATGACAAAAAAAGAAATAACAGATGAACAGCTACTACAATTACTTCCTGAGATCTATAACTACGGAATTCAAGGTGAAGGCACTAATAATGTAGAAGATCACATTACAGCTAATAAAGATAATTTAGAAACTTGGATGAGTGCAATACGAAATACAAAGCTATAATGGCTAAAACATTTTAAAACATTTCTTCCACTTGATCGTTTAATTCCTTTAAACCCCGCAATCTTTCCATCACTTTTGCGGGCTCTTTTCGTTTTAAATGCCATATTAAGTAATGTAAACTGTCATGAATTAAATACCAGTACATTCTTTCTAATATATGATCATCTTTCTCAATTCCATAATTTTTTAACCAATTGCGCCACTCGTCTCTAGGAATATACCACTTTAAGATTAAACCAAAATCGGAAGCGGGATCAGCAATTGTTGCATTATCCCAATCGATTAAATATAAGCTTCCATTTTTGGACATTAATAAGTTATTATGATTTAGGTCATTGTGACATACAACAAGTTTTTGACCTCTTGTTTTTGGTAATAATGTTTCAAGATGTTTTAAAGCAATTTGAACATCTACATTTTCTTTAAGTAAATTCAATTGAGAAATTTGTTGTTTAATTGTTTGGAATATATCATCTGACGTTAAAGGTATAATTCCTATCCGCATTAACATATCTAGTAATTCAGTGGAATGGTGAATTTTGTGTAAAAGGCTAGCAACCCTTTCATCCTTCATATCACTTGGTTTTAATTCCCGTCCTTCCAACCATTCTTGTGCAGTTATGACATCACCATTTTCCATTCGCCTCGTCCAGACAAGCTTAGGAACAATTCCTTCAGCAGATAAAACAGCTAAAAATGGAGAGGAATTTCGTTTTAAAAACAACTGTTTATTATCTTTTTTCGCAAAGAAAGCCTCACCAGTTAACCCCCCAGCTGTTGTTAACTTCCAGCCATCTCCTAATGCTTGTTCGATCCATTCCAACATGTTGTATTCACATCTTTCAAAAATAGCATTCTTTTCATATTTTATAGGTATAAAATCTAAATTACAACCATTTCATGCGATTTTTTATTCGTTTTGTTGTGTTTTGTATTATTTTAGCGGTTAGGGAAGTTTTTTAACCTCTATTTTTCCTGGAAGATGGCTAACGATGTACGATACATGATCATTCTTCCAAATCGCCGATAGTTTGGATACTGATATCATCTTCCCATTCTGGACGCTGAACAGAGGTAGATTGACAATGACACAATAAAACCTCAGCAGCTTTTAATTGATTACTCTTTAATGTTGATATTAATTTACGCCTATTATTAAACCAAGTAGGATATTCCTTTTTTCCAACGATTTTAGTTTGATATGGTTCATTTGTAAAAAGAATAGAATTTGTACGAGATATAACCGTTTTATGAACTGGAAAGTCTATCTCATGCGAGAGTAATATACTATTAATGATCTGTTCCGTACGTTTCAAAGCAATGTTGGGATTTAAAATTTTAGAAACATCATTATTTTTTTCAATAGTCCAGACCCTTTCATTTCCTGCCATAATGACAGCTTGTTCGTCTACTTCTAAAAAGTATAAAATCTCGATACCGATTGGTGAAACCAATAGAATTTCACAATCGACAGGAACATTTTTTACATTAAAAACAGGGTTATACATTAGTAAATAAGTATCCGGAAAGCGTTGTAGGAGATACTTTAATAATGGATCTGTATAATATTTTTTATGAACATAGGAAATACGGTTCACAGTTGATGTTGCCCATTTCAATTGAAACAAAAATATTTTATCTAAAAAGTAATGCTTTAACTTCTCCTCTGTTTCTGGTAATTCATTTAATTTCTGTCTTGGGTTAACTTGATTTTCTAGTTCTTGATTAGATTCTCTTCTAATCAATGCTTTCCATTTTGCGAAAGTAGAAGATTGTTCTTTAGTATCTTCCTCAAGCTCTATATTGGGTGTGTACATATCAGGATTTGACCACATCCGATATAACTTTTTCCAGTTTTGTTTCTTAACACGAATAAACTGTGTTGGGTATCTGTATGTATCCCATTCATAACGGGATATATAGTCTTGTAATTTAATCAATTGCGCCGTTTTCTCCACCTCCTTCTTCTATTTAATCATATTTGTATTTTATAGTAATTTATATTTCCTGATTGGTTCATACTTTTGATTACGATTTGGGTGTATTTGAAACAAGGTTATTTCACTAACATGCATAGTAGCCTTTGAAGTAAATTCTTTCTTCATTTTTTCCAAAACATCACCATACGAAAGACCAATTTTACCGTTCCATTTTTTTGCTAATGTTATATGGGGACTATAATTCCTATTTTCTTTAGGAAATCCAACTTCGAATGCAGCTTGTTCAACAATCTGTTGGACTTTAATTAATGGTTCTACCCTTTCAACTCCAGCCCACAGTACACGTGGACTTTTTGGATTACCAAACGTACCTAAGGTACCCACCTCTAGACTAAAAGCAGGTCGTTCTTCTACTCTCTTTAAATGAGTTGTTAGTTCTTCTAATTTTTCATCATCTACTGCCCCTAGGAATTTCAATGTTATATGCAAATCTTTTTTGTTATACCACTGCTTATATGGTAATACACCCTGCAACTTATTTTGCCATAAAGCGAAAGTATTTTGTAATTTGTCAGATAGTTGAATAGCAATGAAATAATGTGGGAATTGGCCCATTTTCTTCCTCCTATTTAAGGCTTTGACAATACGCTAGCTCCTCTTCACTCAATTCACGGTACTTACCTAATGCTAACTTTTCGTCTAGCTTAAGTTTTCCCATCTGGAGTCTTTTTAAATAAACCACTTTCTTCCCAACCGCTTCAAACATTCTCTTAACTTGATGGAATTTCCCTTCTGTGATGGTAATCTCAATTTCCGAAACTTCATCACTTTGAAGGATGTCTAGATGGGCAGGTTTACATTGATATCCATCATCTATAACGATTCCCTTTTTGAAAACTTCTACGTCTGACTCGGTAACGATTCCTTGTATTTTTGCATAATAGGTCTTCCCTACCTCTTTTTTGGGGGAAGTTAAACGATGCCCTAACTCTCCATCATTCGTTAGTAATAGTAAGCCTTCTGTATCCTTATCCAGCCTTCCTACGGGAAATGGTTCAAAATATTGATGTTCTTCCGTTAATAAATCAATAACCGTTTTTTCTTTATGATCAAAGGTAGCTGATATAACACCTGGTGGTTTATTCATCATCAGATAAATATATTTCTTATATACAACTTGCTTTCCATTTACCTCCACGATATCTATCTCTGGGTTAACATGTTTGCTACCATCTTTTACTACTACTGCATTAACGAATACTTGTTTTTTCTTAAGTAGGCTTTTTACATCTTTTCTACTACCATAACCCATATTAGCTAATAACTTATCTAAACGCATCGTACATTCACTCCATATTATCTTATCTACTTCGCTTTCTTTTAATCAAATCTATTGAAATACGTTTTCCTAAAACTCGTTCAAGTAATGTAGAAGTATGTGCAAGATATAAATATACTCCACCACCGGCCATTACTCCAACCATTAGATGAATGATAACACCCATACGAGTGTCCGCTGGAATAATAAATTCTAGAATTATTTTCACTATCCAAATGGCAATTACCATAATGGCTGTAAAAATCAGAATAAGTATTGTACGTTTGAAAAGCTGCTTATAACTAAAACTAATCGATTTTTTGATATGAACCAAATTAAGCACAACTGCAATTCCTGAGGCTAAAGCCGTTCCAAATATTGCTCCTTTTGCCCCAAACCAATGAATTAGCTGAACATTTAATAATACTTTTACAAGTAGACCTGCTAATAAACTGATTACTGCAAAACGTTGTTCATTAATCCCTTGTAGAATAGCTGCACTTACACTGAATAACCCAAACAATAAGACGACTGGTGAATACCAAGCTAACAGTTGTCCTGCAATATCATTCATTCCATATAATGCGCCATATGTTTCATTAGATAAAATAGCCATTCCTGCTGCTGCAGGAATTACAAGCACAAAAACAATTTGCAACGCTTGATTGATTTGATTATTTAAAAGTTCTCGATCTTTTTGCGTAAAAGACTTAGTTAACGTAGGTAATATAGATAACGACAGACCTGTTGCTATCGTCATCGGAATAATGACAATCTTATGTCCGTAATAATTAATGACCGCATAAGCCGATTCCCATATTTTCTCTAACCCTGAAGCAACCATTGCTCTTTCAAATGTAAACTGATCCACTAATTGATATAATGGAATGGCCAATCCTACCAATATAAAAGGACCAGCATACTGGAATAATTCTACTAATAACTCTTTCGTTGAAACATTATATGATTTTTGTTGCATTTCAAGCTGCTGATTGATGGTTGGCTTTGTCTTCTTCCAATAAATATATAAAACAATGCAAGATGCTAGAGCACCAATAAATGCAGCAAAAGTAGAAAAACCAACTGCTGTAACAATAGACCCACCCATTACTTTGATAATGACGAATGAACCGACTAAAATGAATAAGATCCTAATGATTGATTCAATCACTTGAGAAACTGCTGTTGGCATCATTGTTTCATACCCTTGGAAGAAACCTCGAGAAATACTCATAACGGGAATGATTAATAGGGCTATACTTACCATTCTTGTTACAAAGGTAACATCCTCAACTGTTATCCCAACAGGATCATCACTTGTAATCATCAAGTGAGCTAGCCATTCTGAACTGAAAAACAACACTAAAAAAGCGACAATACCTGTTATCGCCATGATCTTACTTGCTATTTTGAACATTTTATAGCTTGTTTCATAATCCCCTAATGAATTATATTTAGAAACAAATTTCGAAACAGCTACAGGAATTCCAACAGTAGAAAGGCTAATAAAAATACTATAAGGTGTATAGGCAAAACTAAATAGCGTCCCACCAGTATCACCTACTAGAGCATTAAATGGGATAACATAAATCATCCCTAAAAATTTAGATAAAAAAGATGCCAGTGTTAAAATAAATGCACCTTTTACTATATTCGACATATTTTCACCTGATTCTCATTTTTCTTTAAGTAGGATATACATACAGGTTATTTTAACACATCTCATAGTAGGATTGATAACGTTACAACGTAAACTTGTGAAGATTTTTCTAACTTCTTTGATAAAAAGTTACAAATAGTCCTAAATATTGAAGCAGTCCTCTCGCTTCTATCTTAATTAAAACGAGTTGGAATTGAGTTGCGACGTATGGTAATGATATGATACTACCGAAAGGAATGAAGAATGTTGAATTATGATGTCATAGTTATCGGGGGCGGTCCTTCGGGATTAATGGCTGCAATTACAGCTGCTGAACATGGTGCTAAAACGATGTTACTTGAAAAAGGGAAAAAGTTAGGAAAGAAATTAGCTATTTCAGGCGGTGGAAGATGTAATGTAACAAATCGTCTACCCCAAGAAGAAGTAATTAAACATATACCAGGGAATGGAAAGTTTTTGTATAGTGCATTCTCTATTTTTAATAATTACGATATTATTGATTTCTTTGAAGGAATGGGTGTAGCTCTGAAAGAAGAAGATCATGGAAGAATGTTTCCAAAATCTAATTCTGCTAAATCCGTAGTAGATGCCCTTATTAACAAAATGAAAGAACTGCATGTAGACGTAAAATTAAATTCCCCAGTAGAAGCTATTCACTTTGATGAAAATCAACATACGATCATCTTAAAAGAAAATGGTCACAAAATAACAACAAAATCGGTCGTAATTGCGGTTGGTGGAAAAGCTGTACCCCACACTGGCTCAACAGGGGATGGTTATGCTTGGGCAAAAAAAGCAGGACATACTATAACTGAACTATATCCAACTGAAGTAGCTCTAACATCAAATGAGGAATTTATCCAAACGAAAGTATTACAAGGATTATCGTTAAGAGACATTAAGCTATCTGTTTTAAACAAACGGAATAAACCAATCATCAGCCATCGTATGGATATGATATTTACGCATTTTGGTATTTCTGGTCCTGCTGTCTTACGATGCTCCCAATTCGTCGTAAAAGAACTGATGCGTGGAAGAAATCAAGTTACAATGGTTTTAGATACTCTACCCGATGAAAAAGAGGAAGAGATCATTCAAAATATGATTAAGCTGGTTCATGATAATCCGAAAAAAGCATTTAAAAACACAATAAAGGGAATCGTACCTGAACGATTTCAATCCTTTATTTTACAACAACACCAAATAAGTGATGAACAAAAGTGTGCCAATGTCTCTAAAGAGAATATTCGCGATATCGTACATGCCATGAAACATTTTACCTTCTCTGTTAATGGGTCTCTCCCTTTAGAAAAAGCATTTGTAACAGGTGGAGGGGTATCCATAAAAGAAATTGTTCCAAACACAATGCAATCAAAACAAATGCACGGTCTATACTCTTGCGGTGAAATATTAGATATTCATGGTTATACGGGCGGATATAATATTACATCTGCGTTTGTTACTGGAAGACTTGCTGGCATGAACGCAGCTCAAGAATCAACGACAAACTGGTAGATGATACCTAGCATGAACACTCTATTCTGTCACAAGATAATACTGTCTTGAACAACTTGAAAGGGTGATAAGGATGCAAATGAAAAATCAAAACTGGTTACCAATTATAGCATCTCTTGGTGTAGGAGCTGCAACTTACTACACAATGACCAAGAAAAATCAAGGTTTAGGACAAACCGTACAAAAAGTACTTCCATTTGTGTCTGCTATGAGTGGCATGGGCGGCACAGGTGGAAACCAGCAACAAATGCAGTAGTATTAGAAAAGCACGCCTTATTTTGGCGTGTTTTTTTCATTCTATATCTATGCATTTGTCGAGCTTTATAGTAAAATAAAAAAGTATGTATTAAAAAATAAGGAGAGTTACTTTTGAAACGGATAGGACTTTTACCACGTATAATTATCGCAATAGTTTTAGGTATCCTGATAGGTTCATTTGCAAATGAGTTTTTTATTCGTTTGTTTGCTACCTTTAATGGACTATTTGGAAACTTTTTAGGTTTCATTATACCATTTATAATCATTGGTTTTATAACCCCAGGAATTGGTTCAATGGGTCGAGGTGCTGGGAAGTTATTAGGAATAAGTGCCTTTTTAGCGTATTTATCAACCATCATCGCAGGTTTATTCGCCTTTTTCGTAGCCAAAGGCTTGTACCCAACAATACTTAGCAACCAAACACTCAAAGCTTTTACAGATCCATCTGAAGGATTAAGTAAACCTTTTTTAACAGTTGAGATGCCAGCACCAATGGATGTAGTGACAGCACTTCTTATATCTTTCATCCTAGGTATTGGATTGGCAGCAATTAAACAAGACACCCTTCTAAAAACGATGATTGAATTTAAAGAAATTGTTCAATTAGTAATTGAGAAGTTTATAATCCCACTCTTACCTATTCATATTTTTGGGATATTCGCAAATATGACTTATTCCGGTCAAGTAGCTGTTATACTAAGTGTATTTATAAAAGTATTTGTCATGATTATCATACTTCACTTTTTATATTTAATTTTCCAATACACGGTTGCTGGTACACTAAGTAAGCAAAATCCTTTAAAAATGTTAAAAACAATGTCACCAGCTTACTTTACTGCATTAGGAACTCAATCATCAGCAGCAACAATTCCAGTTACACTTAAACATGCAAAAAAACTTAAAGCAGACGACAATATAGTAGATTTTACAGTACCCCTGTTTGCTACAATACATTTATCAGGAAGTACTATCACTATCGTTAGTTGTTCTTTAGCTGTTTTATTCTTGCAGGGACAAGTTGAGACATTTGGCGCTTATTTCCCATTTATTTTAATGTTAGGTGTTACAATGATTGCAGCACCTGGTATTCCAGGTGGGGCAGTTATGGCCGCTGCTGGACTTCTTGAAAGTATGCTTGGTTTTGGACCTACAATGGTTTCCCTAATGATTGCCCTATATCTAGCTCAAGATAGTTTTGGTACAGCAACGAACGTTACAGGTGATGGTGCAATTGCGTCCATCGTTAATTCCTTTAACCGTAAAAAGAAAACTAACAAAACTAGCGATAAGTAGTTTACCTTAAAACACTGAATCATGACCACCCGTCCAACGGGTGGTTTGCACAACGGCTATAAGTCTATACTACCGACCAGCGTCTCAAGGCGCTGGCTTTCATATAGCATTCAAGCCTCATTGTCGTTGCCTCTTTTGCTA
>NZ_JAHHXM010000054.1 GCF_019037185.1 Oceanobacillus caeni
CTATCTTTTTCTACTATAAGATTATCAAATGAATAGGACACTTTCTAAAATTGTCTACTTTACTGATACAATAACAACCACTCATGGACATTTGCTTGGAAAAAGAGGGAAATCTGTCCGTGATAACACGGTTAAAGTCCAACTAATACAGACACATCTAACCAAAAAAATAAGCGTGATACCCCACCAACTCTTTGTTGATAAAAGTATCACGCTTATTTTTCCAAGCCTTTTATTTATCTTCCCCAATAATACGAACTTCACGTTCCAACGCTACACCGAATTTGTCTTTTACTGTATGTTGAACAAAGTGAATTAATTCGATATATTCACTTGCAGTCGCATTATCGACATTTACGATAAATCCTGCATGTTTACGAGAGACCTGTGCCCCTCCTATTTGTTTACCTTGTAAATGACTATCTTGAATTAATTTACCTGCAAAATATCCAGGTGGGCGTTTAAATACACTTCCGCAAGATGGATATTCTAAAGGCTGTTTCGATTCACGCTTATACGTCAAATCATCCATAATTGCTTTAATTTCATCATATTTTCCATTCTTTAATGAAAATTCAGCTTCAAGGACAATGTACCCATTATCTGGGATATTACTTTTCCGATAAGTCAAATCTAACTCATCAGCTGCAACAGTATGTAATTCCCCTTCTTTTGTAACAACGACTGCACTTGTTAATACATCTTTAATTTCGCCACCATAAGCACCGGCATTCATATATAATGCTCCACCTACAGAACCTGGAATTCCACAGGCAAACTCCAGACCAGTTAGCTCCTCTTTTAAAGCGTGCCTAGAAACATCAATAATTCTTGCCCCACTTTGTGCAACAACGACATTTTCCTCTGTCTTAATTTCATTTAGCTTTTGTAAATTTAATACAATACCTCGAATCCCACCATCTTTTACAATTAAATTAGAACCATTTCCTAACAAAGTAAAAGTAGTGTTTTCACTGTTTGCAAGTTTTACAATATCTTGTACTTCTTTATAGTTTTCTGGAGTAACATAAAAATCTGCATTCCCACCTAATTTTGTATACGTATGATTCCTTAGTTCCTCATTTGCTAATACATTTTCTTTTGAAGTAATCTCGATTAGTTTATTATAAAGATGATGATTGATTTCCAACAAAATCATTCCTTTTATTTAATATATATGGAAGCATAACAATTCAGCTTATTAATCTTTTTATAAGAAAGGCCACGTCCGGCGACTAGCACTTCCGCTTTGCTCTTTACATTTCAACTATATGTTAAAAGTATTTAAAAAACCACCAAAGTATTTGGTGATTTTTTAAATAGATAATTTCCTTTTATATTGTAAGTCATTGTGACTCATCTTGCCACAAAAAAGAATGAATCATTTGATCAACTTTCTGACTTTCATGCAAATCACTATGTCCTAAATCATCATCCTGTATGATAACTTCTTTTAGTTGATTTTCTGGAACGATATTCCGAATCGTTTGGACACTTTCAGGATAAGCAACTAAATCTCCTGTACTACCGATGTTTAATACATCAACTGTTTGAGGAAATCCCCCTTGGTAAAGCATTCGGAGTGCTACTGAATTTGGTTTCAAATCATTTGCAGCTGCATCTTGATGCTTTTTAAAATATTCCTTATTATAAATCCCATCAAATGGACTTCCGATTGCAACTAATCGTCGAACATTAGGATAGTCTTCCGTATTATATTGCTGCATGTAATAAACGGAAATAATTCCCCCCATGGAATGTCCAACTAAATTAACTGTGTTTACATTATAATTCTCTTTCAAATGGCGTAATGCATCAGATAGCCATCTGGCACTATCCGAAAAATTAGCTCGATTATTTTGCAGTATAATTTGAACAAACATTTGATCGGCTTGTGCCCCATTTACTTTATAATCCAGGATTCGTCCATTTGAAGAAATAAAATAGACCAATCCTTTTTTCCCCCAACCATTCTTTTCAAAACGGTTAAGCATCGTATTAAAAGATTTAGCTGTCCCTTTGTACCCATGAATAAACACAGTTGGTATACTATTCGTTGTTTCTGACCTTGCTTTATTTGGGATATAAATATATGCAGTAATACCAGTTAGAAAAAGTATAAATAGAATGATACCGATAATTAGTCTGATTTTATTTTTCAAATTCTTCCCTCTTTAAGCGTGAGTTCAAAAGTACGATGAAAAAACCTAGGTCGGCTAAATGTGCAACGTCCTGGGGATCCGATTACTCGCCCCACCGTAAGCTATCGCCAACTAGAAACGTCGAAGTATCATTTTTACCGAACTTGTTGAACCCTTTCTCAAGTTGTATGATTTTGTAATGTTTTTTGTTTTAATATAAACCAAGTAAAATATGCAGCGATACATAATAAAAGTATTTTAACAAAGATTAACGGAACGACGAAGATAACGGTGTATAACATAGAAACCCAAATCATCGTAACACCAATCACCTTTGCCTTTAAAGGAATCCCTCTTCCTTCTCGGTAATCTAAAATATATTGGCCAAAGTGTTTATTTGTAATTAGCCAATGATAAAGTCTCTTTGAGCTACGGATATAACAAGCAGCTGCTAGTAAAAGTAATGGTGTTGTTGGTATTAAAGGTAAAAATATCCCTATAATACCTATTCCCAATGAAAGAGAACCTACAGTTATCAAAAATAGCTTTTTCACTGTTTGCATATTTTTACACCTACTAATTAAGCAATCGTACTCATTATAACACCATTAATAACTGTTTGATCTGTATGGTTTAGAACATTTTATGACATCTTATACGGATGTCCGTTTATTATGCGCGTTCAAAAAGGGGATGAAAAAGGACCGAGATCGGCTAAAAACGCAACGTCCTATTCATTTTCACCGGACCTTTTGCACAACCGCTTATCGTTTTATCTCAGTAATTGGATTAAAGATAGGTTGCCCATTTTTAAATGTAGCAATGTATTGAAAGCCAATGGATTCTAAGAGTTCCAGTGATTCTTTGAATTTGTATGCTAGCGTTGTTTCTAGATGAGAATCCGAACCTAATGTAATAATCTCTCCACCGCATTCTTTATATAGAGATAAGATATCCGGACTTGGCATTCCACCTTCAAGGCCATATCTATATCCTGAGGTATTTAATTCAATCCCTTTTCCTGCTGGAATAATTTCTGCAAAGATTTCTCGAATGACCTCATGAAAATGATGTTTACTTTTCTCGTTTGTATAACGCTTAACTAAGTCAAGGTGACCTAAAATATGAAAACCTTTAAAACGTTTGACACATTCTAGTAATTCCTCATAATAAATTTCGTATGCCTTATCAACTGTTTTATCTTTGAAAAAGTCTCCCGAATGAAGATCCTTTTCTTCCGTTGAGTGCATGGAACATATAACAAAATCAAAGGTTTCCTCTTGCATTAATTTTTCATATCTATCAAGCAACCGTGGTTCTACCCCGATTTCTACTCCTTTTTTAATACGAATTTTGCTGCGATATGTTTCTTGTAGTTCCTTTATCTTTTTATCATATTCTTTTAAGTCAAACTCAAAAATCCAATCTTTATCCGGATAATCGTAATCAATATGATCTGTAAAGCAAATTTCCTCTAAACCAATTTCGATTGCCTTTTCAACTGTCTTTTCCATTTCCGTATCACAGTCTGCGGAAAAATCACTATGTATATGATAATCAAACATGTAAAACGCTCCTTTTGTGCATTGACTTTTATTCTTATCTTCTTTATAATACAATATAACTTTAATTAGATAAAGTAATAAAGCAATAAAGCTTTTGGAATGTATATTTTTTTCAAATTGTATAACAGTTGAACTGTAGTTTGTTAAAACCTTTAACGAAAAGGAGAAGTCTTCATGCAGAGATACGTGATGGATAACAATAAAAATACAAATGTAAAAGACTTTCAAATAAGGGATGAACTTATTCAAAGCTTAAAAAACAGATTTTCTACCTATGGATATAAACAAGTTCGAACATCAACATTTGAATCCTATGACATGTACTCGAATATTATTGGAACCGTAAATAAGGATGAGATGATTAAAGTAATTGATTCTTCAGGGAAAGTATTAGTGCTAAGGCCAGATGTTACGATTCCATTAAATCGAATGACAACATTAAATGGTCTTCATCAAGATAATCAACGCGTATTCTATGTATTAGATGTGTTCCGCCAGTCTAAAGAACAGGCAGATCAAAAGGAAAGTACACAGGCTGGTGTGGAGTGTTTTGGTAACCAATCAGCCGAAACTGATTCCGAAATCATTATGATGGCTATACACACATTAAAAGATTTAGGTTTTCGAAATTTTAAATTAGAGGTTGGGCACGCCGGGTTTTTTAAAGAATTGATTCAGCAAACAACATTAACTTCACATCAGTTAGATGCTTTGCAATCACTCGTTCACTCAAAAAATTCAATTGAAATAGAACCATTTCTAACACAATTGGATATCAAGGAAGATGTAAGAAAGGCCATTCAATCCATCCCAATGCTTTATGGAGACCCGGAAGTAGTTATGGAACAGGCAAAATCCATTATCCAAAATGAATCCATGCAATCGATTCTGCAAAATCTTATTGATATTTATGAATTATTAAAAGCATACGGAGAAGAAAACTCCATTGTTTTAAACCTTGGCCTTATTAATAATATGAACTATTACTCAGGGGTTATATTCCAAGGATTTGTAGACAGTGTAGGTAAGCCTGTATTAATGGGTGGTAGATATGATCATTTAAGTGAACAATTCGGTCAACCTAATCCAGCTATTGGATTTGCCTTTGAGGTAGATTTATTAATTCACGCATTGCAACAACAAGGACTAACCAATAATCTTGGGGCGGTGGCGGATATGATTATTCAGTACGATCAAGAAGTACAAACAGAAGCACTTCGCTCAGCATATCTTCTACGCGACTATGGATATCAGGTACTTACCTACTCTACTAGTAGCGACATGATTAATAATAACTTAGAGGCGAAGTTCACTGCCCGATTTTCTTCTGAAGCTTATCTATTATATGGTCAAGGAACGAAACAATCTTTTTCCAATCAGGAAGAGCTAATGTCCTTGTTACAGAAGGAGGAGCTATAATTGGAACCTATTACACTAGCACTTGCAAAAGGAAGACCGGCTAAAAGCACCATAGAATTGTTAGAAAAAACCGGAGAGCATTTTGTTGAATTACATGAGGACAGCAGAAAACTTGTATTTTATAATGAAAACCAATCCATGAAGGTCATTTTCGTTAAAGCACTAGACGTTCCTACATATGTAGAAAAAGGAGCAGCAGACATCGGGATTGTCGGGAAAGATAACATTATGGAATCTCAAGCCGATGTTTATGAACTACTTGATTTGAAAATAGGAACATGTAAGTTTTCTGTTGCTGGAAAACCGAATCATGAAATAAAAAATAATCAGAAGTTAACTATTGCTACTAAATATCCAAATGTAACAAAGAAGCATTTTCAAACAAAAGACCAAGCAATTGAAATAGTGAAATTAAATGGGTCAGTAGAATTAGCACCTATTATTGGGTTATCTGATTACATCGTTGATATTGTTGAAACGGGTAGCACTCTAAAAGAAAACGGGCTAGTAGTATTAGAAGATATTGAAAATATTAGTACAAGATTAATCGTTAATAAAGCTAGTTTTGCAACAAAGGCAACAGAAGTTCAGAATTTTATTAATCAATTAAAATCAGCTATGGAGTGATATAGATGAAAATAATAACATCCGGGGAGTTTTTCACGGAGAAAAAAAACACCACCTCCACACAGATAAACGAAAAGCAACTAGACAATATAGTTTTAGATATCATTACACAAGTAAGGAAAGATAAGGATACCGCTTTATTCCGTTATACGGAGCATTTTGATAACGTTAAACTGGATAGCTTGCTCGTTTCGGAATCAGAATTCAAAGAAGCTAGAGAAAAAGTAGATACATCGTTTATCGAAGCAATTCAAGAAGCAAAACAAAATATTCGTACTTTCCACGAGGCTCAAAAAGAACAATCATGGTTTATGGAAAAGGAAAATGGGATCGTATTAGGCCAAAAAGTAACTCCACTTGAAAAAGTAGGCGTTTATATCCCTGGAGGAAAAGCTGCATACCCTTCTTCTATTTTAATGGATGTAATCCCAGCACAGATAGCTGGTGTGGAAAAAATCGTTATTACAACACCACCTCAACAAAATGGCAAAATCAGTCCATATGTACTTGTTGCTGCAGAGGAAGTTGGTGTGACTAGTATTTATAAAGTTGGTGGTGCACAAGCCATTGCCGCATTAGCTTATGGAACGGAATCGATTGAAAAAGTAGATAAAATAGTTGGTCCGGGAAATGCCTTTGTTGCAAGAGCGAAAAAATGGGTATACGGAGATGTTGCCATTGATATGATTGCAGGGCCTAGTGAAATTTGTGTAGTTGCAGATAAATCTGCCCCAGTAAATTATGTCGCTGCAGACTTACTTTCTCAAGCAGAACATGATGAATCAGCCAGCGCCATTTGTGTAACTACAAATAAGGAATTAGCGGAAGAAATTAAGATAGAGATAGAAAAACAACTTGAAACACTCGAAAGAAAAGCAATTACGGAAAAATCAATAGAACAAAACGGTCGAATTATTGTTGCAAATAATGAAGATGATGCATTCAAGGTGGTTAATGAAATTGCCCCAGAACATTTACAATTAATGATTCAAAACCCAACCGAAAAGGTTAATAAAGTAAAACATGCAGGAGCCATTTTCTTAGGTAATTATTCACCAGAACCATTAGGAGATTATTTTGCTGGTCCAAATCATACACTTCCTACTAGTGGTACAGCGAGATTTGCTTCTCCATTAGGTGTATATGACTTTGTGAAAAAATCAAGTATTATTCACTATTCACAGGAAGCATTATTAGAAGCAACGAACAAAATCACAAGCATTGCAAATGTGGAAGGATTTACTGCCCATGCAAATTCTATAGCAATACGTGATCAAAAAGGAGGATGAAAAGGACCGAGCAGTTCGAGGCGGCGTAGCTTTGAGCAGCGGAAAAGCAAGCCAACGAAGAAATGCGAAGTGTCATTTTCACCGGACTTTTTGAACAACCTATAACAATAAGAAAGGAACATCCAAATGCGTAGTGCAAAAATATCTAGAAAAACAAGTGAGACAGATATTCATTTAGAATTAAATATTGATGGAACTGGAAAACCAAATATTGAGTCAGGTGTAGGATTCTTCGATCATATGCTTATTCTTATGACAAAGCATGGATTATTTGACCTAGACGTGAAATGTCATGGTGATTTACAGGTTGATCAACATCATACAGTTGAAGATATTGGTATAGCTTTGGGACAGGCGTTTTTGGAATCATTAGGGACAAAGGAAGGAATAACTCGTTATGCGACAGTTACTACTCCAATGGATGAGGCCCTATCAACGGTATCGATCGATATTAGCGGACGTGCTTACCTCGTTTTTAATGTGGAAGGTCTTAAAGACAAAGTAGGGAATTTCGATACGGAACTCGTACAAGAGTTTTTTCAAGCTTTTGCTAGTAATGCTAAAGTAACCTTGCACATTAATCTTGCATACGGCGACAATACACACCATATGATTGAATCTATTTTTAAAGGATTTGGTCGTTGCCTTGATCAAGCAACATGGAAGAACCCTCGTATTCAAGGGATCCCATCTACAAAAGGCTCATTGTAACCACTAGAACAAGGGGGAAAACATTTTGATTGCAATCATCGACTACGATGCCGGAAATATTAAAAGTTTACAATTTGCATTAAATAAATTAAAAATAGAATCTGTATTAACAAAAGATCCCGAAACAATTAAAAACGCAAGCTCCATTATTCTTCCTGGTGTAGGCGCATTTAAAGATGCTATCGCCTCTTTAAATGAATTAGGAATGACTGAGGTTATTCGCAAAGAAGTTATTAATGGAAAGCCAATTTTAGGTATATGTCTTGGGATGCAATTATTTTATGAAACTAGTTATGAAGATGGGGAATGGGAAGGGATTGGTTTACTAAAAGGAAGTGTCAATCGAATTCCTGATATTGTTAAAGTGCCTCATATGGGTTGGAATACCATACAGAAGCATCAAGAGAGTCCTTTATTTCATAACATTTCTGAGGACCCCTTTGTATACTTTGTTCATTCCTATGCAATTGGCGGTAATTATGAAAAAGATACCCTTGTATCAAGTTCCCAATACGGAATAACAATCCCAGCGATTGTACAAAAAGGAAATGTGACAGGTATGCAATTCCACCCCGAAAAAAGTGGTGATGTTGGGCTTCAATTATTAAAAAATTACGAGGAGATGATTTCATGATCTTGTTTCCAGCAATAGATATTCGTGGTGGAAAATGTGTCCGCCTAACACAAGGAGATTATAACCAAGAGAAGGTATACAGTGACGCTCCAGAAAAGATGGCACAAGCATGGCAAGAAAAGGGAGCAAAATTCTTACATGTGGTTGACTTAGATGGTGCCAAGACCGGGGATTCTATGAATCAATCTGTCATTAAATCCATTGCAGATCTAGTAAATATTCCTGTTCAAGTAGGTGGAGGAATTCGCTCTATGGAAGTAATCGAGAAATACATAACTGCTGGAGTGAACCGTGTCATTATTGGAACAGCTGCCATTAATCATAAGGAGTTTTTAAATGAAGCTGTATCTACATACGGTGATAGAATTGCAGTGTCTATCGATGCAAGAAATGGTTTTGTAGCAACAGATGGTTGGACAAGAGGAAGCAATATAAAAGCTACAGACCTAGTAAAAGAATTGGAATCTATCGGTGTGAAGACTATCGTTTACACCGATATTCTAAAAGATGGAATGTTAAAAGGACCTAACTTCGAGGAACTTCAAACTATTAATGAAATTACAACAATGGATGTAATCGCCTCTGGTGGGGTATCAACAAAAGAAGACATTCAAAGATTAGGTGATCTAAATATGTATGGTGCCATTATCGGTAAAGCATTATATGATGGCACGTTGAAATTTGAAGAAGCATTGGAGGCGGACAGTAGTGTTAGCTAAACGTATCATCCCATGCTTAGACGTTGATAAAGGCCGTGTTGTAAAGGGGAAAAAATTTAAAGATATTCAAGATGTCGCAGATCCTGTTGAACTAGCAAAACGCTACAATGACGCCGGGGCCGATGAATTAGTATTCTATGATATTACTGCCTCCAACGAAGAAAGAGATATTTTTCTAGATGTTGTGGAAAAGGTTGCTCGCGAAATATCTATTCCCTTTGCAGTTGGTGGAGGTATTCGCTCAATTGACGATATCAATAGCGTCTTACGTTCAGGCGCTGAAAAGGTTTCGATCAACAGCGCTGCCATTAGCAATCCCGAATTAATTCGAGAAGCAGCAGCAAAGTTTGGCAACCAATGTATTGTACTTTCTATCGATGCAAAAGAAACGGCATCAGGAAAATGGGAAGTAGTCATTAATGGCGGACGCAAATATACAGGTATCGATGCAGTAGAATGGGCGAAAAAAGGCGAAGAGCTAGGAGCCGGCGAAATCGTTGTGAATGCGATTGATACGGATGGAGAGAAAAATGGTTATAACTTAGAATTAACCAAAGCTATTGCTGATGCTGTTAATATTCCAATTGTTGCTAGCGGTGGCGCTGGTACACTTGAGCATTTTTCAACCGTACTGAAGGAAGCCAATGCTGACGCAGCTTTAGCAGCATCTGTATTCCACTACGAGGAAATTCCTATACCCAAACTAAAAGCTTATTTAGATAAAGAAAATATTACTGTTAGGAGGTAAACTAGTGGAAATAAACATCGAGAACTTATCCTTTGACCAAAATGGACTTATTCCAGCAATCGTTCAAGATGCCGGGACCGGAAACGTATTAACATTAGCTTATATGAATAGAGAATCCCTACAAAAAACAATAGAAACAAACGAAACATGGTTCTTCTCACGCAGTAGACAAGAACTTTGGAATAAAGGAGAAACTTCAGGTAATAAACAAAAAATCAATAAAATAAGTTATGATTGTGACGCAGATGCTCTCTTAGTTCAAGTAACACCGCTTGGCCCTGCATGTCATAAAGGAGAAGAAACTTGCTTCCACAATGATTTATATGAGAACGAAGCCCCATCGCAGGATATCATTCCTCAAGTTGTGGCGAAAATAAAAGAACGTCGTGAAAATCCTATAGATGGTTCCTATACAAATTATTTATTCAACGAAGGATTAGATAAAATCCTCAAGAAAATTGGCGAAGAATCAACCGAAGTAATTATCGGCGCGAAAAATAATGATAAACAAGAAATAACAAATGAAATTGCAGATTTAACATACCATACGCTTGTTCTAATGGAGTTACTCCATGTGTCTATTAAAGATATTAAAGACGAATTAAAGAATAGACACGTAGAAACAGATAAGAAAAATAAATTATAGAAAAAAACATCTCCTTGTGAGATGTTTTTTTGGAAAGTATTATATTAGCTCCTCGATTTCCGTTTTTTCTTTTAGTTCTGTTAATCGAGATTTCAGTTGTTTTCTTTGCTTTTCCGTATGAAGAAATGATTTAATATTATCCTTTACTTCTTCTAGCTCAGGGATTTCTTTATTTTTCTCTTTTAATTGCTTATAATATTCCTCTACTTCTTTGTCTGTAACTTCAACATCAAATTCATGGTTCATATATTTTTCTGTTGTTAAATCTTCTAATAGTTGGTGTTCAAAGTCTTTTTCATTCATATTAAGTTGTTCCAAAATAGTAGAAAACTGATCTCCAGTTTCTTTCTTGATTGATTCCAACTCTTTGCTTGCCTCTTCTTCTTTAACTTCAATCCCCTTCTCTGACGCTTCTTGATTAATTAATTCCTGTTCAATAAGGGCCGTTAGTGTCCTTTCTTTTATCACATCTAAATCACTAACATCCTGACCATTCTGGTACATGATTGTTTTAATTTGTTTATATACTTGATTGTATTTTTTACCTTCTAACTCTTGTCCATCTACATTCACAACAGGAGTCTTATCATCTACTATTTCTTCATCCGTAAATTCCGGTTGTTCTTGTGCCGCTTCTTCTGTTTCTTTTTTCTCTGTTTTATCATTATTTCCACATGCAGCTAAAAATAATAATAAGCAAGAGATAAATAAAACTAGCCCTTTTTTAGTCATGGCATTCCCTCACTTTTTCTTGATCTTACTCCATTCAAACATAAGTTACGGCGTTTTTTCAAGTTGTACCGTATAATACAAAAACAGGATGGGGATCCCCATCCTGTTAAATTATTTTATCGTTGCATCTATTTCTTTAACCATTTCTGCTACAGATTGAAGTCCTCCACCTGATAAATACCAGTAGTCTGGATCAAGATAATAGATATTATCATTTTTAAAGGCTTTTGTATTTTCTACAAGTTGATTCTCTACAAGTTGTTTTGCGGAGGATTCCCCACCAACAACTGCTCCCCTGTCAATTACATATAATAAATCAGGGTCTTGTTCCATTACATATTCAAACGAGACGTTCATTCCATGTGTAGAAGCTTCGATAGATTCATCGACTGGCTTTACACCAAATACATCATGAATAAGTCCAAAGCGAGAGTTTGTTCCATATGCACTTATCTTATCATCATTTGCTAGTATAATAAGAGCATTCTTGTCACTTGCAGATGCCTTTTCATGTAATGCGGCAATAGATTCATCAATATCTGCAAGTCCACTTTCTATTTCTTCTTGTTTGTCAAAAATGTCACCAACCATATTCATATTTTCTTTAAAAGAATCCATGTATCTTGTTGTGTCAACACCAAGATGAATCGTTGGAGCAATTTCTGAAAACTGATCATATAGCTCTGCTTGACGACCAGAAATAATAATTAAATCCGGATTAATTTCAGCAATTTTTTCAAAGTCTGGTTCCTTTAATCCTCCCACATTTTCATATTCGTCAGAAGCATATTTTTCCAAATAGCTAGGAATAGTGCCAGATTGCGGTACGCCTGCAACATTAACACCTAATTTATCTAGGGTATCTAAAATCCCAAAGTCAAAAACAACAACTTTTTGCGGATTCTTTGGTACTTCCGTTTCATCTAATTCATGTTTAACGGTAATGGTTTCTGGTGATGTATTCTCTTTTTCTACATCTGAACTACCTTCATTTTCCTCTGTTGAACCACAAGCCGCTGTAAAAAGTAAAATTGCTGCAATGAAAAGAACATAAATGGACTTTTTCATACTTCTTCCCCTTTATCTATTAAATTTTTTTAATTCCATGCTGCATGTTATATAAAAAGGTATGTACACTATTCTTATGATCTGAGCGCTTTAAACTAAAGGATTCGTTAGGCCTTTACGAATGCTTCAGTTGCGCCTGTCAGTCATACAGAAGTTATAAAAGCTTTATCTGTTTACGTAAACAAAAAAGTAAGTTACAATTATATTAGGTTAGTTTCCTGTATAATGTCATTAGTTTTTTTACCATGACATTATATGGGATTTTTTTTATCTTTAAAAAACGAGTTACATTCACTTTTTATACATCGCATGCAGCATTTCACTTAAAACGAGATTAAGAATGGCAGTAAGAAAGGAAAACCTTCCTACCGCTTAGTAATAAACGCAAATCCTGCGATTATCAATTTCTTTAATATCAATATCCATATCATATAAATCTTTAAGAACACATTTATCAATGACATCACATGCTCTACCTTGTTTCATTACCTTTCCATCCTTTAACGCAACGATGTTATCAGAATAACAAGAAGCAAAGTTTATATCGTGAATAACGATTAATATCGTTTTACTCATTTCGTCTACAAGTTTACGTAACGTCTTCATAATTTGAGTAGATGCACGCATATCCAAATTATTTAATGGCTCATCGAGAAGAATATATTCCGTATCTTGGGCAATAACCATCGCAATATGCGCACGTTGCCTTTGACCACCACTTAATTCTTCTAAAAATTTGTCCTGCATATCTTGAAGTTCCATATACTCAATTGCTTCATCTACCTTACCCCAGTCTTCCTTTGTTAACTTCCCTTGTGAATACGGAAATCGTCCAAAGGAAACGAGCTCACGAACCGTTAATTTTAAATTAATGGCATTCGATTGTTTCAAAATAGATATTTTCTTAGCAAGATCATTATTTTTCGCTTGAAAGATATCCTTTCCATCAATCGTAATATCCCCATTATCCTTTGCAATTAATCGACTGATCATAGAAATTAACGTACTTTTCCCTGCACCATTCGGACCAATAAAGGAAGTAATGGTTCCCTTGTCAATCGTCAAAGAAACATCTTCAATTACCGGCTTATTATTATACGCCTTGAATACATTTTTCAAATCTACCATGATCTATTCTCCTTTAACAAAAGATATATAAAGTACACGCCACCTACAAAATTAATGATGACACTTAATGTTGTGTTAAACGTAAATATCTTCTCAACTATAAACTGTCCACCAACTAAAGCTATGATACTAAGGAATATACTTCCCAGAAGTATGTATAAATGGCGGAAGGTTTTCATCATTTCATACGTTACGTTTACTACGAGTAATCCTAGGAAAGTGATTGGTCCAGTTAGTGCTGTAGCTACGGAAATTAGTATGGCAACAACGATTAATAGTCGCTTTACAACATAATCATAAGGAACACCTAAATTCACAGCTTGATCTTTTCCCAAGGATAAAACATCCAAGTATTTATAAAAACGTGAAAAGTAAATTAAGACTAATCCAATAAGCACCACAGATAACCAAACTAAGTCTGTATGAACATTGTTAATACTTGCAAACATGGCATCCTGTGCAACCATAAATTCATTTGGATCAATGAGAACTTGCATAAAATCAGTAAAGCTATTGAAGAAAGTTCCTAATATCATCCCTATTAATAGTAGGAAGTAAATATTATTCTTCTCACCTTTAAAAAGAAATTGGTAAAGCAATAAGGAAAACAAAACCATCAATACAATGGAAATTAAATAATTAATACTGCTTTCCATCATGACAATGGAATTGGAACCAAATATAAATATGATAACGGTTTGTAATAATAGATAGAGAGAATCTAGCCCTAATACACTCGGTGTTAGAATTCTGTTATTCGTTATGGTCATAAATATCGTAGTGGAAAAAGCAATTGCTCCACCCGTTATAATGATAGCAATAAGTTTAATGGCTCGTTTTGGCAAAATATAGCCAATGTTTCCACGTAAATCATAAAATATATACAAACATGCTAGTGCTAATGCGACAATGCCTAGGATGATAGTCTTTTTCTTATAGCCCATATTTCTTTCTCCTTAGAAGTAGGTAGATAAAGATTCCACTTCCGATAACTCCTACTGTTAAACTAATCGGAATCTCATACGGATAAATAACGATCCTACCTATTATATCGCAAAATAGAACAAATACAGCACCTAGCAACGCCGTGTGAGCTAACGTATTCTTTAAATGATCTCCTTGGTAAATGGTTACAATATTGGGGATGATTAGTCCAAGAAACGGAATAACACCGACCGTCAATACAACGGACGAAGTAACCAATGCACTAATCGAGAGCCCTAGGTTAACGACTTGACGATAGTTCAGACCTAAATTCTTTGAAAAGTCCTCCCCCATTCCCGCGATAGTAAATTTGTTAGCAAAGATATATGCTAATATCAAACCAGGAATACTTACATACATCATTTCATAATTTCCACTCATAATCATGGAAAAGTCTCCTTGCATCCAGGAAGACATATTTTGAATGAGATCATTTTGATAAGCAAAAAACATGGAAACAGAACTAATTATATTACCAAACATCAACCCTACTAATGGGATGAATATGGCATCTTTAAATTTAATCTTGTCAAGTATCTTCATAAAGATGAAGGTACCTGCTAGTGCAAATGCAAAAGATACAAGCATTTTCTGAAACGGAGCAGCCGATGTAAAGACCATCATCGATACCAGGATACCTAGTCTCGCTGAATCCATCGTACCTGCTGTTGTTGGTGATACAAATTTATTTCTACTTAATTGTTGCATAATTAAACCAACAATACTCATACTAGCACCAGCAATGACAATACTTATCAAACGCGGGATTCTACTAACCAACAATACCTGTTGTTGTTCTTCGCTTAAGTTAAAAAGAGATAATGGTGAAATATCGGTGACACCAATAAATAGAGATATCACTGAAAATATAATTACTGCTAATACTAAGTATCGTATCTTCATAAAATGTCCTTCTCTGTATAATTCTCCCGCAAATTTAGCGGTACCTTTATACTCCCCAAAAATATTTTCATTATTTTCATAGTGCTAATTGAGGTTGTTCAAAAAGTCCGGTGAAAATGACACTTCGCATTTCTCACGAATGCTTGCTTTTCCGTTCCTTGGAAAAGAAAACCACTTTTCCGGCGTGCAAGAGCGTCTGCTCACGTATTAACTGCATACGTTCCGCTACTCAAAGCTACGCCGCCCCGAACTGCTCGGTCCTTTTCATCCTCCTTTTTGAACCACTAATAAGAATAATTATTACCTTTTATACATTCTAATTAAGAATGAGATTCATTATCAATTAGCTTCTCAACTATAAGTATAACAGATTTGTAGGCGTAGTCAATAACAACAATCCTTAAAAATATGGAAATTAAAAAACATGCTACCAGCTTCACTGTAGGTAGCATGTTTTAAGTGTTTCACGTCCAGCTTCAGCGTCCAAGGATTAGCAGACTTTCCTAACCAGGCGCTTGCGCTTTTGTTTTTTACTTTTCAATGTCGCATCCTTCATCCGTACAATATGATGTTTCTGATTTACTAGGATTTAACGTTTGTAAGATTGGTTTTTCACGTTCTTCTTCCCATACTTGATTTAATACTTGTGTAAATACCTCTTCAGGTTGTGCACCAGAAACAGCGTATTTTTCGTTAAATACAAAGAACGGTACACCTTGTACACCGATTTGATGAGCCACATTGATATCTTCACGAACCGCTCTAGCATAACGATTAGATTCTAATATATCCCTTACTTCTTCTTTGTCTAATCCAACTTCCCCGGCAAGAGAAATAAGGGTTTCAAAATCACTCATTAATTTAGATTCCGTGAAGTAAGCATGAAGAAAGCGTTCCGTAATTTCCTTTGCTTTTCCTTTTTCTTCCGCATATTTCGCAACTCGATGCGCGTCAAACGTATTCGCATATTTCATCGTGTCAAAATGATATGTTAACCCGACAGCTTTTGCTTGTTCACCAACTTGTTGGTTCATCGTCTTCACTTGTTCCAACGGTATCCCTTTTAATTCCGAAAATGTTTCATAAAAGTCTTTACCCGGAATGTGCTTGGCATTCGGATCTAATTGATAACTCTTATATTCCACAACAACTTTATCTTTGTTTTCAAAGTTCTCCAGCGCATGTTCCAGTCTTCTTTTACCAATATAGCAAAATGGACAAACAAAGTCAGACCAAACTTCAATTTTCATACCATCCACCGCCTTATTCAAATATTGTAGCACAGCTATACTTGATAAAAAAACGATGTGCCTATCCTAGTATGTGTCAAGTTTTTCTCGGTGTGTCTTTCACACCAATATTTCCGGCACTCTATTTTTGTACACTTTTTCGGCT
>NZ_JAHHXM010000055.1 GCF_019037185.1 Oceanobacillus caeni
GCTACCAAAAGTGGCGATTACCCAAGAAGCCCCCACTTCAAGCAACCCGTGAGGGTGGTAAGAGGGGGTAGTTCACTCAAAACAATATCCCAGTCTATAGCTCAGCGGTAAATGTTAATAGGGTACAGCTAGAAGATTACAAGAATGGTTACGATGAATTGCCGAAGATGCCATATGATAGGGACAGAAGTTCACCTAGAATTGGCACGATTCGCTATAGAGACTTAAAGCCATGGCTTAGTGCGGAAATGAAAGAGAATAAACGAAACAAGGAAAAAATGCATGATAAGAAGTTCTTCCAACCTATTTTGCTTGCAATGATCATCGGGAATTTTCTTATTGCGGTGAGCTGGATGCCGTCATGGCAGTTGGATGATGGCATGTTCAGTGATGACTCTCCATCTTTTTTAATAAATATCATAAACTTTATGCTTCTTATAATCGTGGGGGCTTATTGGCGTGATAAGGTGAGATGGTATCGTTCTTTAAGAGATGTCGGGCTTCTTTTATTTGCGCACCTGTTAGGCGGGGCGTTTTTGCGATTGTTTCAAACGGTTCCAACTGGGATGTTCGATGCGATTATCGTTGATGGATTGACGCTAGCTTTATTCAATGGAATTTTCTTTATCATGTTCAGAACTCTACGAAAGTTGTTGTAAAGACCACTCCTCAAAAATAGGGTAGAGTTCGGGCACTAGAGTGATAGAATATGACTAACTGACCCAATAGCCGCAACAGTCGGTTTGAATAAAGGGGTACACCATGATGAATTTCATATTGGTGAAGCAACTGTAGGAATATTGTGCTGAGGGAAAATATCGTGAGCCATGCTTCCTTCAAATTAAAAAAATGAATATATATTACCTAATGTATAGGAAAATGTAATGGAAGAGGTGCAAAATGAATTTAAAAAATAATCACATGAATAATATCTATTGTGTTGGTCGTAATTTTGCTATGCATGCTAAAGAATTAAATAATCCAGTACCAACATCGCCTTTCCTTTTTTTAAAACCATCTCATGCACTTGTTGAGGCAAATGGTGAAAAAATTGTGCTGCCTAAGGACAAAGGAGCCATTAGGTATGAGACGGAATTAGTTTTAAAAGTTAGCAAATCTTATAAAAGAGGTATTACAGTTGATGAGCTAGTCCATTCCATGGCTCTTGGGCTTGACATGACACTAGTAGATGTTCAAAATGATTTAAAGAAAAAAGGCCAGCCTTGGCTATTGGCTAAAGGATTCAAAAATTCAGCAATTATCACTCCATTTATTCCCTTTCCGGGTGTGGAAGATTGTAAAAAAGTAAACTTTAGTCTAGAAAAAAATGAGAAGACAGTTCAGGTTGGAAATATAAAGGATATGATCTTTGATTTACAAACGATTGTTGATTTTGTAGGTCTTGAATTTGGTTTAGGGGAAGGGGATATTATATTCACCGGAACACCTCAAGGGGTAGGAAATGTCGAAAATGGGGATAAATTAAAGTTGTTTTGGGATAAGGAAATATTAGGTGAGTGTACAGTTGCACTCAAATAGAGTTTTACTTTTCATTCGCTGCCTTGTATCATTTTTGCAGAGGGTTATAAATAAGTCATAAAGGCCAACATCTATCCGGAAAACGGGAAATAGACCCGGTCTTCCGGAGTTCATTTATTTTTATGTTTGAAAGTTCTTTTAGGGACTATAAACCTTATTTAAATAGTATAGGTATTGATCATATGAAATGGAACTTTGATTATGGAGTATAATGGGATGCAGAATTTTGGGAGTTATATAAGCCCGTGGCAACATCGAATATTTTGCTAAATGTTTAAACGATGGTCTTGTGACAAAATTTTTCAGATAGGCTGATAGATTACTTCCTGGCCTTCTTGTCTTGTTTAAAAATTCAATCATATGTTCAGCGCTCTCTATTCCTACTCCGTGTCCGAAATATGTGTCATTTCCAAGAACAACGGCATTTTCTCCTCTCCACCAAGGTGTTTCCGGATTATAATCTGGATTATTAAAGTAGACGACATCTCCAGGTAAGATATAATTCGTTATAATGTTGTGTATTCCAAGATCGGGATCAGCATGCCAACTATATAAATAGAGATTTCGGAATAATTGATTAAATGCATTTTCATCCATACTATTTAGAACGGCATGGTAATAGATAATCATTATTGCGGTAGCACATTCAAATGCATATAGTGAACTATTTTGGTAGATGTCTCGAATCGCATCAGATGGTTTTACACCATCCCTTAATTGGAATCCACCAGCATTTGTCAATAGCCAATATTCGGGATTACAACGAGATTCTGCTAGTAGTGAAAATGGTGAATTGCCTTGATTCATGGCTTTTGCACTTACTATGATGTTTTTTCGCAACTTAATTTCAAACAAAAATTCATCTTTGGACTGATACGAATAAACAATGGGATTATCTTGCATTAGCCGAATGATTAACCTTTCAATGTCATCCGTTTGCCACATGTCGCTTGGTTGAAAATCCATTCCTGCTAGTTGTATCAATAATTTTTCCTCCTATCTAACCATCATTAGTGTTTTTACCAGCATATTCGGCCTTCTTTTGAATGTGTATTTCTACATCCGAATATAAAATTTGGACTTCCCATGGGGCGCAATCTTAATACATATGGAGCTTTTTATGATATTATTGTGTTTAATTCATGAATGGTATATCTTATATTAGTTATGTATTCTAAAAAATTGTAATCACATAAAAAATAAATAATGATGTGGGGGATTATTGTGTCAACGGAGAATGAACTAATTAATAAATCCTATTATCAAACGATTATAGATAAAAACAAAGAAGAACACCCAATCAAGCTTTTGGGTGAAATGTACATGGAGGAAATGCAAAAGGAACGGCCAGAGCTATCCGCTATTCGTTTTGCTCAAGGGGAAGTTTACTTCTTGAATAAAGATTATGAAGCGGCAATTTATAAGTGGCAATATCCTTTAGACGAACAATTCATTCCATGGGCTCAGAAAAATATAGCAGATTCGCATATGGAAATGGGGTTATTGGATCACGCAGAAAAATATTATATGGAGGTTCAAACGGAATCCGTTAAGTTGAAGTCGGAAGTCTTACTGCGGCTTTTTTCTCTGTATATACAACAAGGTCAACTAGAAAAATCTGTTGATACAATTAAAAATGCTGTTACGTTAAATCCGGATTATCCCAATGTAACAGAAATAGCCAAAACTTATTTTGAGGATATCAAAGATTGGGATAGCGCAGTAGAGCTTGCAGTTAATGAGGCAATACGAACGGAATCTCTATCATGGTTTGAGATTTTAGAAGGGTATGCTAGGCAAGGTTTCACATCCAACATGGAACCAAACTATTTTAATGAAGTGCTAGCAACATTATTACAAATCGATAAATATCGTTTTGAAAGTCTGACTGAAGGATTGTGGATCAGTTATAAACAAAGTGACTTTTATATCCAATGGCTAGAAGTGATTAACCAACTTCTCTTGAATTACGGCATGGAAGCCTCTTATACCTGCAAAAAGCTCCCGGCCTTATTTGAAGAATCGTATTTCTATTTAATTAGCGGAGAGTTTTTAATAAAGGATATTTCGAATTTAGTAAACAATCATTTAGCGAATTGGATAGAGTTGTCTTCTGGTTCTGATACCTTACGTTCATCAAGCGCAGTTCTTGCCTGGGAAGAGACTTTTCCATCCGAAATTGCTGCCACAGTAATTAATGAAGCTGAACACCATTTCGAAAATTCAACTCCTAACCCAAATGGCGGCCAAGAAGGAATGGAGCTTTTGAATTCTATTAAAACATGGGCGGAGAGAGAAGGCTTGTTAGAAGATTTATCTGAATTTATGAAGCCTATGTTAGATGAATTTAATATGGATGTGGCAAGTCCAACCAGAATACGGAATTTGATTAAAGCTGCAATCGAGTTTATGTTAGAACAAAGGGTAGAATTGGAAAATGTTATTTTGGAAGAAATTAATTGGAACGAAGAAGTCCTAACAGAACTGCATGATATTCAACATCAGTTAGGTGAGATGGAAAAAGAAAAAGCCAGCATCATGACAGATTCGTTCCATAAATTAACAAATAAATTAACCAAGAATATTAAGGTTGAATTGCCCAAAATCCTTCGAAGTTGTTCCGAATTAGTGAAGGAGGACAGTGACTTTTCTAAAATCCATATTGAATTAAATGAAGAAATGAATAGACGGATTACAGACTACATGGAAAAGAATGCCCTACCTGAGTTTAAAGATAGTTTTCAAGCATGGATAGAGGATTGCGAAAGAGAGTTCCAGGACAGCCAGAATAGATGTAATGCCTTTAACGAAAGTATGAACCAACAATTTAATGAAGAGAAGCTTACATTGACAGGTGACTTTAAGGTATTGGATGACTGGCAACGAGATATAGACCGTATCTCAAGGGGAGTGCTACGGTTTGAAAAGGTAAATATATTGTTGCGTAATAATCCTTCCCAGCTGTTTTTAAAGGGTGTGGGAAAACTTTTAGGATCGATTTCGAAAAATAATGATATGCTCCATACTAAATATAAAAACCATATTGAAAATGTGGATTATAGTGAAATAACAGGGGAAATCATTAATTCGTTCATACAACAATTAGAATTGTTCGAGGAATCCATTGAATGGGATATTAATCGATTTTTCTCCAATCCACAAAATGAGCTTCATAGTTTAATAGTAGAAGTGCAGGAGAATATTGAAAAACATAACGATTCCTTAAATAAGATGCGCGAAAAACCCGAAATCTATCGAGACCCGCTTACCTTGTTTGAGTTAAAATTACGTCAATATGAGTTGATGAATATGATTAGTTAATTATATTTTGTAAAAAGTTAATGAGACATGAAGCCCTAGATTTTTTGAATAAATCTAGGGCTTTTTATACTGTTTCACGTCTTGACATCTGGAACATCTACACTTGGCGAGCAATAAACTACTTATAATAATACGTGAAGGTGTGGGAACATGACAAACAGCTTAAAAACAAAAACGATCATAATACTTAGCGGATACAGGCGAATTAAATTAACCGTTCATGTTGCAGACACTCCAGGAAAAATAGAAAAAGGCTTAATGTTTGTTGAAAGATTACCCGAAAATGAGGGGATGTTATTTGTGTTTCCAGGAAAAATATATGGTGGTTTTTGGATGAAAAACACATACATTCCTTTATCCATTGCTTTTCTTGATTCAGATGGGCAAATTCTAAAAATAATGGATATGGCGCCTTGTATGGGAGATATATGTCCTATCTATGATCCACAAGTTTCTTATCATTATGCCATTGAAGTGAATCTTGGATGGTTTGAAAAGAACCAAATCAAAGAGGGGGATTATGTGAAATTTGATGGGACATTAAGGAAAGTACCTTGGAACCTCGTGACTTAGTCATGAGAGGTTCAGTGAGCGGATTAAGATGAATCAGAATATGAATTCGTTTTTAATAGAGGCTTTGGATAGTTACTGACCTTGCAATTTTCTGTTCACCTAATACCAAATGTATGTTAATGCAGCATTTAAAAAACTTCTCGTGGTTAGTACCAGATACGGTTGGGTGATGTAGATAGAACTTTAGAGGATAATGAAAAGAAAAGCGGAAGCGCCCGTATAGCGACGTACGGACTGCGCCTGGCCGTGCCAGGTGGTCCGATGTTGCCGCGCAAAGCGGCGGTTTTAATCGGACATTCCACTTCCGTAGGAGATAAAGGAAACATGCCCCTTCATAGGGGTATGCCGACGTTGGCCGCAAAGGCCGTACTTAGTCGGCCTTCCTTTAGTACTTTGAGTCGATGTTGACTTTCACCACAAGGGTATAAGTGCGACTAAGCCTCTGGTTTCACCATCGGCAAGTCTTCTTTATCGCACGGAGGTGAAGGAAGTCTCGCTACGGCTTTAGCGCTGGAGCTAGACACGGAAGAAATAAGGATAGTTTTAAATAACCACCCTTATTACTATTTAACTTTTAGATGAACGTAGTCTAGGTTCCCGAATGAAATTTCCGACCTTTTCTAATATAACATCAAGGGTATTATCCTCTTTTATTAAGTCATAGTCTGTGATGTCTATTCTTAAAATTGGACAAGCATTGAAATTACTTATCCAATCTTCATAACGATGGTACATTTCTTCCCAGTAAGAAGTAGGGGTGCTTTTCTCCATTGTCCTTCCACGTTCATTAATTCGCTCTAATATTACATCAAAAGGACCTTCTAAATAAATAAGTAAATCAGGATGGGGGAAATAAGGTGTCATTACCATGGATTCGAATAATTTAGTATACGTTTCATATTCCGTCCTAGACATGTTGCCATTTTCATAGTGCATTTTTGCAAAAATCCCTGTATCTTCATAGATGGAACGATCCTGTATAAATCCTCCACCATACTCAAATATTCTCTTCTGTTCCTTAAAACGCTCTGCAAGAAAGTAGATTTGTAAATGGAAACTCCAGCGTTTAAAATCACTATAAAAGTTTTCTAAGTATGGATTTGTTTCAACTTTTTCCAATGATGTTTTAAATTGAAGTGCATTGGCTAATGCTTTTGTCATGGTTGATTTGCCAACGCCTACTGTACCTGCGATAGTAATGACGCTATCACCAGGTATTTGGTACTTTTCTCTAAGATTCATCCGAATCCCCCTTTATTATGCTAATTTTCTAAGTTGTTCATCGACCATTTGTATAATTTCTTCTAAATCACTTTGATATTGAACAAAGTCCATTATATCGCCATCAATTCGGATAACGGAGAGATCTGAATGAGATCTTTCTAAATAATTGATATAGTCCTCATAATCCGATGACAATTGTTCAAGATAGGATACTTGTATATTTTTCTCTATGGTTCTACCACGTCTCTTTATTCGATTCATCATAGTATCGATACTAGCGTGTAAATAAATGATCATATTAGGCATTGGCATATCTTCGGTTAAAATTTCATAGATCTTCTCAAATTTAATCATTTTGTCGGAGGATAAGGTACGCTGAGCGAAAATCATGTTTTTGAATATGTGATAATCAGCCATTACAGGTTTCCCCATCGACAAATATTGTTGTTTAATATCCTCTAATTGCTTAAATCGATTGCATAAGAAAAACATTTCTGTTTGAAAGCTCCATGCTTCCATATTCTCATAAAACTTATCTAAAAACGGGTTTTCCTCTACTATCTCTTTTAGTAAATGAAAATTATAATGACTAGATAGCTTTTTAGCAAGTGAGGTCTTTCCAATTCCAATGGGTCCTTCAATTGTAATAAAGGGTATGTTGGCCATGCTAATCCTCCAATCTACTTTTACCATTGCCTCATTCTCAACTTACCATTCTAACACAGGTATAGGAAGTTTTTATCTTTCTGTAATTGGAAGTTTTATGCAAATTTCTCTACACTCTCTTCCGTAATTCATTATAATGTGAGATATTACTTAATGTAATATAAAAGATTGATGTTCCACTTAGTGATTTACATACATTATTAAAAAGGGCAATTATGAAATTGATTTAATTTGTGTCGGATGTTTTATCAACAAGAAACAGACTTAGATGGTACTATTAATTAATTTAAAAAATACAGTATCTTTTTAGAGTGATACGTGTTATACTTAGAGTAACTTAATTGTTCGTGTTAGCAATACAGGACCTATGTCATATCTTTACAACGTATATCATCGTCTTGAATTAATATCAGAACAACCAAAGTAATAAACGTGCATGATGCACAATGGAGGAATTTCATATGAACACAGGTTCAGTAAAATGGTTTAATGCAGACAAAGGTTTCGGTTTTATCGAAGTTGAAGGTGGAGACGACGTATTCGTACACTTCTCAGCAATTCAAGGCGACGGTTTCAAAACGTTAGAAGAAGGTCAACAAGTTTCTTTCGATATCGAAGAAGGTAATCGTGGACCACAAGCAGCTAACGTTGTTAAATAATCATTTATAGTAAAAAGTTCTTCTGTAACCTAAACTAACTGAAGTGACACTTAAAAGTTAGACTCGGTTATTTCATCAGTTAATTGTTCAAAATGAGTTCGGTAGTATACCGGACTCATTTTTAATTTTGCCTTCATATATTTTTTCTTTTCTAAGACGTAACCTGTTCCATCCAACTCGTAGCAACCTCCGTAATATTCGCATCCTTCTACTGCAATAGATATAGACTCTTTGATACGAACCATTACAAAAAACCTGAAGTATTACATCAACATATCATTTTTAAGTTAAAATGGCTCCAAGTTAAATAGGGTTTATGCTCATCATTGTAGAGGATAACTCTTTTTTATACGTTTCACAGGAGGACAGGCAGAACCTTTGACCAATAAAACTTATTCTTTTACGATGAAATACAAGGAGTGAAGTAGAATGACAACTTATTTAACACCATTTACATTTCATAACGGTGTCGAGCTTCGTAATCGCTATGTGATGGCGCCGATGACGACATATTCTGCTAATCCAGATGATACGGTGTCGGACGAAGAATTAGCGTATTATGAAGAGCGTTCATATGGAGTAGGGGCCGTGATTACGGCATGTACATATGTAATTCCAAGCGGTAAAGGCTTCCCGGGCCAATTCGCGGGACATACGGATGCTTATACTGATAGTTTACGTAAAGTAGCACAGGCGATTCATAAAGGTGGCGCTAAAGCGATTTTACAAATATACCATGGAGGTAGACAGTCGCCTCGTGAACTTGTGCCAAATGGCGATGTTGTCAGTGCAAGTGATACGATAGCGGCAGATGGGGGAAAGGCACGCGCATTAACAGTTGAGGAGATTCAAGAAATTGTGAAAGCATTTGGTGAAACAACGCGTCGTGCCATTGAAGCAGGGTATGATGGCGTTGAAATACACGGTGCCAATACATATTTACTACAACAATTTTTCTCTGGTTTCACAAACAAACGCACAGATGAATATGGAGGCACGATTGAAAACCGCATGCGTTTCCCATTAGAAGTTGTAGCAGAAGTCAATCGCGTAAAGCAACAATTTGCAGATGATTCATTTATCGTTGGCTATCGGTTTAGCCCAGAAGAGCGGGAAGAAGATGGTATTACGCTCAATCATACGGTACAGCTTGTAGATCGTTTAGCGAATGAGTCCCTTGACTATTTACACATTTCACTCGGAGATTTCCGTTCCTTAGCACGCCGTTACGAAGGTGAGAAAGAAAATCGCATCAAAATCATACATCGTGTTATTGATGGTCGTGTACCACTTATTGGTGTGGGGGCCATTCATTCGAAAAAAGATGCATTAGAAGCTATGGAAACAGGTGCAGAACTATTAGCATTGGGACGAGAATTATTAATTGAACCGCATTGGGTTGAAAAAATGAAGGCAGGAGAAGAAGTTATTACAGAAATGGATATGACACGTGATCATGTCATTCCCGGACAAATGATGCGCATGATGCAATCACGTCCTGGCTGGGTACCTGGCGTTAAATAGTAAACAAAAAAGAGGTTGTCTTTCATAAGGTACACCCCGGGAGTTGGAATGAAAAATCTAGCAGCTGGGGTGTTTTTTTAATGGTTAAATAAAAATGGAAAGTAATATTAAAAATAGCAAAAAGTATTTATAAGTTTATACCATTAAAAAGAGACACTGCCACTTTAAAGAAAACTATTAACCTTATAAGGAGAATTCATCTTGCCTATGGAAAGAATCCAGAACATTATTGACAAATATAAAGGAATTACATTAGAAGAAGTTCTTGAAAATCATAAAGAAATGTACGAAGATCAGTATCAATGAAAATGCGTACGTGATAGGAAAAATATTTACAGAATCTATAAATTTGAAGACAATCAAACACCTTCATGACGTGAATCTATATATTTGTGAACAAGCTAAAAAAGAAGTTGAATGGATGATAACAGTTGAGCATATCTACTTACATGAGGAACTATCATTTAATCTAAATCCAATCCTGTTTGGACCTCCCGGTACCGGGACAATCTATCAAGTTTCTACAAGGTCACTAGAGATACTCTATAATCGAACTTCAGAAAAATTAGAAGATTTTCAAGAAAAATACAAAGAGTACCAACAAAATGGCCAAATTCGCTTTATTACTTTTTATCAATCCTTTTCTTATGAAGATTTTATTGAGGGATTACGTTCGGATGGAACTGCATTTGTACCAAAAGATGGAGTCTTTAAACAAATTGTAATCGATGCTCTTTATGCTGGACTGACATCAGCCAATAATCAATTGGAAGATTACGAGACTAGAAAAGAAAAAGTAATGGAGGCATTTAAGCAAAAAGATGCGTTTAATTTTCATTCAGCCAATCGATTTATCATGATTATTGATGAAATTAATCGGGCTAATATTTCAAAAGTATTCGGTGAGTTAATTACGTTATTAGAGGAAGATAAACGGTTAACAAAAGAAAATGAAACACGTGTAAAACTCCCATATTCTGGGGATACGTTCGTTCTTCCGCCGAATATCTATATTATTGGTACGATGAATACAGCTGATCGTTCTATTGCATTAATGGATACTGCATTAAGAAGAAGGTTTGGATTTGAAAAAATTGTTCCACTACCATCTCTATTAACACAGGTGGAAGATATTGATTTGCCAACCCTCCTTCATCGTATGAATCAACGAATTGAAGCATTATACATTAGGGATCATAGGATTGGACATGCCTATTTTATTAATGTTGGAACTTTGGATGAATTAATCATGACAATGCAAAATAAGATAATCCCTCTATTACAAGATTATTTTTATGATGATTGGGAGAAAATTGGCTTGGTACTTGGTGGAATTGGCAGGAGTGAACAAGATTCTTATATTATTTATCAGGAAAAAGTAGATGTTTCCGCTTTATTTAAGCATGCAACAGACTATACTAGCTTTGACTTCCCGCCAAAATACCGAGTTAAAGAAAATATTACCGTTGAAGATATTAAAGGGATTTATGAATAATGAAAAATATTACAATCAGAGAAGCATTCGATTGGCTGCATCTGGATGATAATCATTCTAGTGGGCTCACAAATGTAGAATGGGAACATCTTCTTCAATTCCTGGATGAGAAATATAAAGGAGAGAATATAGTAGAAATTGGAATTCATCGGCTTCGCTTTATCAATCTCGTTGGTATCATTCAATTGAAAACCGTTCGAATTGAAATACTACCTAAGCTAGATGAAAATTTGGAAAGTAACTCATTCAATCGAAGGTCTCTTTTAAATATGTTACGTGTGACCAAACAATTACCCGTTCAGCTAAATAACCGTACCACTAGTGAATTTGAAAAGGTTGATTTATCTCACTTATTGGCATATTTATTTGTAACGGAAATGTATAAAACACTGAGACGAGGATTGTATCGTAGTTACGAACAAAAAACAGATAATCTCAAACATTTAAAAGGAAGACTACTAGTTTCTCAGCATATTAAAAAAAATGTCTACCAATCCGTGAATGCTTATTGTGAATTTGACGAGCTTTCTACGAATGTTCCTTTAAATCAAGTATTAAAAGCGGCTTTAAAAATTATCAAACCATTTGTAAAACAAGGATCTCTTCATACGCAGATGTGGATGATTTTTGAAATGCTGGATGAAGTAGATGATCTCTATGGAATAGAGCAATCCTTTTTAGACTCGATTGAGATCAATAGGCAAAACCAACATTATGAAGGTGTATTACAGCTGGCAATCGCAATTATCCAATCAACCATCATGAGTTCGGGAGTTAGTAAACAAATCGCTTTTTCTTACTTATTTAAAATGAATGATCTATACGAGGCTTATGTTGGTGAATGTTTAAAAAAATTATTAGCACCTACATTCTATAAGGTCGATTTGCAACATCAACAGAAAAGATTATTGGTTAATGTATTTTCCGGTAGAGAGAATATTTCATTAAAACCCGATTTCGTCGTATCGAGAATGGAGCAAAATGAGCAAATACCTATAATGATCTTGGATACGAAATGGAAAAGCATCTTTACCGGCTCCCGCCTAAATTATAATCAAGGGGATATTTACCAAATGTATGCTTATATTACAGCATATAAAACTGCTCAACGCTGTATAATTCTTTATCCGGCTTTGAACGAGCAAGGTCTATTACCAAAATGGTTAGTACCAGATACGGTTCCTGAAAAATATATAGAGATGAAAATGATACGGTTGGATGATGTGGATAGAACTTTGGAGGATTTGGAAGAGGTGTTGGTACTTTACATCGAAGGTATTATTTAAAAGCTTTTGTTCATCAAGTATGGGACAATTTCCATTTATCACTTCTTAACTGGCTGTAAGACCCTCACTTCAAGAATTCGAGTTAACCAAGAAATCTAAGTGGGGGACAACAGCCAGTGGCGCCCTGATAAGTTCAACTAACAATCAGTGGGGGATGCAAGAAAACCCCCACTGATTGAGTTTCACTTTATATGTATTTTCTACGGAACTATAGGGATAGGGTGTGATTGCTAGATAAGGAGGGGGCGGTGTCGTGATTCATCTTATATTTGGAGCTGCTGCAACAGGTAGTTTAAAACACACTCTAAGTAAGAAAAAAGAGCATCAAGTTATTGGATTTCCAATTGATTTTTCGATTGGGCCAATTACAAACATTCATAAAGAAAACGGTATCCATCATTATTTTTCTTGGTTGAAGTCTTCATTTCACACAGTGTGGGGCTATTTGGAAGATGATCAAACAACTTATCATCAGTCATTACAAAAGTTGTTGGAAATAGGGGATGGTGAGCAAGTAACGATTTGGACTTGTGAAAATGCAACAGAGCAAATAGGACTTAGAATTAGCTGTTATTTGTTAAAGGATAAGGAAGTTGGGTTAAGTTATGTAAATACATTTCATGCCATGAATGATTATACAAAGCAAAAAGATGTCAAAATGAATATTCGCCAAACGGGGGAGTGTAATGCGGAGCAGCTTGCCCATTTTCAAGAGCATTCGACTTATCCACTATCAGAGAATATGAAAAGCGATTATGTACGAGATGGGGAAAGGTTGTTAAATAGTAAAAGTATGGTTCGCTCTTGGCAGAATGAAGAAATAGTTGATGATGTAGAAACAAGGGACGACCCATTTATATTGGAATGTGCGATACGGCTGCATCATGAAATGAGTAATCATGAGTTTATTAATCCAATGAGAGTTATTGGTGAGGTAGTAGGTAATTCGGAGGAACCGTTATCCGACTCTTGGATTGAATATAGAATACGTGCACTCATTCATTCTAATCATTTGGCTTATGAAGGTAATCTTCAATCTATGCGTATGTATAAAATAAAAGTTGTGTAGGGAAGTCGCCAAGAACAGTGGATCTTGTGCTAACGGGAAGAAGTGTTGAATCATGATTTATGCTAAACTGAGCCAATTTAGTATATATAAGTGATGGAATTTGATTAAAGGATGTGTTTCAATGCAAGAAATATTGACAGAATTCTTGGAAACTGAGATTACTGATCAAGAATATTATGATGGAGTTATTCACTTTATATATTCAAGTAATATTAGATGTGGAGAATATGAATGTAATCAATTTGTCGTTAAAAAGATGGACTTATTAAACTTTATTATTTTTGAAGAATATGTAATAGATAAAAAGAGAGAAATTCATCATTCATTTTCCGCCTCTAAAAGTAAACTACTTAAAGCGATTAACGAATATGCCAAGAAACAAGGATTTATCATAAGAAGTTTTGACTGGGCTAATTAGTTAGCTTTAATACAAATATATCTAACTACAGGAAGTTGAGCGTAAGTGGAGCTAAAATAGATTTTATAATGTAAAAGGATGGATTTTGATGTCAAGTCATCTATTAATTTCGACTATGAGACCTATGGAAGATTTGGAATTGGAAACATACAATATTGATATTGTATCAGGTGAGGATTACCTTCTTTGTATGAAGTTACCTTTAACCTTGCCATATGTTTATGAAATTTTAGGATATGAAAAACGGCACTTTATTTCATTTTTAGATGAATTTATGGAGTATGGTGATGCAGTTGAAGTTTATGAATACTGGGATGGAAAAAAGGTATTACCAGAGTCAATCAATGTCCCTAAAGAAGCAAGAACGATTAATCTTTTGCAGCTTACATATAAGGATGAGTATGGAGAATACCAATTGAACAAAAAGAATTGGTTGAATGAACTTGAAACACGTACAGTGGTATCAAATCGTAGTGTCACAACATTTTCGAAATACTAATTTAAATTTTTAACGATCTGGTGCGATGATTTAAGTGGAAAAATTCTTCTCGTGTAAAAGATACAGGTTAGTCGCGTAAAGAATAAAAAATAATTTTAGGTCAAAGGGAGAATGAAATTGGAAAAGAAGAAAAACAGTATACTAATTTTCGTGGGAATTTGCATTTTACTTGCGGGAGGATTTATTGGTAGTGGTTTAAGTGAAGTGGCGGACAGCATTAACCAACAAGTCGAAGAAACTGATGATTCATATAGAATGGTTGTGCAAGATGGTATTATTTTCGGGTTTGTATTATTGTTTTTTCTTTTAGTATTCCGCTTGTTCCAATTAAGAACAAACAATCCATGCAGTACAGAAGAATCAAAATACAAATTGGTCCAGGAAGATGCTATTTGGAAAATCAATCAATGGCAACCGGGTCACTTTATATCGATCTGAAAGATTTAGACGTTTCACAAGCGACTCAAGAAAGATTGTGGGCGCATTTGCAGTTTAAAGATTATACATATTACAGGTTGAAAAAAGAATTACAGGATAAAAATGACAAACGGATTAACAATGGAGTCTTTTTAAAAACGGAGAAAAACAGTCGTTATTTGTGCATGTCATACCCCGTCTATGGTGGGTAGGTTACATGACCTTTGATGAATTGAACAGAGAAAATCCATATTGGTTAACAGACTTCTTCAGTGAAAAAATTGGGTGAATGCCAAAAAGGAGCTATGGTTTAAACAAAAGCGGATGTACAAGATGGTTGGATAATGGGAGAGGGACAGCAAATACTTTATGGTGGCTCTAGCATATCACCTTATTTTTGAATTGTAAAGAGTAATAGTTTAATTGCTATGAAAATTTTAACTCTTTAAATATACTTTTC
>NZ_JAHHXM010000056.1 GCF_019037185.1 Oceanobacillus caeni
TATATTTATAATTTGAAAAAATATAGAATTTGAACCTTGTTTACTTAGGCACATGGAAGTATGAATAATTAAGGATATAGGTATTGATTTAATTGGTTATGAAGGCACCTATCATAATAAAAAAGCTGACTACGTGCGAAATGGAGTAGTAAAAAATAATACCGTTTATGAAAATTCTTCGTACGGCAATCCTGCTTATGGAGATGATTATAATGCTGGAGGTATTTACATTGATGGTGGAAAAAATATAACCATCGAAAAGAATACCATTTATCAATGTGATATTGGAATTGAGGCTACCTCTGAACACGCTGACAAATATGCCAATCATATAAACATTTTAAATAATATTATTTATAACAACTTTTATACTGGGATATCGATTGGTGGGTATGACGAAAATCGGGGAGGCACGATTAACTCTACAATCTCTCAAAATATCATTTTTCGAAATGACACGAAAGGACTAGATGGGGGACAGCTTTTATTACAGCATGATACCAAAAACAATGTGATTGAAAAAAACATATTGACTGCTGGGCCTTCACGCATATTTATCGCCAACGATTTTATAACCAATCAAGGAAATAAACTACAAAAGAATATCTTTCATAAAGAAAAGGGAAAAGCTGGTATATGGGTATGGAAAGCGGAAGAATATACTAATTTTCCGGAGTTTAAAATGGTTTCAAAAAGTGATGCGGAATCTAGTTATTTAGATCCAAAATATAAAAATGCAAATACATTTGATTTTGAATTAGAAAAGAATTCGTCTGCCAAAAAAATTGTAGAATAATTTTTTTTCAAAAGATTTCACGGACGCTTCCTAGTGATTTAATTGGAGGTTTGTCCGTGATTTTCTTCTCATGGACGTTTCTTGGGGTTTTGATTGGAGCTTTGGCCGTGATCTTCTTTCCCACGGACGTTTCTTCGGGGTTTGATAGGAGGTTTGTCCGTGATAGCCTCTCTCACGGACGTTTCTTCGGGGTTTAATAGAAGCTTTGGCCGTGATCTCCTTTCTCACGGACGTTTCCACTCTCCCCCGCCTTGCTTTGTCCTTCATCAAGTTAAATATAACAAAAAAGTTTTGCCAATTATTATGACGAAACCAAATATTAGAACTTACTATCTGCCAAAATACGGATTTCCCTTCATTCCTACCCATAAATCAGACTGTTCCAATTGATAGGCTAATTGTAATAGACGATGTTCTTCTCCTTTTTGTGCCATAACTTGTACTCCAAGAGGCAGGCCATCCTCTGATAAATAAATTGGTACAGACATGGCAGGTTGTCCAGTAAGGTTTGCTAATTGTGTAAATGGTGTATATGTTAGGCTTGGTAAAAACATATCGTAGACGATTTGTTGTTGTTCTTCTACATTTTTCGCTAATGCTACTTCTTCTACAAATCTCTCATGTTTTTCTTTACTTGGTGTAAGCTCTCCGATTCTTGGAGCGGTAAAAGCTGTTGCTGGGGTAATATAGAAATCATACACTCGATGGAAGTTCGCCATTTGTCCTGCCGCTTTATCCCAAGACGATAAGCTTTCCGTGTACATTGCCGCTGATACCGATTTACCAGCATCATGTAACACCCAAGATTCCATTTCCATATCTTCTGCAGTCAACTCCCTACCAAGTGCATGCTCCAATTCAATGATTGTTGCATTCATTTCCCCACTATTCATCAAGTAATAGTCCTTCATTAGCTGCACACCATCAACAGGTCCATCGACTTCTTCTACATGATGCCCCTCTGATTCTAAGCTCTTCACTAATTTCTCGACTGCTAATTTCGCATCCTCCGAGACTGGTGTTCCAACTGGTGACTTCGTTGAAAACGCAATACGCAATGACTTATTAAAATCTTGAACCATTGTTTCCCTATAACTTCCCGAAAATAATGGTGTTTGGTAAGCTGCCTCTGGTTGAACTACTTGCAATATGTCAAGCATTGCAGCACTATCTCTTACACTTCTACTTAAAACAAAATCAATGGATGCCCCTTGCCATTGTCTTCCAACCCCTGGCCCAACAGGAGTACGACCTCTAGTTGGTTTTAATCCAAAAAGACTGGTAAACGATGCAGGAATTCGAATCGAACCACCACCATCGCTCGCGCCAGCAAGTGGAACGATTCCAGAAGCAATGGCAGCAGCGGCACCGCCACTTGATCCACCTGGTGAAAACTCCTTATTCCACGGATTTCGTGTTGGCCCATAAACTCTCGGCTCTGTTATGTTTTTCAAAGCAAATTCTGGAGTATTCGTATGTCCCATAAAACGAAAACCTGCATCACGAAATTTCTTCACAAAATAGGACTCATTTGTAGATATAATTCCTTGCAAAAGCTCCGATCCGGCTGTCAAAGGCTCCCCTTCTATCGACTGACTAATATTTTTCATTAAAATTGGCACGCCATTAAATGGTGCATTTTCAATAGATAGGCTCTCCGCTTCTTTTAATGCCTTTTCTTTTCTAGTATGTGTCGCAACATTTAATATTGGTTGCACTTCTTCCAACCGCTCAAAGGCCATTTCCATTAATTCCTTGGCTGATACTTCCTTTTTTTGAATAAGGGTTGCCATTTCTGTTGCATCAAGTGATAAAAACGTTTCAATATTCATATGTACACCCCATTTGGTAGAATTTCACATCCACTCTATCATAGTTTAGAAATCAATAGGAAAGCAACCAATCCATCGATAATTACCTTTGATTTTTTTATTCTTTTAACTTATACAATGAATTATTTTTTTTCTGAAAAGACCAGCTTTATCTAGATCTGAACCTCTCATCACAAGGTACTTTCGTGAGACAAACTTCCGCCTCTTTTAAAGGATTCTCACTTTGGAAGCTCCGTATTTTAGTGTCGAGCGGATTTTACAGAAAAAGTATATCCTTTTCAGATAAAGGCAAACTATGGTTACTAATTTGAATCAAGTGGAGGAAACAATCATTATGGAACAAAAGAAACCTTTAACAGCATCAGAACTTGGAGGGATATGGGGAAAATATCAAAACGATAGTTTATCTTTGGCAGTTCTAAGTTATTTTAATCAAAAAGCGGAAGATCCTGAAATAAAGGAGGTTATTTCGGATGGATTGCAACTAACTAAGAAGCACTTTGATTCCGTTAAGACATTTTTTCATGAAGAAAAACGACCACTCCCAATCGGAATAACGAAGGAAGATGTTGATATAACCAAAGGAAGATTATATACAGACAATTATATGCTGCAATATTGTTTACAACTTGGAAGGCTAGGTATGCACGCTGCAACAATTGCCCTTTCCATGACAACAAGGGAAGACCTTTACAACTATTTCTCTAAAGTTTTTCATGATTATAATCAGCTTCATCATAAAGCATTAGTCGTAACCAAAGCTAAAGGTGTATTATTAGAGCCCCCAACCATTCCTGCACCGAAAGAAATTGACTTTGTAAAAAAACAAAATTTCTTAACCGGTTGGTTGGGTGAAAAAAGGCCATTGCTTTCTATAGAGATTTCTCATTTATTCGGAAACATACAAAGGAACTCCTTAGGTGCTGCCACTTTATTGGGTTTCAGTCAAGTTGCTGAGAGGAAAGAAGTAAGGGATTATTTCCTTAGAGGCGTTGAAATTGCCAAAAAACATGTAGAAATATTTTCAGAGGTACTCGAGAGCAATGATATACCTGTACCGATGGGATCAGATGCCCTTGTAACCGATTTAGCTGAAACCGGAGTATTGTCGGATAAATTGATGCTGCTTCATACTACTGGAATGATTGCATTAGGTATAGGGTTTTATGGGTTAAGTATTTCTACCAGTACGAGAAGGGATATCGCTAGTCATTATGTCCGTTTAAGTGGAGAAATCGGTTTATACTTGGAAGACGGGGCAAATTTGCTGATTAAACATGAATGGTTGGAAGAGCCACCAAGAATGGTGGATAGAGCGGAACTTATTAAAACGAAAGGCGGAAAATAAATGAATGGAAACATGGAACTTACTGAACCAGAAATAGCTTCCATATGCAATGAAACTTGTGGTTTAACGTATATGTTACAACATGGTAAAAAAATAAAAACCCTACGTCCTCGTTATATTCAATTAGCCACGGAAATAGCCAACTTTGCAAAAGATAGTGCAAAACTGTTAGTTGAAAACGGATGGATGGAGCAGCCGCCAATAGCACCTAACTATGAAAACATAGCGAAATAAGGTTTGATTATGGATGTTAATTTACAAAAGAAAAGTAAAAAATTAGAGGCTGTTCTGTGGAGCATTGCACTTCCGGGGTTTTACCAACTATTACGTAAGCAATTTTTAAAAGGATTTTTGTTAGTTCTTTTAGAGTTTTTAATCAATGTAATGGGAAACTTTAATCGGATTATCATTCTTAGTTTTAATTTCCGAATTGAAGAAGCAATTCAAGCAACAAACTATCAATGGCTCTTATTTTATCCTTGTTTGTATTTTTTTGGAATATGGGATGCATATAAAGATGCTAGTGGTGAAGAAGGGAAGCCTTTTGCTTATCTTCCATTAGTGTTTTCAGCTTATTTTGTTACAGTAGGCGTCATCTTTTCTACTCGGATTACCATTTTCGGTCACCTGATTGGGCCGATGTGGTCGGGGTTTTTATTCCTACCAATTGGTTTAGGGATTGGGGCAATCATTAGATGGATTTTAATTAAAATATATACCAAAAACCGCTCTCTAGGTTCCTGACTTTCCCTGGATTGTCTGCAACCTGAGAGCAAACAGTTTGTGGTAACCTCCCGTTTAGATTAGAGAGAATTTCATTTTTTTGCTTCAAAACTTTGTGAGAGGATTAATCACACATTAGGACTCTCTTACAAAGTTCTATTTAAATTAATTGCATTGTTGTAATACAAGTATTATCGCCCTCGAAAGTAGAAATTTCCGATTCAGATGTTTTTCCTTCGTGTTCTATTTTTACTTGAAATGTTTCATCTCTTGGTAACCAAATATCAATAAACCCATTATCTAGGGATGTCATCGTTTTATCCACTACGACTTTACCCTCTTCATCTTCAATATATACATCAAATTCCTTGTTCACTAACTCTCCCTGACATCCCGTTAAACTGTGGATTTCACATGGATGTGTTGTCTCAACAAATGGTGCAATCGAAACAAAGAATTCATCCTTAGGAAGTGGGTAGGAAGTTTCTTTTTCTTGATTGTCCGTTACAATTAATTCATGTGATGTAATCGAGGCCGATACATCTTCAAAATCTCCCGTACTATACTCATGAACCAATTCCTTTGTTTCCTGTGAATCCATTTCTTCTTCTGCACTATCATTACAGCCAACTAATGCAAGAACGAATACCATACAAGCAATAGAAAATAACTTCTTCATCTAAATTCATCTCCTATTTTTCATTACTTTCGAGAATATTTTGCTACAGATAATCCCTGAAACCAATTGACATTCCAGGGATTAGTGAAATTACCTCTAGTAGTGATTCGGAATGTTAATTAAAATGTTAGAAGGATTAAGACGAAATAAGCTACCATAGCAATCAAACCAACAGGAAACGCAAATCGCGCATATTGTAAACTAGTAATTTTTAGTTTTCCTGCAGCGATGATATTTGGTATGTTTCCTGGAATGAGCATCCCACCACTAACAAGAAGTCCAAGTAATAATGCCTTAATTGTTGGATCACTCATTGCTGGACTTACTTCAGCCGCAGCTAGAGTAGCATTGTCAAGTACTGCAGAAATCATGTTAATCCAATAAAGTACAAGCGGATTCAGATCAAGCAGGAACCTTTCAATGAAAGGCTGGAATCCCGCGCCTAAAAACGTCAAGGCCATTACGAAAATGTAAATTTTTAAACTACGAATAATAATTTCCGCATAGGACTCTTTTTCACTTAGAGCATCATCTTCAGTATCCGTTTGTATTTCAGTATTATTTTTAGCTGGCTTGATTATGAGCGCGGCAAGTATTCCGAAAACAATAACACCTGGAATTACATAAATACCAAGTAAATTCAATAAATAGAGAAAGCCTTCATTTAAACTCGCCACGACAATTGTTGACAATGGTTCACCAATTGGAGTTAATGCAGCCCCCATTCCAATCGCATAACATGCTAATATAACAAGCCGAATTTCAGATTTGCGATCTAGTTTTAGAATACTAATGACCGATACGAGAATAACCGCGGCAACAATTGCTGTAATCAGACTTGAAAGTAATCCAAGAACAATGACAAGGAGTGCAATAAATAAACGATATGGCATAGCATTACTAATACCTACAATTCCCTTTTCGATTGGGGTTTTAAACCAACGGAATAGGAGCCCCGCGACTAGTACCGCTAGCGTGATATTTATTGGATGGACCAATGCCTCTTTAATCAGAGCCCAATCCATTACTTGGCTGACTAGTACAGATAATACCCCCATAATAAACAAGAATACTTCCAGGTTACGTTCTACCAACTTCGTAAAAGGAAGTAATAGAACTAACACCAAAATGATCGTTAATCCAATAATCATAAATATTTCTCCCCTCTCTTTTTGGCAGGTAGGAAGGCGCTTTCCTACCTGCGAATAATAATTAAAAATTTCTTAATTATTAGTGCATTATATTCCCACGTATCATTCTACTATTGTTAAAATAACCCTTGTAGAATACCATTCCTCCTTCATCGGAAAAACACAAAAGGAGCCTATCTACCAAAGGGCATAATTACCCCTTGGTGACAGACTCCTCCTAAAAAATTTTCATAATATTTAATTTTGATAATAGGCCTATTCATTTTTAGAATAACACACCATGAATTTCATGACAACAATTTTTTTTTTAAAAAATGACCCTTCTTAGAGAATTTATACCAGCTTCTGTCCACAATTCGAACAGAAGTTAGCTCCATTTGTCTTCTCTCCACAGTTTGGACAGAAGTTCGGAGCTTTCCCCGTTCCACTAGAAGGTGATTGTGGTGTTTGTTCTTGATTTGGCTGCTGATTTTGAGAAGGGGTTTGATTCATATTTTTCATCATTTCGTTAGCCATGTTCATCCCCATCATCATACCAGCCATATCACTTGCAGTACCGGATCCTTGAAGTTTTCCAGAAGCATGTGCATCTGTAACGGAAATTTGCTGATATTTCGAGACATCTCCCACCATTCCGTGGGAAGCATTTTTGTCGATCATATCCTGAACTTGTTTTGGGTAATTAAAGCTCCTTACACTAAAGTTGGTGATTGTCATTCCCATATCATGAATTTCCATATCCAAATCTTCTTTAATTCCTCTAGAAATTTCGATACTATTCATTTGTAGATTAAAGATATTCTTCCCTTCTTGGGTAATCCATTTCATCAGCAATTGATCTAATATCGATGTGATACGAATCTTCACATCATCGACAAGATACCGTTCTTTCACACCAGCGATATTATCAACTAGTGCCATATAGTCATCTACTTTAAATTCAAACGTTCCATTTGCTCTAATTGGTAGCCCGCCTGGAAGGGAAGGTGTTGGGATATTAATCGAATTTCTCGTACCCCATTTCACATTAAAAATCTTTGTGTTAACAAAAATCACCTCTACCCTTAGTCCACTATTAAAACCAAATTTAAATCCCTTTAACGTGGAGAGAAAAGGAATAATTTCCGATTCAATATGATAATCTCCTTCATCCTTAAAGACGCCCTCAACCTTTCCGTTATATAGAAAAATAGCATCTTGACCTGGTCGGATTATTAGTCTACTTCCTTTTTTAATTTCTTTATTACTCCACTTCCAAAAAATCATATCGTCGCGGAACTCATCCCATTCGATAACATCAGCAAATTGATTTCTAAAAAAAGACATGGCAAACTTCCTCTCATTCTATTATTTTTTACTAGTGCACGTTCAAAAAGGAGGATGAAAAGGACCGAGGTCGGCTAAAGTCGCAACGTCCTGGGACTCCGATTACTCGTCCCACCGTAAAGATTTGTTGCAACGCCGACACTAGCACGTCCTGTGCTTCGCAGTTCGAGGCGGCGTAGCTTTGAGGAACGGAACGTATGCAATTAATACGTGAGTAGCGGTGAGTCTTGCCAACGAAGAAATGCGAAGTGTCATTTTCACCGGACTTTTTGAACTTCCCTCACTAGAACTTCCCTCTACTACCACTATGCGAGTGCCCACCTCTAGTGACACCACCTCCGCCACCGCCTCTATTACTATTATTATTCTTAGGCTTTCTGCGTTTGGTGACGTTTTGGGTTAAATAAATATCTTTACGTTGTAGTACTTTAAAATCTCCTGTATATGTCCGCTCATTGACAGTTACTTTTCCACCAGAATTATACGCCATCGTTCCTACAATTAACGCTGCTAATCCTAATGCGACTATCATGTGAAACCAGGTTTGGAGTAGGAAACTCTCTGGATTAACACCAGGAATGTATTGCATATAGCGAGAACCCGTCTCAATGAATGTGGTAAATGCTTCTTCGTAATTTCCACTAGACAAGTCAGGCGTCATTTTTTCTCTAATTAAGTCCACTCGTTTATTATCTAAATATTTTTCACCTTTATAAAACCCGGCTATATAAACATCTCTTTTACTCATATCTAAAGCCAAAATTGCTGCATTACCATTTGGCTTGTCAAAACCAAAAGCCATTTCGTCATAAAAATCTTCTACAAATGAAAAAATATCCTTATTATCCGCATCTTTAGTTGTTACAATGATAAAATCTATTTCATGTTTTTTCCCATGTTGATTGGCTAAATTCTCTAACCTATCTATTTCATCATCCGTTAGTAGATCAGCATAGTCATAGACTCTCTGTTTGGATTCATCGGCGAATACAGGGGAAATAAAACTAAAAATAAGAAAAAGAGAAAGAATACTAGTTAGTAATAAGATCCGCTTATTCACCAAATCTCACCCCCAATAATAAAGGTGATGATCTTGGCCATCATAAAAGTAGCACCTGCAATACTACCAAACCATGCTGCTACCTTCCCCATACTTAATGGAGGTTTTCCAACAACCTTTCCATTCACACCATTCATGGCAAAAGTGTGTTCCTGTTTATCATAATCATAATAAACCATCCATACAGGAAGAAGGACATAAGATGCCTTTCTCTCTCGAGTGTCCACATGCTTTTCCCTATACTGTACGGAAGAGTAGCCACTTATCGTAGAACCGATATGTTTATCAATATATTCACTTACCTTTGACTTCACCCTTGGAAATAAATCTTTATTATCATAATTATACTTTTCAGCTAAATATCCTGCTAAATAGGGTGTTTTAAAGTCCTTTAAACTTCCATAATCATACGGTTCTAACTTATCCATTAAGTCGTCATTCATTTTCTCTGACGCATCAACTGGTACCTTATTAAAAGTTAAATCAATCTTGCGCCTAACATCATAGTACTTTGTTTCGGTATAAATATAGTCACCTCGTGTATAGGTTCTTACCTTCGTTGCCTTTGCTTTCACATCGGCAATACTATGTAAATCATAAAGCCAAAATGGGACATAAATTCCTGTTATTCCTTTAATTCGGTCAGCGCTCATAAAGCCTTTAGGAGTCAGTCTACCATTCTTACACCATTTCTTAAATGCATTCCTCGCTTCTTCCTTACTAATTTGGAATGGGATCACTTTATCCGGTGCAAGATTTCCAGAAACACGATCTGCTAAAACAACCCCAGCCCCACAAAAACTACATGTTGTTGCGGAAGTATCGGCATCGGTAATGACGGCCGCTCCGCAGTTATTACAGACATACTCTTTCGCTTCCTCATCAGAAAATCTTGTTGTAATAAATTCTTCGGAAAAATCCTCTATCAAATCCGTTCGTCCACAACTCCCACAAGTTAGTTTTCCAGACTCACTATCAAAAGCCATATCATCGCCACAATCGGGACATTTATAATGAATTAACACGACTCTCCCCCCTTTGGATTATTTTTCTGTCATTTTTCTTTTTAACTCTTCCATTTCCTTATCTACATCCATACCTTTATCATATTGTGACACAAGCCTATCCATGTCAGCATCTAATCCATGTCTTAATTCTTCTAGTGCTTCCGCCTCGGCTAAAGCCCTATTCGCCTTTTCCTCCAGTTGATCAAAAGTAGTTAAACGAACGTTTGATTGAGATAGACCAGTCTCATTCCTTTTCTTTTTACTCTTTGCCATTGCTAGCTTCCCAACAATCGCATCACGTTGATTGGAAAGTTCCGCTACATCCTCGGAAAGTTTATCCTGCGCCAATTTCATTTGTTCTACCTTAATGGAAGCTAGTTCATATTGCTTTTCATATTCATGGTATTTTGGCTTTAAGCTCAGCTTTTCTTCTAAAAATTGACGTGCTTTGTCTTCATCCCCGGCTTTTAATGATTTAGCTGCAAAACGTTCCATTTTGTTCATTTCCGTTTGACATTCGTGAAGATTCCTTTTTGCCCGATTCATCAAAACAACTGCAGCATCAGTCTGTCCTTTGATTTCTCTTTCATCACGTTCCATTTCTCTTATATATGCATTTATTTCCTTTTCCGGATCTTTGAGATTTTCCATTTTTACATTTATATGACTTGCTAAAATCGTACGTATTCGTTTTAAGATGCTCATGATTGTTTCCACCTTTCACTGATTTAATAGTACCTATTTATACGGGAGATTGGAAGAAAAGTTTCAAATGAGAAAACTGTGTTTCTCAGAAGACTTGGGGTGGAAATAACAAAAAAACGCTTCAGAGCAAAGTACATACTTTGTTCCAAAACGCTTTTTTGAAAAAGGAATTTGTTCCTTAGTTAGATAAACTTTCCCGCAAATTAGTTTGAACGTGCCGATTTGATTTTTTCTTTTGTAACATCCTTATAAATATATTATTGGACACGAGGGAAACGATGATAAAGACCGTACCAAGAATATCGAACATCGTTATTTGATTACCTTGAAATGCCGAAATGATGAGTGTTGTAACAGGAACAAAGTTAATGAACAACAGTGAATTTAATGGTGATAAGATACTTACACCGATGTTCCAGCCAACTAGCGCAATGACACCAGGGTATATAATCATAAACAATAAATGTGGGCTTGCTGATATCACAGCTTCCCCCGATGGAAAGGATATATACCCAAATAACGTTGCCACTACGACAATAAGAGTCGCTGTGACCGTTCCAAGTAAACAGCTTAACGTGGAGTATCGTAAAGCAGACCAACCGCTAAACTCCTCACCACCCATCGTGTAAACGACCCAACCAATTACTGCAATGAAAATAATTATGGATGGGACAAAATCACTTGTTGCACCAAGAAAGGATCGAATATCCCCTTTCGTAATTACTAATACTGCACCAATAAATGACAGTAGCACACATAATAAAGTGAATCGATGGGGACTCTTTCTAGAGAGCATCCAAACAATCACAATGGATATCATCGGCATCAATGATTCCATAATGGATGCTACCATTATACCTGATTCACCTAATAAATCCTCCCCCCAAAAGATAAAAAGATTATAAACCGTAAACGCCATGGTGCCAAAAAACCATAATGGAAGACCTTTTCCTTCCAATCGAAAAGCCTTTTTTCCTTCTTTCCACCATAGTATTGGTACCAAAATAATCGTAACAGATACATAACGAATAATTGTAAAATAGAAAGGATCCATATATTGAAAAGCTCCATGTGCTACAGGAAACATTGCACCCCATGAAACTGCAGAAATAAAACACAAAAAAGCCCCTAACAACACACTATTTTTCAATTCCCCTTTGCTCCCTTCAACTAAATGATCTACTCTCATATTCTATGATTTTTGTTATCTTGTAAAATGAATAATAATAATGATTTCCATCATTAATCGTGATATCATACAATTAAAATACGAAAATAGGAAAGGGGCAAAATAGTGGAGTTTAAGGACTTAGAGATTTTTCAGAAAGTAGCCGAAAAAGGAACGATTACAGCGGCAGCCAAAGAGTTCAGCTATGTGCAATCGAATATTACGTCGAGGATTCATAAACTTGAAACGGAATTGAATACCCCTTTATTTAACCGACATCGGCGTGGGATGAGTCTAACACCAGAAGGAAAAAAGTTATTGAATTATTGTAACCAAATTTTATTGTTAACTAATGAAATGAAGAAAGCCGTTCAAAGTAAAAAGGAACCGTCTGGAAAATTAGAAATCGGTACCGTTGAAACCGTCATTCATTTACCGCAAATTTTATCAAACTATATAAAGAAATATAAAAATGTTGATTTGTCGGTAGTTACCGGAGTTACAGAAACCTTAGAAGAAAAAGTATTAAATCATAAATTGGACGGAGCCTTCGTGACAGAATCCGAATTTCACCCAGATCTTATATCACATGAAGTGTTTCAAGAGGAGCTTGTTTTAATTTCAGATAATCGTGCATCTACGTTAGAGGATTTGAAAGCGGAACCGTTCTTATGCTTTAGTGAAGGCTGTGGATACCGAGCACGCTTAGAAGCCTGGTATAGAGACCAAAACATTACTCCAAAAAAGGTAATGGAATTCGGCACATTAGAAACCATCCTTCGTAGTGTTGCCGTGGGACTTGGCGTTACATTTGTTCCAAGGTCAGCAACTACCCATTTTGAAGAAAATGGGCTCATCCAGTGTCATACTCTTCCAGATCAATATAGTAAGATTAAAACAGTCTTTATAAGAAGGGCTGATACCTTCTTAACTTCAACAATCAGAACATTTATCGAAACGATTGAAACAAATAAACAAGCGCCAATAACACCTATATAGAAGTCTTCCATCAGTGGGGGTTTTTCTTCAGCCCTCACGGATGGTTAGTCGCAACTTATAAATATCCTAAACTAACCACAAATAAATATTGAATTAGATGCACTTTTAAAAAAACATTGACTTATCTACTATATATACTTACAATTATACAAAGTAAACATATAAGGATTCTTATCAAGAGAGGCGGAGGGACTGACCCTATGAAGTCTCAGCAACCAGCAAATTTTTGTATGGTGCTAATTTCAGAAGAATACTTAGTATTCTAGAGATGAGTAAATATAGGCCGCCCGGAATGATGTCCATTTCTGCCCTCCTCTCATCTTCTTGAGACGAGGGCTTTTTCTATTCATTATTAAACCATTTCATTATGAATCTTAAACACGGGCATATCAGCACACATATGCAAAATATCGGTAAACACCTCGGAGATATCAGTAATCGCGGCTAGGCCCCCTTATTCCGGACACTAACTGGATATTTCTTTGTTTTTCTTAGAATTCCTAAAGTATATTGGA
>NZ_JAHHXM010000057.1 GCF_019037185.1 Oceanobacillus caeni
AAAGTTCGATTCAGTGCTTTAGAAATGTGAAAGGAATCCAATTGATTTAAAACAGGATAACTAGACTGTGAGAAAGCCTCTTGAAAACGTTCTGCCGTATAACCGGGACCACCATCACTATTGGTGACAACTTGTGTATTTTCTAAGGAATAATGACTAGCTGTAAACGCCTGGACTTCTTTCCAAAAATCATTTGTTGGTTTGGTTGTCATAATAACTTGTGGATTCTTTAGGGATACGCGCTTTCCATTTTTAATCCAACCTTCATGGATCACTGCATGATGTACTTCATGACTTGTTTTTTCCTTAGTCCCACGCACAAATACACCATCTGCCTCGGCAAATAAAAATTCCAATTCTTTCCCCTTTGGTAAATAGGCAGCTTCCTCTAATTCAGCTAACAATTCTTCATCAGCTTGCGCTTGTGCTTTTCCTACACGCTTCACCATACTTCCCACCGTCGTATGACTAAGATTCACGGCAGTCCATTCACTTAATATGCGTGCAGTTTCTCGGTACGTACTCTCACTAGCCAACTCCGCCACTTTTACTTCAACTAAAGGACTATGTCGCTGATATTTTCTAAATCCAACCCACTCATCAAAAGGATAATGCGCTTTCCCATTGATATCGTGCATTAATGTATGCGTAAAACGAACTGCCCCAAAGATAAAATGAATTGTCTTTTCATCTTCTCGTTCAACCGTCCAACCCTTACTTTGCATTCTTCTTTTTATCGTTTGATTAAGTTGTGTAAATACGCTCCCCATCAGTTTAGTAAGGAGATCATATACATAAATTTGAACATGTTCCTCAAAGTCAATTAAATCATTTGTATCCTTTAATAATTCGCTGATTTTTGATATAATTGTATTCATGAAAAGGCCTCTTTCTAATGTATTTGCCGGTAAGCATACATTTATGATAGAGCGCCTTTTCTTTTTTTTCTAGAATTTTGTTTCAAATCCCCGAGAACTATTTTACACATAGGCCTTGGGGCTGTCGCCCAACCGAAATTCATCTCCCCCTTATCATTGGGCTACGCCCTTCACACGCTTGAAGAGGGAGATTTCTTTCGGAAGTGCGTTAAATCGCTGGACCCATTCTTCCATTTTTTTAGAATCTTCCAAACCGAATAAGGAATATTGCGGGTGTCCCTGCTCATCCGTGCCTTTCATAATCATTTTAGCCCCAATAATGTGATAACCTAGCTGATCCGAGCCCTTAGACTGATAACGGGTTGTCCGAGCGATCAATACTTCTTGCATTTGTTCGAATGGAACGAATTGTTTCCACTCCTCTCTTGTTTTTTTATTCTGAACGTATGTATAATAACCTTCTTCTTGCAATTCGCATTTCAGGTCAATGTCGGAATACATCTTGTTGGATTTTTTAATAATAGAGCTAGCCCATAAAATAAAACCGCTCACAGCAAAACAAGCAATTACGCCAAACCATTGTTGCCAATAGATTAATAAAATCCCGAAGCCAAATGCTGTAATTCCGATCAAATATAAGAACCATAATATAATCATTTGAACAATTCTTGCCCATCCCGGAATATCGTTTGAGTATTTCAGATCTTCTTTTTCACGCATTTCAATCAAAACTAGTTCCTCCCATTGCCATGAATTCAACTTTAATACGAATAATATGAACAGAGGTTTCATTATTTTATAAAAAATAGTTAGTAAAAAAGACTATAAAGAAATACACGAAAAAAGTCCCCTCCTATACAAAACTATTCGTATAGTAGGGGACCTTTTACCTGGTATATATCTAATATAAAAGGCTATTTTACTTCAGTAATTCGGCACCAGCGATTCCAGGATGTGTCATTTCATCTGGATTTAATATCAAATTTAATTCCTCTTCTGTTAATACATCGTATTTTAAACATAGTTCTCGGATAGAAGTCCCGTTTAGTATTGCCTCGCGTGCAATGTTGGATGCTGCTTCATATCCAATATGAGGGTTAACCGCAGTAATAAGTCCGGCACTCTTTTCCACATACTCTTTCAATCTTGCTTCATTGGCTTCTATTCCTTTTAAGCAATTGTCTGTAAAAGTACGGAAAACGTTATTCATCATACTGATTGATTGCAATAAATTAAATACGAGTACAGGCTCCATGACGTTCAACTCAAACTGGCCTGCTTCAGATGCAAGGTTGATGGTTTGGTCATTACCTATAACTTGAAACGCCACCTGATTAATTACTTCCGCTATAACTGGGTTTACTTTACCAGGCATGATGGAAGAGCCAGGCTGTCTTGCAGGTAAACTGATTTCACCTAAACCGGCTCTTGGACCTGAGGCCATTAAACGTAAGTCATTCGCTATCTTTGACATATTAGTCATACAAACTTTCAATGCTGATGAAACTTCTGTAAATACATCTGTATTCTGCGTTGCATCAACAAGATGTTCGGAGCCAACTACCGGAAGACCGCTAATATCGGCGATGTGTGATACAACTAATTTTATATAACGGGGATCTGCGTTTAAACCGGTACCAACAGCTGTTGCGCCCATATTTAATTCATATAAATACAGGCGCGATTGTTTAATCCGTTTTATATCGCGTTCCACTACACGACTATAAGCCGCAAACTCCTGACCGAGTCTTATTGGCACAGCATCTTGAAGATGGGTGCGTCCCATTTTAATGACATGGTTAAATTCTTCGGCTTTCAGCTGGAATACGGAATGCATATCCTCCATGGTTTCCAATAACTTCTCTAATAGTCGAAGTACAGCAATATGAATCGCTGATGGTACGGAATCATTCGTCGATTGCGACATATTGACATGTGTGTTCGGACTGCAATGGGAATAATCCCCTTTTTCAATTCCCATTAATTCAAGCGCGCGGTTAGCAAGGACTTCATTTATATTCATGTTGGTGGAGGTCCCTGCGCCACCTTGAATCGGATCAACTATGATTTGATCATGCCACTTACCTTTAATCATTTCATCCGCTGCCCTAGTGATTGCTTCCCCAATTTTAGTATCAAGGCGCTTCACGTCCATGTTTGCAAGCGCTGCAGCTTTTTTCACGATGGCCATTGCCGTAATCAATTCTTCATGAATACGGTACCCTGTAATGGGGAAATTTTCAACCGCACGAAGTGTTTGAACTCCATAATAAGCTTCAGCTGGAACTTCCCTAGGCCCTAAAAAATCTTTTTCAATTCTCGTTTGACTCAACGTGATGGACATCATTTTCACTCTCCCAAGTATATTTAAAAAAGGAAAAGAGGAGCTATAATTTTTGCTTCACATTTTCCAATATAGACTATCCATTAACAATATAACATAAGATAAATCTTCAGCAACAAATACTTTTTAGAATTACAATCAAATAGGTTATTTCTTTTAATTCTCCATTATCTGTCCATTCAGACAATCTTATTTGACCCAGCATTCATCTAAGTTTATATAAGAACACTTTAGGTTCCCATTGTTGATAAAGGAATAAAAATCATGTAATCTTTATTCATGTGACAAAAAATAAGGTTTTTTATAGATAAAAGGCCTCGTTGTTCCAAGATGAGGCCTTTTTTTTCGGGGTGAGAAAGGACAAAAAATGTGTCCCGTTTTTAATCTGGAGGTAAACAATGAAGCAAGGAAATCCATGGGCACTGATCCCATTTGTTGTTTTTTTAATTTTATTTATTGGTTCAGGTATTATTACTGGTGATTTTTATGCCTTTCCCGTCATTGTCGCCATCGCCATTTCAGGTGCTGTGGCTCTAGCAATGAATCGAAAAGAACCGTTTGCACGTAAGGTTGATATTTTTTGCCAAGGCGCAGGAAATTTAAATGTCATGCTAATGGTTGTCATTTTCCTATTGGCTGGGGCCTTTTCAGAGGCGGCAGAAGGTATGGGCGCAGTGGATTCCACTGTTAACTTTGCTTTATCTTTCATTCCTCAGAATCTGCTTGTTGCAGGCTTATTCATTATTGCTTGCTTTATCTCCTTGTCCATGGGTACTTCGGTGGGAACGATTGTTGCACTTGCACCAGTTGGAGTTGGAATAAGCGAGCAAACCGATCTTGCTATGGCTTTAGTAATGGCGGCCATTATTGGCGGTTCCATGTTTGGCGATAATTTATCCTTTATTTCCGATACAACCATTACTGCCGCTCGTACACAAGGTGCAGAAATGAAGGATAAATTTAAGGTGAATTTTTGGATTGTATTACCAGCAGCTATTGTAACATGCCTAATTTTAGGGGTAATTACCATGGGTGAAACGACATCAGTAGAGCATGTAAGCTACAATTGGGTAAAAATCCTCCCCTATGTTTTAGTTATTATTTTTGCGTTAGCTGGTATGAATGTTTTCCTTGTTTTGGCATCAGGGATTGCTCTTACAGGGGCTGTTGGCTTAGCGGATGGCAGTTATCATGTCATGAGCTTTTTGCAGAAGATTGGTGAAGGAATGGCAGGTATGTACGAAATTGCCTTTCTTGCCATATTAATAGCTGGAATGGTAGAGGTAATTAAATTTAACGGCGGAATTGACTATCTTCTTCACCTTGTGACACGGAAGATTAAATCGAAAAAGAGTGCTGAATTAAGTATTGCCGGTCTCGTGGGCCTAACTGATTTGTCGACTGCTAATAATACGATTGCTATTTTAATTGCTGGCCCACTCGCAAAAAATATTGCAGAGCAGTATGAAATTGAGCCACGAAAATCCGCAAGTCTTTTAGATATTTTTGCCTGTGCAATCCAGGGCCTTCTGCCATACGGTGCTCAATTTTTGGCAGCCGCAAGCGTAGCCAGAATATCACCAGTGAGCATTATGCAATACTCTTTTTATCCAATTCTTATAGGAGTTTGCGGAATCATCGCTATACTTATTGGATATCCGGCAAAAAAGAGAGCCTAGGAAAATAAAAACAGAATCCCGGAATTTTCTATCATACGATGGTGGTGCTTAAGCCCTTTGTCTGCATTCATATGCGGCAGAGGGCTTTTTCATGAAACTTTATCATCTATTCACCTTTCTGCTTGGATGGAAAGATGGTATACGACCATGAATATATAAAATCAACAATAAAAACTAATCCCCAAACCATCGAAATCCCATATAAGGTTTCATTGGAATATGGTGTTTCTTCAACATATTCTGTACCTATCCATGATAAGTCTGTTAAATATGGTATTGCTTGTTCCATACTATCTAGGCTATAAGACAAAAATATCAGTTGCGCAATTACAAAAAGCAGGAAATGGATCATAGAACTGTATCGATATTTCTTAGCAATATACTTTGGATCTTTTTGTTTCTTCATCACGTACTTATCTTTTTCCGTCAGTAGCTCTGTACCTCGCCAATTCCCTATTTTTAAACGCATCCAACGATCTAGCTTCTTGAAATCACTAATCCCAAACGTGCAGGCATATATAACAAATATCGTAATGACGATTTGGAATGTAGAAAATTCTCCAGTTTCCCTATAAATAAAAATTGCCAAAGCAGCTTCTAGAAATAGCAATAACACAAACAAAAATAAAAAGGATAAGCTTCGTTTCTGTTTATTAAATACATAGCGAACAACCCCAAATAACAAAAGGGAAACTAATGATAGCACTTCTATTCCGATAAAAACTTCCCACTGGTATTCTAATATAACGTCCATTTTACCCCCACCCTTTATCTACGCAGTAAATATATATCCGGAGTATATATTCATTGTGTACATATGTCAATGATAGGTTAGAAAATTCTGATAAGTACTTTTACCAAATACATACCGAAATTCCTGATTAGGAGTAACTAAGTATCTTCCTCAAAATGATTATCCACACACAATTAGATCGAATCCAAAAATGTTTGAACAAATGGTATGGCAGCACCTTTGGGAACTCCCATTGCTGGTGAACGGCTAATATGAATAAATGGCTCATTCGTTGGAAATGCCGTTTTTTCGTTAACTTTTTCATGAAGAATTTCCATATCTTCTTCGTTTAAGTATGGAGAAAGATGGCCACCTAAAATAAATTCTCGATTAATAACAAGATGTATATTATTGATTGACAACGCTAAATGATCTAAAAAGACATTCCATCTTTCCGCATAAGAAGGGACATTAGAACGTACCTGTTGAAAGAAGTAATCTAATGATTCATCATCCTCTAGAAGCGCGCTTATAGAGCTGTAGGTTTCCATGCAACCCCTTTTTCCACAATAACAAGGAGGGCCTTCGGGATTAATTATCATATGTTCAACTGTACCACTGTGGCCGTCTTTCCCCATATAAAGTTGATCATTTATAATAATCGCACCCCCAAGATGTATACCAATAGACAAATAAACAGCATCGCCAATATCATTTCTTACCCACAACTCTGTTGTTGCGGCGCATTTGGCATCATGAACAAGCTCGCAAGGATAATCGAGATATTGGGAAAATGCATCAATTTCTAACCCTGTAGGCAGTAATATTTTTCCGTAAGTTATTTTTTGTCCATCATTTGATGTTAAAGCTTCTACGGCAAAACCAATACCGAGAACCTGTTCTTGATCCACATCAAGTGTTGTGATGAAAGCTTGTACAGCCTCGCTCACCTCCTTGTAATAACGGTCGACATTAGAATAATGAATGGATAGTTCCGTTTGCTGAAATACGCTTCCACGCAAATCGATTGCTAAAATTTTCACATGTTTTTTCTGGATTTCCACCCCGATGCTAATTTTAGCCCGAGTACATATCCCGTAAGCAGTTGCGCGTCTACCAATAGAAGATTGAAAGTATCCACTCTTCTCTATCAGTTTCTCTTTTTCCAACCGTACTAGATTCTGAGTGATAGTTGGTAAACTCAAATGAAGTTGATTCGCGATTTCTTGTTTAGAAATTTTCCCTTTTTGATAAATAAGATGGTAAATGGATGAGTAATTACTTCTCTTAATATCTTTAAAAGTGATGTTATTATCCATGAACATACCTCATTACATAAAATAATTTTATAAAATACATTAATTTAATTCCGTTTAAAATATATCATATTAGACTGTGCAAAAACAATTTCTTCAGAATTCATGGGATTTAGCTTATTGACTATCCTAGAAAAAAACCTTATTATATAAATGAATTTTATAAAACCGTTTTACAAAAATAATTCACAAAAGGGAAAGGAACATAAATATGGGGATTATTGAGAAAATGAGACTTGATGGGAAGAAAATTTTTGTAACAGGTGGCGCAAGAGGCATTGGTAAAAGTGTTGCAACTGCATTTGCTGAAGCAGGGGCAGATATAGCAATTATCGACCTTGATATAGATGAAGCAAAAAAGACAGCTACAGAACTAGAAAGAAATAATGGGATTAAGTCGATTGCCATCCAAGCAGATGTAACAAATCCAGATGATGTCAATGCGATGATTGATATAGTATTAGATAAATTTGGCCGTTTAGATGTTGCTTTTTGTAATGCGGGAATTTGTATGAATGTTCCAGCAGAAGAAATGACGTTTGAACAGTGGAAGAAAGTAATAGATATTAATCTTTCAGGTGTATTTTTAACCGCACAAGCAGCTGGAAAAGTCATGCTAAAACAAGGTGGGGGTTCCATTATTAATACAGCTTCTATGTCAGGACATATTGTAAACGTTCCACAACCACAATGTTCCTACAATGCCTCTAAAGCAGGAGTAATACAATTAACCAAATCGCTTGCGGTCGAATGGGCAGATAGAAATGTACGTGTAAATTCGATTAGTCCAGGATATATCGGAACAGAACTTACATTAAATTCTCCAGATTTACAACCATTGATTAAACAATGGAATCAAATGGCACCGCTCGGACGAATGGGCAGACCGGAAGAACTTCAATCTATATGCGTTTATCTTGCAGGAGATACGAGTAGCTTTACGACTGGCTCGGACTTTGTAGTAGATGGAGCATTTACATGTATTTAATAGTAATATAGGGGGATTATCATGAACTACTTACTTGGAACTGACATTGGAACATCTGGTACTAAAACAATTTTAATGGATACAGCGGGAAATCTAATTGCCCAAGATTTACAAGAATACGATGTATTGACTCCAAAGCATCTATGGGCTGAACAGTGGCCAGATGTCTGGCTAGATGCAACAAAAATTTCAATTAAAAATACGGTAAAAAAATCAGGAATTTCAGCTGAGAAAATTCGTGGAATTGCCATTAGTGGTTTATATGGTGGTTCCGGGATACCATTGGACGAAGAAATGAAACCAGTTAGACCGTGTATGATTTGGATGGACCGCAGAGCTGAAGAAGAGACACAATGGGTCTTAGATAATATCGGAGAAGATAAACTCCGTGAAATCACACATAATGGAGCCGATCCTTATTACGGCTATACAAAAATGTTATGGATGAAAAGGAATGAACCGGAAAACTGGAAGAAAACAAAACTCTTTCTACCACCAAATGACTATGTTATTTATAAACTTACTGGTGAGATTGTTATAGATTATTCTTCTGCAGGAAATATTGGTGGCATTTTTGATATGAATAACAGATGCTGGTCGAAAGAAATGATGGATGCAATGGGAATCCCCCTTTCGATGATGCCGGAAAAAATCGTGGAATCAACCGATATTGTTGGTGGAGTTACAAAAGAAATCGCCGAGGAATTAGGGGTTTCTGAAGGAATGCCCGTTATAGCGAGCGGTATTGACTCTGGAGCAGCTAATATCGGACTTGGTGTATTTGAATCTGGTATTTATGCAGCAGCTATTGGAACCTCTATGTGTGCAGCATTAATTTCTGATAAACCAGTGAAAGGAAAAGATTTGATTGCTTGGCCATACTTATATGATGCCAAAAGATTGTCTTATTACTTCGCAGGTGCAAACACAGCCGGAGCAATTGTAAAATGGTTCCGTCAAACAATGTGTCAATATGAAATTGAATTGGAAAAAGCGGGCGGGGAAAAAGCCTATGACATTTTAAATGAACAGGCAGTCGACATTCCAGCTGGAAGCGAGGGGTTAATTGTACTCCCCTACTTTATGGGTGAAAGAAGTCCTATTTGGGATTCAGATGCAAAAGGAACCATTGTAGGCCTATCATTAGCGCATACAAAGGCGCATATTTACCGTGCATTTTTGGAAGCAGTTGCATTTTCTTTAAGAGATGCAATGGAAGCGACCGGAGAAAACCTGGGCGAATATATATTACTCGCCGGTGGTGTGACAAAGTCCAAACTATGGCGACAAATCTTTGCAGATGTGACTGGCTATCCAGTTGTCTGTCCCGTAAATGATGTAGAAGCAAACATGGGTGATGTCATGCTTGCTGGTATTGGAACAGGTCTCCTATCTTATGAAGATGTGAAGCAATGGCAAGTTTTGGATGAAAAAATTATACCAAATAAACAGAATCACCAAATATACAATGAGTATTATAAAGTTTACAAATCTGTATATAACCATTTAAAGCATGATATGAAACAATTGACGGTACTTTCTTGAAATATAAAAAGTTACACTGCAAAAATTTGATGTAAAAACCTCACAATCCACTCGTGAGGTTTTTCATGATGTCGATTAATTATACCAGTCAGAGCCTTTTCTAGGTTAAAACAGACAGCTTCCCTTCACAAATTATTTCAAGTAACACGCCCCACTTACACGTCAAAAGGATTGCTCTCTACCTTACTTTCTTTATTAAAAAGCATAGTTTCTTGTTTGGTTAGGATATATTCTGGCCAGTTTGGAATCCCCTCGTGATTCGGGTTGCCTGAATGGGCAAATGCAATCCATGCTTGATGCATTTGTTTTGCAATCTCCTCCCGCTCCGGAGAATTACCTGTTAACTGGATGATCTGAGGTTCGTTGAGGTTATTCCATACAAATGGAATTTCTAGTGCGTGACATGCTTTTAATCCACCAGCCGCGACAGGACTTTCCCAGTCAAAACGATACATATAAGTAGGTGCACCCTGCCTTACCTGATATTCTGCAAGTTTTAAAGCTGGGTTCGTGAAAATTTGCGCTGTCATTAACTTATCGTACAAATCCTGATCCAAGGTATCATTTTCTGAAAGTTGGCTTTGAATAGCTGGCATGGCAGATCCAAATGTGCTTTCAAAAATTTGCTCCACTTCTCTTTGCTCAGCGTTTTTCCATCTAGGATCAAAGAAGGTAAATAGACGATACTCATCTTTATTTACCCCAATCAGTATAGGAATGTCTTTTGCAAATCCATCTTCCAAAGTTTCTTCTGGGTCATTTGGTAATGATACTCCGTCAACTACTGGTATAAGCTTCATCATTGGAAGTGTGCTAGACACTTCTATAAGCTTTTCAACTGGGATATCCCTCAATTTTGAAAGTTCATCATGCCCAATACCAAGGGAAGTTAAAATTCTCTCCGTTACCTTTGTAGCTTGAGGTGAACGAATAGCGTTACTCGCAGCGCCACTTTGTAAAATAGCTTGACGGAAAAGACCTTTTGCTGATGGCATGGCTAATAATACGCCAACACTCATCGCTCCAGCTGACTCTCCAAAAATAGTAACTCGGTTAGGGTCTCCTCCAAAATTTTCGATATTGTCTTGAACCCACTTCAATGCAGCAATCTGGTCAAGGATCCCGCAATTTCCTGAAGTTGCATACTCCTCACCAGCCAATTCACCCAAATGAAGAAAGCCTAAAATTCCTAATCGATAATTGATTGTAACAACTACGACATCCCCCGAGCTTGCAAAAGAAGTTCCATCGTACAACCCACTAGAACCGGAACCATTCATAAAAGCTCCCCCATGAATCCAAACCATAACAGGACGGAGCTTATCTTTATTTATACTAGGAGACCAAATATTAAGGTTTAAACAATCTTCACTAGAACTTTCAGCGTCATTTCCTAAATTATTCATTATCTCACTATCCGGCTGAGGTGCAACCGGGCCAAACTGGGTTGCGTCTAGAACTCCATCCCATGATTCCGGCGCTTCAGGTGGTTGAAAACGTAATGATCCGACAGGTGCTTTCGCGTAAGGAATTCCCTTCCACACATAAACGTTTTCATTCTTTTCCCCTTTAACTTGACCATACGTGGTATTTACAAATGTTGCCGATGTCATCCCAATCCCTCCTTATCCTTTATTTTTATTATACGGTATGTTTAAGTATTCGTGGACATTTAAGGACGAAACCTGTACGCGATACCTCTGTACATTTTGCTTTCCACATTAGTATTTATAGGTAAATCAACCTTTATACCAAGTATATCGAGACTTGTACTTTTGTGTTTCTGCATTATTATTAGGGATGACGACTTAGCATCATTTTGCATAACGTTAGGGAAACTATTTCCAAAATCCCATACCACTATCACAACACACAATTCCTTGAAGCAATCAAAGTTATAGCTCACCTATCCTTCACTAACGGCATCTTCTCCTGATACTAGGCCTGTTGAATCCCCTTCTAAAAAGGATTTAATGACCTCTTTATTTTCTTCAAAATCAATATCCAATGCCATTCCTACCCCTTCATATCTTACATTTGTATAAGAGTTTTCCACGGGTATGGTTAATGTTTCTACGGTCTGAGGCGGCTCTAGTGCAATGTCTTTTACAAGATTAAATAGATCAGCGCTTTGAAAATTCGTTTGAACATATGGTTGAACTGTACCAATTAGCTTTGGTAGCTTTAATGCACCATTAGTGCTAAGAAGTTCGTTGCTCATGGTTTTGATAATCTGCTGTTGACGTCTCACCCGTCCAAAATCAGCTTCTGCGTCTTTACGGAAACGGGCATATCCTAATAATTCCTTTCCATTTAACTTTTGTAAGCCAGAATCTAGGGAAACACCTATATTAGCAGACATATTTTTCTCAACATCAATCTCAATACCATCAGGCGCAAGAACATCGACCATTTTTTCAAATCCCGTAAAATCAATGATGGCATAATATTCCACATCTAAGTCAAAGTTGTTTTTCAAGGTTTCACGTAGCAATTCTGGTCCACCGAGATAAAACGCGGTATTGATTTTATAATTCTTCACTAGTGTTGCATAAAGTTTTCAGGAAAAAGTCAAGCGAAACCTTTTGTGTCAATATTATTAATAATAGGAATTT
>NZ_JAHHXM010000058.1 GCF_019037185.1 Oceanobacillus caeni
TTGGTCAAGCGGTTAAGACACCGCCCTTTCACGGCGGTAACACGGGTTCGAATCCCGTACGGGTCACCATTTTCAAGAAAGGCATGTTAAGTACGCGACATCCTGTCGCAACACATGCACTGGTACTTCTGTGCGTCGGAGGATTAGCTCAGCTGGGAGAGCACCTGCCTTACAAGCAGGGGGTCACAGGTTCGATCCCTGTATCCTCCACCATTAATATTATCTAATAAATATCGCGGGGTGGAGCAGTCTGGTAGCTCGTCGGGCTCATAACCCGAAGGTCGCAAGTTCAAATCTTGTCCCCGCAACCAAATTATGGTTCGGTAGTTCAGTTGGTTAGAATGCCTGCCTGTCACGCAGGAGGTCGCGGGTTCGAGTCCCGTCCGGACCGTCATATGCCGGCCTAGCTCAATTGGTAGAGCAACTGACTTGTAATCAGTAGGTTGGGGGTTCAAGTCCTCTGGCCGGCACCATAAAATTACAAGTACGAGCCATTAGCTCAGTCGGTAGAGCATCTGACTTTTAATCAGAGGGTCGAAGGTTCGAATCCTTCATGGCTCATCACATCTGCCGGGGTGGCGGAACTGGCAGACGCACAGGACTTAAAATCCTGCGGTAGGTGACTACCGTACCGGTTCGATTCCGGTCCTCGGCACCATGAAGTATTGGGCTATAGCCAAGCGGTAAGGCATCGGGTTTTGATCCCGTGTATCCTAGGTTCGAATCCTAGTAGCCCAGCCAATTATTCGGGAAGAACTTAGTGGGCGAGAACGTATGGTTTATACCCGTGAAGATCATGGGTTAAATACCCTCTGCTGCTATCAGAAATACATAGTTATAAGATGGCGGTCGTGGCGAAGGGGTTAACGCACCGGATTGTGGCTCCGGCATTCGTGGGTTCGATTCCCACCGGTCGCCCCATTAATTATTTATGATGGACCCTTAGCTCAGTTGGTTAGAGCTATCGGCTCATAACCGATCGGTCGCAGGTTCGAATCCTGCAGGGTCCATTTGTAGAAACCATAATAACGTGGAGGTATACCCAAGTCTGGCTGAAGGGATCGGTCTTGAAAACCGACAGGCGGGTCAAACCGCGCGGGGGTTCGAATCCCTCTACCTCCTCCATACATAAGAGTAAATTAGTTGGCTCGGTAGCTCAGTCGGTAGAGCAACGGACTGAAAATCCGTGTGTCGGCGGTTCGATTCCGTCCCGAGCCACCATCTTATTTATAATATTGACACGATATGCGGGTGTAGTTTAGTGGTAAAACCTCAGCCTTCCAAGCTGATGATGAGGGTTCGATTCCCTTCACCCGCTCCATTATTGATAGTGGGCCTGTAGCTCAGCTGGTTAGAGCGCACGCCTGATAAGCGTGAGGTCGGTGGTTCGAGTCCACTCAGGCCCATTACTAACATATAAAGTGATTGGTGTTTCAAATTCCATACATGAGTATGTTAATATAAGTGCGCCCTTAGCTCAGCAGGATAGAGCAACAGCCTTCTAAGCTGTGGGTCAGAGGTTCGAATCCTCTAGGGCGCGTATAGATTATTCCACAGTAGCTCAGTGGTAGAGCAATCGGCTGTTAACCGATCGGTCGTAGGTTCGAATCCTACCTGTGGAGCCTTTTTATATTATTTGGAAATGAATTCAATTCATTTTTTTACTTCCCGAATCTCTTCGTATATTTCGGTTAATACAATAATTTCCTCAATTAATGGTTCGATACGGAATAGTACGTCATCATTAATGATTTCTTTAGCTTGAAATTCTATTCCTCTATATACATAGGAAGAAACGATTTGTGCTTTTATGTAAGATAATATTCGTTTTAACTGTTGTCCGACAATTAAGCAAAAGCCTGCAGTAACAACCATACTCATAATCTTCTTTAAAAGTCCTTTACAGATAATAAATCATATTTGTTTATCAATATCGCTTGAATGAATTCCTTATAATAACATCTGCATTCATTATTGCTTGAGTAATATATTTGTATCCTTCATATTCCATAATTACGGGCACCACTGAATTTTTCATAATCTGCGAGATGAATTAACTCTGTTTCCACATCGAATATTTTTATTACTGTTCTTGTTGTTGAACCAACAATCGAACTTAATAATATGACAACCTTTAGCAAGCTATAATGCCCAACTCTTATTGCACGTCCGGCTATGATTTTCGCACGGCCTCTCATTCTAGTACCTGATCCGATATTTTTAAACAAATTAAAACGTGTCTACAGGTTCATTCATTGTACATGATCTGTAGACACGTATTTTTTTGGACGCCACAAGCTTCACCATCCTTCTCCATAACGCTTACGAGGTTAGCTGTCGGATTCGGGCCATTGAGTAGCCCTACCTTTTTTAAAAAAGGATTCACCCCTTGGATTCCATTGAATCCAGATGGTTCCCCCGCACACAGAGGTTTCGGCGATTTAGAAATTGGAAACTTTGTTGGTGGTATAAGAGGATTTCTTTCTTTTAGGAAACTATGGCATGCAAGTAAGCTTCTTCGATTTGCTCTGAATCAAAGTCATTATAGTAAATCACTTCACTAAGATACTTGCACCCTTTCATATTCTTAAAAGCTTCATTTGCCTCTTCTTGATTATTAAACTCAAACATATGAATATCGTTTTGTTCATAAACAGTAATAACCCACATTAAAGTTCCCTCACTTTGTAATAATAATTTCACGTAAAATTTCCCAATCACTTCGCCAATAATGTAAAATCTTTCTTTATTTGATCAAACGAGGCCTATAACATCATCCCTCCCATTAGTGAAAATGACATTTATCAATCTTACTGTAACAAGATGATCATTCAATTTCAAGCGTTATTTATGAAAAAGTAAATAACTACTATTGTGTATTATTGTACTTCACTATGGTTAATTGGCTTATAAGGTTTTGACAAATTTGTTAAAGTGCTTTATAGAAAATATACAATTGTTTTAAGAATTAAGATCACTTGAAGCACGGATTATCATTGTTAGTTTAGATACGGTAAATGGTTAATTTTATATTCAGGGTAAATTGCGTTTAATGATTGGAAGACCCTGTTATAGAATTTCTCTATAAGTGAAAGGATAAAAAATTATAACCCATCCTATTGTTGTTAGTTTGGAAGAATGCTATACTTATATTCAATAGATAAAACCAAGTAAATTACTTAGTATACTTGTGTATGGTTCAAAAAAATAAAAAAAGTGGGTATAATACCGCCGACGGGTTTTTGTTAAGTATATCAGTTTTAGACGAGCAATATGATGATTATAGAAAATGTTATACTAATTTTAGAAGAAAAAGCTTTAGCAAACTATTAAACGTGGAATCCCTATTTGACCAGGGATCCCGCTTATCGAAAAGAAAGGGGAATGGGTGTGAGTGATATTGTCATTGTTTCGGGAAGTCCTTCTTCCATATCAAAATCGGAACGTATTCTTTACTATCTAGGTGACTTAGTAAAACAGGAAGGATTTTTGATTAAACATATATCAGTAAAAGGCGTGGATGCGAAGGACTTACTTTTTGGAAACTTCGAAAGCCCGGAAATTAAGGAGATTGCAAGACGATTAGGGAAAGCCAAAGGTGTTATTGTTGGGTCCCCAGTGTACAAAGCTTCTTACTCTGGTGTGTTAAAAGCATTATTTGATATCCTTCCGCAAGATGTTTTGCAAGATACTCCAGTACTCCCAGTGATGACTGGTGGCAGTCCGTCTCATTTATTAGCATTGGAATATACATTGAAACCCTTACTAGCATCGATGAAAGCTCAAAACCTAAAAGGACTTTATTTTCAGGATAGCCAGTTAGATATGACAAGTGACCATCTGATTGCTGATGAGTCCATGTTAAATCGAACGAACAAACAAATAGAATATTTCTTAGGGAAAATAAGACGGGAACAACCTGTTTTTTAATAAGGCCTACGATAATAACGAGCAAAAACGCTCAGAAAAAAATTAAATCTGAGCGTTTTTTGATTTTGACATCTGACATCCCTTTCCTTTAGTTTTTTGGAAGAATGCCATTAGTAATTATCCCCAATACCCTGTTTAAAATGTTTACACATAAATATACTGCTATACAAACGATTACAAGAAAAATTATGTATTTAAAGATTATATTTAAAAAATACCCAGAAACCAAATTTCCTCCGTAGTATATAAGAATGAAAGCAAAAAGGACTGCAACAAGATAGGAAGCCCCAACGCTAAAAATCTGAAACCATGTAAGTTCCTTTAAAATTTTTTATTTAAAAATGACATACATAATTATTATAATGGACAAAGTCGAAATTAAAATATCTTTCATAAGATTCCTTTACATAAAAGTCAATTTTTTATTTCTACTAAAATAGTGACAATGATACTACAAATGCTACTAACAGTACCCAAAGCCCCGATAACTATTACCGAAGTACTAGGAATCATAAAACCTACTGGAATAAGTCCTAAGAAAGTTAAAACTATAAAGACTTGATAAATAGTAGAAATAATTTTTACCGCAAGATTATTAAAAAATGATAAAATTAAAGGTGGTAAGAATAGTACTACGAGTATTCCTAAAGATATCCACAGAATGAATGGTTCATCGAAAGAAACAGTATTAGGACCGGTTGGATTTTTAGCAGCTAAAAATAAGGCAACAATAGCTAAAACCATAGTTAACAAAACCATAGAAACTCTTTTTACCATAACAAATACTCCTTTTAGATTAGTATTTAAATATAAAACACTCCACTTCTCCTTTATTAAAAAGTACCATACCCTACTATGTTTATACGTATTTCAAATCAAAATGTTTCATTTACAGTCAAAATATCGTTATTGCACTTGAAATAAATAGAAACCTTTGAACCTATATATCAGAATATTTCCATTTATATAGTGCCATCCGGTACAATGAATATATATGACGAAATAAAGTAAGGGGGAGGCCATTTGGATCTCAATAAAACCGCACTTTTATTAATGGATCTTCAAAAAGAAGAGGGAACTTCAGAAATTGAGGATATGGAAGGAATTCTTGATAACGCATCCGATCTTATTGAGGACTGTAGAGAAAAAGGGATACCTATTATCTATACGCGACATATTAATCGTGCGGATGCAGTTGGACTTGCGGCTGGTGAACCGTTAAACGAAAATGGTGAACCAATTTATTACCATTCTAAGTCTATTTCAATTGAAATTGTCGACGAAATTAAACCGGAACAAGGGGATATCATTATTGATAAACATAGGTACAGTGGGTTTTATGAATCTAATTTAGAACTGGTGCTTAAAAACCTTCATATTAAACATCTAGTCGTTGGTGGTGTTCTAACCGACTGCAGTGTGCTATCAACGGTAATGGATGCGTATTATCGTGATTATCAGGTAAATTTAGTGAAGGATATTTGTGGATCAACATCAGAAGGAGCTCACATGGCTTCCATTTTAATGATGGCCAATAGGGTATACAACCTACAAATCTATGATACAGACCAAATTAGGAAAATGCTGAATGATGAGGATTATGAAGTTTGGGAAACGGATGAACCAGATGAATTAAAATTCAATCCAGAAAATTTAAGAAAGACATTTTCAAAGCTGTAAAATAACAAGGGAAAGCAGTATGTAACAGGTTCAGTTATTATTAAAGTGATCTAAAGGAAGATGTTCAATGTTTTCGGTTATGATAATATGTTGATAGTATAAGCTGAAATGAAGGATTTAATGGTCATTCCGAATGAAAAAGAGAAATATTCATATGCCGATTATCTAACATAGGATGAAGGTAAAAGGTTTGGGTTAATTGATGGGGAACTTTTTATATGTTCCTGTCCCTTCACGTAGGCATCAACAAGTTCTCAGGGAATTATCTACGGCTTTTTCAGTCTTTCTCCAAGAAAAGGAATGCGAAGTATTTTTTGCGCCTTTCGATGTACGATTATTAGTGGATAACAAAGAGGACGATGATATAAATAATGTAGTCAACCCGATTTATATGTTGTAAGTGATCAAGAAAAGCTTGACGACAGGGGTTGTAATGGAGCCTCAGATATGATCATCGAAATACTTTTACCTTCATCTGTTAAGTTAGACCGTTGGAAGAAATATCAGCTTTACGAAAAAGCAGGAGTAAAAGAGTGTTGGATTGTTGATCCGGTTAACAAATCTGTAGAAATACATCTTTTAATTGGTAAACAATACAAATTTCAAGGAGTCTTAACAAAAGGTGATAATATTTCCGTTAATGTTTTAACAGGTTTGAAATTAGACCTAAATCAAATATTTGTATAGTCCTTGGACCGTTTCATAATTTCTGTCACGCGTACAAAGGTGGCAATAAGAGGAGATGCCCCCTGCATAGATGAATGGGATTAATGAGGAGGACAGATGATGGATAACCAATATTTTGTAGGATGGGGTACACTTGCTTTGATAAACGCTGCACTTGCACAAGGGAAGAATAGAACGGGATTAAACTGGTTTTTGCTCTCTCTTGTATTAGGTCCATTGGCAACACTAATTTTGTTATTTGTTGAAAAGAGAGAACAGTAGTACTAAAATGATAATCTCCAATACCTGTAAGAACAGATGAATATTCAAACCTTTTACAGGTTAAAGAATGTTTCAAATAAGAGTCAACAGTATAACAAAAAGGAAAAGGACCATCTAATAGTCAAAACACTGATTAATTAGATGTCCTATATTATCTAACACATATGATCAAACCGAAACACCAGCAAAAAATTCACGATGAAGAGCCGCAACAGCTTTTGGTTCATCATGAGCCTTTACACCTAATACTAAACTTATCTTGGATGAGCCATGACTCATATGTATCATTTCAATATTAATTTCTTTTTTTGCAAGAACATTCGCTGCTCTGGTAATATTGTCTACATTATGATTCATCTCTCCTCCAATTAGCATAATTAGCGCAAGATTACGTTGAATAGTCACTTTATCTGCTGAAAGCTCCGAACTAATCCTCTGAATCAGTTCACATTCTATCTCCTGATGTAATTGATTTTCATGTAAAATAAGGTTAATAGTATCGACACTAGACGGTATATTTCTGTAATAAAGTTGAAAATCCTCAAGCATCTGAAACAACTTTCTTTCAAACCCAACTTCTTTATTCATTCTATACTTGCTGACATAAATACTGCAAAAATTATTGTCACTAGAAATTTCAGCTATGGATGCGTTTTTATTTCCATCTACTAACGCTTTTGCAACTAATGAACTTTCACTATGTTTTTCATTCGCCATCGTATCAGCCCCTTATAGTCATTCACTTTTATACCAAAACACAAAAAGACCTCTTCTACATAAATAAGAAGAGGTCTTAAATCTTTCTGTCCTCCTCTTATCTTCCAGAAATTAATCTGCAGAAATTAGCACCTTTTCAAGAAAAAACTTGAAGGTTGCCGGGCTTCACAGGGTCTGTCCCTCCGCCACTCTTGATAAGAGTTATTAAATATTGGTTATTTAGCTATTTTGGAAAATATATCATAAATGTATTCCCCTGTCAATCCTAATTATCTTTAAGTTTACCTTTTTTTCCCCTATAAGAACATGTTTTCGTCATATTGAGATTCTTTAGGGAAAACTTTTTGCAGTTTCAATGAAGAAG
>NZ_JAHHXM010000059.1 GCF_019037185.1 Oceanobacillus caeni
GATGGCGGAGAGGTCACACCTGTTCCCATACCGAACACAGAAGTTAAGCTCTCCAGCGCCGATGGTAGTTGGGGGTTACCCCTGCGAGAGTAGGACGCCGCCAGGCAAAACTAAAAGACAGGATAGGATGAAAAATCTTATCCTGTCTCTTTATATTGGGAAAAGCTTTGATAAACACAGTATTCTTTCCAAACAATTAATCTTAACTATTATGATAAAGAGTTATTTAAACAATTTAATAGTAATTTTACGTTACATATTTCGGAGGGAATAGTGATTTATCAAGTTTTATTCTTCTCATTTGAGTTGATGTCCATTGATATTTTAAAAGTGAATAAATAGCCCATACTTAACATAAATCATAATGAAGTATATAATTTAAGTACATAAAAACTTAACAGGAGGATCAATAACATGGGTAGGAAAGTTGTTTCAAAACAAATTTGGCAGCGCTTTCTCTATGAGGGGACAATTGGATTGAAAGAAACGAATATATCTAGTGAAATAATTGAATCCTGGCAGTTTTGTAGAAATCAAAATGTAAACCCATATTGTGGTAAGGCTGGAAAGGTCTTAGATTTACAATCATTAAAACGAAAGAAGAAGCAAAATCAATTATTGCTAGATTTAGCCAAACCACATATTGAACAATTAAGAGATTTTTTAAAAGGCTGGCGTTATGTAACCACTTTAACAGATTGTGATGGTTATATATTATTTGAAGAAGGAGAGAACACGGTTAAACATGCGGCTGATAAAATCTATTTTATCGAGGGAGCGAAGTGGGGAGAGAAGGAAGTTGGTACTAATGCGATTGGACTTGCTCTACGCTTGAAAAAGCCGATAACGGTTAAGGGATATGAACATTTCTCAGTTGCCTCTCAAGCATGGAATTGCACTGCTGCTCCAATATTCGGACAGGATGATAATTTAATTGGTGTACTTAACATTTCCAGTCTGTATCGTTCGATTAACTATAATTATGTTTTAGCATCTATAAAATTAGCTGCTGATTCTATTTCTTTAGATTTGAAACAACAAGTGCAAGAGGATTTGGAACTGCTGATCCAACCCGATTTTAACTCCGACCAGAATGCAATCATATGCTCAACTAATGAAGTTATTTATTCATTACCAACGGGACTATCTTCTACGTATCATTCTCTCATCGGATGTACCTTATCTGAATTTATTAAAGAAACGGATATACAACTATCAAATCTACGTATCCCTATTAAAAATGGAAATAGGATTATTGGATATCGTATCCCTATCGAAATGCCTTTTAAGGATTCTTCAACACTTAACTTTAAAGGTGTGAAAGGTACGAGTGCAACATTTCAGAAAGTATTGGAGGACGTTAAGAAAGTTTCTGCTACGGATACATCGGTACATATATATGGAGAAACCGGTACTGGGAAAGAAGTTATATCTCAGACCATTCATGATAACAGTAGTCGTTCCAACGGTCCTTTCTTAACAATAAATTGCGGTGCATTACCTGAAGGATTACTAGAAAGTGAATTGTTTGGATATGAGCCAGGATCTTTCACTGGTGCAAACAACAAAGGATATAAAGGTAAATTGCAACAAGCTAATGGTGGAACATTATTTCTTGATGAAATCGAAGAAATGTCATCATCGATGCAAGTGTCATTATTAAGAGCTCTACAGCAAAGAGAAATAACACGTATCGGAGGGACAGGCTCGATTCGTCTCAATATCAGAATAATTACTGCTTCTAATGAGGATATTCGAAAGTTGGTAAAGGAGGGGAAATTCAGAAAGGATTTGTTTTATCGGATTTATGTTTTCCCTATTCAAATACCTCCACTAAGAGAGAGAAAAGAAGATATCAAACACTTCATAAATGACTATTGTGAGAGGGAAAGATGGTTTCCTAGTTGGATAAGGAGATTGGAGAAGATTTTCATGCAGGGAGAGTGGCAAGGGAATGTGCGTGAACTATATAATGCTTTGGAACGATGCAAAATATTATTTACCAATCAAACACCAAACGATGAAGAGTTATTACAACTTGTCTCCGTATTAGAACCAACTTCACTTTCCGCCAAGTCCCAACCTAAGAAAATAGAAAACTATGATGTTAGAACACAATTAGAGATTAAAAGAATGAAAGAAGCGCTAGCTAAATATAACGGTAGGGTATCTAGAGCTGCAGAAGAATTGAATATATCAAGAGCAACATTATATAGAAAGATAAAGAAATTCAACTTATAATTCATAAAATATTTGAGAAAAAATGAGACGATTTGAGAAAAGCGTCTCATTTTTTTATTTTTTATTTTCAAAGTAATTGAAAGCGGAGTCATAGCAAGATATTACTTGTTGGCATGTTTTTTGCATATAAACTAGTGAAACAGCGAAGAAAGGAGTTGATACATTGAAAGTATTTGATGTAGTCATCATCGGTGCAGGTCCAGGTGGATATGTCTCAGCTATTCGAGCTGCACAGTTAGGGAAGACAGTTGCCATTGTGGAAAGAGAAAAAATTGGTGGAGCTTGTCTGAATGTTGGATGCATTCCTTCAAAAACACTATTAAAGTATAGTGAATTAGTAGAGGGAATAAAGCAAGCAAATGATTGGGGGATTAAAACAGGAGAAGTTTCTATTGATTTTCCCAAATTAATGAACCGAAAAGATCAAGTTATTCGAACGTTAACTGGTGGAGTGTCTCATCTACTTAAGAAAAACAATGTCACCGTCTTTCAAGGGGAAGCAAAAATAAAGGCAGATTTAACGGTTGATATTGGTGCAGAGAGAATTAGTGGGAAAGATATTTTATTAGCAACTGGTAGTAAACCATTTGTACCTCCAATTAAAGGATTGGAGGAGATTGATTACCTGACAACAGATACATTTTTTGATTTGAAAAAACTACCCAAATCACTAGTAATTATTGGTGGAGGCGTTATATCCGTAGAATTGGCATCTGCTATGGCACCATTAGGAACGAAAGTAACGATTATCGAAGTAGCCCCAGATATCTTAATGACTGAGGATGATGATGCGAGAAAAATTATTAAAAAGCAATTAGATAAGCAATCGGTTCAAACTATTATAAAAGCAAAAATTAAAGAGGTAAAAGAAAACAAAGTAATTTTATCTAATCAAGAGATACCTTTTGATAAACTTTTAGTCGCAACAGGAAGAAAGCCCAATATTAAATTGGCACAGGATTTGAATTTGAAAATGGATGAAAGTAATAAATTTGTTGCAGTAAACGAGGTTTATGAAACGAGTAGAAAACATGTTTACGCAGTAGGGGATTTGGTTGGGTCCTATCAATTGGCACATGCTGCGAGTGCAGAAGGAATTGTTGCTGTACATGAAATGGCAGGCGATCACAGTTTAAATCTTGACCAAACAAAAATTCCAAGATGTGTTTACACACACCCAGAAGTCGCTTCGTTTGGATTAAGTGAAGAACAGGCGAAAGAAGCTGGTTACGATGTGAAAGTAACCATGTCAAGTATTGGCGGAAATGCTAAGGCTATTGCTATGGGATCGACAGAAGGCTTTGTAAAAATTATTTCTGAAAACAATTATGAAGAGATCTTAGGCGCTGTTATCGTTGGTACTGGTGCGACAGAACTGATTGGTGAGATCTTAACCATGAAACACGCTGAGGGGACCGTTACGGAATTGGCAACAATGATACATGCCCATCCAACTGTTTCAGAAACAATTGGTGAAAGCGCCAATGCCCTATTTAAACAAGCTATTCATATGTAAAAAGCATTAAAGGGAGGAATTTGAAATGGAAAAGAAAACAGCTCTATGGATTTATCAAAAGATGAATGAGATTCGATTTTTTGAAGAACAAGTTCGTCGTATCTTTGGAAAGGGTCTTATTCCAGGTTTTGTTCACTTGTATGCTGGTGAAGAAGCTGTTGCAACAGGGGTTATGGCTCAGTTAGAAGATAGCGATTATATCACCAGTACACACCGTGGTCATGGACACGCTATTGCAAAAGGTTGTGATATTAATGGGATGATGGCAGAAATTATGGGTAAAAAGGATGGATTAGGTGGAGGTAAGGGTGGATCAATGCACGTTGCTGATATCGATAAAGGTATGCTTGGTGCCAATGGGATTGTTGGTGGCGGCTTTGGTTTAGCAGCTGGTGCTGCACTTTCTATTAAGACGTTAGGTAACGATAATGTGGCGGTTTGCTTCTTTGGGGACGGCGCCTCGAATGAGGGGACATTCCATGAAGGCTTAAATCTTGCTTCGATTTTGGATTTACCAGTTATCTTTGTTTGTGAGAACAATCAATTTGGTGAAGGAACACCGTTTAGATATGCAAGTGCGTCTGAGACTGTTGCGGAAAGAGCGTCAGCCTATAATATGCCAGGTGTACGTGTGGACGGAATGGATGTTGAAGCAGTGTATAAAGCTACGGAGGAAGCAATTGAAAGAGCAAAAGCTGGTAAAGGACCTACATTAATTGAATGTGATACGTATCGTCAATACGGACATTTCGAAGGTGACGAACAAAAATACAAATCGGAGGATGATCCAAATAGAGACCGTGATCCAATCATAGAGTTTCGGGGGAAGGCGGTTGAGAATGGTTGGATAACAAAAGAAGAAGCAGATTCCATTGAATCAGCAGCAGAAAAGACGATTGAAGATGCTGTTGCATTTGCTGAGGTTAGCCCATTACCTGATGAATCATCCTTATATAAAGACGTTTTCGCATAAAAAAAGTAAAAGGAGGAATTACAATGGCTGAAAGGAAAATTTCATTTATGAACGCTATCACAGAAAGCATGGATATGGCAATGGAAAAAGATGATCGGGTTATATTAATTGGAACAGACGTTGCTGGTGGAGCGGAAGTTGATCACCTCATCCAAGATGATGTATATGAAGATGCATTTGGTGGTGTATTTGGTTTGTCAAAAGGACTCGTTGGAAAGTATGGGAGGGAAAGGGTTATTGATACACCGATTGCAGAGCATGGTTATTTTAGTGCTGCAGTAGGTGCAGCTGCTACTGGATTACGGCCAATCTCTGAATTAATGTTTAATGATTTCATTGGCTTTGCCTTAGACCCTATATTGAATCAAGGAGCTAAGATGCGCTATATGTTTGGTGGGAAAGCTAAAATACCACTTACTGTACGAACGGTACACGGAGCAGGTGTTGGAGCAGCTGCGCAGCATTCGCAAACCTTATATGGAATGTTTGGATCTATACCGGGAGTAAAAGTGGTTGTTCCGTCTAATCCATATGATGCAAAGGGTCTGATGTTAGCAGCGATTGAAGAGGATAACCTTATCGTTTTTTCAGAGGATAAATCGATTTATGGTATGAAAGGTGAAGTACCGGAAGAATATTATACAGTAGAGATTGGTAAAGCAAGCGTTACGAAAGAAGGAAAGGATCTTACTATCGTTGCAATTGGCAAAATGGTTCATGTAGCGCTTGAAGTAGCGGAAGGGTTGGAAAAAGATGGGGTTTCTATAGAAGTAGTCGATCTAAGAACGGTGGCACCATGGGATGAAGAAACCGTTTTAGAATCTGTAAAGAAAACAGGAAGACTCATTGTAATTGATGAGGCAAATCCGCATAACAACACTGCTACAGATGTAGCTTCAGTCGTCGCTGATAAAGCATTTGATTATTTAGATGGACCTATTAAAACTGTTTGCGCACCGGACACACCTGTACCATTTGCCGCGAATTTGGAAAAAGCATATATTCCAGATGCGAACAAGGTGTTAAAAGTGGCAGAAGAATTAATTTTTGATTTAAAAAAAGAATAAACTTTTAGGAGGTGAATGATTAAATGAGTGAACCCATTGTAATGCCAAAATTAGGGATGACGATGACAGAAGGTACAATTGTAGAATGGCACAAAGAAGTCGGAGACCACATCGAACAAGATGAACCAATATTGACAATTAGTTCAGAAAAGCTTACCCAAGAAGTGGAAGCACCAATTGCAGGTGTTCTGTTAGTCAAAAATGCGGATATTGGTGATGAAGTAGAAGTAGGAGGGATGCTTGGAGCAATAGGAGAAGAAGGTGAACAGGTCGGGAATGCTTCTGTTTCAATAGATGTTGAAGAGAAGGAGAAAGAATCGGCCATTGTTTTTGAAACATCAAAAGAAAAAGATCCTAATTGTCAGTCAGATGATAAGGAAGGAAAGACAATTAAAGGTGAGCGGATATTTATTACCCCATTGGCTAGAAAAATGGCCAAGAAAATGAACTTTGATATAGAATTAATCAAAGGTACTGGTGGTAATGGGCGAATTACGAAATTGGACATTCAGCGAGTGGAAGCTAATGGGTTCGATTATCAACCAGCAGAAACATTAGAAGTGGAGGAAAGGACAAAGAATTACGTTGATTTAGAAGCAGTGGGCGAAGGGCTCTCACCAATGCGCAAAGCTATTGCTCGTGGAATGCGTGGAAGTTTAGCACAAACAGCACAGTTAACCCTGCATCGAAAAGTAAATGCAGACAAACTGATTGATTTCCAAAAATCACTACGAAAGGAAATTGACAAAAGTAATCTAGATGTAAAACTTAGTATAACTGTACTAATTGCTAGAGCAACCGTTCTTGCCTTACAAGATTACAAGAAAATGAATTCTCTCTACTATAACGGTGAGCTAAAAGAATTGGATGAGGTTCATTTGGGAATTGCCACATCACTTGAGGACGGTTTGGTTGTCCCAGTTGTTAAAAATGCACATCAAAAAACAATTGGAGACCTTGCAAGAAAAATCAAAGAAATCTCAACCAAAGCTAGAAATGGAGAAGCAAGCGGTGATTTACTCTCGGGTGCTACCTTTACGATTAGTAATATGGGTGCAACGGGAATTGAATACTTCACTCCAATTCTAAATTCACCAGAAAGTGGTATTTTAGGTGTAGGTGCATTACAGGAGGAATTAGCCTTAACGGAAGAGGGAAAAGTGAAACAAGTTAAGAGAATCCCGTTTAGCTTAACTTTTGATCACCAAATTCTAGATGGTGAAACAGCAGCACAGTTCTTAAATCTAGTAATGAAATATATTGAATCACCTTATCTACTAACCTTATAAATAAACAAAAGAAAAGACCTTGGAAGATATTTTAATTACTCCATATATCTTCCAAGGTCTCAAATTTCTTACTTCAGGTTTTCATATGAAGGATTTACTTAGTTTATAATAATTGTAAATAGATAGATGAAAGTGTGCCAAGTGTATAATGAAGGCTAGACCATAGTATTTTCAAGAAAAGCCGATTTTATTCGAGAAATTCTATGACCTTTTTTAAATTTACAAAAATAAAGTATAAATACTCCCCCTTCTTGCAACTAGGTATTGCTCAAGCCGAATAACACAAAGGAAAATTTATATAGAGGAATGAAATAAAATAATTTTTATCCTTAATTATTCATACTTCCATGTGCCTAAGTAAACAAGGTTCAAATTCTATATTTTTTCAAATTATAAATATA
>NZ_JAHHXM010000005.1 GCF_019037185.1 Oceanobacillus caeni
ACATTTATGATAGAGCGCCTTTTCTTTTTTTTCTAGAATTTTGTTTCAAATCCCCGAGAACTATTTTACACATAGTCATAAAAACACGATAAAAAAATCCATATATTTCCTTAAGAAATAACTTAATACATTTTAACCAAAAAAGGTCCTTACGAATTTTATCGTAAAGACCTTTTTCAATGGATTAAACATCTAGACTTTCTTGACCTACTTGTTCCGCATCTTCGGGATCCGTATCATCTAAATTATAGTGGTTTCTAATTGCTAGGTGTATTTCATCCATCATTTCTGGATTTTCTCTTAAGAATATTTTTGCATTTTCACGCCCTTGACCAAGACGTTCACCATTATAAGAATACCAAGCTCCACTCTTTTCAACAATATCTAAATCCGAACCGATATCTAGAATTTCTCCTTCTTTAGAAATTCCCTCACCGTACATAATATCTACTTCTGCCTGTCTAAATGGAGGAGCAACTTTATTCTTAACTACCTTAACCCTTGATTTATTCCCAACAATTTCATTTCCTTGTTTTAACTGCTCCGCACGGCGAACTTCTAATCTTACAGAAGAGTAAAATTTAAGCGCACGTCCACCTGGTGTTGTTTCGGGGTTCCCGAACATAACACCAACCTTTTCACGGATTTGGTTAATGAAAATAGCCGTTGTTTTAGATTTATTAATCGCTCCAGAAAGTTTTCTTAATGCTTGAGACATCAGTCGAGCTTGTAAGCCAACGTGGGCGTCTCCCATTTCACCTTCAATTTCTGCTTTCGGCACAAGTGCTGCAACAGAGTCCACAACAATAATATCTACCGCTCCACTACGGACTAACGCTTCAGCGATTTCTAATGCTTGTTCACCTGTATCGGGTTGTGAAAGTAATAATTCGTCGATATTTACCCCTAATGCACGTGCATAAATTGGATCTAAAGCATGCTCTGCATCGATAAAAGCTGCTTGTCCGCCTTGTTTTTGCGCTTCTGCGATTGCATGTAGCGCTACAGTTGTTTTACCAGAAGACTCTGGGCCATATATTTCTATTACTCTACCTCTTGGATAACCGCCTATACCTAATGCAACATCCAATGCTAGGGAACCACTTGGAATAGTTGCAATCTTCACTAATTCCTGTTCACCGAGTTTCATAATCGAGCCTTTTCCAAATTGTTTCTCTATTTGTCTTAAAGCCATATCTAAAGCTTGTTTTCTATCACTCAACGAGACTACCTCCTTAAATTACTACTACTATCATACAATGATTTTTAGCTTTTGCCAAGAAAGAATCGAATAAATGTTCTTATGTTTTGGTAGTCAAAATTATCCAGAAAAGTTGATTTGTACTACTAGAAAACATCAAATCTATTAACTTTTCTTGCAAAATTAAAATTTTAGAAAGTGGAAAACTATTTCTAAGCCTTTTAAAGTCGCTCTTCTTCTAATTGCATTTCTGTCACCAGAAAATATAAATTTCTCTACTTTTTTCTCTCCATTACTAGTTGTAAGTGCAATATAAACGGTACCTACACTTTTGCCTTCTACTTCATCAGGACCAGCAACCCCGGTAAAACTTATTCCAATATCGGCATCCAGTTTACTAGAAACTTGTTCTGCCATCTCTAACGCACATTCTTCACTAACCGTACCTTTATTTTGAATAGTTTCTTTGGAAACACCTAACACATCTTGTTTCACATTCGTATCATAACAAACAATTCCTCCGCGACATACATTAGAAGCACCACTTACCGAAATAAGTCTATTCGAAAACATCCCACCCGTTAAACTTTCAGCACTAGCAATTTTCATCTTTTTCTCTTTTAACAACGAAATAATATTTTCTTCGATCGTCTCATCGTTAATTCCATAGAAATAATCTCCAACTTCATGGAGAATCTGCCTTTTGCTTTCTTCTAATAATCGTTCTGCCCGTTCCTCAGTCTCTTCTTTTGCGGTTAAACGAATAACGACACCAGTATTTTGAGCTAACGGTGCAATAGTAGGATTTTTCTGAGCCTGGATTAAATGGCTTAATCTATGTTCTAATTCTGACTCTCCAATGCCTAAGAATTTCAATACCAACGACTTAATGACCTCAGTATTCCCGGTTAACTTTTGAAGATATGGGAAAACTTCCTCTGTAAATAAACCTTTCATTTCCCTTGGCACACCTGGAAGGAAAACCCACGTGGTTGACTCATGACTAACAATCATACCTGGAGCCATACCTTTCCTGTTAAAAAGAACCTGACTTCCTTTAAACACTCGTGCTTGTCTTCTATTATTCGGTGTCATAACCGTATTATTTTTTTCAAAAAATGATTGAATTTTATCCATAGACGGTTTATGTTCAACTAATTCAAGTTCTGTCATCAGTTGAAAAGCTTCTCTCGTTAAATCATCATCTGTTGGCCCTAAACCACCAGTAACTATAATAATATCTGATCGTTTTTGTGCTTGTTCAAATGCTTCCTGTACACGATTTAAATTATCGCCTACTACTCCATGCTGATACACATTGATACCTAAAGAAGCAAGTTGGTTTGATAACCACTGTGCATTTGTATTTGCTATTTGTCCTAAAAGTAATTCTGTTCCAACTGCTATTATTTCAGCTTTAACATTTGTCATCATTTAGAATCCCTCATTACATGCCAATTTTTTATAAAATAATCAATACCCGATAAAACAGTGAAAAATAATGCGATATATAACATAATTATACCAATTGGTAATCCAAAATACGAGAATGGAAAATTATGCAATAATAATATTGCTATGGCAATCATCTGTGTTGCTGTTTTAATTTTACCCATACTTCCTGCAGCTAAAACAATTCCCTCACCAGCTGCTACTAAACGCAAACCTGTTACGGCAAACTCTCTACTAATAATAATGATAACAACCCATGCAGGGGCATATCCCATTTCAATAAGAAGAATTAACGCTGCAGAAACAAGTAATTTATCTGCCAATGGATCTAAAAACTTCCCTAGGTTTGTTACTAAATTATGCTTCCTTGCTATATAACCATCCACCCAGTCCGTTGTGGATGCAATAATAAAAATCAGTGCAGCAATGAAATGAGCTACAGGTAATTCACTATATCCTATATCCCATATTCCCCATTCAAATGGATAACTAAGTAGTAAAATAAAAATAGGAATCATTAAAATTCTAGATAATGTAAGTTTATTTGGTAAATTCATGTTTTTTTCCCTTCTATCTTTTATAACTAAAGAAACAGAAACCCTTCCACATAGATAACTGGAAGGGTCTACTATGTTTATTCAATTTCTTGATCGTTAATATTAATCCATAATTGTTGATGCACATATTGGTTAGCATCTACCGGATATTCTAATTCTATACCATTGATGGTGACTTTTAAATCGGAGGCATTTCCGATGTTTAGGTAAATTTGACTTGACCCACTTAAATCTAATTCGAGTGGTGAGCTCTCAGCTTCAAAAGTACTACTATATAAAGATTGATCTTGATCACCTTTCACATCAAGCCATGTTCTTGAATCTGTCTCAAAAACTAATTTAATTTCATCTCCTGCATTCGATAATTCAAGAGTAGATTTAGGACTGGATCCTGTTCCCGCTTCTACAACTGTTAGTTCCGCTTGAGATTCATTTTCCTGTTTCATATCCTTTTGTTTTTCTTTAGAATCTGAATTTGTTGATTTTTCATTTTTGTTGTTATCTTCTGTTGCGGAACTCTCTTTATCTTTATCATTCGGATTGTTAATGATAATTTCTGTATCATCTAATTTCTCTTCTTTTGCAGCATTATCCCCTTTACTCGAACTGCCATTAAAAAACCAAATTACGAATACGATAGCAAGAATTAATAAAATAACGATAATAGCAGGAAATATGGAGAAGAGTTTTGAATTTTTCTCTACACTTTCCTTTTTAGCCCTCTGCATTCGACTATATTCTACCGGGGGAGATTCCTCTTTTGTTTCAGGAATTTCTTCTTTATGTTCTTCTAATAATTCACTCGGATCAATTCCAACAGCATTTGCATATTCCTTTATAAAAGCTTTTGCATAGAACTTACCCGGAAGTATTTCAAGTTTTCCCTCTTCAATTGCTGCTAAATATCTCTTCTGAATTTTAGTTATTTCTTGTAGTTCATCTAATGACATACCTTTAGAGACTCTTGCCTCTTTCAGCCTTGCCCCTATGTCCATTTAAAAAACACCTTCCGTTCTAACTATAGGTTAATCCGAAGTCTGATCACAAAAGTTTAAAAATCGAACATGGAAAATCCATTTCCGCCATGAAATGGTTGATTCTCAAACTTTTCATACGTAATTTCTTCGTTTTCATGACTCCTTAATTCAATAATATAATCAAAATCTTCCATTGTATATTCTGTTGATTGAACAAATATATCCGGATGCTCTACTATTTTCACTGCCGGCAATTGCATCAATTCTCGAATTAATTGCCAATGTTGTTCATTAGCCTTAGTTGAGACAATACCGTCCATAATATAAATCGTATTTGTACTATATTCCCCTTCTATTAATTGATTTCGTATTGTTTGTTTAAGCATTGTACTAGAAACAAATAACCAACGTTTACTGGCGCATACACTTGCGGCCACTACAGATTCTGATTTTCCAACCCGAGGCATACCGCGAATCCCAATCAATTTATGTCCATCCTGTTTAAATAATTCTGCCATAAAATCGACTAATAAGCCCAATTCATCTCTCACAAAACGAAAAGTCTTACGGTCATCTCTATCTGTATGAATATATTTTCCGTGCCTGACAGCTAATTTATCCTTCAACTTAGGTTTACGTATCTTGGTAATTTTTATTGTTTCAATCATTTGTAAGACGGTTTTCAGACGTGCAATATTTTCATCATATTCTGAAACTAAAAGCATACCCCGTCTAGAATTTTCTACACCATTTATTGTCATAATATTGATGGATAACATACCTAATAATGACGATATTTCTCCTAACAACCCTGGTCTATTTGTTTGAATTTCATATTCAAGGTACCATTCTTTATCCATAGAAAGCCCCTTTATGATACATTATACAATACTAAATACTATCATAAATGATTTTGTCGCAAGTGAAAAGCATAATATGTAAACTTTACCAAATTCCTTATTAAAGAACAAAGGCGCAAGCGCCCGTTTAGTGACGTATAGACTGGACTGAGCCGTAGGAGATAAAGGAAACACGGTGAGTGTAAGCGAGCCGATGTTGACTTATTGTACGGAGGTGAAGGAAGTCTACTAGTCACTGGGAGCTGGAGCCGGACGTAGCTTTTTCTATATCTAAGTTAGCCACAGCCATACAAATTTTATAATTTCCCAGACAATTACTAAAAGAAGCTGTAACGGTTAAGTATACAGCTTCTAATTAAATTAACTTTAATTTGATTTTTGAACTAGCTTTACCATCGTGCTAGCAATAGCTTGCTGTTCTTGCTCGGAAGCAGCATTCCAAAGTTCTTTTAGAACAGCTTCTTCCTTGTTTTTGGCATCCACGTTTTCAGCTAAATAATCGCCAACTTCTGCAGCAATACTGTTTATTGTCTGTTGATTCATCCCTTGTTGCTGAGCCTGCTCTAAGCGATTTGCTAAAAAACCTTTCCATGTATCGAAGTTTTCAAGAATTGACATACTATTTCTCTCCTTCCACGAGTTTATTACGGATATAGTATGTGAATTTAAAATTCATTTATACATGAATACATTACCAACCACCATTTATATTTAAAATCTCACCTTGTATATAACTGGATTTTTCATCTAATAAAAAAGATACAGCATGCGCAATTTCGCTTGGTAAACCAGCACGATTTACAGGAATTTCCGATATGACTTGGGCTTTTTCTTCTTCTGATAAGGAGCGATTCATTTTCGTATCAATAAAACCTGGACTAATGGCATTTACTGAGATTCCACTCGGTCCCACTTCCTTAGCTAAAGCTTTAACAAAACTATTTTGTGCCCCTTTAACAGAAGAGTACACAACCTCATAACTTGCACCTACATTACCCCAAATCGATGTAATAAAAATAATATTACCAAAATGTTGTTGAACCATATTTGGCAATACCTGCCTTGTAATTTTCCACGGAGCTTTAACATGAAGATTTAACATTTGGTCCATTAATGTATCTGACGTTTCTTGAAATAAACGAAATTCAGCTTTGCCACTTGCAAAAACAACGATATCAATTCGAAAGACTAACTGGTTTAAAAATTCATTCGTTTCTTTTTCATTACTAAGATCTGCTTGAATAACACTAAGAACACCTTTGTCTTTAATCTTTCTACGAAGCTCCATCATCGCTTCTGAATTTTTATGGTAATGTAAAATCAATTGATATCCGTCTTCTGCTAAACGTTCCACAATCGCTTGACCAATATCTCCACTAGCACCGATAACTAAAACATTCTTCCCCATACTCTACTCCTACTCAGCAGAAATCGTACAAACTGCTAAACGTTCTTCTTCGATCCATTCTTTTAAAAATCGATTTGCTTCTTCTAATTGTAACGCCTGAATCGTTGGGATGATATCAAATAAATCTACTTTTGATATATGATAATGCGTATACTTATTTGCCATAAATTCCAATGAATTCATAGAACGCAACAGCCTGCCAATTTTCTTTTTCTTCATACGATTAAAATCTTCCTCGCTTAATGTTTCATCGCGAGTAGATAATAACAATTCCTTCACTTTATTTGAAAACACTTGTGGTTCATCACTATTACTACCTATTAAAGTATATCCATAATTTTTATCTAATGTTGTTTCAAAATAAAAGCTATCATCAATTAATTTTTCTTGATAGAGTTCTTGATAAAAAGAACCACCTTTTGAAAAATAATAATCCACAATCATATTCTGTAATAAATCTTTTTTCAGAAATTCTTCCCCACTAATCTCTTCTGATGATTCTTTTATTCCAACCGTGCATTTAGGTACAGAAACGGGCATTTTAATATGATGTTCTTTCATGGCTACTTCTTTTGGCTCATTCGGTAAATAACGATTAATTTCATCCATCTTCTTAAAGTCCTTAGAAGCCTGGTTTGATTTAATTAAATTCATCATTTGTTCAGGATTAAAGTTGCCTGTAATACATAACGTCATATTTTCTGGATGATAAAATGTATAGTAGCAAGTATACAAATCATCCTTTGTTATTTTACTAATAGATTCTACTGTACCAGCTATGTCAATATTGATTGGATGATTTTTAAACATCGCTTTAATGGTTCCCATAAACGATTGCCAATCTGGTTGATCATCATACATTTTAATCTCTTGACCGATAATACCTTTTTCCTTTTCAACCGATTGTTCAGAAAAATAAGGATCCTGCACAAAATTAATTAGGGTCTCTACATTCTTCTCGATATGATTAGTAGCAGAGAATAGATATGCTGTTTTGGTAAACGAAGTGAAAGCATTAGCGGAAGCGCCTTGTTTCCCAAAGTCAGCAAATACATCATGATCTTCTTTCTCGAATAATTTATGTTCCAGAAAATGTGCGATACCCTCTGGAACCGTTATTTTTTCGGATTGCCCAATGGGAACAAAGGTCTGATCAATCGAGCCATAATTAGTTGTAAAAATCCCATATGTTTTAGCCATTTCGGGTTTCGGTAATAAAAATACAGTTAAACCGTTATCTAATTTCTCAGTATAGAGTGTTTCAGCGATATCATTATACGTTTGTTTATTCATTTTCTTGGCCTCCTTCACTCGTTAAAAGATAAACTGTATCTTCTTCTATTTTTTGTGCAATTTGTATAACTTGTTCTTTCGTTACACTTTTAATTTGACTGATTATTTCATCTGGATCTATAGTTTTTTCCCCAACTACCTGTTGATATAAAAGCTCAATAAATCCTTGTGGGTGATCCATTGTCTCTAACATTTGATTACAAATTAATTCTTTTGTTTCTGATAAATTCTCCTCTGTAAAATCTCCATTTTTCATCGCCGTTAATTGTTCTCTAATGATATCTCTTGCCTTCTCAAAATCTTCTGGAGCAATACCACTAAAAACAAAAAGCAACCCTTTATGACTCTCCATTTGTGAGGAAGCATAATAGGCTAAACTATTTTTTTCTCTAACGTTGATAAATAGTTTAGAACTAGGAAACGCACCAAAAATTCCATTAAACACTTGCAGAGCATAATAATCCTCATCTTTAAAATACGTATTGGTTCGATAACCAATATGCAATTTAGCTTGTTGGACATTTTGTTTCTCGATAATTTCTTGCGGTTCCGTAATTTCCTTCTTCGTTGTCTCTCGTCTATCTAGTAAGCTTACGGAACTACGATTCATCGAAGCAATAATTTCGTTTTTTATTTCTTCTTCATTAAAATCTCCTAATACATAGATATCTAATTGATTATCTTGAAGTAAGCTTTGATAATAACTATAAAGATCTCCAGCTGTTAACGAATTCAAGTCTTCTTCATAGCCATGAACATGTAATGAATAAGGTTCATCTTTACACATTTCATCGATTAAACGCATATTTGCATACTGCATTTTATTATCTTTAATTGCACTCATTTTTTGTTTTAATGTATCTTTTTCTCGATTAAAAATAGCCTCATCAAATGCATTATTTTTACTTTTTGGATGGAACATAAATTCGCTTAATAAAGCAATACCTTCTTTGATAATAGAAGTCTCTTCAGGGATGAACTTTGGATTCGCTAGTTCTAATCTAAAGGTTAAAATATGATTTTCTCCTTTTTTGCCTCCATCAACGGATAGGATTGCACCGAATAAATCATCCAATTTTAATTGTAATTCTTTTCGAGTTGGATAAGATTTTGTTCCTTGCTTCAATATATAGGGAAGTAATGCTCTTTTGGTAATTGTTTCTCTTTCTAAAGGAGCTTTTAGCTTTGCTACGATGTTAATCGTTTTATATTTATTACTTTGAATAAAATGAAACTCTATATTATTTTCGTTCAAACGTTTTTCCGTGATATCTTGCATGAATGAACCTCCCAAAAAAAATTTCCTTGATACTTCTATATTGCACATTTTTTCCAGTTATCATCCATTATACGGTAAAAAAAGCAGACTTGCGAATATACAAGTCTGCTGAATCATTTATTTCTATACATTTAAGACGTTTTTTCTTCCTGAGTACCAGAAACTAACACTGTTCTTGGTTTACTTCCTTCATAAGGCCCTACAATGCCACGTTCTTCCATTGCATCGATAAGTCTTGCAGCTCTTGTATAACCGATTCGAAATCTTCTTTGCAACATAGAAACACTTGCGCTTTGCATTTCAATAATAAGTTGTACCGCATCATTATAAAGTTCATCATCAACTTCAGTATGAACTTCATCATTTTCATCGGGGATCATTTCTTCTTGATAAGATGCTTTTTGTTGATCAATACAATGATCCACAATTCTTTCAACCTCATCATCTGATAAAAATGCCCCTTGAACCCTTTTTGGTTTGGAAGCACCAACTGGTAAAAATAACATATCGCCTTTCCCAAGAAGCTTCTCTGCTCCTCCAGAATCCAATATGGTTCTAGAGTCTGTTTGTGAGGAAACGCTAAAAGCAATTCTGGAAGGGATATTCGCTTTAATAACCCCAGTAATAACGTCTACAGAAGGTCTTTGGGTTGCAATGATAATATGAATACCAGCAGCCCTTGCCATTTGTGCTAATCTTGTAATAGAATCTTCCACATCATTCGAAGCAACCATCATCAAATCGGCAAGTTCGTCCACGATCACAACAATGTATGGGAGGTGTGGTTGTGATTGTTCGGATGATAAATTATACTTTCGAATATATTCATTATATCCTTCTATATTTCTAGTTCCAGTATCGGAGAATAGATCATACCTTCTCTCCATTTCCGATACGACCTTCTTTAAGGCTTTTGAAGCTTTTTTCGGATCTGTTACAACTGGAGCTAACAAATGTGGTATTCCATTATATACGTTCAATTCCACTTTCTTCGGATCAATCATCATCATTTTAACCTCATGTGGTTTCGCCCGCATTAAAATGGTAGTAATAATACCATTTACGCAAACACTTTTACCACTTCCGGTAGCACCTGCGATGAGTAGGTGCGGCATCTTATTTAGTTCAGCAACAACAGCATCCCCTGAAATATCTCTTCCTAATGCAACTAGTAGTTTAGAAGATTTGTTGTTCCATGTACTATCTAACACTTCTCTAATCGACACCATTGCAACTTCTTGATTAGGAACTTCAATTCCGACAGCTGATTTTCCGGGAATTGGAGCTTCAATCCGTAAATCCTTAGCGGCTAGAGCTAGTGCTAAATCATCATGTAAACTTACAATCTTACTAACCTTTACACCTGCTTCAGGTGATATTTCATATTTTGTAACCGCAGGACCTACATTTACCTTCGTAACTCTTGCCCGAACTCCGAAGCTTTTAAATGTACGATCTAACTTTCTTACCGTTGCTTGGATTTGTGATTTTTCTTGATACTGCGAATTATGAGCAGGTTCCGCTAGTAAATCTGGAGATGGTAAAATATATTCATGGTTTTCCGTCTCAGTCATCGGTATCGACATGGAGTAATCCATTTCTTCTTCATCTGTATGGTTAAGTTGGGTCTCTTCTTTTTTACTCGGTTGATTTACTATTTCATCATTTGTTTCTTGGGGTTGATAAGCAACATCTGTAAAATCTGTTATTTCAGGTTCCTCTGTGTTTACCTGTTGATTATCTACTATTTCTGCCTCTGTTACACTATCTTCTGCCTTCACTTCATCTCTTTTCAATTTAACATTTTTTATTCCTTCACCAAAACGTACAAACATATTCTTACATTTTCCTATTAATTTAGAAAAAATATCTCCTAAAGATATATCCGTTAAGAATACAATACCAATGATGATAGAGAAGACAGCAACAATTTTCGCCCCTACTAATGAAAATAAATAGTTTGTAAAAGTAAAGAGCAATCCACCTATCATTCCCCCACCTGTTTGCACGGCAGTCCCATTACCATTAATAAATTGTAAAAAATGATTCCAGGTTGAGCCAATTATAGAGACATTTTGCAGCATTAACTGCTCAAAAGTTTGTATATGCGTTATTAACAAGACCCCTGCAAATAAAATATAAAATCCAACGAATTTTTTATGAAATAAATATGGATACCTTCTTTTTACCATAAGAAAAATACCAATTATCAGTAAAAATACCGAAGCTAAAAAATACCAGATTCCTAGAAAGAATCGGAATAAATATTCTAATCCACCAGGAATGGCCCCATCACTAATTGCACTTGCTCCACTTCCGAAGATTGCTAAAGCAATAAACAATAATCCTAGCAACTCATTTTGCAATTTCTTTTTGCGATTTGAATTTTTCCGTTTCTTTCCCTTCTTTTTTTTCATTCTTTCACCTCACTATTTCCACCATACCAACTTCTCTAAAAAGAAGACTAACCATCAGTGGGGGATTTTCCTTCATCCCCCACTGATGGTTAGTCGCACTTATCGGACTTTTACAGGCAGTTGATCTCCCACCTACCTTCTTTGTTTCCCCAGAAGCTTGAGGTGGGAGCCTTATTGCCCGTTTAGGTGGGATAAAGGAAAACCTTGCCAAATTTGGCAAGGATTATATTAACTATATTATAACATAAAGTCTATTATCAGTGGAAAATTGAAAAACATGCTTTAAAAGGCTAGTGTAGAATAGATCCGGGTGAATATTTAAGGAAATCTTGCGGATCAGTGGATAACAATTGTACTAGTTGATAGGAACCATCCACGTTCTTTTCGGCTATCATCATTTTTCCTTCATATGAAATGCATTCCCTATTCTTAAAACTCTCATCTGAAGGTGGAAAGATGTCTGATTGCGATAAAGGTGTATACAAAATCACTGTATCACCTGACTTTCATTTCCCCGATTATTGTCGATGAGCTCGTTTAATTTTCTCATTGCGTTACTGACTCCTCCAACTTCATCAATCAACCCATATTCTACTGCATCAGCTCCAACAACGTTTGTTCCAATATCTCGAGTTAAATTCCCCTTGGCAAACATAAGATCTTTGAACACCTCTTCTTTAATATTAGAATGATTAACAACAAACTGAATCACTCTATCTTGCATTTTATCTAAGTATTCAAATGTTTGCGGAACACCGATAACGAGACCAGTCAACCTTACCGGATGGATAGTCATGGTTGCTGTTGGCACGATAAAGGTATAATCCGTGGAAACCGCAATTGGCACACCAATGGAATGACCGCCGCCCAAAACGATTGAAACGGTTGGTTTTGACATAGATGCTATCATTTCAGATAATGCCAAACCCGCTTCTACATCTCCTCCTACCGTATTCAATAAGATTACGACACCTTCTATCTTCGGATTTTGTTCAATCGCAATCAATTGGGGGATAATATGTTCATACTTCGTTGTTTTATTTTGTGGTGGAAGTTGAACATGACCTTCTATTTGACCAATAATAGATAAAACATGAATATTCGAATCAGGAGCCTGTGGAACGTTTGTTTGTCCTAATGACTGGATTTTTTGTACTAAAGACGAGGCATTCGATTGCTCATCCTTTTTTTCTTCTTGTTCTTTACTCATCTGTCAATCACTCCCTAAAGCTTATATTAACTTTAGTATGAACGAATTTTGTATTACAATGCAGAAATTTATAAGATAGAAAGTTTATGTACATATGCAAAAAAATATCGGCTTTTTATAAGCCGATATTTTCTATTCGTGTATTTAGTTCGTTTCTTTCTTCTTCATTTAATGGGACTAATGGTAATCGAACGCCACCAACCTCTATGTTTTTCATTTGTAAGGCTGCTTTAACCGGGGCTGGGGATGGAGACGTAAATAATCCATTCATTACCGACAATAATTTACGGTGCATGGTAGCTGCATGTGTTATATCACCATTAAAAAACCGATTAATCATTTCTTTCATTTCATTTCCTATAATATGGGATGCAACGGAAACAACACCAGTTGCCCCAATAGACAGCATAGGTAAAGTTAGACTATCATTACCACTATAAACAGTAAAGTCATCATTTGTTTTTTCAATAATTTCGGAGATTTGATCTAAATCAGTTCCTGCTTCCTTAATGGAAACGATATTATCTATTTCACTTAACCTTACAACTGTATCTACGTCCATATTTACGATAGAACGTCCCGGAATATTATACAGCATGATAGGCAGTGTTGTTTCTTTTGCAATTTGGGAAAAGTGTCGAAACATACCTTCTTGGTTAGGTTTATTATAATACGGTGCTACAAGTAAGAAACCGTCAACCCCTAATGCTTCCGTTCGCTTCGTTAATTCGACTGATTCCTTCGTATTATAACTTCCGGTACCCGCAATAACAGGAACTCTTTTATTAACTATTTTTACTACATGACGAAATAATTTCATCTTTTCATCTACGGATAACGTAGGTGATTCACCAGTAGTTCCGCCAACAACCAATCCATCAGTACCATTTTCTAATAAATAGTTAATTAAATCCTCTAATTGGCTATAATCTAATTTACCATCCTTATCGAATGGCGTAACCATAGCAGTTAACACTTGACCGAAATTCATTTTTTCACCTTCTTAATAATATTGAAGAAGATCCTGTTGACTTTACATATTATTAAAGACTAAAAACATCGTGTAAGGCATTCACAGCGGTTTTTAAATCTTTCTCATGAACAAGAACCCAAATTGTTGTGTAACTATCGGCAGACTGTAAAATCTGTACACCTGCATTGGTTAATGCTTGAACGATTTCAGCTGCAACCCCAGGTACTCCAGTCATGCCCGCGCCCACAGCCGAAACTTTGGCACAATTTCTTGTGATTTCCGGTTTAAACCCTAATGTTTCAAGTACATAAACTGCCTTATCTGCTAAATCATTTGGCACTGTATAAATTACCCCTGCTGGTGAAATATTGATGAAATCGACTGAGATTCCCGCTTCAGCCATCGCTTTAAATACATCCGATTGAAGTCTATATGCCTCTTCTTTGGTTTGAACCTTTAATTGAGTAATGGAAGACATATGGGCTATCCCTGTTACTAAACGATCTTGAATATCAACACCCATTTCCTTCACTCTAGACGAGGTTACTAATGTCCCAGGTTCAAGCGAGTAAGTTGATCTAACACGTAATGGGATTTTTGCTTGCATGGCGATTTCTACCGCCCTAGGATGAATTACTTTCGCACCTTGATAGGCGAGATTACAAATTTCCGAATAAGTAACGACATCTAAAGAATGTGCATTTTCAACTATTCTTGGATCTGCTGTCATAATACCCTCAACATCCGTAAATATTTCAACCATCTCTGCCTGTAATGCCGCTCCAAGGGCAGCCGCAGAAGTATCACTACCTCCACGGCCAATGGTAGTAATTTCTCCCATTTCTGTTTGTCCCTGAAAGCCTGCCACTACAACGACATCATTATTTTCTAACTCTTTATAAATTCTTTCTGGTTTTACTTCTTTAATCTTTGCTTGTGTAAAGTCCTCACTCGTAATAAAACCTGCTTGTGCGCCCGTTAATGCAATTGCATTAATATGTTGTTTTTTTAATTCATTGGATAAGACAACAGAAGAAATAATTTCCCCACAGGACATAAGTAAATCAATTTCACGATCTGAACTATTCGTTGCTGGAAAACCCACTAACTCTAAAAGTGAATCTGTTGCATATGGATCTGGCTTCCTTCCTAATGCAGAAACAACAACTACTAGTTTATAGTCTTTCACTAATGCATTTTTAATATGCTTGATAACATGTTTCCTATTTTCTTCAGACTGTACAGAAGTACCGCCAAATTTTTGTACTAAAATCTGCATCTTAACACCTCTAATAAACTACTTATAGCCAGTTATTTTTCACTAATGTTTGAGCTATTTGTACCGTATTCCAAGCAGCACCTTTAAGAAGATTGTCAGATACAATCCATAAATGGAATCCTTTATCATTGTCTAAGTCTTTTCTTACTCGACCAACGAAAACCTCTTCTTTATTTGCTGAACTTAAAGGAGTAGGATACGTTTGTGTAGAGGGATCATCTTGTAAAATAATTCCTTCTGCATTCTCAAAAGTTCTCCAAATATCTTGGACAGTTACTCCATCTTTTTCTACCTCAATATATACACTTTCGGCATGAGACGTGAAAAATGGTAATCGCACGCATGTAGCTGCTACTGATAAGTTAGGTTCATGCATAATTTTTTTAGTTTCATTTATCATTTTCATCTCTTCAAATGTATATCCATTATCTTGGAAAAGGTCTATTTGTGGTAATGCATTAAATGCGATTGGATAGTGCTTTTTGTCACCACCAGCAGGTAATATATTTGCTTCCATTTCTTCATTGTTCAGATATTGTTTTGCTTGATGTTCTAATTCAGCCACTGCTTTTGCACCTGCTCCAGAAACAGCTTGATAGGTGGAAACAATAACTCTAGATAATCCAAAATGGTCCTTAATTGGTTTCAAACCTGCTACCATTTGAATAGTGGAGCAGTTCGGATTTGCGATAATTCCTTTGTGTTCTTTAATGTCTTCTGCATTCACCTCTGGTACAACTAGTGGTACATTTTCGTCCATGCGGTATGCACTAGTATTGTCTACTACCACTGCTCCTCTTTTAACAGCTTCTGGAGCTAATTGTTTCGAAACAGATCCCCCTGCAGAGAATAACGCTATATCTATTCCTTCAAAGCTCTCCGGTTTTGCCTCTTCTACTATAATTGTTTTACCAGCAAATGTAAGTTCTTTCCCAGCTGAGTTTTTGGAAGACAAAAGCTTTAATTTATTTAAAGGAAACTTTTTTTCTTCTAATATTTTCATTATTTTTTGACCTACTGCACCGGTTGCTCCAACTACTGCTACATTATATGCTGTTTTTTCTGACATTTAAAACTCTCCCCTTAATCTTATTAGAAAACTCGGCACGACAAGATTTTGGCGATGCCTTCGTTATACTCATGCAGATAAAAAGTTTGCAGTTTTTTTACTGCTAAAAATTAAATCTCTTAATTTATTATTTTAACATATTTTTTTATTAAAAAGGAATAATAATAGGTTGAAGTTGTTCACGATCTAAAGCGGATTTGATTGTATCCTCTAATAAGTCAAGGTTCGCTACTAAGGAGTTTGGTTTTTTCATAGGATTATCTTGACCAAATGGCACAAAATAAATAAATTTACTATTTAATAATCGCGCCAAATTGATACCATTTAATCCGAGGGCATCATTTGTAGTAACGGATAGAACGACAGGATTTTGATTTCTGATAGTGGATTTTGCTGCCATTAATACGGGATTATCGGTAATCCCATTCGCAAGTTTTGCCATGGAGTTTCCGGTAAGTGGTGCAATCACCATACAATCTAGTGGTTTATCGGGTCCTAATGGCTCTGCATCGGGCATAGAAGTAATTACTTTTTGACCAGTTAATTCCTCTAATTTATTTAAATGGTCCTCTCCTCTACCAAATTTAGTTTCAGTACTCTGTACGGTATAGGATGCAATTGGAATGACTTCAACACCTTTATTTACTAAGTTTTCAATTTGCAAAAACACTTTACTAAATGTGTGATGTGAACCAGTTAATCCAATACCGATACGTTTCCCTTTTAAATTCATGATAAACTCCCCTCGTTTAATAATATTTGTTTAATAACATCTGCCAAAATTCTTCCAGCTGTTTTCGGAGCTACAATACTAGGCAAACTTCCAGTTAAAATTGCTTGAATACCACGTTTTGTTGCATATTCAAAATCTGTTCCTCCTGGATTTGACGCAAGATCTATAATAATTGCATGAGAAGGTAATTGCTGTATTACCTTTTGATCAACGACCAATGCCGGTACAGTATTTATTATTATGTCACAATTATTAGTGTGTTCATGGAGTTTATCAATTGGAATTGCCGTTAAGCCCATTTCTGTTATTCTTGCTAATTCTCTAATATTATTGGCACTAACCGAAACTTTCGCACCAAATGCAGAAAATCGATTTGCTACAGTTTGACCAACTCTACCAAACCCTGTTACGAGTACACGTGAGGAATGAATCGTATAGTCTGTATTCTCAATCGCCATCATGATTGCACCTTCTGCTGTAGGTATTGAATTATAGATAGCGACATCATCTCTATTAAACAATGGAAAAAGCTCTATCCCAGCTTCTTTTGTAACATGATTCAAATATTCATTTGTAATTCCGGTAAATACTTTTGTTGTTTTTTGTAGCTGTCCGAACCATTCAGGAGTTAACTTTATTTTTTGATCAGAAAAAACTGTTTCAATGTTTCCTTTAGAATCCGTTCCAGTTATTGGTAAAATAACACTATCCAATGTATTTAATTCTAATTCATCAAATTGAGTTTGTTTTAAGCCTGTGAAACTTTGATTTAAATTATCGAAACCCACAAGAATAATAGTTGTTTCTGGCATTAGTTCTAATTGCCTAATTAATTCTATATATCTTGCATCCCCACCAATTACAGCAATTATTCGACTCATGATTATTTCTACCCTCCATACATAACTAATCCTAAATCTGTTCTTTATAGCTTATGTCTTTCTGCAATGAGAGTGATTCGTCCATAGCTAAAAAACCAAAAAAAAGACCATAATCTCCTTTTGATTATGGACCACAACAATTATATTTTTATTTTCCATTAAAACTTATCATTTTTCATTTCAACCATGATCATATCTTCACCAATTTTTTTTACTTCACTCCAATGAATTTTCGTCGTTTCCCCTTCTTTTTTTAATCCAAACCATTTATAAGTTGGTATAATGAAAGCTTCAATCTGACCTGTTTTTGCATTGATTTCTAAATCAGTTTGCCCAAGTATTCCTAACCTTTCCCCTTCGTTAATATTAACTATTTCCTTACTGCTAATATCTTTAAAGCGCATATAAATAACCCCCATACGATGATATATAGTTAATTTATATGTATCATCGTATGGTCGTATGTCCTTTTTATGTAAGCAAAATACATATTATAAGCTGAATGAATCCATTTCCACATAAATACAACGAAGGCATTCGCAGCCTAATAGCGAATGCCTTCGTTTTCTATGAAATTTCCGGTGCAATTAATGCGACTGATTGAGAATTACGAAACGTATAATCAATCACTTTTCTTATAGATTCATGACTTACTGCATCAATTTCTTTAATCATGTCGTCTAAACTTCTATGTCTTCTAAGTAATAATTCATTTCTTCCATTTCTACTCATTTTGCTATTGGTACTTTCTAAACTTAACATTAAGCTTCCTTTTAGTTGCTCTTTACTATTTCTTAACTCTTTATCAGTTAAACCATCTTTAATTAATAACTCTAACGTATTATTAATTGTATCTTGCAGTAATGGTAGCTGTTCTTTTCCAGTACCTGCATAAATGGTTAGAAGTCCATTATCTAAATAGGTTGAATGGTAAGAGAAGACAGAATAAGCAAGACCTTGTTTTTCCCTAACATCTTGGAATAGCCTAGAACTCATACTACCACCAAGAACATTATTCATGACAACTAAGCTGTACGTATTTTCATCACCTAATTTTAATCCATTAAATCCTAAGCATAAATGTGCCTGCTCCGTATCTTTATTTCTTTCAATCCGATTAGCTAAAAAAGTTGGTGTTTCAAGCGATTCTTTACCTACATTACGTTCAAATTTACCAAAATAAGAAGCTATATTGTTAATAAAGCTTTCATCCACATTACCAGCTACAGAAATTACGACATTATCAGGTGTATATCGTTGTTCTACGTAATTTCGTAAATCTTCAGGTGAAAAAGATTTTAAATGCTCCTCTGTACCAAGAATAGGATATCCTAATGGATGGTCTCCAAATGACGCTCGAGCTAATAAATCATGTACGATATCATCAGGAGTATCCTCATACATTTTTATTTCTTCATAAACTACTTTCTTTTCCCTTTCCATTTCTTCCTCATCAAATGAAGAATTGAAGAACATATCCGCTAATATTTCTAATGCGTAATCCTTATGTGTATCTAAAACCTTCGCATAAAAACAAGTATATTCTTTAGAAGTAAAGGCATTGATTTGACCGCCTATAGAGTCAAAAGCTTCTGCTATTTCTTGCGCAGATCTTGTATCCGTTCCTTTAAAAAACATATGTTCCAAGAAATGTGAGATGCCATTATTCATCTTTGTTTCATTTCTCGAACCAGTTAATACCCATATTCCAATTGTCACAGAACGTACAGAGGGTATATTTTCTAGAACAATTCTTAATCCATTTCCACATGTATGTCTTTGTATCAAAGTTCGTCCTCCTAATGCGTTTTGATTACCTTTCTTCACTTAATAATTTCTCAATAGTACCTATACGATACTCTTTCTCTTTAATCACTTTAATTAAATCATCTAGTCCATTTGCGATTACAGATGTCGGATGCATCAAAATGGTTGCCCCTGGATGAATTTTACTATTTACTCGGTTAATCATAACATTTACAGAAGGATTCTTCCAATCAATCGTATCTACTGTCCATAGTATTGTTTCCATTTTTAAATTAAAGGCACTTTGTACAACTTGATCATTAAAACTTCCACTTGGTGGGGCGAACCATTTTGGTGTTTTATCTGTGATTGCTGTTAAGATTTCATTTGTTTGTGTAATTTGCTCCACTATTTTCTGATTAGACAGTGTGGCCATATCTGGATGATTATAGGCATGATTACCAATGATATGTCCTTGCTCATCAATCATTTTAACCAATTCAGGGTTTTCTTTTGCCCACTTTCCTTCAATAAAAAAGGTTGCTTTCACTTTATGATCATTTAACGTTTTTAAAATATCTGGAATATATTCCGTTCCCCATGAAACATTTATCAAAAATGAGACCATTTTTTTCTCAGGATGGCCTCTATAAATTGGAGATGCTTGTAAATCTGCCAATTTAACTTTAGGAGGAATTTCTTTATAAACCAAAAGTGATTCATCGAAGACACCTTTATCCTTCATTTTTTCATATGATTTATCTATATTCACCTTAATCCCGTTTCTACCTGGGGTCTTTTTCCACACGTCATCTATATATGCATCAACTGGTGGTTGCTCAAATTCTTTGCTTTTTTCTTCAATTTCCATATATAAGGAATCTTCTTTTTTTATTGCATGAGAGAGAGTTGTTGTCACCTCTTCATTTATTTCAATTGGATTATTAATGCTGTTGTAAGATAATGCCACTATAATAATGAATAGACATAAATTTATGTATTTTCGGTATCGGTACATCATCCTTGCCCTCCTTCTTATACAAATGTATGCATAAGGGGGACAAGGTATGATTAAGTTACCAAGATGATATTTAAAGCATAAAAAAAGAAACTGCTCATACAGCTTCTTTCTCTTACTATTATTGATTCGCCTTTTCTTTTCTTTCCCTTTCTTCTTTTAAAACTGCTTTCCTGGAAAGATTAATTCTGCCTTGACGATCAATTTCTTTTACTTTTACTAATATTTTATCACCAACGGACACTGCATCCTCTACCTTATTCGTTCTTTCTTCTGCAAGTTCGGATATATGAACCAATCCATCTTTTCCTTTGAATAGTTCAACAAACGCACCAAATTTCTCAATTCGTCTTACAGTTCCTAAATAAATTTGTCCAACCTCAACTTCTCGAACTAAATCTTCTATAATTTTCTTTGCTTTTTCATTCATTTCAGGATCAGTAGAGGAAATAAAGATATTTCCATCTTGCTCAATATCAATCTTAACACCTGTTTCATCAATGATTTCATTGATTTGTTTTCCGCTAGGACCTATAACCGTACGAATTTTATCCGGATTGATAGACATAGTAAGAATTTTAGGTGCATATCGAGAAAGTCCTTCTCTTGGTTGATTAATGGTGGCGAGCATAGATTCTAGAATCTGCATTCTACCCTTTTTAGCTTGAGTTAAAGCTTCTTCCAAGATTTCTTTGGACAATCCGTCAATCTTAATATCCATTTGTAATGCAGTTACACCATCTTTTGTTCCCGCTACTTTAAAATCCATATCTCCAAGTGCGTCTTCCATCCCTTGAATATCAGTAAGAATCGTATAATCCTCACCTGATTTCACGAGCCCCATAGCAATACCTGCAACCGGTGATTTGATTGGTACACCTGCATCCATCATCGCTAATGTACTTGCACAAATACTTGCTTGTGATGTAGAACCATTAGATTCAAGTACTTCCGATACTAAACGAATCGTATAAGGAAATTCTTTTTCAGAAGGGACTACTTTCTCCAATGCTCTTTCACCTAATGCACCATGTCCAATTTCACGACGACCTGGTCCACGAATTGGTCCTACTTCCCCTACACTGTATTGCGGGAAATTATAATGATGCATAAAGCGTTTGGATTCTTCTAAATCCAACCCATCTAATATTTGAACATCACCTAAAGCCCCAAGAGTACATACACTTAGCGCTTGTGTTTGCCCACGTGTAAACAATCCAGAACCATGCGTTCTAGGTAAAACACCAACACGTGAAGAAAGTGGACGAATTTCATCAATCATTCTTCCGTCTGGTCGAACTTTTTCAACCGTAATTAGGCGTCTAACTTCAGCCTTAACTAATTTATCTAGAATTGTTTTAACTTGATTGTAAATTTCAGGTTCATCTTCATCATAACCCTCAAGAATACTATCTTTAACCTGTTTTATTGCTTCTTCTCGAGCATGTTTTTCTTTTACCTGAATTGCTTGTAATAGGCTTTCCTTTGCATCTGCCTCTACTTTAGCACTTAGTTCTTCATCGGTATCAAATAATTTAACCTCAAATTTTTCTGTACCAATTGCTTGAATAATTTCTTCTTGAAATGCAACTAATCGTTTGATTTCTTCATGACCAAACATAATAGCATCTAGCATTACTTCTTCTGGTACTTCATCTGCACCAGCTTCTACCATATTAATCGCATCTTTTGTTCCCGCAACTGTTAAATCTATATCGCTCTTCGCATCTTGTTCCACTGTTGGGTTAATAATGAATTCACCATCGACACGTCCAACATGGACACCAGCGATTGGCTGTTCAAACGGGATATCGGAAACACATAATGCAATAGATGACCCTAACATAGCTGCAATCTCTGATGAACAATCTTGATCAACACTCATAACCGTACTTATTACCTGTACCTCGTTCCTAAAACCATCAGGAAACATAGGGCGGATTGGACGATCAATTAGTCTAGAAGCAAGAATTGCCTTTTCACTCGGTCTTCCTTCACGTTTGATAAAACCACCTGGAATTTTACCGACTGCATATAAACGTTCCTCATAGTTAACCGTTAATGGAAAGAACGGTAAATCCTTTGGTTCACTTGATGCTGTAGCAACAGCTAATACGGAAGTATCGCCATAATGAACCATACAAGCTCCATTTGCTTGTTTCGCCAGTTCTCCTACTTCAACGGTAAATTTTTTACCCGAAATTTCAGTGGAGAAAACATATTTTTCATCTGTCATTTCATATAGTACTCCTTTCATTGCTCATTCTACCTTCATTTTATAGTTTATAAACATAAATGTAAATTTTATCCCCTATTAAAGGTTGTTCAAAAAAGTCTGATGAAAATAACACTTCGACGTTTCTAGTTCGTAATAGTGTCGGTGTTGCAACAAGTGTTTTTACAGTGGGGGCGAGTAATCGGAGCCCCAGGACGTTGCACTCTTGGCCGACTTTGGTCCTTTTATCTTCCTTTTTGAACGCATTATTAAATAATAGGCGTTTACAGGTTCTGTTTATATTATGTAAATGTTAGAAAACTTGGCGTTCGACAAGCTTTTGGTCGACGCCTTAGTTGCACTTATGCAAACGGGAAAGATTTTATACTTTCCTACTTGCTAAAAAAGTCGTGGATAATAGAAGAAGCAGGATTGCTCCTGCTTCTGTAAATTCATTATCGACGTAAACCGAGTCTTTTAATTAATTCACGGTAACGAGTAACGTCTTTATTTCTTAGGTAGTTTAATAAATTACGACGTTTACCAACCATTTTAAGTAAACCACGACGTGAATGGTGATCTTTTTTATGAATACGTAAATGTTCGTTTAACGTGTTAATTTCTTCAGTTAGTACAGCGATTTGCACTTCTGGAGATCCTGTATCAGTTTCATGAACTTTGTATTCATTGATGATCTCATTTTTACGAGCTTGTGTAATTGCCATTTGGGCACCTCCTAAATATTTATTTCATATCCCCAATCTCCTAGCAAACGTCGGAGTTACGATTTGCCAAGGGATGGTTCACGTTCTTAAGCATAACGTCTTTCATTAAAAATTGCAAGGAAAAAATCATTAAATAGAGAAAAAACGTCGAATATTAACCTCATCCAATTTGATTTGTTCTATTAACGTTTCTACACTATCGAATTTCTCTTCCTCCCGCATATATTTGTACCATTCTACTGTTAATTCTTGACCGTATAAATTATTATTATAATCTAAAATATTAACTTCTATAGACAAATCTTCCCTTTCAGCTGTAAACGTTGGGTTTGTGCCTATACTAGCCATGCCAAAATAGGTTTCATTCTTATATAGCACCTTTACAGCATAAATGCCCGGTTTAGGCAACAATGCTTGCTTATCAACTTGTAAATTCGCTGTAGGAAAGCCAATTTCCCTACCACGTTGATCTCCCCTAATTACAATCCCTCTTAATTTAAAAGGACGAGTAAGTAATTCATTAGCCTCTTCAATATTTCCTTCTCTTAACAGTTTTCTAATTCTAGTAGAACTCACTTTTTCATGATCTAAAGAAACTTTTTCCACAGTAGTATAGGAAAATTTATCCCGCGTATATTCCGCAATATTCTCCATATTCCCTTTACCCTTATGACCAAAAGTATAATCAAATCCTGCTACAAGATGTTTAATATTTAAACCAATAATAAACTGATCGACAAACTCTTGTGGTGATAACTTGGAAAACTCCTTATTAAAATCGATAATATATAATCGATCCACACCTAACCCTTTCATAATTTCAATTTTTTCTTTCAATGGTGTTATATAGTTAACATGATGTTCACCTTTTAAAACAACTAAAGGATGTGGATGAAACGTTATAACAGCGCTTTCCATATTATTTTCTTCTGCTCGCCTGATTGCTTCATTTATTACTTTTTGATGTCCCCTATGTATACCATCAAAAAAGCCAATCGCAGATACTGTATCTGGAATATCATCCTTTATTAAAGAATGGGGAAAACTCAATTCATAGATATTCATATTCTTCACCTGCACTTATTACCCATTAAAAACACGGATGGGTTTAATTTGATTTTTGTTTTCAGGGTGTATTTGATAGATTGCGAGTAATTTATTCTTATGTATTACCATAAAAGGATTGGTCTTTGGTAGGACTTCCGGAATCGGAAGTTTTTGTCCATTTTTCACTTTATTCTCCAACGTTTCATCCACATAAAGTGTGTCTAGGTGATCTAATCCCTTTACTATTGGAAATAGTAGATTACTTTCTTCATTTTTCATTACTGCTTCTTCTATAATAGCAAAATCAACTGAATTTTTCTCTGAAAAAGATCCCATTTTTATTCTAGTTAAATCTGACATATGTGCAGGGTATCCTAATTTCTTACCTATATCAACACATAAAGTACGGATATATGTACCTTTTGAACAAATTACTTTTATTTTAAAAGAGTCATGCTTCTTGTCTAATAATTCAATATCAAATATGGTGATCTTTCTCTTAGGTCGTTCCACCGTCTTGTTTTCTCTTGCATATTCGTATAGCTTTTTTCCGTTTACCTTAACTGCTGAATACATTGGAGGAACTTGTGTAATAGAACCTTGAAATGAAAGCAAGACATTACGAACGCTTTCTGTACTTGGTGATTCGGATACTTCCATTTCTTCCAGTACTGTTCCTTGGGCATCTTCTGTATCCGTGGCTATTCCTAACTTTACTTCAGCTATGTATGTTTTCTTTGTATCGGTTAAAAAAGGCACAATTTTTGTAGCGTTACCAATACATATGGGTAAAACCCCATCCACCTCCGGATCCAAAGTCCCAGTATGTCCTACTTTTTTTGTTTTAAAAAGTTTTCTACATCTCATGACACAATCATGTGATGTCATTCCTCGCGGTTTCCATAATGATAAGATACCATCCACGTCATCAACTCCATTCATGTTGAATATCAAAGGTTTTGTTATTGGGTAAAAATTAAAATTTATCTTATTAAATCTTGTCATAAGGAAGGCCACGTCCAGCTCCAGCACCCAGCGACTAGCGAGACTTCCTTCACCTCATGACACGATAAAGAAGACTTGCCGATGGATGAAACCAGAGGCTTAGTCGCACTTATACCCTTGTGGTGAAAGTCAACATCGACTCAAAGTATTAAAGGAAGGCCGACTAAGTGCGGCCTTTGCGGCCAACGTCGGCATACCCCTATGAAGGGGCATGTTTCCTTTATCTCCTACGGCTCAGTCCAGTCCGTACGTCGCTAAACTGGCGCTTTCGCTTTTGATCTTCCTATGGAAAAATCTGACTCATTTCCCGAGTCAGATTTCCAATAGTTAAAAATCTACTATTTATTTAAATCACGTAATAATTTTTCAATATGATTACCATAGGCGTATGCTTCATCGAATTCAAAAGAAATTTCCGGTGTTTTTCTTAATCGAATTCGTTTACCGATTTCAGAACGAATAAATCCTTTGGCCTTAGCAAGTCCTAGTAAAGTATCTTTTTTTTGTTTTTCGTCCCCTAAAACAGATATATATACTTTTGCTTGCTGAAGATCTCCAGTTACTTCTACATCGGTCACTGTAACAAAACCTACTCTTGGATCTTTAATTTTCCTTGTAAGAATTTCACCTAATTCTTTTTTCATTTGTTCCGCAATACGATTTGCTCGTAATTCAGCCATTAAATTCACCTCGTGAAAAACCCATTATTAAAGAAGTGACTTAAAAGAGATTGTTCCAAAAGTCAGGTAAAAATGACATGCCACTAAAAAGGGGGGCGTAAGTTGGACGCAAAGTTCTTCTTTAGTCGGCCTTCCTTTAAAGAAGTTCGTTGGCAATAGCGAAGTCGGAGTTGCAACAAATCTTTACTGTGAGGCTAATCATCGGAGCCCCAGAAAGTTGCGACTATATCCGCCCCGGTCCTTTTGCCCTCCTTTTGAACACATACTTAAACTCTTTCTACATTCGTAATTGTTCGTTCCAACTCCGGAAACGTGTCAATTACACGTAGCACCTCTTGAATGATTTGTTCCGCGTTTGTCAAACTTGTTGAAATAGTTACTATTCCCAATTTAGTGCGCTGCCACAGATCATGATAATCTAATTCCGTAACAGCAACATTAAAATCTTTTTTTAGTTTAGCAATTATTTTTTTAATAATTGACCGTTTATGTTTCAGTGAATGTCCGTCGTACATGATACATTCGACTTCCGCATATAAAATCATGTACGTTCAATTTCCTCCATTACAAATGCTTCCATAGTATCCCCAACCTTAATATCGTTAAAATTGGTGACTGTTATTCCACATTCATAATTTTTTGCAACTTCTTTAACATCATCTTTGAATCGTCTTAATGTATCAATTTCACCTTCATATAGGACAACTCCATCACGAATAATTCGAACACCTGCATCCCTAGTAACTTTACCATCTGTCACGTAACATCCCGCAATTGTTCCAACTTTTGAAACCTTATATGTTTCTCGGACTTCTACTTGGCCAATTATTTTCTCTTCAAATTCTGGATCGAGTAAACCTTTCATAGCAGATTCAATTTCTTCGATTGCTTTGTAAATGACGCGATGCAAACGAACATCCACTTTTTCTCTTTCCGCTGAGCCTTTTGCGTTCGCGTCAGGGCGAACATTAAAACCAATGACAATCGCATTCGATGCTGAAGCTAGAATGATATCGGATTCCGTAATAGCACCAACACCCGTATGGATTATATTAATTTTAACACCTTCTACATCAATTTTTTGTAGTGAAGAAGAAAGTGCTTCTGCAGAACCCTGAACGTCAGCTTTTATAATGATATTCAATTCTTTCATTTCACCTTGTTTGATTTGTTCAAACAAGTCATCTAGACTAACTTTAGTCTGTTCATTACGGTTAGCTGCTATAGCTTCCTGTTGACGCGCTTCTCCAATTTGACGAGATTTTTTCTCATCATCAAATACTACGAATCTGTCCCCAGCTTGTGGTACATCTTGTAAACCTGTAATTTCTACCGGCATAGAAGGACCAGCCATTTCTACACGTTTACCAGTATCGTTAATCATGGCACGAACTCTACCAAAAGTATTTCCTACAACTAGTGAATCTCCAACATGGAGGGTACCATTTTGAACAAGTAAAGTTGCAACACTTCCACGACCTTTATCTAGCTCCGCTTCGATTACCGTTCCTGTAGCATTAGCTTTCGGATTAGCCTTTAATTCTTCAACTTCCGATACTAAAAGAACCATCTCTAACAAATCATCGATACCCTCATTCTTCAACGCGGAGATATTAACAAATATCGTACTACCGCCCCAGTCTTCAGGTATTAATTCATACTCTGTTAATTCTTGCATAACACGATCAGGGTTTGCTGATTCCTTATCCATTTTATTAACTGCAACAATAATTGGTACTTCGGCCGCCTTGGCATGATTAATTGCTTCTACCGTTTGTGGCATGACACCATCATCTGCAGCCACAACCAAAATAGCGATATCCGTAACCTGTGCACCTCTTGAACGCATGCTAGTAAAGGCGGCGTGGCCAGGTGTATCTAAAAATGTTATCTTTTTACCACCGAACTCTACTTGGTATGCACCAATATGTTGTGTAATACCCCCAGCTTCTCCAGCGGTCACTTTTGTATTTCGTATGGAATCTAGTGTTGTTGTTTTTCCGTGGTCAACATGTCCCATAATTGTAACAACAGGAGGCCTTTCCATTAAATCTTCTTCTTTATCTTCCATGATGTATTTATCAAGATCTGTATCTTCTAAAATAACTACCTTTTCAGCTTCAACATTAAATTCACTACAAATAAGTTCTACTGCATCATCATCTAAATCTTGATTTTTAGTCGCCATTACACCTAAAAACATTAATTTTTTAATGATTTCCGCTGGTTCTTTATTAAGCTTATCAGCTAAATCACTTACAGTTAACGTGTCACTATAAGTAATTTTTTCAGGAGTTTCCTTTTTGACAGGTTCCTGATAATTTGCTGGCTTATTGTTCTTATTCCCCTTCTTAGGACCTTTAAAATTCTTATTTTTAGGCTTATTATTATGATGATTTTTTGCTTTTTGTTTGTCTGACTTATTATGATCAGATTGTTTTTTATTTCCTGAATTCATTCCTTCAGATTTTTGCTTAGGAGCTTCCTTTTGTTGTTTCCCTTGATTTTGTTTCGATCCAAATTTCTTATCCAATTGTGTCACAGTATCTAGCGAAATAGTAGACATATGGTTCGTTACGTCCACATTTAACTCTTTTAGATAATTGATAACATCCTTACTAGTTGTATTATTTTGTTTAGCATATTCATATACACGAATTTTGCTCATACGTTCACCCCCGAAATTAATTACCCGAGCAACGATTTAATTTTATTGGCAAAACCTTTATCTAAAATTGCAATTGCTACTCTTTGGGATTTTCCAATTGCATTGGATAATGTTTCTCGATTATCCACCAATTCATATGGTACCTTGTAAAATTTACATTTATCTGTTATTTTTTTCCTCGTTTGGGGACCGATATCATTTGCAAGTAAAACTAACTTTGCCCGATTGCTTTGAATATCTTTAATAATTGTTTCCTCACCTATTGATAATTTCCTTGCACGATATGCTAGCCCAAGTATGTTTAAATAATTACTTTTCATTGCTCTTTACCATTTTTTTAAGTTCTACAAACACAGATGAATCTACTTCTGCGTTTAAGTGTCTGTTTAAAACATTTGATTTTTCTGCCTCTATAATCACATCTAAATCCTTTGTTAAGTAAGCTCCTCGGCCATTCTTTTTCCCTGTAGGATCCACAAAAACTTCCCCATCTTTATTTCGAACGACACGAATGAGTTCCTTCTTTGGCTTCATTTCATTAGTTACAACACATTTTCTTTCTGGTATTTTTCTTTTTTTCACCGAGTGTCCCCTCCTTATTCAAACAAATCTTCATCATCGTTGGAATAAGCGTCTTCTACTTCCGACAAAATACCTTCTTCTCTAGCCTCTGATTCACTCTTAATATCGATTTTCCAACCGGTTAATTTAGCTGCAAGCCTTGCGTTTTGGCCACGTTTCCCTATAGCTAGTGACAATTGATAATCGGGAACAATCACTGTCGTGGCTTTTTCCTCTTCGTCAACTAACACTTCTATCACTTTGGAAGGACTTAATGCATTTGATACATACACCTTAGGATCTTCTGACCATTGCACAATATCAATCTTTTCACCTTTTAATTCGTCAACGATTGCTTGAACACGTTGCCCTTTTTGACCTACACATGACCCTACAGGATCTACTTCCGGATCTTGTGCATGAACTGATATTTTCGATCTGTCTCCTGCTTCTCTAGCTACAGACTTAATTTCAACCGTTCCATCGTATATTTCGGGCACTTCCATCTCAAATAACCTTTTTAATAGCCCGGGATGAGATCTAGAAATAAAAATTTGTGGACCTTTACTTGTATTTTCAACTTTTGTCACAAACACTTTTATCCGATCGTGAATATTATATTCCTCGTTAGGTATCTGTTCCGTTTCAGCCAATTTAGCTTCAATCTTACCCAAATTCACATAAATAAAGCGTGAATCTTTTCTTTGTATAATACCTGTCATAACATCCTCTTCACGATCGACAAATTCAGAAAAGATGACACCACGTTCTGCTTCTCTTACTCTTTGTGTAACAACTTGTTTTGCTGCCTGTGCCGCGATTCTGCCAAAATCTTTTGGAGTAACTTCAACTTCGATAATATCGTCCATTTCATGATTAGGATCGATTTCTCTGGCAACCTCTAATGAAACTTCTTGTTGTGGGTCTTCAACCTCTTCTACAACTGTTTTCCTAGAGAAAACGGCCATTTTTCCTGTATTTTCATTTAGTTCGACTCTCACATTGGAAGCGGATTTGAAATTTTTCTTATATGCAGAAATAAGAGCAGCTTCTAGTGCTTCTAACAGAATTTCTTTATCAATTCCTTTTTCCTCGGACAAACTATTCAATGCGTCAAACAATTGACTGCTCACTTTACTAATCCCCCTTTAAAAAACTACTGCAAGCCTAGCTTTAGCAACTTTTTTATATGGTATTTCTACCTGTTTTTTTCTTGTCTTTACTTTGTACTCAATGGTTAAAATATCATTAGTGAAAGCTTTTAAGGTGCCTTCATATTCTTTCTCTCCATCAATCTGTTCATAAAGTTTAACATTTATATTTTGATTAATGTTGTTCTCAAAGTCCTCTTTCTTCTTTAATGGTCTTTCTACACCTGGAGAAGAAACTTCTAAGAAATAAGGATCTTTTATAGGATCTACTTCATCCAATTTCTCACTTAATTGTTCAGATACTTCTCCACATTCAGTAATGTCTACCCCACCAGGTTTATCAACATATATGCGAAGGAACCAATTCTTTCCCTCTTTGACGTATTCTATATCAACTAATTCTAAACCCTTATTACGGAGAATTGGCAATACTAATTCTTCTGTTGTTTGAATGACCTTTGAACTCATCGTAATCCTCCTTTACGCTGAACTGTTTATTTCTTATTATGAACGATTCACCCGAATACTATCTATTCAATATAAAACCCCTGCCCAAAAGTGCTTGGCAAGGGGGAATCGAGTTCATGTGGAATGGGTATGAAGAAAGAGTGAGCATTCGCCCACTCTTTTAACATTTCGTATCATTACTTACCAATAAAAATATATCATAAAAATAACATTCATGCAAGAATTAGCATTTCCTTACATTTTTTGGTACTTTTACACCAACTGTAAATATCTTTAGAATAAGGATAATTGGTTTTTTTCTGCCATACCTTCTAAACATCCTTGATTATCAAGATATTCCAAAACCGTTTTAGAGATTTTACTCCTTTCCCTAAGGTCTTCTTTAGAAAGAAATTCTCCCTCTTCTCTTGCTTTAACGATATTAATTGCTGCATTGGTTCCTAAACCGTCAACCGCATTAAATGGAGGAATTAAACTATCCCCTTCTACTAAAAAGTCTGTAGCACTAGATTTATACAAATCTACCTTCTTAAAGGATAATCCTCTTTCACACATTTCAAGCGCCACTTCCAGTACTGTCATTAAGTTTTTCTCTTTCGGTGATGCGTCATTGCCCTTTGCAGCAATTTCATCAATTCTACTTTTAATAGCAGTTGATCCTTTGGCCATCGTTTCTAAATCAAAATCATCTGCTCTAACCGTAAAATAAGCAGCATAAAATAAAATCGGATGGTGTACTTTAAAATAGGCAATTCGAATCGCCATTAAAACATAAGCTGCCGCATGGGCTTTCGGGAACATATATTTTATCTTTTTACAAGAATCAATATACCAATCCGGCACATTATGTTTTTTCATTTCAACAATCCAATCATCCTGCAAACCTTTCCCTTTACGAACAAATTCCATAATTTTAAACGCTAAAGAAGGCTCTAACCCTTTGTGCATTAAATAAACCATGATGTCATCACGACATCCTATTACGTCAGATAGTTCACAAATACCTTCATTAATTAAATCTTGCGCATTACCTAACCACACGTCTGTACCATGGGATAAACCAGATATAATTAATAGTTCTGAGAAAGTAGATGGTTTCGTATCTTCAAGCATTTGTCGAACAAATTTTGTACCAAATTCGGGAACACCTAGTGTACCAGTTTTACAATTAATCTGTTCAGGAGTAACCCCTAATGATTCTGTACCCGAGAATATTTTCATTACTTCCTTATCATCAGTCGGGATTGTTTTCGGATCAATTCCACTTAGGTCCTGCAGCATTCTGATAACGGTCGGATCATCGTGTCCTAGTATATCTAATTTCAATAAGTTATCATGAATGGAATGGAAATCAAAGTGTGTCGTTCTCCATTCACTATTTCGGTCATCTGCCGGATATTGAATAGGCGTAAAATCATAAATCTCTTTATCATCAGGAACTACGATAATCCCACCTGGATGCTGTCCAGTTGTTCGTTTTACACCCGTACAGCCTTTTACGAGACGATCGACTTCCGTATTCTTATAAACAATATTATTATCTGAAGCATAACCTTTCACATATCCATAGGCGGTTTTTTCTGCCACCGTTCCTATTGTCCCCGCACGATAAACATAATCTACACCAAATAATTCTTTTGTATAGTTATGCGCCCTTGGCTGGTAATCACCTGAGAAGTTCAAATCAATATCTGGAACTTTATCCCCTTTGAAACCTAAAAATGTCTCAAACGGAATATCTTGTCCATCTTTTGTTAATGAACGTCCACAGTTTGGGCAAGCTTTATCCGGTAGGTCAAAACCACTACCAACGGTTCCATCATTAATAAATTCATTGTAATGACATTCCAAACAAACATAATGTGGAGGAAGTGGATTAACTTCAGTAATTTCAGTCATAGTTGCTACGAAAGAAGAACCTACAGACCCACGGGAACCTACTAAATATCCATCTTCCAAGGATTTTTTAACTAGCTTTTGAGAAATCAAATAAATAACAGCAAATCCGTTACCAATAATACTATCCAATTCTTTTTCTAATCGATCACTAACAATTTTTGGAACCGGATCGCCGTATATTTTCTTTGCACGCCCATAGGAAAGTTCTCTTATTTCTTCTTCCGCTCCTTGAATAGTTGGTGTAAATAAACCTTCTTTTATAGGAGAAATTTCTTCAATAAGGTCCGCAATCGCGTTCGTATTTGTTATAACGATTTCTTTCGCTTTTTCCTCCCCTAAAAATCGAAAACAATCTAACATTTCGACGGTTGTACGGAAAGGAGTATCTGGCAGTGTTTGCCTATTAAGGGGATTTCCCGCTTGGGCTTTAATTAAAATTTGTCTATATATTTTATCATGCTCATCCATATAATGAACATTCCCTGTTGCAACAACAGGTTTTTCCATTCGTTCTCCTAATTTTACTAACTTCGATATAATATCGAGAATTTGTGCCTCGTTTTGTACTAATTCTTTTTCAATTAGATGAATATAATTCGTAGGTGGTTGAACTTCTATATAATCATAAAACTTAGCAACATTTTCTGCCTCTTCTTCTGATTTCTGCATCATGGTTTCAAAGACTTCCCCTTTATCACATGCAGTTCCAATTAAAAGGCCTTCCCGATATTTTTGTAACACAGATCTAGGTATTCTAGGAACACGATAGAAATAATCAATGTGAGCGAATGAAACTAATTTATAAAGATTTTTTAACCCTAACTCATTTTTAGCTAAAATCGTGCAGTGAAATGGCCTTGAACGTTGATAAGCATTTCCTTCACCCATATGGTTATTTAACTGATTATGATTAACAATCTCTTTATTAAGTAATTTTTTAACTAGTTTCCAAAGAATGTAGCCTGTTGCTTCAGCATCATAAATTGCTCGGTGATGCTGTGTTAATTCAACATCTAAATGTTTACTAATCGTGTTTAACCGGTGATTTTTTAATTCCGGTAATAGAAATCTAGCAAGTTCTAATGTATCTATAACAGGGTTTTCTGCTTCATCATATCCGATCTTTTTAAGTCCTTGATTCAAGAAGCCCATATCGAAGCTAGCATTGTGCGCAACTAAAATGGCATCACCCATCCATTCATAATAGTCTTTCAATACTTCATCAATATCGGGAGCATTTTGAACCATTTCATCAGTGATACCTGTCAGGTCAATGGTCGTTTGGGATAATGGATGATGTGGATTTGCAAAAGCTTCAAAACGATCTATAACTTCCCCTTCTTTTATTTTCACCGCCGCAAGCTCTATAATAGTGTCATAGACCGCTGAGAGTCCTGTTGTTTCTACGTCAAAAACTACATAAGTTGCTGATTCTAAATCGATATCTTTTTCGTTATACGCAATTGGAACCCCATCATCAACTAAATTAGCTTCTACCCCATATAACACTTTTATATTATTTTTCTTCCCAGCAGCGAATGCTTCTGGGAATCCTTGTACACCGGCATGGTCTGTTATAGCTACTGCTTTATGACCCCATTTAGCTGCTTGAGATACTAATGCTTGTGGTGAAACAACAGCATCCATTTGACTCATCGTCGTATGAGCATGGAGTTCAACACGTTTTTCTCCTTCAGCAGATAAATCCTTCCTGGGTTCTACCGTAATTTCATGAATATCGTTTGCCATCATCCCTAGCTCATTTGTATACATATCCGTTTGAATACTACCTCTTGCTTTAACCCACATTCCTTCTTTTACAGTTTTAAACTTATCTACGTCTTCGTCCCCTTTAGAGAACATTTTAATCGTTAGAGAATCTGTATAATCAGTCGTTTTAACAATTAAAAGACTTCTTCCAGAACGTAATTCACGTATTTCGGTTGAAAAGATATACCCTTGAACAACTACCCTGCGCTCCTCTTCAAGAATACTTTCCATTGGAATAGGGTCATCTTGAATTTTATATCCAATCATTAAAGGTAAAGATTCCTCTTGATTTCCCTTTTCTTTATCCCGCTTTTCTTTTTCTTTTACGGTTTTTAACACTAACTGCTGATCTTCTAATGCTTTTTGCTCTTTAAATTTTTCAATGTCGGCCAAATTTGTTTTCACTTCTATTTCAATTGTATACATGGCCATTCCTATTTTTTTACAATAAGATTTGAAACTATCATCTAATCGTTTTTTTAATGCGTGAGCTTCCGCATCATTCCTTGCAGTTAACATAATCTTATTATTGTTTACTGTCGGCGTTTGATTTTGGACTAGGTCTTTGTAAGCAGGAGATAAATTCGTTATAGATGTAATGAAATACTCCCAGTAGCCAATAACCATATTTTCATCACAAGTTTTGTTTTCTGTATTAATTGATAATTCGACTTCAGCTATCGGTTGAAATGTTTGTTTTAGTTTTGCAATAAATACTTGATATATATAAGGAGGCAAAATATGATTTAAATGAACATAGAAATGCCATATTTTTGACTTTTTATATACTTCTAATTTCTCTAAATAACTATTAGAAAAATAATTTAACATTTGCTCATCAGTTATCTGTATTTGCTTTAATAATAAGTTCATTTTTTCTTGTTTGGATATATCCATTGTTATCCCCCTAAAAACAGGTGTTGGTAAGAAGTTGTACAAATTTAAACTGGTGATTTATTCCAAAATAGCTTGTAAATTATGCGGAACCCTTGCCAAATTCTAGACAAGGGTTCCGTTCACCATTTATTAAAGAAATAATCGTTGTATGTCGTTCCAGGTTACTACAATCATTAGTAACATTAAGAGAGCAAATCCAATAAAGTGGAAAACTCCTTCTTTCTCCGGTGGAACAGGCTTCCCTCGAAGTTTTTCAATTCCTACAAATAATAAACGTCCACCATCAAGTGCTGGAAGTGGAACTAAGTTAACAATACCTAGGTTTACACTTAGCATAGCTGTCCACATAATTAAACTGATAAATCCACTTTGAACAACTTGATCTGTAGCGTCATAGATTCCTACCGGGCCTGAGAGAATTTCTAAAGGAACTTGACCAGTAATTAACATACCTAAATTGGTTAATACCATTTTAGTAATGGTATATGTTTGTTCAAAGCCATATTTAACCGTTCCAATCATGGATTTCTCAAAAGCTTGACGAACCCCTATTTGACCTATCGTGATAGTTTCACCTTTTTCATTTATGGCTTCCCCTTCTTTAGGTACAATATTAAGAGTTTTTTCTTCTCCATTACGAAGAACAGTCATAGATAGTTCTTCACCGGGATTTTCTCTAACTATAGTTGTAAACTCTTCCCATGTAGTAATCGTGGTATCTTCAATTTTAATAATTTCATCATTGGCCATTAAACCCGCCTGTTCCGCGGGTGTATTAGGCTGGATTTCACCCATTTTGGCTTCATCTACCGGAACACCATGAACTAGTCCGATGATTAAGAAAAGAATAATGGCAAGTATAAAGTTCATCATTGGACCAGCAAATAATTGCATCGCTTTTTGGCCAGCACTTTTTGAAGCAAACTGGCGATCATAAGGTGCAATCTGCGTTTTTCTTTCATCCATGATAAAAAATGCCTTCCGATCAACCTTAAATACAAGTCTCTCGTCCTCGTCCATTTCGTAACCTTCGATAATTAATTCATGATCTAGATCAACACGCTCAACTTCAATAACTCGCGCATTGGGGTGCTTTGATTTATTGTTAACGATTATTTTGTCAACTTTACCAGACTCATTAAATTCAAGTCCTATATGGTGACCTGGTTTTAATTCAATAATTTCTGGATCTTCTCCAGCGACACGTACATATCCACCTGCTGGAATCAAACGGATTGTATATAATGTTTCATTTTTTGTAAATGAAAATATTTTTGGACCAAAACCGATTGCAAATTCTCGAACAAGCATTCCCGCACGCTTAGCAAAAATCATATGTCCCCACTCATGTACAAACACAAGTAAGCCAAACATAAAGATAAACGCAATAACAGTGGTCAAAAAAAGCACATCCTTTTCCAGTCTAAATGACTTATCTTTATCTAAATAAGTTTAACTGTTTATAGAGGTTTGTTCAAGTTTAAGAAAGAGCAAAGGCGCAAGCGCCCGTTTAGCGACGTACGGACTGGACTGAGCCGTAGGAGATAAAGGAAACATGCCCCTTCATAGGGGTATGCCGACGTTGGCCGCAAAGGCCGCACTTAGTCGGCCTTCCTTTAATACTTTGAGTCGATGTTGACTTATCGTACGGAGGTGAAGGAAGTCTCGCTAGTCGCTGGGCGCTGGAGCCGGACGTGGCCTATTCTGAATAATTATCCACATGCAGCAAATTTTGTAATTTCCTAAACCATGAAACAAGCAATTTGTTGAATCTTTCGCCCTTAAAAAAATTGGATGATATGTAACAGAGGAATAACAAAAAGTAAACTATCAAAACGATCTAATATTCCACCATGTCCTGGTAAAATTTTACCGGAATCTTTCACTCCATAAATTCGTTTCAAGGCCGATTCAACTAAATCCCCAATTTGACCGAAAATGGAAGCGATAATGGTTACCAAAATAACAGCAAGTAATGAATGCGGAAATGGTGTTATTAGGTGAAAAATAACGGAAATCACAATAGCAAGTACGATTCCTCCAAGTGCACCTTCAATAGTCTTATTCGGGCTAATGGTTGGCCATAACTTTCTTTTACCAAATGCTCGTCCAAATAAATAAGCTCCAGTATCTGTAGACCAAACAATTAAAAAGGCAAAGAAAATATTTTTTAATCCAACTATACCAGAACCGTCCCTAGTTTCAATCAAGTAGTAGAATCCAATTCCAACATAGAAAGTGGCCAAAAGAATAAAGCCTGCATGATCAAATGTAAATTTATTCTTTACTAATACAGTATAAGCAAGTAATAGTAAAATAATGATTGTTATCCATTCAAATTTCGAAAAATCTGTTAACAAAAAGAGGGAGTCACGCAATAATAAGATCCATAATAGTAGCACTGCTAATATGGATGGAACCATATATCCCCCCATTTTTCGCATCCTTACTAGTTCAAATAATGCAATTGTAGCGAGTAGATAAACAAAAAGTTCGAATGCGAAACCACCTATAATAATAAATGGGATAAAAACTATTAGTGCTAATATTGCTGTAATTGTTCGTTGCTTCATCTATTAGTCACCATCCTACAATCCACCGTATCTTCTTTGACGCTGTCGGTATTCATTTAACGCTTCGTGGAAAACTTGCTCATCAAAGTCTGGCCAAAGTACATCAGTAAACCAAAGTTCAGTGTATGCACACTGCCATAATAAGAAATTACTCAAACGTTTTTCTCCACTAGTTCTAATTAATAAATCAGGATCACGAAAATCATTTGTGTATAAGTATCGTGAAAATATTTTTTCGTCTAAAGCTTCACTTGAGATTTTAGAAGTTTCCATATCATTTACTAAATGTTTGATTGCTTGAAGAATTTCAAACCGGCCACCATAATTTAATGCAAAATTTAATATCATGCCATCATTATTTTTTGTTTTCTCCATTGCATACTCAAAAGCATTTTTTGCATGCTTAGGTAACACTTCTATTTCGCCAATTGTGTTAATTTTTACGTTATTCTCCATAATTTCAGGTAAATATACATGTAAAAATTCTTTTGGAAGCTTCATTAAGAAATCAACTTCGCTTTTTGGTCTTTTCCAGTTTTCAGTAGAAAATGCAAATAAGGTAAGAACTTCTACGTTTGCATTTGATGCAGCCCTTACTATTTTATTAACTACATGTACGCCTTCTTTATGACCGGCAACACGCGGAAGACCTTTTTTTTCAGCCCAACGACCATTCCCATCCATAATTATAGCAACATGTTTTGGTACATTTTCTATTTTATCCTGTTTTTCATTTTTTTGTTTCTTTTTTAAAAAAGGAATTCTCATAGACATGGTTAGTCCTCCGAATATTGTTATTGCATACATCCCTTTTACTATTGTTATGAGGAAAAAAGGAAATATATTACGTACCATTAGGATATAGAATATGATAAAGGAGACTTCCATCAGTAGGGGGGTTCCTTCATCCCCACTGATGCTTAGTCGCACTTATCGGACCTTTACGGGCAGTTAACCTTCCACCTACCTTCTTGGTTTTCCCAGAAGCTTGAGGCGGGAGTCTTACTGCCCGTTTAGGTGGGGTAAATGGATAGTAGCTATAACTTTCTATAGTATTAACCAAAAGCAACTCGAATACAAAAACCCCCTTATAAAAGAGGGCTTTAATTTATTTTACACTTTTTTACAAGGTTATGAAAGATTCATAATGAAAAAATTAAACTTCCATTATTTCATCTTCTTTTTCTTTAGTAAGCTGATCTATTTGTTTGATTTGATTATCTGTTTCTTTTTGAACATTATCTTGTAGACCTCTTAATTCGTCTTCAGTAAGTTCACCATTTTTTTCAAGCTTTTTCAATTGATCGTTCGTATCTCTACGTATATTTCTTACTTGGATACGGTATTCTTCTGCGTATTTTCCAACTACTTTCACTAAGTCCTTACGACGTTCTTCCGTTAACGGCGGGATACTAATTCGAATAATATTTCCATCATTTGATGGAGATAAACCTAAATCAGCTTTTTGAATAGCTTTTTCAATATCGGATAGTGCAGATTTATCATATGGAGTAATAACAAGCATTCTTGCTTCAGGTGCCGATATATTTGCTAGCTGATTAAGTGGTGTTGAGGCACCATAATAATCAACAAAAACATTGTCAAGTAGACTTGGGTTTGCTCTCCCTGCTCTTACTGTAGCTAAGCTTTTTGAGTAAGATTGAACTGCTTGATTCATTTTTTCACGCATTGTGCTCATAATCGTATCTGACATACTTATTTCCCCCTTATTATTGTTCCGATTGTTTCACCTTGAACAACTTTTTTAATATTTCCTTCTTCCGTAATAGAAAATACAATTAATGGGATATCGTTATCCATACATAATGAAGAAGCTGTAGAGTCCATTACCCCAAGGCCTTCATTTAACATTTCTAAATAAGAAAGTGTGTCATATTTCTTTGCATCCTTATTAATTTTAGGATCATCTGTGTATACACCATCAACATTGTTTTTTGCCATTAAAATAACTTCTGCTTCAACTTCTGCAGCTCTAAGTGCTGCAGTAGTATCTGTTGAAAAATAAGGATTTCCGGTACCTGCCGCAAAAATAACAACACGTTTTTTCTCGAGATGGCGAATTGCTTTTCTTCGTATGTATGGCTCAGCGACTTGACGCATTTCAATGGATGTTTGTACGCGGGTTGGAATTCCAATTGTTTCTAATCCATCCTGTAATGCAAGTGAATTCATTACTGTAGCTAACATTCCCATATAATCAGCAGTAGCACGATCCATTCCCATTTCACTACCTACTTTTCCACGCCAAATGTTTCCACCACCAACAACAACAACTACTTCTACACCTAATTCAACCACATCTTTGACTTGGCTAGCAATAGATTGAATTACTTTAGGATCTATTCCATACCCCTGTTCTCCACTTAATGCTTCACCACTCAGTTTTAATACTATTCTTCGGTATCGTGCTGTTGTCATAATAACCTCCAAGAAAACATTTATTATTTTTATTAAACATGGTGAAATAGGGAACTTCTAAGTTCCCTATTTTTATTTTATTTTAGATGATAATCATTAACTTTGATTATTTTTTCATTTGATTCATTACTTCTTCAGCGAAGTTTTCTTCACGTTTTTCAATACCTTCGCCCACTTCATAACGTACAAATTCTTTAACGGTAGCACCTTTGTCAGCAACATATTTCTTCACTTTTTGATCTGGGTCTTTAACAAAATCTTGTTCTAACAAGCAAATTTCTTGGAAGAATTTGCCAAGGCGTCCTTCTACCATTTTTTCAACAATGTTTTCTGGTTTTCCTTCATTTAATGCTTGTTGTTTTAATACTTCGCGTTCATGATTAACTTCTTCTTCGTTAACATCATCACGTGATACATAACGAGGGCTAACCGCCGCAACGTGCATAGCGATATCTTTCCCTACTTGTTCATCATTTGTTCCTTCAAGAACAGTTAATACACCGATGCGTCCACCCATATGTAGATATGCACCAAAGACATCATCATCTGATTTAGTAAAGATAGTGAAGCGTCTTAGAGTAATCTTCTCACCAATTTTAGATACTGCAGTATTGATAAAAGTTTCTAAAGTTTCGCCTTCACCATGAAGTTTTTGTCCAAGTGCTTCTTCAACACTAGATGGTTGTTCTTTAACTATATGTTTACCAAGTTCAGATAAAAGATCTTTGAATTGATCGTTTTTTGTAACGAAGTCTGTTTCACAGTTCACTTCTAGAAGAACTGCGGTATTATTTTCCACTTCAATATGTGTTAACCCTTCAGCAGCAATACGGTCTGACTTTTTAGCAGCTTTAGCAATCCCTTTTTCACGTAGAAAGTCAATTGCTTTATCCATATCTCCATCTGTTTCTTGTAGTGCTTTTTTACAATCCATCATGCCAGCACCAGTTTTTTCACGTAATTCTTTAACCATTTTCGCAGTAATTGCCATGATTATTCCTCCATTAATTATATTAATTTTTCTTTTAAGTGCATATTCAAAAAGGTGGATGAAAAGGGCCGAGGCCAGCTAAGAGCGCAACGTCCTAAGAAAGGCCGAAGTGTCATTTTCACCGGACTTTTTGAACAACCTTTTTAAAAAAGGTGATAAAAGGCTCTTATTCCTCTTATCACCCTCACCTTTTAAAATTACTCTTGATTTGCTACAGCTTCTTCTGCCTTTTCAACAGTTTCCGCTACTTCTGCTTCCTCTGTAACTTCACCTTGTTTCACTTCTAAGATAGCATCAGCCATTTTTGAAGTTAATAGTTTTACAGCACGGATTGCATCATCGTTTGCTGGAATTACATAATCAATTTCATCAGGATCACAGTTAGTATCTACAATTCCGATAATTGGAATGTTTAACTTATGTGCTTCAGCGATTGCAATACGTTCTTTACGAGGATCGATTACAAATAGAGCGTCTGGAAGACTCTTCATCTCTTTAATTCCACCTAGGAATTTAACAAGACGTTCTTTTTCTTTTAATAAATTTACAACTTCTTTTTTAGGTAGTACTTCAAATGTACCATCTTCTTCCATTTTCTCAATATCTTTCAAACGGTTAATACGTTTGCGGATTGTTTGGAAGTTAGTAAGCGTTCCACCTAACCAACGATGGTTAACATAGAACATTCCTGAGCGAATAGCTTCATCGCGTACAGAATCTTGAGCTTGTTTTTTCGTACCAACAAATAAAATTGTACCGCCATTTGCTGCGATATCTTTTACGAAATTGTAAGCTTCATCAACCTTTTTAACTGTTTTTTGTAGGTCAATGATATAAATACCGTTACGTTCTGTGAAAATGTATTTTTTCATTTTCGGGTTCCAACGGCGTGTCTGATGTCCGAAATGTACACCAGCTTCTAATAATTGCTTCATAGATATTGCTGACATATAAATTTCCTCCTAATGGTTTTTTTCCTCCGTTTAGATCATCTTCACATAAACACCACACAGTTGATGTGGCACCATTTATATGAATTACTAAACGTGTGTTTTTTTACTCAATATTTTTTCAACAAAACATGAGCATTTACACCAAAAATTAATATACCATATCATTCCTGCGTTATCAAGACTAATCCTATTTTTTTCGTTAGAAAGTATAAAGAAGACTTCCATCAATGGGGGGTTCCCTTCATCCCCCACTGATGATTAGTCATACTTATCGGATCTTTACGGGCAGTTCCCAAGAAGCTTGAGCTGGGATAAAAGTCTTTACCATCTGTAGAAGGCATTCTTAGGGAAAGCCATTTTTTCTAATCGTGAAAACGAATAATAAGTTCAGCCTCTGTTATCCCACAATCCAATTTTTTTGCTATATCGGCTATCGATAAACCTTGGTGATACAACTGTAATACTTTACCTTCCAATGAAGACTCTACAGAATCATTTACCTCATTAACATTCTTCAGCCATTTATCTTCTGCATCGTTAATTACAAGATTACCAACCTTTTTTTCTTTCTCAACTGCTTCAATCGGTTTATCACTCTTATTATGAGTGTACCTTATTAGATCATTTTGTAAACGGTCATTTTCCTTTTTTATCTCTTGTAAATACTCTTCAAATAATTGTGCAATTTCATTTGTATCTTCTTTTTTTTGTAATTGTTTATTTAACATATAAATTGCATAGATTGATATGATATGAAGTAAAAAGCTAATAATTAGCAAAAATGAAACCATAAAAATCCCTTTCTGTTTAAACATTTTGAGTCAATTCAAGAATCCATTACAATAAAGAAGACTTCCACCAGTGGAATTTTCCTTTATCTCCCACCTATCTTCCTTACTTCCCTAGAAGCTTGTGGTGTGAGTCTTACTGCCCGTTTACATGGGATAAATATTTTAATTTATTTAACGTTTTTCGTAATTTAACTATTGCTTTTTTATGAATTTGGGATATACGAGAAGTCGTTAACTCAAGAACCTGTCCGATTTCAGTTAATGATAATTCGTCAAAATAAAATAGACTAATTACTAGCTGCTCTTTTTCATTTAATTCTTTTATTCCTTCTTTTAACTCTTTTTCTAATTCCTTTTGTAGAATTTTAGACTCGGGTGATTGTGAAGAATCATCTGCAATCGAATACCCAATCCCCGTTTCTTGAACATAATCTGTTTTTGATTTTTCCTCAATAGATAAAATATTAGAAAACAGTGAGTCTTTTATCGTATTTTCTACTTCCTCAACAGTTAATCCTGAATACTTAGCAATTTCCTCTGGATTCGGAGATCGTTGGTACTTTTGTTCGAGACTTTGAGTAGCTTGATCTACTTTCTTAACTTTATCTCTTAACGATCTAGGTAGCCAGTCCTCTTTTCTTAATCCATCGATAATAGATCCGCGAATCCGAATAGAGGCATATGTATCGAATTTCAAATCCCGATTTGGTTCAAACTTCTTTAAAGCATCGTATAATCCAATGAAACCAAGGCTTTTAATATCTTCTTTATTAATACTTTTAGGAAGATGAATACACATTCTCTCAACATGAAAATGAACTAAATACTCGTAGTGATGAATCAACTCATTTGCGTTCTTACTATTTTTATCGTTTATCCAGTTATTCCATAAATCTTGTTCAAGAGAAGATGGATTATGATACATAGTTTTAAACTCCCCTTTTACGAGTTCCCCTTTATCTTTTAATTATATAAACACTGTTTCCTGATTCACTTTTCGGACTTTCAACTGACAACTAACTAGGTCAAACTCTATCGTTCTTCCAACATTTCCACCAACATCAGATGAAATAATGGGTATGTTAAAATGAGTAAGTTGTTCTTTAACCGCTTCGATATTTCGTGCGCCAATCCTCATTGTTTTGGAATTACTTGCGAATTGAAACATTTGTGCTCCTCCGGCCATTTTTGCTTTAAGGGCATATTTTCGAGCCCCATTAGCTAGTAATTTCTCAATTAATATAGGAACAGCAGTATCTGCATACTTATATTTATTGAAATCACTTTGCTGCGTTAAACTTGATTCTGGCAACAGTACGTGTGCAAGACCGGCTATTTTTTTAGAACTATCATATATAACGACACCAACACAAGAACCTAATCCAGCTGTACGGATAATATCCGGTGGTGTGACGATATTTAAATCAGCAATCCCAACTTTAACTATTTTCTTCTCTTTAATCATTTTCAATACCTAAAGCTTCGAATAATTTACTTAATGATTCGGGTTCTGGTAATAGAAAAAAATGACCCTGAATATTTTCTGAAGCATCACTTAAAATGCTAGTATTAATGACAATGGCATAATCAGAAACCTCAGAAATCTCTAGTAATCCTGCGGTTAATACTGCACCAGCCATATCGAAACTTAAATAAGGGATGGAGGGATGCATGTTATATTTAATAAAGTCTGATAATGCGGATAGATAAGAACCGATTACAATATTTCCAGTTTCTTTAAGTGCAGACATCGCTAATTCATTATGATACAGGTCGTTCATTAGGGTGAAATCCTTGTTACCTGTCAAATCTTGAATTAAATGTTCCGCTTCATCGACAGAAAGTATAAAATAAACTGTACACGGAAATTCATCCTTAATTTGAAAAACAATCGCAACTATTAATTCCTCTGGGCCGCCTATTATTTCCATCATGTCATTGTAATCCACTATGCTAACTGATGGAACATTCATATCAATTTTTCTATCAAGTAAGATAGACATAGATGTAGCAGCATTTCCAGCTCCTATATTTCCAACTTCACGTAGAGCGTCTAATTGCATTCCTGATAAATTTGAATACTCCATACTTACTACCCTTCCACTATTTCTTCTAGTGCTTCAAGACTTAATACTTTATGTAAATCCAATAATATAAATAAACGATTATCTATTTTTGCTACTCCTTCAATATAATTCACATCAATAGAACCAATAACCTCTGGATTTACCTCTATCATATTTTCAGGAATGTCTATTACATCATTTGCAGAATCCACAATTAGACCTACTTCCATTCCGTTTATGTAAACTATAAGAATCCGAGTCGCATCAGTGATTTCTGCCTCTTCAAAACCAAATCTTAAACGCAAATCTATAATTGGAGTAACGACACCTCGTAAATTGATAACACCTTTCACATGTTCGGGAGTTTGTGGAACTCTAGTAATAGGAATCATCCTTTCAATCGAACCTATCCCTTGAACACTAACCGCATATTCCTCTTCTTTTAACTGAAATACAATCATTTTTCTTACCTTTGAATTAGTCACGCTAAATTTCCCCTTTTATACATATATAATTTTATATAAAACTAGCAAACTTCCTAAAGGCTGCTTTATTCCATTCCATTTTGTAAGTCTAGTAATTTCTTCCCAATTTCATTTATTGGTAAAATAAAATTCGCCTTTTTCGAATGGACAACCGCTTTTGGCATTCCATAAATAATTGCTGTTTCTTCTGATTCTGCAATAACTACAGTATTTTCGTTCACTTCTTTTAATTTTAGAATTCCTTTCGTTCCGTCACTTCCCATCCCAGTCAAAATAACTGCAATTTTAGCGATATCTTCTATTTCAGCAAGTGATTCAAATAAAATATCAACGGATGGGCGATGTCCATTTCTTGGAGAATCCTCAGACAATTGAATAGTTAATATTTCTCCTCTTTTTCTGATTCTCATATGTTGGTTACCAGGTGCAATATATACTGTTTTTGACCTTACTTGTTCCCCATCTTCTGCTTCTTTGACATAGATATCGTTATTCATATTAAGTCTATTAGCAAGCGACTTAGTAAAACCCGCTGGCATATGCTGTACAATAAAAATAGGAAAAGAATAATTACCTGGTAGATTACTTATTACTTGCGCCAATGCCCTTGGACCCCCGGTAGATGAACCGATAGCAACAACGGTCTTTTTATCAAAGTACTTATTTGGTTTTTTTTCTATAGTTGGAACCTTTTTTTCAATTTCTATTTTCTTAATATCTATTTTTCTGATGGATGCAGCAGCAACTACTTTCGAGATTATTTCATTTTTGATAGAGTCCATATTTAAAGAAATAGGACCTGAGGGCTTTGTAATGAAATCCACAGCACCTTTTGCCATTGCCTCTAAGACGCGAGATCGATTATCTTCTGTCTCCCCACTTAACATAATGACTGGTATGGGGTTTTTTTCCATTAATACTTCCAAAGTCTGAATTCCATCCATGATTGGCATTTGGACATCCATTGTGACAACATCTGGAGAAAATTGTTCAATTTTCTTAATCCCATCTGTACCGTTCCTTGCAGTAGATATAACATCGATTCTTTCATCACTTGATAAAATATCTGTAATCATTTTTCTCATAAATGCAGAATCATCAATAACAATGACTCGAATCTGCTCCATTTATTCTACCTCTCTATCAGTAGTTGTTTTAACTTTTGTATAAATTTTGGTTGTATCGAATTTAATGTAAAAGTGTTATTTAAATAATTAGCCGTTATTTGCTTTAATGCTTTCGTAATTGGTAATTTTTCATTAAAAATATAAGGCTCTTGATGGAAAACAGCTAATGTCACAGCTTTATCTTCTGGTAGAATCCCCATTTTTGAGATGTCTACTTGCAAAAATTGTTGAATTACTTTCCTAAATTGCTCTAACATTTGTTCTCCATTTTTTTGCGATGGACATCGATTCATAATAACTCTTATTGGCATCCTACCCCGATTATTGATGATTTGTTTAACCATACTGTAAGCATCCGTAATAGAGGTGGGCTCGGGAGTTGTAACAACAATACACTCATCCGCTGCCAAAATAAAAAACAAACTATCTGAATGTATTCCTGCCCCCATATCAAAAATGATATAATCATAACTATGAATAAGTTCGTTATATTGATTAATAAAAAATTGTTTCTTTTGATCGTTTAATGTGAAAAGCTCATTTAATCCAGATCCCCCTGCAATAAATGCTAGACCATTTTTGTAGACCTCGATAATACTATGAATGGAGTCATTTCCATTAAACATATCATTGATATTCTTTTTTGCTGATTTTCCCAATAATATTTCAATATTTCCCATGCCTACATCTAAATCAAATATTAATACTTTTTTTCCGTTATAAATTAAATCCAATGCAAAGTTAACAGCAAAATTAGATTTGCCTACTCCACCTTTACCACTTATGATACAAATAGTCTTTGCCTGCTTAGGATTATTTAACTTTTCTATTTTTCTTCTTAGTTGAGTAGCTTGGTCATTCTTCATTGTATTCTCCAACAATCCATTCAGCTATTCTTTGCGGTTTTCCTTCTAAAATATCATTTGGAACATCCTGACCATTCGTCATGTATGCAATCCCAACTTCTTTTTCCATACAAATATTCAAAAGACTTCCAAATTGCCTTGTCTCGTCTAATTTTGTGAAAATGACTTCTTTCATTGGTATATGTTGAAATTGATCATATATTTCTAATATATCCTTTGGTTTAGCCGTTAACGACAAGACTAAAAAAGTATCCATTTCTATATTGGCATCTAGATTATTTAATAAATCCTTCACATATTTTTCTTCTCTGAAATTTCTACCAGCTGTATCGACTAGAATCGTATCATAAGAATCAAACTTATTAATTGCATGTTTATAATCTTCCGCTGTATAAGCTACCTCTAAAGGAACATGAAGAATTTGTGCATATGTTTTTAATTGTTCTACTGCCGCAATCCGATACGTATCCATCGTAATGAATGCAACCTTTTTCTTTTCCTTTAAAACGAGGTTGGAGGCAATCTTAGCTAAGGTTGTAGTCTTACCTACACCGGTTGGGCCAATAAATTGAATTATTTTTTTACCTGTAGTTATCCCATTAAATGAATACTTTTGAAGTGACTTCGTTATGATTCTTTTAAACTCTTCTAAGATTTGGTTATTTGTTAAGTTTTTATCTTGATGTTGATCTAACATGGTATTGATTATATTTTTTGCAAATTGGGCCTTGACCTCTTGATTAAGTAAATGTTGGTAAAGTAGTTCATATTCGATTGGATAGCTGTCGGCGTTTTGATTTCTAGATTGTAATTCAACAAACTTCCTTACCTGTTGGATTTCATGTAAAACATCCTGACCCGAAGAATTCTTCCTGTTATTAGCAGATTCTTGTTGTGTCGTTGAAGGCATTTCTATCTTTACTTGATTCGGCTGATTCGTTATTGGATTAGGATCTAGTCCTACAATGACTTCTATCTTCTTTTTTTTAAAGAAGCCTAAAAATCCACCCTGAAGTACTTCCCTAGAATTTAAAATAACAGCATCTGTACCTAATTCTTTTCGTATTTGTTTCATTGCTTCTGCTATATTTGGCGCGATATATTTTCTTATTTTCATGCGACATTCACCACTCCAACACTTTGAACTTGAACATTCGGTTCTAATTCGTTATAAGATAATATTACGACATGAGGTAGATATCGATCTAATAATTGTTTAAGATACATACGTATGGCTGGTGAGCAAAGGACAATAGCTGTTTCTTCCTGAAGTAATAATTTCTCCACTTGTTCATGAATGGAAGAAATAATATTCTGTTGTGTTTCAGGATCTAACGATAAATAATTTCCATGCTCTGTTTGTTTGATATGCTCGGCAATTGTTTTTTCTACTTTTCCAGATACAGTAACAACATTTAACGACATATCTTCTTTTGTATATTGTTTTGTAATTTGAACGGAAAGAGATTGTCTGACATATTCTCCTAATAATTCCGTATCATTCGTCATTTTAGAGAAATCTGCCAGTGTTTCAAATATAATAGGTAAATTCCGTATCGAAATATTTTCCCTTAATAATTTAGCAAGAACCTTTTGCACTTCCCCTACTGATAGTGGGTCTGGTGTAACTTCCTCCACCAATATTGGATAACTTTCTTTCAAATGATCGATTAATTGTTTTGTTTCTTGTCTTCCAAGCAATATATGAGCATGTTGTTTGATTACTTCTGTAATATGTGTGGACACAACGGAAGGAGGATCTACGACTGTATAACCCGATAATTCAGCCTCATCTTTTAACTCTTCACTAATCCATTTTGCTGGAAGACCAAATGCAGGCTCTTTTGTATCAATTCCTTCCAGGCCATCTTCCTCATCAATTCCGGGTGCCATTGCCAAGTAATGATCCAATAATACTTCGCCAGTTGCCACTTCATTCCCCTTAATTTTCAATCGATATTCATTCGGTGCTAATTGAATATTGTCACGTATCCGAACAACCGGGATAACAATTCCTAACTCCAAAGCAAGTTGTTTACGAATCATGACAATTCGATCAAGTAAATCTCCACCTTGATTTGCATCAGCTAAAGGAATGAGGGCATAACCAAATTCAAATTCAATTTGATCCATACTTAACAGATTCATTACATTCTCTGGGGTTTTCATCTCGTTACTTTCTACTTGAACATCTTCTTCTACATCTGGAATTTCCATTTCCTTTGTTTGATTTTCTAAAACATATCCACTACCAGCTAACAAAATTGCAATGATTGTTGTCAGAAAAAAGTTAATTGGAGTCAAACCTAATAAAAAGATAGCTCCAGCTGCTATGTATAATAATTTCGGATATTGAAATAACTGAGTTGTTACCTCTGAACCTAAATTATCTTTCCCTCCAGAACGGGTCACTATAATTCCTGTTGCGGTAGATATTAATAATGCAGGTATTTGACTAACTAATCCATCCCCAACAGTAAGGCGCGTAAATGTATTGATCGCTTCGTCGAATGGCATACCCATTTGAACGATTCCAATAATAATACCGAATAAGATATTTATAATAACGATAATAAATCCAGCAATTGCGTCCCCTTTTACAAATTTACTAGCTCCATCCATGGATCCATGGAAGTCTGCTTCTTTTTCTACTTGTTCCCGTCTCTCTTTTGCTTCTTTTTCCGAAATGAGCCCGGCATTTAAGTCTGCATCAATACTCATTTGTTTTCCCGGCATAGCATCAAGAGAAAAACGTGCAGCAACCTCTGAAACACGTTCAGATCCTTTTGTAATAACTAAAAAATTAATAATTACTAAGATAATGAAAACAACGAAACCGACGAGAGGATTACCCCCAATAACGAATGACCCAAACGTATCGACAACTCCTCCTGCTTCACCTTCAGATAGGATAGATCTAGTTGTAGAAACATTCAAAGCTAAACGAAATAAGGTTAATAATAAGAGTAATGTTGGAAAGACAGAAAACTCTAACGTGGACTTTGTATTCATAGCAACTAATATGACAATTAGGGATAATGAAATATTTAATAGAAGAAGTACACTTAATAGACCACCAGGTAAAGGTACTACTAACATAACAATAATAACTATTACACCTATTAATACAGATAAATCTCTAACTTTCACGATGGTCTCTCCTCAAATTAAACATTTTTTTCTACTCGATACACATAAGCTAATATTTCTGCAATAGCTTGATAGAACGCTTCGGGTATGACATCCCCAACATCAATCACTTTATATAAGGATCGTGCTAATGGTTTGTTTTCAACCATATGTATATTATTTTCCTTCGCGATTTCTTTAATTTTTAATGCCGTTTGATCTGTTCCTTTTGCTAAAACATATGGTGCTGTTGCAATTTTTTCGTCATACTTAATTGCAATTGCAAAATGAGTTGGGTTCGTAATAATTACATCCGCGTTTGGTACTTCACTCATCATTCTTCGGGTCGCCATCTCTCTTTGAATGGCTTTCCTTTTAGATTTAATCAAAGGGTCCCCTTCCATATTTTTATACTCGTCCTTAATATCTTGTTTTGACATTCTCATATTTTTTTCGTAATCAAATCTTTGGTATGCATAGTCAAATATGGACAAAAACAGTAATGTAATAATTGCTGCAATCGCCATTGTCATCGTAACTTTAGAGAAAAAAGTTAATGCACCATGAGCATTTAAAAATGCGGTCATTAGCATATCATCTTTATAAATCCAAATGATAAAAAAAGTAATAGAACCAATGAATGTTATTTTCAATAATGATTTTAGTAATTCGACTAGTGCTCTAATGGAAAAGATACGTTTTGCCCCTTGAACAGGGTCTATTTTTTTCAGGTCAAATTTCAGTGGCTCTGTTGTAAATAAAAACCCAACTTGTGATAGGTTTGCAACTAATCCACCTATTAAACCTAGTACCATTATAGGAGCAACTATTTTTCCTGCTTCTAGAACGACACCAGTAAATAATCGTTGTGTCGTTCCTTCTGTAATATTCCAATTGATTAATTCTGTAAAAGTATACTCGTATAAATTCAACATTTGACCTAACATGTAATTACCAAAAACAATTAAACCAATTATACAAAACAACAATAGTAGGGCTGTGTTAACGTCCTGACTTTTAGAAACTTTACCTTTTTTTCTTTGATCTTGTCTTTTTTTCGGAGTGGCTTTTTCTGTTTTTTCTCCTGCAAAAAATTGTAAGTCTAATCTCATTTGCAAACTAGCCACCCCCAAATAATTTCATGAGATTCCTCATGGTAATGAACATTAATTCGAATAATTTTTTAGCAAGTGTGTAATATAAGCTTAAAAACACAAAAATAGCAATAAAACTAACAAGAATTTTTAATGGAAGTCCGACTACAAATACATTAAGCTGCGGCACAGCTCTTGCAACAATTCCCAATGCTATATCTACTAAAAATAAACAACCAACGATGGGAATAGCCATTTGGAAGGCAATGAGAAACATTGTATTAAAACTATCAATTACAAAATCGGCTATCGATTTATTAGCAAATGGAATAAATTGATCGATACCGATAAATTCATAACTATTTACTATCCCATCAATAATCAGATAATGACCATTTACGGATAATAAAAAAAGGAGTGATACAATATTTAAAAATTGCCCGGTTAAAGGACTCTGAGCACCTGTCTGTGGATCCATCACATTGGCAATAGCGAATCCCATTTGAAAATCAATAAATCCCCCAGCAACCTGTACAGCAGAAATAATAATAAAAGCAATAAGACCAATTAATAAACCGACCATAACCTCTTTCATTAATAAAAATACATACGTATGATTCATTATGATAGTAGGACTATCTACTGTATAAGACATAATTAACGCTAAAAAGAAACTAAATCCAAGCTTAAATGGGAAAGGTATGGTTCGGTAAGAAAACAATGGCATCGTTACAAAAAAAGAAAAAACACGTGCAAATAAAAGCAATAATATTGGGAAACTAACTATAGATTCTCCTAACATACATTACCCTGCAAACTGATTTAAATTTTGAAAAATATTAACAGTAAAATCAACGATTAAATTAAGCATCCATGGTCCAAAAAAAACTAACCCTACTAATACTGCTATGATTTTTGGAACGAATGCCAAGGTTTGTTCTTGAATTTGCGTTGTTGCTTGAAAAATACTTATGATTAATCCAACTGCAACAGCCAAAATCAATAACGGTCCTGCGATTAGTAATAATGTATAAATTGCATTTTCCGCCAATGATATTACATGTTCACTGCTCATTCTTCTGTGCCTCTTTCAATGTAAATTACTTTTAAAAACTTTGTAGCAATGAATTCGTAATTAAATACCATCCATCTACAAGTACAAATAATAAGATTTTAAACGGTAAGGAAATCATTACTGGTGGTAGCATCATCATTCCCATCGACATTAAAATACTAGCTACTGCCATATCAATAATTAGAAATGGAATAAAAATCATAAAGCCCATTTGAAAAGCTGTTTTTAACTCACTGATGGCAAACGCCGGTACTAAAGTCGTAAGAGGAATCTCCTTTATACTTTCAGGTCTTTCTGCATTTGTATAATTTAAAAATAATGCTAAATCTTTCTGCCTTGTCTGTTTTGCCATAAATTCCTTTAATGGGATACTAGCTTTCGTGTAAGCTTCATCTAATGTTATTTCCTCATCAAATAAAGGTTCTAAAGCATCTTCATAAACTACATGAAAAGTCGGTGCCATAATAAAAAAAGTTAAAAATAATGCAATCCCAATTAATACTTGATTTGGTGGCATTTGTTGGGTCGCAAGTGATGTTCGGACAAAGGACAAAACAATAATGATTCTAGTAAAACTAGTCATTAATATTAATATTGCCGGTGCTAGGGACAAAACAGTTAATAATAAAATTAGCTTTACAGATGTAGCGACATTCGTCGGGTCAGAACTTGAAAACATATCTATAAAATTACTCATGTTTATCTTCCTTTTGATTATGAATCAAGTCATTTCGATTTTGTTTCAATTTTTCAAGTTCATTTGAAAATAATCTTTTAAAATCTTTTTTATGATTGGTATTGGCCCCGTTAGATTTGAATGATGGTAACAACGAACGAGCCATAGTGTCGTTCGTCACATTCATATTGTTTATTAATTCTTGTTTTACTTCTTCATCTGTAATTTCTTCTAACAAGTTAATATCGTCACCTACACCAATTACATATACTTTAGGTCCTACCCGAATAATTTGGATTGATTTACTCTGTCCTAATGATATACCACCTAAGTTTTCTACCATTTTTCCTTTTGGAGTTAATTTGTTCCGCTGATTTAAAAACTTTAACACAATGTAAATAAGGGCTATTACAAGAATTAATGCAAAAACCATTTTTATTAAATCAAACAGAACAGATCCTTGATTAGAATCCTCCGAAAATATCTTTTCATTTTCTGGAGATTCTACGTTTTTATTCTCTTCATCACAATTCTCTTCAGCTATACAGTCCATTACGCTATCAGGAGATGCGATAACATCCATTGGAGATGCAGTAGTAAAATATATAAAACAAACTAGAAAACCATATAGGAAATTTTTACCCAACTTGCTCACTCTCTTTTAACCTATCACTTTTTGAATTGCTTCCATTACACGATCTGCCTGAAACGGTTTTACAATAAAGTCTTTGGCACCAGCCTGAATTGCATCAATAACCATTGCCTGTTGCCCCATTGCGGAACACATAATAACTTTTGCTTCTGGATTAACTTCTTTAATTTGTTTTAGAGCAGTAATACCGTCCATTTCCGGCATTGTAATATCCATTGTAACTAGATCTGGAGATAATTCTTTATATTTTTCAACAGCCTGTGCTCCATCTTGAGCTTCTCCCACTACTTCAAAACCATTTTTCGTTAAGATATCTTTAATCATCATACGCATAAACGCTGCATCGTCAACGATCAGTACTTTTTTACTCATTATTTTTTCCTCCTAATTATTATCTTAAAAGATGTCTAGCTCCTGCGCCCAGCGACTAGCGAGACTTCCTTCACCTCCGTACGATAAGTCAACATCGACTCACTTCGTTCGTCGTGTTTCCTTTATCTCCTACGGCTCAGTCCAGCCCGTACGTCGCTAAACGGGCGCTTCCGCTTTTCCTATTTTAATTTCATTAATCGATCCGTTTTGCTTACAATATCTGTAACTCTTACACCAAAATTCTCGTCTATTACAACAACTTCCCCTGTCGCAATTAGCTTATTATTAACAAGTATATCTACTGGTTCTCCAGCCAATTTATCTAGTTCAATGATGGATCCTTTACTAAATTCAATTATATCCCTTATGGCACGCTTTGTTCTTCCCAGTTCAACTGTTACATTTAACGGAATATCCATAAGCATATCCAAGTTTCGATGTTCATTTTGATTCAAATCAACTTTTTCAAGTTCTGAAAAAGAAGCTCCTTGAACTTGAGATTGTTCAGGTACCATACTATTTCCTATAAATTGCGGATTATGTTGTTGTACCGATTGATTCGAAGCTGGTTCTGAATAATGATTCTGATTGGGTTGTTCCTTATGAACTAATTCATTATGATCTAATTCATTATTTTCAAGTACAGGTAAGTCAGCACTTTCCGGTTCAGCTTCATTAGAATCATTTAATAGCTGCGATACGGTCTGTTTTGCAAAACTAATAGGCATTAACTGCATCATATTAGAATCAATTAAATCCCCAATCTTTAATGTAAATGAAATCTTCACATAGGATTCTTCTTGAAAAATATCTTTCTGATCCACGGTATCATCTATTACAGACGGTGGTGATATGTCTACCTTCGTATTAAATATGGTCGACATACTAGTAGCTGCAGTACCCATCATTTGATTCATCGCTTCTTGTACCGCACTTAAATGGATTTCATTCAATTCAGTTTCTGGATTTAAACCATCCCCACCTAGCATTACATCAGCAATAATAGCTGCATCAAGTGCTTTAATAATGAATACATTTTTTCCTATTAATCCTTCTATATAGTTCACCTGAACACTAACAGGTTCAAACGTTATAGAATTGGCTAAATCCGTTTTATTTATAATGGAAACCTCAGGTACAGTAATTTCTACTTTCTGATTTAGGAGTGTAGATAAAGTAGTAGCAGAACTTCCAAATGAAATATTTCCTATTTCTCCTAACGTGTCAATCTCAATATTTGATAGTTTTTCTTCTGTTTTATTTTCAAGAGAATCTTGTGCTTCATCTTGTGAACCAATGTTTAAAAGCGCGTCAATTTCCTCTTGTGTTAACATTCCATCATCATTGGGCACCCTTATTCACCCCTTATCATTTCATCTAATATTTGCACAGACATTTTGTTCTTATGTTTTCCAGGTTGAACATAATATTTAGGTTGGTTATTTATAATTAAAGTTAAAGGATCATCAATAGCTGTATTCAACGCTATGACATCTCCCTTCTTTAATTTTAAAAACTCATCAATTGTAATATTTGCATTTCCTAAAATGGAAGTAATTAATACCTCCGCTTCCTGTACTTGTTTTGACAATAAATGGTACGCCTCATCGTCTCTCGTATTTTGATGAGATTGCATCCAATAATGTTCCGATAATTTCGGAATGATTGGTTCTAAAATAACATGAGGAATACAAATATTAATAACACCACTTGATTCCCCAACAGTAGTTGTTAAGGAAACAACCACCACCGTTTCATTTGGTGCAACCATTTGAATAAACTGGGGGTTCTCTTCAAAATCTTCCAGTACTGGATCGATTTCTGCAATGGAATTCCAAGCTTCAGCAAGACAGTATACCCCTTTTTCAAATAATTGGGTAAGTAGTAGTTTTTCTATTTCAGTAAAACTACTATTTTTATTCGAACCAGTTCCTTTTCCACCTAAAATTCGTTCGATTAACGCATATGCTATGTTAGGATTTATTTCAACAATTAATTTACCATCAAGTGGTGCTACACTGTAAATATTCAAAACTGTCAATCTTGGTATCGACCTAACAAATTCCTCATATGGTACCTGATCAACGGATGTAACAGAGATATTTACATACGTTCTCAACTGAGTTGTGAAAAAAGTGGTCAGTAATCTAGCGTAATTTTCATGGATTCGTGAAATACTTCGGATTTGATCTTTTGAAAAGCGTAATGCCCTTTTAAAATCATAGGCCCTTACTTTCTTTTCCTTCTCTTCTTTTTTTAATTGTTCTGCATCCATTTCACCTGATGTTATGGCTGAAAGTAGTGCATCAATTTCATTTTGCGATAGAATTTCTTCCATAATGACACTCACCTCCAAAGTGGAGTTATTGCAAGATCTTGTTTATTGTGTATACGTCAATAACTTCTCCTTCAGTCATTACTTCATTTAATTTAGTTTTTAGTTGTAATTCTATATCTGTCAAATTAGATTTAAAGTCTTTCTCTGTTTTTGTTGCGAGCTCCTTGATTAATATATTTTTTAATTGAAAGTCGCGTTTTTCTATTTCTTCTTTGGCGTCTTTATTGTTTGTTACGATTTGAAATTGCACTCTTACAAAACTACCATCTGATAAATCTGTTGTAATCTCAGGTGTTTGATAGGAATATTCAACCATTTTATCGATACCCAACTCTTCAGATTGATCATTAGCATCTGTTACATTTATTACGACAACAAAACCTGCAATCACAACTATCAATAATATAGCTAAAGATGTTAGCATCGTTTTCACTAATTTACTCATTTCTATCACCTGTTTTCGCGGGAAATTGAAATCCTATCGTCTGGTAAAAAGAAGTTACCTTTTGGACAATATCGGTTTTATTATTTTTTACAACTAATTTTTTACCATTAATTAGTGTAATGGTCGTACTGTCAGGTAACGATTCTACTTGTTCAATTAGCATGGCATTCAGATTAAATGAATCCCCATTTAAACGTATTAATTCAATCATATACGGTGGTAGAGACATAGTTTAATAGTCTCTACCTACCTCCTTATTATCGTTTTAAGTTAACAAGTTCTTGTAAAATTTCATCTGATGTTGTAATAATTCTAGTATTTGCTTGGAAAGCACGTTGAGCCGTAATCATTTCTGTAAATTCTTCAGCGAGATCAACGTTGGACATTTCTAATGAACCACTTATGATAGATGCGGTTCCTTCTGTTTCAGGTGTCGCTATACCATTAAACCCAGCATTTGGTGTATTTAGATAAAGATTGCTCCCAGCTTTTTCTAACCCTGCCGGATTGGAAAAATTCGCAATTCCTATCGTGTCAGCAGTCTCTGTTCCACCTTGTGCATTGATAAAATTAACTACCCCATTTTTTTGAATACTAAAGCTTTGTGCATCATTTGGTATTTGAATATTATTCCCGTCCACACTTTGTAAATAATTTCCATTCGCATCAACAATAAATCCCTCGTCATCCAAATAAAAATTTCCTGCACGTGTGTAGTAAGTAGTACCATTGCCTTCAACTACAAACATTCCATCCCCTTCCAAGGCAAGGTCTAATGGATTGCTCGTAATTTGACGGAACCCCTGAGTTTGGATATTATCAATTGATCCTAGTTGCCCACCTAATCCAACTTGCGATGCATTAATACCACCCTTTGCACCAGTTGGGCCCTCGGCTCCTTTTGTTGTTTGACTTAACATATCTTGAAACGCCACTCTTCCTTTTTTAAATCCAACAGTGTTTACATTGGCGATATTGTTACCTATCACATCTAATTTAGTTTGAAAGTTTTTCGTCCCTGAAATTCCAGCATACATTGAACGTAACATTTTTTATTTTCCCCTTTCAAAATTAGCTGTATCTGTCATTCAACAGCTATTGGCCCCCCATATGGGTCCAGCCTATCCATTTATTAAAATCGTTCCATTAATATTAGTAAATATTTTATGATTTGCTTCTTCTCTGTTCATTGCGGTAACTACCGTATTATTCTTTGTACTAACTAGTAAAGCAGCTTGGTTCGTTACCACCAATGAATCGGTTATTCCTTTTTTTCTTGCTTCTGCCACTTTCGTTTCTATCAATTGCCACTCTTTGTCTTCTATATTGATATTTCGCTCCGTTAATCGTTGACTGGCATGTTTACTAATTTTTAATTTTTGTTCATTCGCTAAAATATCCTTAAAAGAATGAATAGCATTATTTGATACTTTCTTTTCTCCTACTGGAAAATGTAGGGCATAATGTGATGGTACTTGATGAACTCGATGATCCAGTTTTATCACTTCCCCTATTACTTGTTTATCATCTGTTACATCAATTTAAACTAACTTTTGAAACTTTAGTTACTTCAACTTTTTCTTTATTATCTAACTCCAATATTGCAATACCATCACGTTGGCTCACTGCAATAACTTTTCCAGTTTCTTCGCGGGAAGTTTCAGAATCCTCTCCGCTAGAAAGGTAGGTTACATCTTTGCCAATCAAGTGACTATATTGGGTAACCGGTGATTCGACCTGACTATTAACAAGTAACTCAATGGATTTAGACATATTCATCATTTGTTCCAATGAAGTCAGTGTAGCCATTTGTTGAACCATTTCATTTTCATTCATTGGAGCTGTTGGATCTTGATTTTGTAATTGTGTCATCAGTATTTTTAAAAAGCCATCTTTATCTATAGTAGGTTTTGGTTCCCTACTTGTATTTTGGTTAGATAGGTATAATGATGGGTCGATTTTATTCATTATTTAAGTCCCCTATACTTTGACATTCATTAAAAGGTCTTGAAAGGTTAACTCCTTGTCGTCTTCGGAAGTATGGTTTCTTTCTTGATTCGAGTGATTAGATTGTTGTTCACCGTTTCCTTCCCATTGATGATTGGAGCTAGATTCCCTTTGCATCATATTTCCTTGTGTATGTAACTCTTGTTTTTCTATCATTACCTGATGCGGAAGAAACATATTCCTTAACTGATTCATATTAGATTCAAGCATTTCCTTAGCAACTTGAGTAGAAACAACAATTTTAACAGTCATTTCTCCATTCATTTGCATCAGTCTTACTCTCAGTTCCCCTAAGTTTTCAGGGTTTAATCTAATAGATAGCTGATTCGTCCCATTTGGAGTAGCTAAAAATCGACTTGATTTCATAATGGATTCAAATTGTTTGAGTAACTGTTGATTTACAGTTGTTTTATCTTGATTATTGTTTAAATGAATCACATGCTGCTCTATTTTCGATAAGGGGGTACCAGTATGAATTTGATTCGTTGAAACCTGCTCTAGCAGATTATGTTTCTCAAACGATTTTACCAACCATTTTGTTACATCTTTACTCGTAACTTCCGAGTGATCATTGTACTTCTGTTTCATTGATTCCCTTTTAGAAAATGAATCGATTAAATCTTTCCAAATGATTTGTTCTTCATTGTCGACGTTACTTTGTTGAAGAATAGTATTTAAGTTTTCGCCTGATTTATCCAGTTTCAAATAGTCCTTTAAAAGTTCTAACACTTTAGGTGAAATTTTTGGTAAATCATCTGGATTTTTAATTTGTTTTATTAAACTATCAAAATCCAAAATAATATCTTTCAAAGTACCTTTGTTTTCTACTAGTGTTTCTTTATTCATACCATTGGTTATCAGTGGGCTACTTTCAGTTTGCATGATAAAGGCACCATCTGTAGTTAAATGTGTATAGTCACTTTGGAAACCATTATTTGTCTCTTGCGTTTGTTCTTCTAGTTTATTAATGAATTGAAGTACATCTCTTATCAATACATGATCAACTGTTTCAGGTTTTTCCAAAATTTGATCTATCAACATAGCAAGCTGGTTATGTATGATTTGATTTTGTTCTTCTATTTCGTTCATGTTCTGTAAAAAATCCATTAGCTCTTCTTGATTCACTGGTTGTTTTTCATTCTCCTGCGAAACTTCCTCTTGATTATCCCGCTCATAAGAAGATTGTTCGTCTGTTAACACGTTATCTTCTTGTTCTAACTTTAATCCATTAACATTTGTATTATCCAAATCACCTATATCGGGACCTTGATTGTTTAGAATTTGTTCAAAAGAAGGATTTTCCGTAACGGTAAACTTCCCCTGATTCATCGGTTCCATAACTTTATCCAACAAAGGAATAGAAGTGCCAACGGTATTCATTACTTCACCTCCTTTCAATAGGGAAATTATTAATTTTCCATTAAATTCTTGGTAACTTCTGCAGCTTTTTTAGGGTCCATCTCTTGTAATATCTCGCCACGAGAATCATTAGACATTGCATTTAAAATGGATACAACACTAGATCGATCACTCATGTTTTCCAATATTTCAGCCGCTTTTTCCGGTGCCATTTTCTCATATGATTTTGCCACTGTTTTTACTTTTTTATTGGAGTCTTCCTCTTCCAATTCCTTTGTTTCTTGGATATTTTTAGTATCCGAATCATTCTTTTCTAATCGAGTAATTTCTCTTTCTAACTCTTGGATTTGTGCTTCCTGATCATCCATACTTTGATTTAGATCTTCAATTTTTTTATCTTTTTCTTCAATTACTTTTTGTAAATGCATTTCTGTGGATTGTTGTGGTTCCTCATCATCTTTACTTATCATATTAGAAACAATGGGGACATTATTGCCTTTTTCTTTTAACCAGTCAAATGTATTAAATCCAGCTATATTTAGAATAACTAGTACTATAGAAATAACTACGGCAACTGGTATAACTACTGCAAATAAGAACCAAAGAAATGGATTTATCTTTCTATTTTTATCTTTTTCTTTTTTCGCCATGAACTCACCTATTTTTACTGTTCATAAATTGATTTAATGAAATTTCATCCATAAACGCATTTTCTACTTTTTTAAGATAATGACGTTCCTCGTTTGTTCGACGTTCTATTAACTTTTCAAACTTTTTCACTTCAATATGAGCGTCTGTTAATTCAGCTTGTTTTAATTCCATTTCGTTTCTTGCTTTATTGACCTTTTGTTGAAAGGCAAGAATGTCATCTTTTATAGAATCGATATAAAAGGAAATCTGTTTAATCTGGTGCAAAGGTACACTAGCGTTTATGTAATCTTCATACATTTTTTCAGCATTCTCTTTTTTCTTCAATAAACGATATAAATCCATAGCTACGGATTCAAATTTTTCCGTTGACTGGGTATAATCTTTCTGAACCATTTTCTTTTCATTTTCTCTAAGTTGTAAAATTTTAGTGAGAACCATTGTATTAGCCATTTATTCATCCTCCGTTTAACAAGCTATCCATAGAATGAATGGTTTCTTCTAAAGAAATGACTTCTTCGACATCTTGTTTTAAAAATGCTTGAATTTTTGGATATAAAGATATTGCACGATCGATATCTTTATTTGTGCCCGGTTTATATGCACCAATGTTGATTAATTCTACATTATCTTCATAACTTGATATGAAAGTTCTTAATAGATTTGCATTTCTTTGGTGTTCTTTCGTAGTAACTTGATTCATCACCCGGCTAACAGATTTCAAAACGTTTATTGCTGGGTATTGACCACGTTCAGCAATTTTTCTATCCATTACAAAGTGGCCATCTAAAATACCTCTCACCGTGTCAGCGATTGGTTCATTCATGTCATCTCCATCAACTAGTACCGTATAAAAGGCGGTAATCGTGCCCGAAGCGTTTGTCCCAGTCCGTTCTAAGAGTTTTGGTAGAATGGAAAAAACAGAAGGTGTATATCCTTTCGTCGTTGGAGGTTCACCGACTGCAAGCCCAATTTCTCTTTGGGCCATCGCTACACGTGTTACAGAATCCATCATTAAATTAACTTGGTAACCAAGATCCCTAAAATATTCACTAATTGCTGTAGCAGTATAAGCCCCCTTGATCCTCATTAACGCAGGTTGATCAGAAGTGGCTACTACAACAATAGATCGTTTTAATCCTTCTGGGCCTAAATCCTTCTCAATAAATTCCCTAACTTCTCTCCCACGCTCCCCAATTAGAGCAATGACATTAATATCTGCCTTACTATTTCTAGCTATCATACCTAGTAATGTACTTTTCCCAACTCCACTTCCTGCAAATATACCGATTCTTTGTCCTTTACCTACTGTCAGTAAAGAATCTATCACTTTAACTCCTACCTGTATTGGTTCAGAAATAGGAGGGCGAAGCATGGGATTAGGAGGGGTCTGATCGGTTGATATACTAGTTAACCCTTTGGGAAGCGGAGTTTGATCTAAAGGATATCCTAATGGGTCAACAACGGAACCAATTAAATCACTTCCTGCTTTAACTGTTAATGACTTTCCAGTTGATTCTACTAAACAACCAGGGCCAATTTCATTTACTTCGGAATAAGGCATTAAAATAATCTTCTCATTATTAAACCCCACTACCTCTGAAAGTATAGGAGCTTTCCCCTTCATCACATGGATATGACAAACATCACCAATATTAGCATGCGGTCCCTGTGATTCTATCATTAGCCCAACGACACGTAACACCTTTCCATAAAATTTATATGGAACGGCCTGATCAATTGCTGAGTAAAGTTGAGCCTCATTCATGACCATTCTCCTGTACAACATCTTGTAATATTTGCTTTATTTGACTTAATTGCGTATCAATACTTGCATCGATTTGACCAAAGGGATGCTCAACAATACATGCATTTACATCCAATTCCTCTTTAACATAAATAGATAGTTTCAAATTGTTTTCTAAAAGCTGAGTTAATTCCTGCTTATGGTCTAAAACAAATGAATATTTATTTGGATGCAAATAAATAGAAATATCCGATTGGTCCTGCAATTCTTTTATTGCGATTTTGATAATATCAAAAAATGCATTTGAGTCTTCTTCTATCTTTTGATTTAAAATTTTTTCCGCAACATAAATAGCTAAATTTAGAATAGATTCGTCACTTTTCGCAACTATTGCATGATATTCCTCGTTTGCACGTTGGATAACAGAATTTGTCTGGTCGATTAAATCCCGGTATTCTCGTAAAGCCTGTTCTTCACCTGCGGAATAGCCGCTCTTATATCCTTCTTCTTTTGCTTTTTCAATCCACTCATTTTTCTCTTGTTGCCAATTGTTTTTTTCGGTTTCAATTTCTTTTTTTGTCGTTTCTATTTGTTTAGCTTGTTGAGTCTTTAACAAATTTAGTTGCTCCATGGCTGAACGAATTTCATTTTGAATGTTATCCAGCTCATCTTGTTTTGAGAGCCCACTATTCACGTGTTCTTCCGTCTTAAAAAATTCATGTGATTTGATTTTAATTACCCGTTTTTGTGCTGGCGAATGATTCATTTTCTGTGAATCAAACAATGATATCATCTCCTCCACCACGTGCAATAACAATTTCGCCAATATCCTCTAGTTTTCTAATAGTAGAGACAATTCTAGTTTGTGCTTCTTCTACATCAAGTAATCGAACAGGACCCATGTATTCCATTTCCTCTTTAAATGTTTCCACCATACGTTGGGACATATTAGAAAAGATTAGATTTTTCACTTCTTCACTAGAAACTTTCAATGCCAATCTTAAATCCTCATCATCTACTTCACGAATCACACGTTGGATTGCGCGGTTATCAAGTATAACAATGTCTTCAAAAATGAACATCCGTTTCTTAATTTCATCAACAAGTTCTGGTTCTTGTGTCTCCAAAGCATCGAGAATTGTTTTTTCAGTACTTCTGTCTACTTCATTCAACACATCTACAACAGCTTGAATTCCACCAGTTTGTGTATAATCCTCTGTAATAGTACTGGATAAATTTCTCTCTAGGACTTGTTCAACTTGGTTAATTATCTCAGGTGAGGTAGAATCCATCGTTGCAATTCGTTTCGCCACATCAGCCTGCATCTCCTGTGGTAATGCGGATAGTATTTGACCCGCTTGTTCCGAATCTAAATAGGAAAGAACCAATGCTATAGTCTGCGGATGTTCACCCTGGATATAGTTTAAAAGTTGTTGTGGGTCAGCCTTCCTTGCAAAATCAAAAGGTCTGACCTGTAACGATGATGTTAGCCTATTAATGATGTTTGAAGCTTCCTGTTTACCAAATGCTTTTTCCAGTACAGTTTTTGCATAGCCAATCCCACCTTGCGAAATATAATCCTGAGCAACAACTATTTGGTGAAATTGTTCGATTATGTCCTCTTTAACATTCGGATCTACTTTTTTTACAGAAGAAATTTCCAAACTTAACCTTTCAATTTCTTCGTCTGTTAAGTATTTATAAACCTGAGCAGACACATCAGGACCGAGTGCGATTAAAAGAATTGCAGCTTTCTGTTTTCCTGTTAATACAACGTCTTTTGATCTAACCATAATCTCCCTCCTAATCTTCACCGATCCAACTTCTCAACAATTTAGCAAACTCTTCAGGGTTTTCTTTTGCAACTTTTTCTAATTGTTTCCTTCTAACGACTGAATCTGATTCCACTTCATGTTCCAAATCTGGTATTTCATTTATACTTTGAGAGATAACTGTATCTTCTACTTCTTCTTCAAATTCATCTTTCGTTTTTCTATTTTTAAATAACATAAAAACTAGGATTAAAATAATAATCAGTAATATAGCTCCAGCGATATACATCCATATAGGAATGGTTGGTTTCACAGCATCTTCAGTTGTTGACCCATCGGTAAATTCCTGAAATACTATTGAAACTTTCTCATCTGGATCAATTTCCCCGTATTCTTCATCAATAGATGTCGATACAATGGAATCTAATATGGATGAAATCCCATCCTGAACAGCATTCTGTTCTTGTTGGGATAAATATTCAGGCTTACCTGTGACGTTTTTCACACTGTCTACCGCAACTTGAACACCTAAATCTCTTACTTTGTATGGACTTTCTACAATCTCTTTGCGAATACGATTAAACTCATAATTAATTGTTTCCTTGTCCATCTCGTAGTCGCCATTTCCATCTTCTTCATTTGCTTGATAATTGGTTACATCTTCATCCCCGGTTCCGGCAACACCACCTTGTGCACCATCACCTGAATAAGATTCTTTAATGGTCTCCATACTAACAGGAAGGCCTTCCATATCATCAATGTTTACTGGCTCTACTAATTCCTCAGTTCTATTTTCTTGAGTAAAATCTATATTGGCGGTCACCGAAACTATTACATTTTCCATCCCAACCATATTACCGAGCATTTGTTGTAGACGTTTTTGTATATCACGTTCAACATCATGTTTCACTTTCTGCTGATATGTATGTGCATCTTGTGCTAGATATTGACTTTGTGATTCTTGATCATAATACTCAAAATACTGATTCATAATAACGATGTTTTCCTGTGGTAAATTAGGAACAGCCTGTGAAACGAGATTATATAGTGCATTTATTTGGTTTCCTTGAAATTGATAACCTGGTTTTGTATTTAAAACTATAGATGCACTAGCTTCACCAACTGTATCACTTGCAAAAATAGGTTCTTTCGGAATATTAATCATAACCTTAGCGTCATTAATTCCTTCAATACTTTTCATTAAATTAGCAAGTTCCGTTTGCATTGCATCAAGTTTCATAATATCAAACTCATTATCCGTAATACCCCAAGAAGATTTTTCACTGAAAAAGGAATAATCTATATTCCCACTATTAGGTATCCCTTGCCCGGCTAAATCAACTAGTAATGAATCACCTTGTTCTTCTGGAACCGAAATGGTGGTCCCACCATTTGACAATTCATATGGAATACTTCTTGAATCCAATTCTGTTTTAATTTGATCCACTTCTTGTAATGACAAATCACTATATAATGTTACGTACTTTGTCTTAGAAGTTAGCAACACCGTTCCAACAATAATAATAATCAGCAATAGTATCGAACTAATAAAGATTATCTTTTGTTTTTTAGAACGGTTTGTCCAAAAAGAAACAGTTGAATCCTTCCATTTTAATAACTTCTCTTTCATTCATAATATCCCCTAACTAAAGCGCAAAAAAAATTAACTAGTAGTGCGTGTTCAAAAAGAAGGATGAAAAGGACCAAGGTCGGCTAAAGTCGTAACGCTCTGGGACTCCGACTACTCGTCTCACCGTAAAAATTTGTTGCAACGCTGCCCCTACATAGTGGCATGTTATTCTCACCGGACTTTTTGAACATCCTCTAGAAATAAATTAGACTTGCATTCTCATAATCTCGTTATAAGCATCTATCACTTTTTTTTGAATTTGCACTGTAGTTTCTAAAGTGATACTCGCCTTTTGTGCTGTGATCATCACATCATGTAGGTCATCGATATTTCCACTTGCGAGAGCTTCCGTTTTCTTGTCTGATTCAATTTGAATTTTGTTCAAACTATCGACTGCACCTTTTAATACATTTGCAAAGTTTTGTTTTGATTCTACAGATGAACCTACTTTTTTTGTTGGTATTGAATTTACATTCATACCAATTGAATCAATTCCCGGATTCATACCATAATCTCCTTATTTCTTATTTTCCGATTTCTAAAGCTTTCATTAACATGCTTTTACTAGAATTAACGGCTGTTATATTTGCTTCATAAGATCTTGTTGCACTCATTAAATCGACCATTTCTTGAAGTGGATCAACATTTGGCAACCGTACATAACCATTTTCGTCCGCATCAGGATGATTTGGATTAAACTCTAATTTAAACGGTTTTTCATCTTCAACTATTTCCGAAACTTTCACACCTAAGGAAGAATTGTTATTTCTTGATGCTTTCTCAAGGTATTGTTTAAAACTTCGATTATCCGATTCAAGTACGACCATTTTTCTTCTATAAGGATCATATTCCCCATTTTCATTTACTTTTGCACGAGTTGTTTGCGCATTAGCGATATTAGATGAAACAACATCCATCCGTAATCTTTGTGCCGTTAATGCACTTGCACTCGTATTCAGAGCATCAAAAATCGACATAATTAATTTCCACCTCTTATTACAGTTCTAAGACTATTAAACTTCCCATTCATACGGTCAACTAAACTATTATAATAGATTTGATTTTTGGCTAAGTCACTCATCTGTTTATCAATATCCACATTATTACCATTGTGATTATAAATAGTGTTATTTTTTGTTATGACACGATATGTAGAATTACTTTCCGAATGAAACGAAAGGTGTTTATCATTTGTCTTTTTAGCTTCTAAATTTGATTGAATGGCATCGTCTAATATATTTTTAAATACTACATCTTTTGCTTTATAGTTAGGCGTATCGACATTTGCAATATTATTTGAAATGACTCGATTTTTGGTTGATGCATAATCAAGTGAATTTTCTAACGTACGAATAGTACTTCCAAATAAATCCACCGGTATCCCCCCTATTACTTATTAATATATTTTACAAATATGTTACTAAAAGATTACACTAGAACATTTTAATTTATTCAGAGATCAAAGTCACTACATTTCGACATTTTTTGCTCCAAAAGGAAAAAATTTATTTGTATTAATTACCATTAGTTGGGAATCTAATCACACAAATAGATAAAGAAGACTTCCATCAGTGAGGGTTTCCCCTCATCCCTCACTTACCTTATTGTTTCGCCGGAAGTTTGAGGTGGGTCTTACTGCCCATTTAGGTGTGATAAACTTTTAAAACACCTTATGTAAAGCAATATTTTTTCACTAATACTTATTACCTATATCATTTTAACTTATTTAATTAAAAAACGATACATAAAATGTCGAAATTTGCATGAACAGAAATGTGACTTTTATGTGAATAATAATAACAACAATAACAACACAGAGATTTTAAATTGGGGTATCATTTTAAATTACTTGGAGATTATAAACAGAAGGGTATTGGAAAATTTCAAAAACAAAGGCGCAAGCGCCCGTTTAGCGACGTACGGACTGGACTGAGCCGTAGGAGATAAAGGAAACACGACGAACGGAGTGAGTCGATGTTGACTTATCGTACGGAGGTGAAGGAAGTCTCGCTAGTCGCTGGGCGCTGGAGCCGGACGTGGCTATTTCTGTATCTAAGTTATCCATAGCCATACAAATTTTCTAATTTCCTGACGAAAAAAAGCTAGGTTGGAAACCTAGCTTTTATCTTGAACGTAATTTATCGAGCTCAACTAAGAATTTATCATTTAATACTTTAATATAAGTACCTTTCATTCCTAATGAACGTGACTCAATGACACCAGCACTTTCTAATTTTCTTAGCGCATTAACTATTACTGATCTAGTAATACCTACTCTGTCAGCAATTTTACTTGCAACTAAAAGTCCTTCCATACCATTTAATTCTTCAAAGATATGATCAATTGCTTCTAACTCACTATAGGATAATGAGCTAATAGCCATTTGTACAACAGCTTTACTCCTTGCTTCCATTTCAATTTCTTCAGTCTTTTCATGAAGAATTTCCATACCAACAACTGTTGCTCCGTATTCAGCTAGCAATAAATCATCATCATTAAAGCTCTCATTTACTCTACCTAGAATTAATGTGCCTAAACGATCTCCACCACCAATAATAGGAACAATTGTTGTCAATGCATCTTTAAATAATTCCTTATTTTCTTCAGGGAATACAGAAAGTTGACTATTCACATCTAAGTTTGCTGTTGTTTCATGAATACTGAAAAGTCCTTGAGTGTATTCTTCAGGAAATCTTCTTTCTTCTAGCATATTTTTCATTCGGTCATTAGCCATTTCTTGGTTTACTGCATATCCAAGTAATTTCCCACGTCTACTTAAGATATAAACATTCCCACCAATTACATCTCTTAAAGATGCGGACATGTCATTAAAATTAACAGATTTTCCAGTTGCTTTTTGTAACATTGCATTGATTTTTCTTGCTCGATCTAATAGTTTCATGTTGTAAATCCTCCATTTCATTCTTTAAACTATAATATAAATTGACTAAGATCTCTATTTTCAGCTATTGTTTTAAGTTTTTCATCAACATAACTAGGTGTAATCTTAATTTCTTCCATCGTTATATCTGGTGCTTCAAAAGATAAATCTTCTAGTAATTTTTCCAAGATTGTATGAAGTCTTCTTGCTCCAATATTATCGGTTTCTTGGTTTACTTGAAATGCAATTTCTGCCAGTCTAATAATAGCATCGTCAGTAAATATTACATTTATACCTTCCGTTTTCAATAAAGATTGATATTGCTTGATTAATGCATTGGATGGCTCGGTAAGGATACGTCTAAAATCTTCAACAGACAATTTCTCTAATTCTACTCTTATCGGAAATCTTCCTTGTAACTCTGGTATTAAATCGGATGGCTTTGCCATATGAAAAGCACCTGCAGCTATAAAAAGAATATGATCAGTCTTTACCGCGCCATGTTTTGTGATCACAGTAGACCCTTCGACAATTGGTAGAATATCGCGTTGAACCCCTTCTCTTGAAACATTTGCTGAACTATTGTCCTTACCAACAACTTTATCAATTTCATCGATAAAAACAATTCCAGACTGCTCTGCTAGTTCAATTGCCTCTTGTGCCGCTTCTTCCATATCAACCAATTTTTGTGCTTCTTGATTCGTTAATACTTTTCTTGCTTCAGACACAGGGAGTTTTCGTTTCTTTTTCTTGGTAGGCATAAATTGCCCAAACATATCTTGCATGTTCATTCCCATATGCTCCATCCCCGAACCTTGAAGCATATCAAACATGGAAGGCGGCATTTCATCGATTTCCACCGTTACTATATGATCCTCTAATTCACCGAGCGCTAGTTTCTGTTCTATTTGTGTTCTTTTATGATTAAACTCTTCATCTTTCTCGCTATTATCACTTTCTTCTTCCGATGATTGTGTTGAAAAAAACATTTCAAGAGGATTTTTTATTGTATTTTGTTTTTTAGCTTGTGGTAAAAGTAATTTAACAAGTTTGCGATTAGCCTCTCTTTCGGCTTGATCTTTAACTTCATTCATTTTTTCTTCTTTTACCATTCTAATAGACATTTCAACTAAATCCCGAATCATAGATTCAACATCTCTTCCAACATACCCAACCTCTGTGAATTTAGTCGCTTCTACTTTAACAAAAGGTGCACCGACAAGTTTAGCAAGTCTTCTTGCAATTTCTGTTTTACCAACCCCGGTAGGACCCATCATCAAAATATTTTTTGGCACAATCTCATCTTTTATCGAATCTTCTAATTGCATTCGTCTAAAACGATTCCTTAAGGCGACTGCTACAGATTTCTTAGCATTTTTTTGTCCTACAATATACTTATCTAATTGGTCCACTATTTCTCTAGGAGTATAACGGATACTCATACTTTAGATGGCCCCCTTCTATTCAAGTACTTCTAAAGTGATTTGATCATTCGTAAACACACAGATTTCTCCAGCAATTTCAAGTGCTGCTTGAGCAATTTCTCTTGCTGTTAACCCTTCAGAATACTTAATTAAAGCTCTTCCAGCACTAAGGGCATAATTACCACCTGAACCAATTGCAAGAATCCCGTCATCTGGTTCAATAACTTCACCAGTACCAGATACTAAATACATTTGATCCTTATTCATGACAATGAGCATTGCTTCCAATTTTCTTAATACCTTGTCGCTACGCCACTCCTTAGCTAGCTCTACCGCAGCACGTGTTAAGTTTCCATTATATGTTTGTAATTTCTCTTCAAACTTTTCAAATAACGTAAAGGCATCAGCTACAGAACCTGCAAATCCTGCTAAGACTTGCCCATTAAATAATCTTCTTACCTTTTTAGCTTTATGTTTCATCACAACTGCATTACCTAATGTCACTTGGCCATCTCCACTCATGGCGCATTGACCATTATGCTTAATTGCAAAAATTGTTGTTGCGTGCATTTCAATAGTCACTCATCTCACCTCTTTTAATCTTTTGCTCGCGGATGACTTTTCATATAAACATCTCGCAAGTAATCTTTTGTGACATGAGTATATATCTGTGTTGACGATAAACTCTCATGTCCTAAAAGTTCCTGAACAATTCGTAAATCTGCACCTTCGTTCAACATATGTGTTGCGAATGTGTGTCTGAGTTTATGAGGATGAACATGAACCGTCAATGCAGCATCATCAACCATTTTATTTAATATAACTCTTATTCCTCTTGCAGTTAAGGGAGTTCCTTTTGCATTTAAAAATAGAGCATCAAATTCAGTTTTCGACTTTTCTTGCAAAATTTTCCTACCTTCGTTCAAGTATGTTTCAAGGGCAATTTCCGCAAATCTTCCAAATGGAACGTAACGTTCTTTATTTCCCTTTCCTCTAATAAAGATGGTTCCAATAGAAAAATCAATGTCTTTCAATGAAATCCCTTGACACTCACTTACACGGATGCCTGTTCCGTATAATATTTCGATTAATGCCTGGTTGCGTTGGCCCAGCGGTGTTGTTAAATCACTTACCTCAAATAATTTTTCCATTTCTTCCTTATATAAAAAGGTAGGAACAGCTTTCTTATCTTTTGGTAACGTAATGAGTGAAAATGGATTACCCGTGTTTAACCCTTCTCTTTCTAAGAATTTAAAAAAACTTCTTAATGAAGAAATTTTCCTGGAAACTGATTTCCTACTTAGTTGTTCTTCATAAAGTTGGGTAAGAAATAGTCGAATGACAGTTGAATCGACCTGTTCCAATTCATGTATGGATTCTCTTTTTAAAAAGGCAAAAAAAATTTCAATGTCTTTTTGGTAAAACATAATCGTGTAGGGGGAAACATTCTTCTCAATTTGTAAATATTCCATAAAAGCTTTGGAGTATTTTACAAAATTCTGTTCCGGCATTCCATTCACCCCATTTGGCTTTAAAAGCATATCATAAGTACTTTTTGATTGCAACTAATTTAACTGAATTGAAGTAAAATTCTGAATGGTTTGACGCAAATTAATTATAACATAATTATTTGATTTGTCATGCAATTTGTTTATTTATGCAATCAACAATTGATAATTATAGCATTCTTTTTCACATAGTCAATAAAATACAATTCAATCTTTTTAGAAAGATGAGGAAAATGAAAATTATGTGAATTAATATCCTTTATAGCCAAAAACGTAAAAAATTATTCCTTTTTTTAGGAATTTAATTTATTACAATGTTAAAGGCCATTCACTTGTAGTGAACAGCCTGAATACTAACTCTGAACTTCTTCTTTATAATCACAATTTGTACATTGTACTTGTGTTTCCTTTTTGTTTTTCTTTTCCACTAATAGTGATTCACATTTTGGACACGGTCTCTGTATTGGTTTATCCCAAGACACAAAATCACATTCAGGAAAACGATCGCACCCATAAAAAGTTCTTCGTTTTTTAGATTTTCGTTCTACTACATTTCCTTCCTCGCATTTCGGACACTTAACACCAATTTCTTTCAATATTGGTTTTGTATTCCTACAATCCGGGAAATTCGAACATGCTAAGAATTTTCCATATCTCCCCATCTTATATACCATTGGGTGACCACATTCTTCGCAATCTATTCCAGCTGGTTCATCTTTTATCTCTATTTTTTCCATTTCTTTTTCGGCTTTTTCTAATCTCTTACTAAAATCTTTATAAAATTCATCAATAGTAGAAACCCAGTTACGTTTTCCTTCCTCGATGGAATCTAGGTCACCTTCCATTTTTACTGTAAAATCAACATCGATTATTTCGGGAAAAAATTCTTCCATCAATTCATTAACGATTGTACCAAGTTCTGTCGGGATAAATCGTTTATTATCTAACGTAACATATCCACGACGTTGTATGGTATCTAGTGTTGGTGCATATGTGGAAGGTCTACCAATACCGAGCTCTTCCATTGTTCTCACCAATCTCGCCTCTGTATAACGTGGAGGGGGCTGAGTAAAGTGCTGATTTGGTATGATTTCCTTCGAATCCACAACCATGCCTTCCGATAAATCTGGTAGAAATTTCTCTTCTACTTTTTTATTATCGTCTGTTCCTTCAACATATACTTTCATAAAACCTTTAAATTTAACTTTTGAACCTGTTGCACGGAACTCTATATTATTATTGAATAAATGAACCGTCATTGTATCCATGACAGCAGGCGCCATTTGACTTGCTAAAAAGCGTTCCCAAATCAACTTATATAATCTGTATTGATCTCTTGATAGTATTTCTTTTAATGATTTTGGATCTCTATTTACTGAAGTGGGACGAATAGCTTCATGGGCATCTTGTGCACCTTCATTATTTTTTTTAGGTTTATTTCCTCCATGATATTCCTTCCCAAACTTCTCTAGTATATAATCATAGGCTTCCGACTTTGCAGTATCCGAAATTCTAGTAGAATCAGTACGCATATACGTAATTAAACCAGTGATTCCTCCAGATTTCTTACCTAAATCTATCCCTTCATATAATTGTTGGGCTATCATCATTGTTTTCTTTGCCCTGAAATTTAACTTTCTCGCTGCTTCCTGTTGTAGGGATGAGGTAATAAAAGGTTGGGCTGGATTGCGCTTTCTCTCTCGTTTTGTAACCTTTTCAATTGTAAATTTCTTATCTAATTTGTTTATAATTTCTTTTACATCGGCTTCCGTTTTTAATTCCTGTTTCTTACCATTTTCACCATAAAATTGGCCTTCAAACACTGTCTCATTTTTTAAAAATTCAGCCTCAATCGACCAGTATTCTTCAGGCTCGAATGTTTCAATTTCTTTCTCACGATCTACGATTAGTTTCATTGCTACCGATTGTACACGGCCTGCGCTTAACCCTTTCTTTACTTTTTTCCAAAGTATTGGGCTGATATTATAACCAACTAATCGGTCTAAAATACGTCGAGCCTGTTGCGCATTCACTAGATCAATATCAATCGAACGTGGATGTTTGAATGATTCTTTAATAGCATCTTTTGTAATTTCATTAAATACGACTCGACAATCTGAGTTTTCATCTACATTTAAGATATGTGCTAAATGCCAAGCAATTGCTTCTCCCTCTCTATCCGGGTCGGCTGCTAAATATATTTTTTTAGCCTTTTTTGCTGACTTTCGTAAATCTTTTAACACATCACCTTTACCACGTATTGTAATATATTTTGGTTTAAAATTTTCTTCTACGTCTACACCCATTTGACTTTTTGGCAAATCGCGGACATGGCCCATAGAAGCTTTAACTTCATATTTTTTTCCTAAATAGCGTTCAATTGTTTTCGCTTTTGCAGGTGACTCTACAATAACAAGATAATCTTTCATCTATGATCCTCCTAAGATGAGGTTGGCAATATCTTTGAATTTTTCTCTTTATGGAGCCTTATAGAAGTATGTGAAATATACTTTTACTTAGTATTCTTATTTTATATACTTCAAGGGAATTATATTACCTTACAAAATAATTTTAAATCCTCACTAATACTAAATAGTTATAATGAATTTGTCAAACAAACTGTTACTGTTTTTTCTTTTTTAATCATAATTTTTTGATAAAGAAGACTTCCATTGATGGGGGTACTTCATCCCCGCTGAAGGTTAGTCGCACCTATCGTACCTTTACAGGTTGGGAGTCTTACTTCCCGTTTAGGTGAGATAAATAGTCCCAATCCTCTTGAATATCATCAGGGGATTGAACTAACTTAGCACCGTCTTGAATCATTTGATTACAACCCTTTGTCTGGGGAACGGTTGGAGACCCTGGTACAGCATACACTTCTCTTCCTTGATCTAGAGCTTGGTCTACAGTAATTAAGGTTCCACTTCTTTCCATTGCCTCAATTACTAAAGTCCCAAAACTAAGTCCACTTATAATCCGATTTCGTTCTGGAAAGTGGTACTTAGCAGGTGGAATATTTGGTGGATACTCAGTTAAAACTAATCCGTATTTGGCAATTTGATGGAATAGGTTTGTATTCTGTTTTGGATATATATGATGAAATCCACTTCCTAATACCGCAATTGTTTTACCATGATTAACTAAAGCAGTTTGATGAGCTAAACTATCTATGCCTTTTGCTAAACCACTAACAATTAACCAATTATCCTTAACCAATGGCTTGACGATATGTTCTAATTTAAGCATAGCCTTATTAGATGGATTTCTAGTACCTATCACACTCAACTTTTGATTATATTGTAGTAAGGATAAATCTCCTTTAGCATATAAAACGAGCGGTGCATCTTTTATTGTATTTAACATAGCAGGATAAATTTCGTCAACTATCGTAATAATGTTATATAATCTTAAATCTTCTATTAACTGTTTTCTTACTATATTTTGATGAAGATCATGGTAAAATAATGTCGCATTTTTAAGAGGGATTCGAAGTTGTTTTGATATATCATGAGGGGTTAATTGGTAGACGCCACTTAACGTGGAATCGATATGAAGAAGTCTGCGGATTATTCTTCTTGTTATGCCGCGACATCTGGAGATATGAATCAATCGGAGTCGAACATTATTCAATTCATCACGTCCTGTATGTAATTTTTTTAATAGTTAATAGAACCTAAAAGAATATTCTTTTAGGTTCTATTATATTAATACCACTTTTCTTGTCTAGCTTAAGTAGCCAGCGACTAGCGTGACTTGGCATGGCCAGGCGCAGTCCGTACGTCGCTAAACGGCTACTTTCGCTTTTCTAGTGTGTCTTACATTTTTGATCTAGGCCTTTTTCCTTTAGGACTTTAATCATTGTTTCACCAATTACAGCAGGTGTATCGGCTACAGCAATTCCACATTCGTTCATAACACGGATTTTTTCTTCTGCGGTACCTTTACCTCCAGAAATAATCGCTCCAGCATGTCCCATGCGTTTCCCTGGGGGAGCTGTTGCACCGCCAATGAAGCCTACTACAGGTTTTGTCATATTTGCCTTAACCCACTCTGCAGCTTCTTCCTCTGCAGTACCACCAATTTCACCAATCATAACAACCGCTTCCGTTTCTGGATCTTCATTAAACGCTTTTAGCACATCGATGAAGTTTGTACCATTTACAGGGTCTCCACCAATTCCAACCGCAGAGGTTTGTCCATAACCAGCTTGAGATAATTGATGCACTGCTTCATATGTTAATGTTCCAGAACGTGAAACTACACCAATATGTCCTTTTGTATGAATATATCCTGGCATTATTCCAACTTTACATTCATCAGAAGTAATTACACCTGGACAATTTGGTCCAATTAATCTAGTTTTCTTACCTTCCATATAACGCTTAACTTTTACCATATCCAATACTGGAATATGCTCTGTAATACAGATTACTAAATCTAATTCTGCATCAACCGCTTCCATAATTGCGTCTGCAGCAAATGGTGCTGGTACATAAACAACAGATACTGTTGCTCCAGTTTTATCAACCGCTTCTTGTAATGTATTAAAAACTGGTACACCGTCTACCTCTGAACCACCTTTTTTAGGGGTTACACCACCAACAATTTTCGTACCGTATTCAAGCATTTGTTTTGTATGGAATCTAGCAGTACCACCAGTAATTCCTTGGACAATTACTTTCGTGTCTTTATTTAAATATACGCCCATTTTTGTACGTCCTTTCTATCAAATTTATTTCACCATTGCTACAATTTTTTGCGCACCATCAGCCATGGAATCTGCTGAAGTAATATTCAAACCGGATTCATTTAATATTTTCTGCCCTAAATCAACATTTGTACCTTCTAAACGAACTACTAAAGGAATCTCTAAACCTACTTGTTTTGTTGCTTCTACAACACCTTCAGCAATAACGTCACATTTCATAATTCCACCAAAGATATTTACAAAAATACCTTTAACATTAGGATCAGATAAAATTATCTTAAATGCTTCTGTTACTTTTTCAGCAGTTGCCCCGCCCCCAACATCAAGGAAGTTTGCCGGTTCGCCGCCAAAATATTTAATAATATCCATCGTTGACATAGCAAGTCCAGCACCATTTACCATACAACCGATATTTCCATCTAAAGCTACATAACTTAAATCATATTTAGAAGCTTCGATTTCCTTTTCATCTTCTTCCTCTAAGTCACGTAATTCCATAATTTCAGGCTGACGATATAAAGCATTATCATCGAAGTTTAATTTAGCATCTAATGCAAGTACCTCGCCATCACCAGTTGTAACTAATGGGTTAATTTCCGCAATGGAGCAATCTTTTGCTATAAATGCATCATACAAACCCGTCATGAATTTAACAGCTTTCCCAACTAGTTCATCTGGAATATTTATGTTAAATGCTAGTCTACGAGCTTGATAAGGTGCTAGTCCAACAACTGGGTCGATTACCTCTTTAAAAATCTTTTCAGGGGTTTCTGCAGCAACTTCTTCAATTTCCGTTCCACCCTCTTCAGACGCCATCATAACGACACGAGAAGTAGCACGATCTAAAACAACACCAACATAGTATTCTTTTTTGATATCGCATCCTTCCTCAATAAGAAGGCGCTTAACCTCTTTTCCTTCTGGTCCGGTTTGGTGAGTAACTAATGTCTTTCCTAAAATTTCATTTGCATATGTACGAACTTCATCCAAATTTTTAGCTACTTTAACTCCACCAGCTTTTCCGCGGCCTCCAGCATGAATTTGTGCCTTGACAACGGTTACAGCACTGCCCAATTTTTCTGCTGCTTCTACAGCTTCATCCACTGTATAAGCTACGTGTCCATTGGGAACTTTTACACCGAATTCACGTAAAACTTGTTTACCTTGGTACTCGTGAATGTTCATTGTTCATCCTCCTAATATAATTACTGCTATTTCATTGTATATAAAAATTATAATTTAAACAAGAAAAACAATCTTAAGTTATCACAAAATTGTCATTTATTTTGTTTAATACTTTGTTCAGTATTGTATATAAACGCAAAAACCTCTGCCACTGCTTCATACAATTCTTCTGGAATTGTCTCATTTATATTAAGTTTTGACAGTAATTCTACTAATGCGATGTCTTCTACTACTGGAATTTGATTATTAGTTGCAATTTCAAGAATTTCATCTGCAATTGCCCCCTTTCCAGCTGCGGTAACTACAGGAGCCGAATGCTCTATTCGATTATATTTTAAGGATACTGCTTTTTTATTCGTCATATTCGAAAATCAACTCCTGTAAAATTGGAAATATTATAATCTTTATTAAGAGCAGTACTTGAAATATTAGATTCAAATGGTATTGGTTTAAATAAAACATTCGTTAAATGATAATTTAACTTTTCTAATCCAGATTTTAATCGTTTTTGTAAAGGGATAGTTTCCTGTTTTAGACCTTCTACATTATTATACACCGTAATAGTTACATTTCTTTGCTGTATATGCATATCGATTATGGTTTCTTGTAGATATTCTAGTTCTAAATAAAAATAGATTCTACAGTAATTTGGATCAATCGTTCCCTTTTCAGACTTTTTACTTTTTAGTTCTAAATTTAAATCTTCATTCAAGCCTAATACTTCACCAGGCAAATTAAAATTAACTTGGATGAAATTGTCTGTTTCATGTATGGTGTTTAATTGCATTCCATTCAAATAATGAAGAAGCTTTTCAGCATGGATTTGATGCTCCCCGTCCACTGATAACATTTGTAATAAATAACTCTTAATAGATGGTTGTGTAATGTCGCCTTGATTTCTTATCGTATATTCATAGTCTAATCCACTATTTGCTAAAAACTGATGAAGATGACGAAGGAAAAGCTCTTTAGGTTCGGCTTCAAAATAGTTGTTACTTTGCATTGGACCTGGTTTGATAAAATTTCGTAACATGGTATAAGTATCGGTAAAGTTTTCTTGTTTTTGAAGTTCATTTATTAAATTACTAATAAGCTTGGATTGACTCTCTGTATTCTTAGAATAGATCGCTTTAAATATGGAATCCGTTAAAGGCAATCTACGTTGAATTAATTCTTTTAATACATCTTGCACTTGTTCATTATTCTTATATGTATCTAGTAATTTTAGTGCTTGCATCAATTGTGTCTTTTCAAACGGGACTCCGCCTACCATCAATTTTTGTAAAAATAATCGGTTAGCTTCTGAATTTTTTACACCTAAACTTTTCAATAAAGCGGGGATATCTAATTTAGATTGATTTTTTAACTTTTTACCAATTACCTTTAAGTAAAGCACTTGATTAGAGAGATGAACTTGAAAATGATAATGGTCCCCAATCGCTAATGGTATTTCAAGTTTCGCTATAACAGTTTGATTCTTTAATTGAATTTGGGCCATATTGTTCGGAAACAATTTGGCAACTTTCCCTCTTACTATCTGGCCTTGATTTAATTCCGGGTTATTAAACGAAGACTGTGAAAAAGGTTTTCCTAATACTTTATTTATATTCAGCTGTAACTCCCTCCTTCACATTGAGCGCATTCCGCACTGGTCCAAATGTATAACGATGAAATGGAGTTGCGCCGAATTCCTTTAATTTTTCCATATGAATTTTAGTACCATACCCCATATTTGATGCAAAGTCATACTCGGGATATTCTCTATGTATTTCTTTCATAATTCGATCACGCGTTACTTTTGCTATAATACTTGCTGCAGCAATAGATACACTTTTTGCATCCCCTTTTATGATTGATTCATACGTATACGTGAGATTTTTCAAATTTACTGCATCGATTAATACATGATCAGGAGAAACATGAAGATTTTTTATAGCTTCCGTCATCGCTAATTTGGTAGCTTCAAAAATATTAATTTCATCAATTTTTCTATTATCCACGATCCCAACACCATAACTTATCGCTTTTTCAATTATTATTTTATAGTATTTTTCCCTAGTTACTTCATTAAGTTGTTTGGAATCGTTTAGGCCAAGTAATTTAAAATCCAATGGTAGTATAACAGCCGCAGCAACGACCGGACCCGCCAATGGGCCTCTTCCAGCTTCATCAACACCCGCTATATATTGTTTTCCAAGTGATCGAGCTCTATTTTCTATTTGACACATTTCATTATACTTTACTTCTAATTCCATTTCCTTACGTTTCTGTTTTTCATAACCCTTTATTAAATTTTGAACACCTTTTCGTTCATCTAATCTTAATTCGCTCACTAACTCCTCAGTTATTAAACCTTGTCTAAATAAGCTTTGAAGCTTTGAAATAGGTTGTTTTTTCATGAATACACCTTACTCTCTCGTTATCTATGTTGTTTTTTAGAATACCGGCTCGGCGAATAACTTAGTTTACAAATCTTTACGGTGGGTCGAGTATTGAAGACCCCAGATGAGAAGGATTTATCTCACCAAATATTTCCCTACCCGCAAAATAAAACATCCATCAAATCTAGATGGATGTCATTTTCAAATAGATTACTTAAATGTTTATAGCCGTTCAAGCGTTATTTTACCAAGTCTTCCTGTTCTTAAATCCCTTAAAACAAGATCAGATACTTTGTCAAAATTTACATTTCCACCGCTTTCTAATGCTCCGCGAAGTTTGCCAATTTTAACAAAGATATCCCACATATCATCCATATCCTGTTCAATTTGATATCTTTCCATAAGTCGATTCGGGTAGTGCTCTTGCATAAAGGTAATAACAAAAGCAACTATATCCTGTAGAGATAATAATTGATCTTTAATCGTCCCAATTGCCGCCAGACGATAGCCAACTGTTTGATCTTCAAATTTGGGCCAGAGAATTCCTGGAGTGTCTAAGAGCTCAAAGTCTTTCTTAACTTTAATCCATAATTGATGTTTCGTAATGCCGGGTCGATCACCTGTTTTCGCGACCTTTTTGTTCGCAAGTCGATTAATGAGTGTCGACTTCCCTACATTTGGGATTCCTACAATCATCGCTCTTGCCGGCCTAGGCTTAATTCCCTTTTTTTCTAATTTTTTTATTTTTTCTTGCCCTAATTGTTTGGCAAGTTGAATAACATTTTTTATATCCTCTTTCTCATTTACATCCACTGCTACAGCTGGTATATCTTGTTCTTGAAAATAAGATAAGAATTGTTCTGTAATTTTCGTATCAGCTAAATCCTTTTTCATCATAACAATCATTTTAGATTTATTTTGCAATACCTGTCGAAGCATTGGATTTTGTGAAGACAATGGCGCTCTAGCATCAACCAATTCTATTACAAAATCAACTAGTTTTAATTTTTCCTCTACTTCCCGTTTCGCTTTTGCCATGTGTCCTGGAAACCATTGTATAGTCATAAAAGTCCTACTCTCCTACGATTCGCATTCTATCCAGAGGCCAATAAATTAAACTTGCTTTTCCTACAATTTGATCCATCGAAATAACCCCTAACATTCGGCTATCTGTTGAGTTACCCCGATTATCCCCTAACACGAGCACGTGACCTTCTGGAATAGTTGTAAACTCTCCTGGTAACTCTTCCAATGTAAAATCATTTGTTAAGGTTTGATATGGTCCCAAATTTCTTTTTTGTTCACTTAAAAATGGTTCTTCAACAGGCTCACCATTTATATATAAAACCTCATCCTTAACAGCAACGTGTTCACCAGGTAAACCAATTACCCTTTTAATAAAGTCTTTTTGAGCAGACGCATGAAATACTACAATATCAAAACGTTCTGGTTCTCCGATTTTATACCCTATTTTATTGACTATCATTTGATCTTTGTCATGTAGGGTTGGCAACATCGATGGTCCATCGACAACTATTGGAGAGAATAAAAACATACGTACAACAAGTGCCAAGCCCAATGCAAGTAATAATGCTTTTAACCGATCAAACCATTCTTTCTTTTTATTCGCCATGCGTTCTCCTCCACGTCACGCAATCTCTTTATACTATATTTTATCATAATCCACGTAATTTAATGAACTAAATAATAAAAACCATTCATTGTTTTTAATAAAGAAGACTTCCATCAGTGGGGGGTATCCTTCATCCCTCATTGATGGTTAGTAGCACTTATCGGACCTTTACGGGCAGTTGATCTCCTACCTACCTTCTTTGTTTCCCCAAAAGCTTAAGGCGGGAGTCTTACTGCCCTTTCAGGTGGGATAAAAAAAGAACTTGGTTAAATACTCAAGTTCTTTTTTTATTACTGGTATACAGTTTTTAGATGTTTAGCTCCAGCGCTAAAGCCTGTGGGCGCGTGGGCTTATCTTTATTATCGGCGTTCTTTAATGCGTGCAGCTTTACCACGTAAATTACGTAGGTAGTAAAGTTTAGCACGGCGTACTACACCACGACGAACTACTTCAATTTTATCAACACGAGGTGAATGTACTGGGAATGTACGTTCTACACCAACACCGTAAGAAATCTTTCTTACTGTAAATGTTTCACTGATTCCACCGTTTTGACGTTTAATAACAACACCTTCAAAAACCTGGATACGTTCACGAGTTCCTTCAACAACTTTAACGTGAACCTTAACAGTATCTCCAGGACGGAAATCAGGATGGTCTGTACGTAATTGATCTTTCGTAATGTCTGCAATTAATTGTTGCATTCTAAACTCTCCTTCCAAACTAATGTTCATCATTCTCTAAGAACAGCGGAACATCGTTTTACGGCTTAAACGAACTTAAGCACAATCATTAATATAACATAAAGCAACCATTTGTTCAACTATATTTAAAGTCTTGTTTTAACTATCTTCATTTTTTATTTTATTTAATAGTTTCCTATCTTCATCAGACAACTGAATAGACTCCAGCATATCTTTTCTTCGTTCATACGTTCTTTTCAATGATTGTTCTTTACGCCATTTTTCAATCTTTGCATGATTACCTGATAATAAAATATCAGGGACTTCCAAACCGCGGAAATTCGCTGGACGTGTATAATGTGGATGCTCCAACAAACCAGAAGAAAATGAATCTTGAACTGCCGACTTTTCATTTCCTAATACTTCAGGTAATAAACGAACTACACTGTCCACTACTACCATTGCGCCTAGCTCTCCACCTGTTAATACATAATCCCCTATCGATATTTCATCTGTGACAAGATGTGTTCTAATTCTTTCGTCATACCCTTCATAATGCCCACAAATAAATATTAGATGATCTTCGTTCGCAAATTCTTCCGCTTTTTTTTGGTTATAAGGTTCGCCTTGGGGACACATTAATATAATACGTGGTTTTTTTCCCTTTGTAGCTATTGAGAGTGATTCAACCGCATCAAAAACAGGTTGTGGAGATAGAACCATCCCAGCGCCACCACCATATGGATAATCATCTACTTTATTATGCTTGTTTTTCGTATAATCCCTAAAATTCACCAATTGATAGCTGAACTGACCTCGTTCACTTGCTCTTTTGAGAATGGAACTCTGAAAAACCCCTGTAAACATTTCGGGAAATAATGTGAGAATATCGATGTGCATTAATCTAGCAATCCTTCCATTAGTTCTATCCTAACGTTTTTTTCTTCTATGTCGACAGACTTCACTACTTCTTTTATATAAGGTACTAAAATATCCTTTCCTTTCGGCTGTTTCACAACCCATACGTCATTTGCTCCAGGTGATAAGATTTCTTTTATCTTACCAATATACTGATTATCTGTAGTATGCACATCACAGCCAATAATCTCATGGTAGTAAAATTCATTATCATCTAACTCAGTCAATTGCTCTTCAGATATTTTCAAATATAACCCCTTAAAGTTCTCCACATCATTGATATTATGATACCCTTCGAATTGTAAAAGATCATACCCTTTATGTATACGATGTCCATCAATGACTAATTCTAATGGTTCCCCATCCTTTTTATCTAAGTAGACAGTACTACCTATTTGAAAGCGGTCATCAAAATCACTAATCCGCAAAACTTTTACTTCCCCACGGATACCATGAGTATTTAGAATTTTTCCAACGTTAAACATGTTTATTGTCATATTATCACTCTTCTTTCTCTATTTATCAACACGAACAATTATGCCATCTTTTATCACAATGGATTGCTCGCTCATTATTTCTTCCCAATTCATTCCTTCTGTAACCTCAACAAGAGCTTCAACTTCGTCTTCTACTATTTCTACACCTAGTTCAAGCATCTCCATTTGTTCTATTTTAAAATCAATTAGATCCATTTTTTCCCTGCGTTTCGTAATTTCATTTTGAAATCTACGTGTTACATCTTGTTTGGAAACGCCGGGTTTATTTTGTAATTTCTTTTTTTCAAACAGAAGTTGTTGACACTCTTGTTCAAGTCGCATTTTTTGCTTATTAAACTGGTTCAATAATTTTTTTCTACTTTTCTCAGTGACTATTTGTTTGACTAGGACTTTTTTTATTATCTTCATTATTTTCCTCACTCTCACAAAAGGTCTCTTACAATACGCGTTAAAAAAGGGGGATAAAAAGGACCGATTCTACACAAGTTGCAACGCTGCCCCTACATTTAGGTATGCCGACATTAGTCACAAAGGCTGTTTTTATTCGGCCTTCCTTTAATCCATGATCACCAACAAAGAAATTCAAAGTGTCATTTTTACCGGACTTTTAAAACATCCTCTTAAAAATAATACAGAAAAGGGAAAGCAAAACCAACAGGTTCCTTTCCCTTCGATTACATAATATCTAAGTAAATGCGTTTTTTCCCATCTGTTTTAGCTGCATATACAACTGTTCGAATCGCCTTTGCAATACGCCCGTTCTTGCCAATAACCTTACCAACATCGTCTTTGTGAACAGTAAGATGGTATACAATCTTACTATCTTCTTCTGTTTTTGTAACAACAATATCTTCAGGGCTATCAACAAGCGGAGTAACAATCGATTCTATTAGGGCTTTCATGATATCACACTACTTTACTATTAGTTTTTTTGTTCGTGGAATTTTTTCATGATGCCTTGTTGTGAGAATAGATTACGAACTGTGTCACTTGGTTTAGCGCCTTTTTTCATCCAATCAAGTGCTTTATCCTCATCTATTTTAATTTCAGCTGGGTTAGCAACCGGATTGTAAGTTCCAACCTGTTCAATATTACGTCCGTCACGAGGAGAACGTGAATCTGCTACAACAATACGATAGAAAGGATTTCTTTTAGATCCCATACGTTTTAAACGAATTCTTACTGCCATTTTTTATAGCACCTCCATTAATGTTATTCACAAGATATGATTCTAACAGATAATTTTTTGTCTGTAAAGTGTTTTTCCATTACATTATATAAAGTAACAATCCATAAATCAAATTTCCGAGCGCGTCTGCTTTTTCTAATCTAGCTCCAGCGCTAAAGCCGTAGCGAGACTTCCTTTACCTCATGACACGATAAAGAAGACTTTCGGACTGGTGAAACCATAGGCTTAGTCGCACTTATACCCTTGTGATGAAAGTCAACATCGACCCAAAGTAATAAAGGAAGGCCGACTAAATGCGACCTTTGCGGCCAATGTCGGCATATGCTTTTTCTACATAAACGGAAGGTTAAATCCTTTGCCTTTTTTGCCTTTTTGCATGTTGGTCATTTGTTTCATCATTTTCTTCATTTCATTGAACTGTTTTAAAAGACGATTAACTTGAGATACGGTAGTTCCGGATCCTTTAGCTATTCTTTTTTTACGGCTAGCATTAATAATGCCGGGTTCTTGCCTTTCTTTTTTTGTCATAGATTGAATAATAGCTTCTACTTGCGAGAGCTGTTTCTCATCTATTTGGGCATTTTTAAGACCTTTCATCTTATTTACACCTGGGATCATGTTAATAAGTTCATCTAATGGCCCCATATTTCTTACTTGCCCCATTTGTTCAAGAAAGTCGTCAAAAGTAAATGACATGGTACGCATTTTTTCTTCTAATTCTTTTGCCTGCTTTTCATCAACATTTGCTTGTGCTTTTTCGATAAGGGAAAGTACATCCCCCATTCCTAAAATCCTAGAAGCCATTCGTTCAGGATGGAATGGTTCTAACTGATCTAATTTTTCACCCATTCCGGCAAATTTAATTGATTTATCGGTAACAGCTTTAATAGATAAGGCTGCACCACCACGAGTATCCCCATCTAATTTCGTTAATACTACTCCAGTTATGTCCAACTGTTCATTAAAGCTTTCCGCAACGTTAACCGCATCTTGTCCAGTCATGGCATCTACTACCAAGAAGATTTCATCTGGTTTGACATTTTCTTTGATTTGTTGCAGTTCATCCATTAAATCGGTATCGACATGAAGACGACCAGCAGTATCAATAATGACATAATCATTATGTTCTTCTTTCGCTTTTTCAATTGCTTTTGTAGCAATATCTACAGGATTAGCTTCTGTTCCCATAGAAAAAACTGGCATACTTAATTGTTGACCAAGCGTCTCTAATTGATTAATCGCTGCTGGACGGTACACATCACATGCTACGAGCAGTGGAGAACGATTATGTTTTTTACGAAGATGGTTAGCTAACTTTCCTGTAGTGGTTGTTTTACCAGCCCCTTGTAAACCTACCATCATAATAATAGTTGGCGGACGGTCGCTTACCGCAATCTTACTTTGTTCTCCACCCATTAAATTCGTTAATTCTTCTTTAACAACTTTAATAACCTGTTGACCAGGAGTTAAACTTTCCATCACTTCCTGTCCAACAGCACGTTCTTTAATTCGTTTAATTAAGTCTTTCACAACCTTAAAGTTAACGTCTGCTTCTAACAATGCAAGGCGTACCTCGCGAGTCATTTCTTTAACATCTTGTTCTGAAACCTTACCTTTACCGGTAATTTTTTTCATCGTACTTTGCAGACGGTCGGCTAATCCTTCAAATGCCATAGAAGGTTTCCCCCTAATCTAATTCTTTTAATTGCTGAATGAAAGATAGTATATTTTCATCTGAAGTATATTCTTCCATTTTTTCTAATATAGAAGCCCGTTTTAAAAAACGTTCATATAGGTGAAGTTTCTCTTCATAGGACTCAAGCATCGATTCAGTTCGTTTAATATTATCATAAACTGCTTGTCTAGAAACTTGATGTAGTTCAGAAATTTCACCTAGAGAATAATCTTCCAAATAGTACAGTTCCATATAGTTTCGTTGTTTTGAAGTTAATAAAGTTTGATAAAAATCATATAAATAATTTACCCGGGTTGTTTTCTCTATCAAAACGTCACCCCTTTGTTAAGTGAATCTCCTTTACATAATATCATACTTTAACAAGGTTGTCTGTCAAGGATTATATTCCTACCTAGTTATTCTTCTTCTACCTCTTCTTCTAACATATCTGCGAATAATCCGTAGACAAATGCATTAGCATCAAATTGCTGAAGATCATCCACTTTTTCTCCAAGTCCAACATATTTTACTGGAATATTAAGTTCATTACGAATTGCGAGTACAATACCACCTTTTGCAGTACCATCTAATTTCGTTAAAACTATTCCAGTTACATCTGTTGCTTCAGAAAATGTTTTCGCTTGATTTAACGCGTTTTGACCTGTAGTTGCATCTAAAACTAATAACACTTCATGTGGAGCACCAGGAATTTCACGTTCTATTACGCGTTTAACTTTAGAAAGCTCGTTCATTAAGTTAACTTTATTTTGAAGCCGCCCAGCAGTATCACAAATTAAAACATCTGCATTTCTTGATTTGGCAGCTTTTATACCATCAAAAACGACAGCGGCAGGATCACTTCCCGCACTGTGTTTAATGACATCAACACCAGCACGTTCTCCCCAAACCTCAAGCTGTTCAATAGCACCAGCTCTAAAAGTGTCCCCTGCTGCAAGCACAACTTTTTTCCCTTGCTGTTTTAATTGATTTGCTAATTTCCCTATAGAAGTTGTTTTTCCTACACCATTTACACCAACTACTAAAATTACGGATAAGCCTTCTTCTTGAATGTTTAATGTTTTTATTTCTTCATCATCGTCGCCATGATAGATCTCAACTAATTTTTCTGAAATGACATTCTTCACTTCACTTGTATCTTTTATATTTTGACGTTTCACTTCCATTTTCAATTCGTCAATTAGATCCATTACTGTCATAACTCCTACGTCTGCAGTAATAAGCACTTCTTCCAATTCTTCAAAAAAGTCTTCATCTACCTTCCGATATCTCGCAATTAGGTCGTTAATCTTACCGGAAAAAGTATTTCTACTTTTTTTCATACCTTCTTTATATTTTTCACTTACTTTTTTGGTTTCTTTATTTTGTGTAAACTTAGTTTTCAACTTATCCATAAAACCCATTGTGAACTACCTCCTTAAGAATTAATTAATTCCTTCGTGTCTTCAAGTCTTACAGAAACCAATCGAGAAACCCCTGATTCCTGCATTGTTACTCCGTAAAGGACATCCGCTTCTTCCATCGTTCCTTTACGATGAGTGATAACAATAAATTGTGTATTTTCACTATACAATTTAATATATTTTGCAAAACGAGTAACGTTAGCTTCGTCTAAAGCAGCTTCTACTTCATCCAGTATACAAAAAGGGACTGGACGTACTCGTAATATAGCAAATAATAAAGCTATAGCAGTTAAAGATCGCTCTCCACCAGATAAAAGCCCTAAGTTTTGTAGTTTTTTCCCTGGTGGTTGGGCGATAATATCCACACCTGTATCCAATAAATGTTTGGGATCGGTTAATTTTAATTCCGCATGACCACCACCAAATAATTGCTGGAAAACAACCGCAAATTCTTCTTTTATTTTAGAAAATGTATCATCAAATCGTTTTATCATTTCTTCGTCCATTTCCGAAATAACAGAATATAACGTTTCTTTTGCCTCTACAAGATCATTCCTTTGGCCAGATAAAAACTCATATCGTTCAGAAATCCTATCGTACTCGTCAATTGCCCCTAAATTCACCGTTCCTAATCTTTCTATTCTTGCCTTTAAATCAGTTACAAGGGCTTTTGACTCCGTCACATCTGTTACTTTTTCATAAAGTTGTGATGCTTTTTCAAAAGTAATCGTATATTCGGTTTGTAGATGGTTTAACCTATTTTCCAAATCGACGTCTAGACGATTTGCTTGAACCTCTTTTTGTTGTATCTCTTGAGCAAAAGTTTGGTGCCTTTTATTTTCTTCTTTTAATTCTTTTTCCTCATCTTGGATAATCTGTGTTAATTGTGCGCGTTGTAAACGTCTTTCCTGAATAAGATTGGTTAATCCTTCTTTTTTCTTGCGATTTAATTCCAGCTTTTGATCAATTTCTTCTTCCGTTTCCTCAATATAAGCCATTTCGTATAAATTATCTAGGTCCTTTTTATAAGAACGTAGCAAATTATTAGACTCCGTTATCCTTGTTTCTACAGATTTTACCTTTTCTTTCTGGTTTTTTATCCTTTCTTCCTGTTCTGCTAAAGAAATTTGACATTGATGTAATTCTTGTTGCATTACCTCTTTACTATCTCTAAGTTGTGTTTCTTCTTCACTTAATTGATCCATCTTCTTTTGAATTTCTTCCAATTCCTGTTTAATATCATGCAATTTTTTTGTCAGTTCTTTATCCCTTTTTTCTAGCCGTTCACTCTCATGAATATATTGTTTATGATCCTGATCGTATATAGAGAGATTGTTATTTAAGGAATCCAATTTCAGTTCTAATTCTTTACAATAGGACTGAAGTTTTTGCAATGATTGTTGTTCTTGTACTAATGATTCTTCATTGGTCTTGAATTGGTTTTCTAGATCGGAAATTTTTTCTTTTTGATTAGCCAATTTTTGTTCAAACAAGGTAATTTTTTGTTGAAATTGATTTATCTTTTCATTTAATTCTTTTATATCTTTATCTCTAGAAAATAAAGATTGATTCGTTTTCTTAAGCGCACCGCCTGACATCGAACCTCCAGGATTCACAACATCGCCATCTAACGTTACAACCCGAAATCTCCGCCCGATCATTCGAGCAATTTCATTGGCATCTTTTAATGTTTTCGATATGATTACATGCCCCATTAAATGATTAACGGCTTTACGATAAAGAGATTCTACTTGAACGAGATTAGCAGCAACACCGATAAATCCGGGGTGTTTGTTAATTTGTAAAAGCACGTCATTCGTTATGAAACGTTCTTGAATTGACTCTAGTGGGAGAAAAGTAGCACGACCATTATTCGTTTGTTTTAACCACTGAATTGCATTTCTAGCTGCAAGATCATGTTGCACAACAATATGTTGAGCTTGACCACCAAGCACGGTCTCAATAGCTGTAATGTAATTCTTTGGAACATCAATTAATTCAATGACTGCACCATGGATATTTTCTAACTGTTTTTGTTCACGTGCTTTTAAAATTGCCTTTACGCCTTGGAAAAAACCTTGGAAGTCCTCCTTCATTTCTTCAAGCATTTCTTTTTGGGATTTCAACTTTTCTATATATTGATAACCTTGATAAAGCTTTGTTTGTGATTCCTGAAATAAATTCCTTTCTTTTTCCAACTTCGATTTAATATCGGTCGTTTCTTCTTGAATGGTTGTCCATAATTTCTCTTGTTGAATTAATTTGGCTTCCGTTTCTTCTTTCTTTAGCGAAAGTTCTTCTCTTTGCCTCAATGAATCTTTAAACCTTGAGGCTTGTCTATCCTTCCTCCCAAATATTTGTTGTTTTTGTTGTTTAATGGATTGCTTTTCATTTCTGATAGCTGCTTGTTTATTTAGAAACTCAATATAATCTGACTTCAAACCTTCAATCTGATCAGAAATGGACTCTTCACTTATTGCCAATTTTTCCTGTAACTGTTGTATTTGTTGCTTCGCTTTTTTCCTGGAATCTGAAAGGTTAGTTAATTTCCCTTGTTCTTCTAATAATTCCTTTTCTAGATTCTTAATACTTTCTGCTGTTTCTTCTTTTAATCGTTCTAACTTTTGCTTATTTTCATCAAAGTGTTTCGAACGTTCGTTAAATAATTGCTTTTTCCCTTCATATTTTTCGAGCAACTCTGAAGTCTGGAGTAATTCATCTTGCTTATTTTCAATTTCTTTATCTAATTTATTTATTTGTAGTCTTTGTTTTTCAATTTGGGATTCTTTTTGACGAATGGAGGTTTTCATCTTTATTTCTTCATTTTTTTTCTCATTGATTATATCCAACAATGCTTTCCATTCATTATGTAGCTTTTCAATTTCGGTAATTAAAAGAGATATCTCCTCTTGCTTCAGTTCTTCTTTTAATTTCATGTAATTTTTTGCTTTTTCAGCTTGTTCCCATAAGGGCTCTTTCTGTTGTTCAATCTCATAAATAATATCTTCCACACGATTTAAATTTTCTTGGGTCTCAGCTAATTTATATTCTGCTTTCTTTTTTCTCTGTTTATATTTCAAGACCCCGGCAGCCTCTTCGAAAATAGTTCGTCTTTCTTCCGCTTTGGAACTTAAAATTTCTTCTACCTTTCCTTGGCTAATAATGGAAAAAGCATCACGGCCAAGACCAGAATCCATAAATAAGTCTATAATATCTTTTAAACGACATGATTGTTTATTTATATAAAATTCACTATCACCCGATCGATATACCCTTCTTGTTACACTAACTTCATCATAATCTAATGGCAATGAATGATTTTGATTGTCTAAAACTAATGTTACTTCAGCTACATTTAACGGTTTTCTTGAATCACTACCTTGGAAAATAATATCCTCCATCTTGGATCCACGTAACGTTTTTGCCGATTGTTCTCCAAGCACCCATCTGATTGCATCTGTTATATTGCTTTTACCACTACCGTTAGGACCAACGACAGCAGTAACACCTGGAACAAAATCAACACTGATACGTTCAGCAAATGATTTGAATCCAACACTTTCTAACCGTTTTAAATACATAATCATTCTCCTATATCTAAATAAAAAGAACCTTTTTTCGTTCTTTCACATAAGTCATTGGCTTTTTACCGCATTTATTTTACCATAAACATATGAATTAGGCATATTTGTATTGTACTCTATTACTATATTCCTCTAAAAGTAAAAAAAGCCTCTCGTATTTCGAGAAGCTTTTTAATCATATTACTTATATTTTTAATCCCTACTTGGGAATAAGTTTCGCTTTTTAATACCTATTTCAAGAAATCTTCATTTTTATAAGCTGGGTTTGGATATTTGTAGAAGCCTTCACCTGATTCAACACCAAGTTTACCCTTGTCCAAATAATTTACCTTTAAATATTCAGCAACTTTCTTGGCATTTTCGTCTCCTGCTTCACCTTTTGCTTTAGATAGGTTATATGGTGTACGAATCCCAATGATATCAAGAGTAGCAAATGGTCCATTCGGTGCACCTGTTGCAACCATCCACGTTTTGTCAATTGTTTCAACATCTGCTATTTCATTGACTAGCAATTGTTGAGCTGCATCCAAGAATGGTACCAATAGGGAGTTCAAGATATAGCCAGGCTGCTCCTTGTAAATTGGAAGTGGAATCATACCAATCTCTTTTGCAAAATCCACTAAATCCTGAAATACCTTCATGTCCGTTCCTTCATGCTTCATAATTTCAGCGGTATTATTTTTCCAAATTTCATTTGCAAAGTGCAGCATTAAAAATTTCTCTGGACGACCTGTTGCATCAGCGAATTGGCTCGGAAGCATTGTCGAAGAATTTGATGCAAAGATCGTATGCTTTGGAGCAACCTCTGCTAATTGATGGTAGAAATTTATTTTAATATCCGTTAGTTCCGGAACAGCCTCAATTACCAAATCCGCCTGTTCAACAGCTTTTCCTAAATCCGAATAAAAGTTCATACTTTTATATGCTTGATTTACCTGCTCATCAGTGGCACCAAGATCTTCTTTGTAACGATCTTTAAGCTTTTCAATTCGTCCCTTTGCTGTCTCTATAGCCTTATCATTAATGTCATATACGCTTACGTTAAAACCTTTAAAGGCAATTTGATAAGCAATTTGACTACCTAGTACGCCACTACCAGCGACAGTTACATTTTTAAATACCATAAAAACCCTTCTCTCATGAATGTGTGCAAATTTCTTAGGGTAGATACCACCCTATATGTTATATTCTAGACCTGTTTTTTTAAGTGGTCTACTTTGTTGCTTTAGGGAGTAGTATTGGTATGGAAGTATATAACTATGTAGTAATTTCTCACTATTGTCGTTGAATCTTATTCATAACGGCTTTGGTAAAAGAAGTTGTCGTCTCCTTTCCATTCAAATCAACCGTCTTTATTCCTTCTTCCATAACTGTAAATATACTTTGTTCTATTAGATTGGCAATTTCAATTAACTTATCATCTTTATGTCGGCCACCAAGCCATTGAAGCAACATTACGGTTGATAGGATTATTCCGACAGGGTTGGCTTTATTTTGACCAGCTATATCTGGTGCAGATCCATGAGCAGCTTGAGCCATTACCTGTTGGCTATTCGTGTTAATGGATGGTGCCAACCCCAAACTACCTGCAAGTTCTCCCGCTAAATCTGATAAAATATCTCCAAACATATTCTCTGTTACAATAACATCAAACTGATAAATATTTCTTACAAGGTGAGCCGTCATTGCATCAATATGATAATCATCCACTTGAACATCTGGATAATCTTTTGCAACCTCCAAACAAATATCTTTAAACATACCGGTTCCTAATCTAATTACATTCGCTTTATGTACAATCGTCACTTTTTTCCTTCTACTCATAGCCGCTTCAAAGGCTGCCTTCGCAATTCTTGTAATAGCCTTTCTTGTGAAGACCCCGGTGGACACAGCTACATCCGGCGTTATTTTCCACTCCCCAACTCCTGAATACATGTTGCGATCTGGATAAAACCCTTCCGTATTTTCTCGATAAATAACTAGATTTGCATTTTCTACCAAACCTTTTACACCTGGAATTGATTTCGAAGGTCTAATATTCGCATACAAATCAAAGGAATGACGTAATTCTCCACTAGGGTTTCTTATCTCTTTAAATTTATCAGGATAGGAAGCTGAATCATGGGGACCCATAATCCAACCATCTAGCTCAGCTAATGCTTCTTTTGTCGAAGATGGTACCGGATGACCTAATTTATCAATAGATTCCCAGCCAATAGGGAGGTATTGAAACTTCAAAACATTCAGCTTTAACTGCCTGCAAGCTGCGTTAACTATCTCAACAGTTGAATCTACAATTTCTGGACCGATTCCGTCACCATATAGAACGCCAATTTTGTACTGACTCATTTTTTAATCTACTCCTTTTAAATCACCCTATTTTCACCAATAAAAAATGTTGCCAGGATAGCGACAAACGTTAAAAACACACTTGATACTAGGCCAATTGAACTAGTGCGATACCTATTAATTCAGACTACGACATAGCTATTAGAAAAATAACCCATAGATATATAGCAAAAGCCAATAGTCCTAAAGTTAATTGCTGATTGGTTGTAAAGTTAGCTAAATAATTATCTTTTAAAGTAAAGAACACTAATTAAATTGGTTATTTTTAGTTTACTGCAAGCGTAGCCATAATTGAAATAACAATTTTTTATAATTAAACATAAATAAAAGGAATAACACCAAGTTATAATTATAATAGAGGGTTCAGATAACTAAGGCGGATTTTTTATCGTACTTGATAAAAAGTCATTGGCTTTTTGTCGCATTTATCTTATCATAAAATTAGTGACATAAAGAAGTATGGAATCAATACATAACGCAGATTAGCAATTGTATCTAAAATGGGGGGATTGCAAATGGATTTAAAAGTAGCATCACAAGAGAATCTTAAAATTCTTCTTGATGAATTAGCAGATAAATTAAATGTGGTAAATCGAGGGTTACTAGATGCTGAGGATTATGATATTAATAAATATGATGATCTGAAACTAATGTACGATATCATTAAGAAAAAAGGACAACTTAGTACGTTAGAGACGCAAGCATTTGTCGAAGAATTGGGCTCTATAAGAAAGAAATAAGAAATAGCAAAAAGCTGTTATTCCCAGAATAACAGCTTTTCTACTAAGCATTAAAAGTATCCAGTGCAATCTTTGCTGCTCTTTGCTCTGCTTCTTTTTTGGTTCTACCAATTCCTTCGCCAACAACTTCATTATTAATGAATACATTAGCAATAAACTCTTTATTATGTGAGGGTCCTTTTTCATTCACTATTTTGTACTCAATAACTCTGTTTTTATATTGCTGAATATATTCTTGTAATTGGCTTTTATAATCCATCGCATGCGAAAAAGTACCAGCTTTTATTTTCGGAAAAACATGTTCTTTTAGAAAATCTAAAGCTATATCAAATCCCTGATCGAGATATAACGCGCCAAGAAAGGCTTCAAATACATCGGCTAAAATTGCTGGGCGTTCTCTTCCACCAGTTTGCTCTTCCCCTTTACCTAGTAGCAAATAATCCCCAAAATGAAGATCTTGTGCAAATCCTACTAAAGATGGTTCACACACAATCGCAGCTCTTAGCTTCGTCATTTCACCTTCTGGCATTTGTTCATGATTTCGATACAAGTATTGAGACACACCTAGTTCAAGAACAGCATCCCCTAAAAACTCCAACCGTTCATTATCCGAAAATACTTCCTTCCGATGCTCATTCACATACGATGAATGTGTAAAAGCCTGCCTGATTAAATCATGATCATGAAAGGACAGGTTTAATTGCTTTTCCAGTTGTTCCATATTTTCACCTCTGAGAAGTAGATACGGAAAGTCTCGCAATAATTTGCGAGACTTTCCTATTATTAGGATTGTTTACTGTTGACTATTTATGTAATTAACAGCATCCCCTACTGTATTAATTTTTTCAGCTTCTTCATCAGCAATTTCCATATCAAACTCATCTTCAAGTTCCATTACTAACTCAACAACGTCTAGTGAATCTGCCTCTAGGTCATCTTTAAAAGATGCTTCTAGCGTGATTTTTTCTTCATCTACATCAAGACGATCGATAATAATTGCTTTAACTCTGTCAAACACATCTGCCATTACTATTCACCTCCCTTCAAATAGTATCAATTAATTTAGCAAAACTTATTCTTAGCTAAATTTTTAATTTCAAAAGACTTTCTTAAAATTGTATAATATCATATCCATAAAATAAATTACTAGTAAAAACTCAAGAAATTTACATAACCATTCCGCCATCAATATGAAGCGTTTGACCTGTCATATAATTTGCATCATCTGAAGCAAGGAATCGAACTACTTTCGCAACATCTTCAGGTTGTCCTAATTTATGTAAAGGAATTAACCCTAACATTCCTTCTTTTTGTTCATCTGTTAATTGATCTGTCATATCTGTTGCAATAAATCCAGGTGCTACAGCATTCACTAGAATATTACGTGAAGCAAATTCCTTCGCAGTTGTTTTTGTTAAACCGATGACTCCTGCTTTAGCAGCCACGTAATTAGCTTGTCCAGGGTTACCAGATACACCAACAATCGAAGCAACATTAATAATTTTACCAGATCTTTGCTTCATCATTTGTCTAGCTACGGCTTTCGTACATAAGAATACCCCTTTTAAGTTTGTAGTAATGACATCATCAAATTCTTCTTCTTTCATTCGCATTAAAAGATTATCCCTTGTTATACCAGCATTATTTACAAGTATATCTAGGCTACCAAATTGGCTGGTAACTTCTTTTATCATGCCTTTAACTTCCGATTCATTCGCAACATTCGCTTGGATTTTGAATGCTTTTACACCGTAGCTTTCAATTTCTTCCACAACTTGTTGCGCTTTTTCTTCACTGCCAGCATAATTCACAGCAACATTTGCACCTTTCCTCGCTAGTTCAAGTGCAATTGCTCTTCCAATACCTCGAGATGCACCGGTTACTAAAGCATTTTTGCCTTTTAACATTAGTTATCCTCCTTATACCATGAGATAAATTTATTCATTGAATCGATATCTTGTATTGAGAAAGTTGGTATCTTCCGGTCGATTTTTTTCAAAAGGCCGCTTAAAACCTTGCCATTTCCAACTTCCACAAATGCATCTATTCCTTCCTCCATCATGTTACGTATGGACTCTTCAAATCTCACAGGAGAATACAATTGTTTAATAAGAAGATCTTTTATTTCATTTTTTTTTGAAACTGGTTTAGCAGAAACGTTAGCGTAAACTGGAATTTTAGAATCATTAAATTCTATTTGATTTAAATAGTTAGAGAATTCCTCGTTCGCGGATTTCATTAATCTGGAGTGGAATGGACCACTAACATTTAAAGGTAAAACTCTCTTCGCACCATTTTCCTTTAATAATTTACTTGCCTCTTCAATTCCTTCCTTCGAACCAGAAATAACTATTTGTCCTGGACAATTTAAATTTGCAATATCCACTACTTCATCTGTAATAGATTGTATTGCCTTTGCGATTTCCTGCTCGTTTAAGCCCAATACAGCTGCCATGGTACCCTTGCCTTTTGGAAAGGCATTTTCCATTAATTTCCCTCGGGTGGCAACAAGTGGTAATGCATTATCAAAACTTATTGCTCCTGCAGCAACTAATGCACTATATTCCCCTAAACTATGTCCAACTGTCATAACAGGTTCAATTTCCTCTTTAATAAGCAGTTGATGTACAGCAATACTTGAAAGCAATAATGAAGGTTGAGCATTTTCCGTTTCCGTTAACGTCTCTTTCGGTCCTTCAAACATTAATTTGGTAATATCTTTATTTAATAATTCATTTCCTTTATGAAAAAGTTCTTGAACTTCTGGATATGTATCATAAAATTCTTTTCCCATCCCAATATCTTGGGAACCTTGACCTGGAAACATAAAAGCAACACGTTTCATTTTTTTCACTCCTTCTCAAATTCCATTGATTCCACCGTTGTTTTGATAGTATCTGTTACATGATGATCCACCATATGTTTCGCTTGTTTTACAGCACTTACAATTGCTCTATGTTTAGAAGAACCATGAGCTTTTATAACTGGAGCTGCTAGGCCAAATAAACCTGCACCACCATATTCAGAGTAATCTAATTTACCTTTCAAACCACGTAAATCATTTTTTAGAATTGCTGCACCTAGTTTTGTTTTAAAAGAAGACATCATCGTATCTTTTAATATTGTAAAAAGACTATTTGCTGTTCCCTCGATTGTTTTTAAGGCGATATTCCCACTGAACCCATCTGTAACTACAACATCTGCTACCCCGTCAAGTAAATCACGTGCTTCCACGTTTCCAATAAAATTGACAGGTGCGTTCTTTAATTGTTCAAATGCTTTTTTAGTTAAATCATTGCCTTTTCCATCTTCCGTACCAACATTTAATAATCCAATAGTGGGGTTAGTAATGGAACGCACTTTTTCAGCATAAACGGAACCCATAATAGCATATTGTACAAGGTGTTGTGGCTTAGCATCTACATTTGCACCTACATCTAATAGTAGAAATCCTTTACCATCTATAGTTGGTAATGTTGGTGACAATGCAGGTCTATCAATTCCAGGTATTCTTCCTACGACAAACAACCCCGCACTCATTAATGCACCAGTATTTCCAGCAGAAATACATGCATCAGCACGTCCTTCTTTTACTTCCTTTGCAGCTAAAACAAGAGAAGCATTTTTCTTTCGTCTTACCGCTCTCACTGGTTCGTCATTTCCAGTAATAACTTCTTCTGTATGGATAATATCAAGATTCTCACGATTCGTTAATAGTGGATTGATTTGTTTTTCATCCCCTATTAATGTGATATGTAGATCTTTTATTTCAGAGACAGCTTCCATAGCTCCTAAAACTATTTCTTTCGGAGCGTGGTCTCCTCCCATGGCGTCAATTGCTAATCTCATGATCGTCTTCTCCTTTATCCGTAGATCTGTACATATGAAATATTCCAGTAAATACTTTTTCATTTCCTACAAAACTATTTACTTTAACTTTTGTTAGCCCTTTTTGGTTCCCCTCTACCATTGCTTTTGCCACTACTCGTTCGCCTTCTTTTACTTGCCTAGTAAATCTTATATCAGCCTTTGCAGTGAGTGCTAGTTCATCATTAATTAGTGCAACAGCAAGAGAATTGGCTTGAGCAAATAAATGGTGACCACGGGCTATTTTATTTCTTGAGAATACTAAATCTTTATTTATATCTAATATAGATATAGCTCTTCTGTCTAATTCTAGATCAATTACTTCTCCGATGACTTCCTCAAGTGGTAGTGCTTTTACAGTCTCATTCCATTGATTCGTTGCTACATTTCTTATCCTTTCTCTTAATTCCGGAATCGAAAGCTCCATCCGATCTAGCCGGATGGTTTGTATGCTAACTGAGAAGTAATTCGCCAATTGCTCGTCCGTTATAAATGGTGTTTTCTCTATCTTTTCTTTTAATAATTTTTGTCGTTCTGACTTTGATCGCTTCATCCTATCACGCACCGTTCAATCTATTAGCTTTATTCCCTCCGGCTACAACGGCCAGCAAACTTCACATTTCCGACTCATTCTATGACTTGGTACTAATAGTAATATATTATACCATTAACATTTATGCAAGTAATGTTATTAATCTAATATATTTGCAAATGAGGGGTCTTTTTCTAATAGTTGTCTTAAATAATAATATTCCTCATCAGCATATAGAAGATTATTCTCAATAATTTCTTGTGCATCGGAGCGTGCTGTTTCAAGGGCTTTAAAGTCATGTACCATATCCGCTACTTTAAATTCGGGCATACCACTTTGTTTTTTACCAAAAAAGTCACCTGGTCCCCTTAATTTAAGATCTTGCTCTGATAATTCAAAACCATTCGATGTCTCGGTCATAATTTTCATTCTTTCCTTACCGACTTCTCCTTTTGGATCAGCAATTAAAATGCAATAGCTTTGTTTATCTCCTCTACCAACCCTTCCGCGTAATTGGTGTAATTGCGATAAGCCAAAACGTTCTGCATCATAAATTACCATGATCGTAGCATTAGGAACATTCACACCTACCTCAACAACTGTAGTCGATACCAATACCTGTACTTCATTGTCGGCAAATTGTTTCATTACTTCTTCTTTTTCAGCCGATTTTAATCGTCCATGCATCAGCCCTACTTTAACTTCAGGTGGAAAAAATTCCGTTAATTGCTCATATAAGTCGACCGCATCTTGAATATCTAACTTATCCGATTCCTCAATAAGTGGACAAATAACATATGCTTGTTCTCCCAATGCTACATGTTTCTCAATCATACGTAACACTCGCTCGAACATATTGTCTTTCGCCCAGTATGTTTCAATTTCCTTTCTTCCTTTTGGCATTTCATTAATAGTGGAGACATCCATATCCCCAAAAGCCGTTATGGCTAACGTGCGAGGAATTGGTGTAGCAGTCATGAAAAGAACATCAGGTTTAAGTCCTTTATCTCGTAACATTCTACGTTGCTCCACGCCAAAACGATGTTGTTCATCAACAATAACAAATCCTAAATCAGAAAAATTTACATCCTCTTGAATTAACGCATGTGTCCCTATTAAAATATCTATCTTATGCTCTTCTAATGCAGATATTATTTCCTTCCTTCTCTTACCTTTAACGGATCCCGTTAGCAACGCAATATTGGCTTTATCCTTAAATAATTCAAGTAAGGATTCATAATGCTGCTCCGCTAAAATTTCTGTCGGTACCATGAGAGCTCCTTGTTTTCCCGCTGTCTTTGCTGCGTATAATCCGATAGCTGCGACAGCCGTTTTTCCTGACCCTACATCTCCCTGTAATAAACGATTCATACGGTACGGGGATTTCATATCTTTTAATATCTCTTTTAAAGACTTCCTTTGTGCATTTGTTAAGGTAAAAGGGAAACCTTGAATAAATTGTTCAACTTCCTTTTCATCGTAACTTTGTGCGTTTCCTATAGAAGCTTCACGATTGATTTTACGTAATAATTGCATTTTTAATTGAAAAAGTAAAAATTCCTCAAATATAAATCTTCTTCTCGCATGTTTTAAAGCTATTCGATTCGGTGGGAAATGCATTGTTTTAATCGCAGTTTTTCGTTCAGGAAGTTTATAGGAAGTTAAATATCTCTCTGGAATAAATTCTGTTATTTCATTCCATTTATAATCCATTGCAGATTGAATGGTTTTTCTTATTCTTGCATTCGTAAGCTTCCCTCTTAGTGAATACATAGGTTGAATGGTTGCATCTTGATTAGCTGGTCCGATTTTATAATTGCTGACAGTTATTTGAAGCCTGTGGGCATCCCATTTTCCCGTTAACGTCACAGTGGCATCTGAATGTATTTGTTTCTTGGCAAAAGCTCTATTAAACATTACTGCCTTAACCGCTACACCTTCTACTTCAACAGTAAACGTAAGTCGTGATTTTTTTCTGCCATAAACTTGAAGTCTTGGTTCATGTATGACGGTACCTTCAATCGTCACTTTGTCCTCATGAATGAGTTCAATAAGCGGTTTAATTTCAAATACATCATATCGATAAGGGAAATATTCTAATAAATCTCTTATGGTATAAATATTTAATAATGCCAATTCCTCAGCGTATTTTTCACCTATTCCAGTTAGTTCTGTAATAGACTCATCAAGCAAATTAATCACTCTTTCTATTAATAACTATTAAAATCGTTTTTAACTTTAGATTAAATTATAACAAAAAGTAGCAGAATCACCATGTAGAGATTCAAAAATAAAAAACACCAAACCGACGAACCCAAAACTATAGTTTCGGGTTCGTACAAAAATTTGGTGTTTTATTTATTCAACTGATAAAATATAGGAATAGATAGGTTGATCCCCTTTGTGCACTTCCACTTCAATATCCTCATATTCACTTTCAATATATGCCACAAGCTTCTCGACTTCAGACGATTGAACATCTTCCCCATATAACACGGTTACTATTTCATCATCATCTGATATCATTTCTTTTAACAATAGTTTTAGTGCTTCTTCTCTATTAGGATGAGAAGATTTAATATCTCCGTCAATGATACCCATAAAGTTATCTTTTTCAATTGTAATGCCATTAATTTGAGTATCTCGAACTGCATAAGTAATTTGACCGGTCTTTACTTGCTGTCTAGCAGAATCCATTGTTTGTTGGTTTGTTTCGATATCTGATTCGGGATGAAATGCAAGTATGGCGCTAATACCTTGCGGGATCGTTGTTGTCGGTACAACCGCAACCGTTTCTTCTACTAATTCAGCAGCCTGATCCGCAGCCATTCTAATATTTTTGTTATTCGGTAAGACTATAACGTTCCGAGCATTTGCTTGTTTAATCGCATCAGCTATATCCTGGGTACTAGGGTTCATCGTTTGTCCACCTTCAATAACAACGGTAGCACCAAGGCTTTCTAAAAGTTCCTTAATCCCTTTACCCATTGCAACGGTTACGATAGCATACTTTTTCTTTTCTTCTTCTGCAACCTTTTTCTTATGCGTATCTCCAACAATTGCACTATGCTGCTCACGCATGTTCTCAATTTTCATGTTGATGAGGCTACCATATCGTTGACCTAACGTAAGACAAGTCCCCGGAGTTTCAGAATGTACATGGACTTTTACAATATCTTCATCAGAAACAACTAATAAAGAGTCACCAATTTCACTTAATTCTTTTCGAAATTCATCTTCATTGTATGGATTTTCAGCTAACTTTTCTTCTTCAAACTTCACCATAAATTCCGTGCAATAACCAAATTTAATATCAGAAGTATCCATAAAATCTTGTGTCACTTTATGATGCTCTGCATTAACCATTTCTTCCATATCGATATTAGAAAGTCCTTCGGGTAATTCTTCACCCTTAAGTGCGGCTAAAAATCCCTCGTAAATAGTTACCAAACCTTGTCCACCTGAATCAACAACACCAACTTCTTTTAATACAGGCAAGAGTTCTGGAGTTCGCTTTAAGGAAGCCTTAGCCTCCTCCAAAATAACTTCCATTAATTGGATAATATCTGTTTCGGTTTTTGCTGTCTCTACTGCCTTTTTTCCAGCATCTTTAACTACCGTTAAAATGGTACCCTCTACAGGCTTCATCACTGCCTTATAAGCAGTTTTCACTCCAAAGTCAACTGCCATCGCAAAATCCTCAGCAGTAAGGGTTTCCTTTTTTTCCATCCCTTTTGCAAAGCCCCGGAAAATTTGAGATAAAATTACCCCAGAATTTCCTCTAGCACCCATTAATAACCCTTTGGAAAATGCATTCGCAACTGCTGAGGCATTGGAACTATTTAATTTTTTCACTTCATTTGCACCCGAAGTCATGGATAAATTCATGTTTGTTCCAGTGTCACCATCCGGTACTGGAAATACATTTAATGCATCAATCATTTTGGCGTTACTGGCTAAATGATGTGCTCCAGTTAAAATCATATTTGTTAACATAACGCCATCTATTTTTTCAAATGTCACAATACTTCCTCCTACTTAAAGAACCTAATCTCGGGCTACCCGGACTCCTTGAATGTAAATATTCACAGAGTCAATGGATAGACCAAGCGACTGATTCAATGCGTATTTTACCTGAGACTGTACATTACTAGCAACTTCGGATATTTTGGTTCCGTAGCTAACTATAATATACATATCTATATGTAATTTTTCGTTTTCTTGACGAACGATTATACCTTTAGAATAATTTTCTTTCCTAAGTATTTCAGCTATTCCGTCTCTAATTTGACTTTTTGAGGCCATGCCGACAATACCATAACATTCTTCGGCGGTTCCCCCAGCAATTGTCGCAATTACTTCATTCGTAATCGTAACTTGACCATCATTCGTATTTAGCTCTATGGACATAAAAATCCTCCTTAAACCCTGCTAATATATGAAAAGTATACTATATATTAGCCTATTTTAAAAGAATGACTCTAACTATTCTATAATAACCAATTGCAATCTTTTCTTACTTATGATAAATTGTATAAGTATTAATGTCACATGTTATAGAGTAAGGAGGGAATAACATGGCTAGAAAATGTGTAGTAACTGGACGTAAAACTAGCACAGGGAACCTACGTTCTCACGCTATGAATTCCAATAAGCGTAAATGGAAAGCTAATGTACAAAAAGTACGTATTATGGTAGATGGAAAACCTAAAAAAGTTTATGTATCTGCTCGCGCACTTAAATCAGGTAAAGTTGAACGCGTTTAATATACGTTTTACATTAGTGAAATAAAAAGCACCCATCCATAGGGTGCTTTTTATTTTACCTTTTATGATTAATCATCACAACACACAAAAAAAGAGCCCTTGCCTTTTAAGGCAAAAGCAATCCTTATAATTAATCTTTTTTAAAAATACCTATGACTACTTTCACAATTCCACTAATGAATTTCGGGAGTTTTATAGTATAAAATTTCATAAGTGCCCTCCTCTAATGACAATTCCATTTTATTCAGGAATTGCACTGCGACTCTTTACAACTAATAATATGCCTTTCTCATAAAAAAAAGTACCAGAATTTGAAATAAGCTCATTAGAAATACATAGAGTCGAACCCCAATGGATTGTTTTATTTTGAAGAGGATAGTAGAAATTGGTTAGTGTTAACCCTTCTACTTCTTGAGAAAATGGAATAAAAGATATATATCGATATCTTAGATCCTTTTTTATACTATGTTCTCCCGGAAATGTTAATTCCATTTCATTTAAATAATCAATTAACATTGCCCGAATTCCCTTTTTTCGGATTCTATATAATAATTGAATGTTTATTAATTCATGATCCAATCTTCCACCAGTGAATCCAAATAAATAAATAGTAGACGGATTTTCATCAAAAGCTTTTTGTATTGCTAATTCTAAATCTGTTTCATCCTTTTTGGCAGGATATTCTTCATAAGCAATCGCATTCGCCTTGATTTTTAATTTTTCTTCCTCATTAACGGAATCAAAATCACCAACTGCATAATATGCCTTTATACCATGATTTAATATATAGAGAGCTCCACGATCGGCACCAATCCACACATCCACCTCGTCCTTATATTGTTTTAAATCCGGTAATGTTTCGATTGGACCGTTGCCTACAATTCCTATCTTAGCAGCCATGTCCATTAACCTTTCGTTGCTTGAAGAATATTTTGAATGGCTTCTTTTCGGTTTTGATGATTAAAAACAGCACTTCCAGCTACAAGTACATCTGCTCCAGCATCTGTACATAATTTAGCTGTTTCAACATTGACACCACCATCAACCTCAATTTCAAAATTAAGATTTAATTCAGCTCTCCATTTAGAAATTCGTTCAATTTTACTTAATGTGTTAGTAATAAATGACTGCCCGCCAAACCCAGGGTTAACTGTCATAACTAAAACCAAATCCACATCAGGAAGAATAGGATAAATAACATCAGCTGGAGTTGCGGGATTGATTACAACCCCTGCTTTCACGCCTTGATCCTTTATTAATTGGATTGTACGGTGTAGATGTACACATGCTTCTTGATGCACTGTAATAATCGATGCACCGCTTTTTGCGAACGATGGAATATACAAATCCGGATTTTCGATCATTAGATGGACATCTAGTGGTAGATTTGTTATAGGTTTAATAGCATCTACCACTAATGGACCAATTGTAATATTAGGCACAAAGTGACCGTCCATTACATCTACATGGATATAGTCAGCTCCTCCTTGTTCCACCTCTTTTATTTCTTCTCCTAATTTTGAAAAGTCCGCTGATAATATGGATGGAGCAATTTTTGTCATAATTAATACCTCGGCTTTCTCGTTTGTATTTCTTTTAAAAAGTCTAAATAATGTTCATATCGAAATTCTTCAATTTCACCATTGCTTAATGCTTCTTTAATAGCACATTTTGGTTCCCTATGATGTAAGCAACCACGGAATTTACAATTACTTCTTCGTTCTCTCATTTCTGGAAATAGTTCTGGTAATTCTTCAAGCTCAATTTCATTAAAGTCAAGAGCGGAAAAGCCTGGGGTATCTGCAACTAATCCGCCTTCTACTTCTAATAATTCCACATGCCTAGTTGTATGTTTACCTCTTCCTAAACTTTCCGATATTTCACCAGTAGCTAACAATAAACTTGAATCTAATAAATTGATTAATGAGGTTTTACCCACACCAGATTGCCCTGCAATAACAGTTATATGGTTCTTCAAATATAATCCAATATTGGGGGAATAGTTGGAGTCCTTTGTTGAAAGTAATTCCACTTGGTAGCCTATGTTTTCATAAACTTTCTTATATTTTTTTAGTTCTTCCAACTTTTCCTCGGACAATAAATCTATCTTTGTAATAAAGATAACCGGTTTTATATTTTTAAATTCAATTAGTACTAGAAACCGATCTAAAAGTTTAGTACTAAATTCCGGTGCTATGGCAGAGCTAACGATAATAGCTTGGTTTATATTCGCAATTGGCGGACGAACAAGTTCATTTTTTCTGGGCTTAATTTCCATAATATATCCTTCGTTAGGACCATTTATTTCAAATTCTACCATGTCGCCAACTAGAGGGGTGATTTTTTTATTTCTAAATACCCCTCTTCCCCTACATTGGTAAAGATTATCGTTCGATTTAACATAGTAAAATCCACTTAAAGCTTTAATAATTCTGCCTTCTGCCATTTATTCACCATCCTCATAGTTTAATTTTTCTTCTTTAATTAATTCATCTTCTAACATCACTTTGTATTCCGCTGAACTATCCGGTGCTATCGTTACTGTAAATGATACTTCATCATCACCAGTTATTACTTTATCCTCATATAAATCTGAAATATTATGTTCCGCGTCACCAATGTAGATTCTTACAACCTTTTCTGAAGGCTCTTCTTTTTCCTTTTCTTCTTTTTCTTCTTCCGATTCAGAATCAGCGTCTTCTGACTCGGAAGGGCTGTACTCTATTGGTACCTTAACTGAAACTGTTTTTGGTGGTTTTGGTTCTGGTCCAGTAGAAATATATACATTTACCGTATCACCATGCTGTAAACTTGTTCCCTTACTCGGTTCTTGACTTATTACATAACCGGCTTCAACTGTATCGGAATTTTTTTCAACCTTATTCATTTGTAAGTTATTATCCTCTAATTCTTGTTTTGCTTCCGCTTCCGTTAATCCTGTTAGATTACCTAAGTATACAGGTTCGGGACCTAAACTTACCTCAAACCTCACCGTTGTATCACTAGGTACTACTTCACTATCTGGATTAGGGAATATTTGTGTGATTATTTGGCCTTGAGGTAAACTTGAGTATTCTTCATATGGAATAAAATTTTCAAATCCAGCTACTTCAAGCTCTCGTTTAACCTGACTATAATCTTTTCCAACATAGTCTTCAAAAGTAAATTTTTCTTTACCAGTACTTATATAAAGTGTAACATTAGAACCTTCATTTACAGTTCTTCCAGCACTAGGACTTGTTTTTACAACAAGATCTTCATCTATGTCTTCTGAACTAACCATTTCTTCTTCGACTACCAGATTCAAATTTTCTAATAAATCCTTCGCTTCATCTGATTCCATTTCTTTTACCTCAGGTACATCGACTTGCTTTGGTTGAAATAGACCTGGGATGAAAAACAAACCAATGACACCAATTAAAAGGATTATAAATATAGAAAGAAATATGGGCCATTTTCTTCTCTTTTTCTTTTGTTTCGTCTTTTTCTTTTTCTTTCCTTTGGCTTTTTTATCTCCCTTTTTTAACTTTTTCTTTGGAGTATCTTCCGGATGATTTTTCGTTAAACCGTTTGTATGGATGATTGTTTCATCATCATTATTACCTTGAATGTGGTCATCTGTAATAATCGGTATCGCTTTTGTTTCATCTCCTGCCTCTACGGGTGGAGTATAGGGAGCTTCATTCATTTTATCCGGATCAAGTGCAGTCTCTACTGCCGTTTCCAAATCGTAAATCGTCTCATACCGATGAAAGGAATCTTTGGCAGTTGCTTTTAACACTATATTTTCAACGCTTTGAGGGATATCTGGATTAAACCTCCTAACAGAAGGTGTATCACTCTGTAAATGTTTCAAAGCTATCGATACGGGAGACTGTCCAGAAAATGGTAATCTCCCTGTTAACATTTCGAACATTACTATTCCTAATGAGTAGATATCCGACTTTTTAGTAGCCATACCACCACGTGCTTGCTCGGGAGATAAATAATGTACCGAACCTAGTATGGAATTAGTCTGGGTAAGTGATGTCGCACTTAATGCGATTGCAATTCCGAAATCAGTTACTTTCACCTTGCCAAAATTATCGATTAATATATTTTGTGGTTTAATATCTCGATGGACTATATTATTTGCATGGGCATGAGCAATTGCAGACGTAATTTGTTTCATAATATCCAATGTTTCCGTTACGTCGAGTGAACCATTGCGCTGTATGTATTCTTTCAATGTCATCCCATCTATGTATTCCATTACCATGTATAATAAATGATCTTCTTCCCCTACATCATAAATACTTACGATATTTTCATGAGAAAGACTGGTGGCAGATTGAGCCTCCCTATCAAAACGAGCGATAAATTCTTGATCATTGGCATATTCTAAACGTAAAGATTTTATGGCTACATCACGTTCCAGAATAGTATCCCTAGCTAAATATACATCGGCCATTCCACCAGCACCAATTTTATTTTTTATTTCATACCGCTCATTTAAAAGGTGACCACTTCTCATTCATTCTCACCTTCTTTCAAAGATGTATGATTTGAAAGAAGAATTAGAGAAATATTATCCTCGCCACCTCTATTATTAGCCAAGTCAATTAATTCTTGGCAAGCCAAATGGATATCGTCATGTTTGTTAATAATTTCAAACAGTTCTTCATCAAGAATCTTATCAGTTAGTCCATCTGTCGCAAGTAAAATTTTTTCATTTTCGTCAATCGAAATCGTCTTTATGTCAGCATCAACCTGTAATTCTGAACCTAGCGCTCTTAACACAACATTTTTTCTCGGGTGATGTTTAGCATCATCTCTGGATATTTGACCAGACTGAACTAGAGCATTGACTAGTGAATGGTCTTCTGTTACTTGTTTTAGTTTATGTTGATTAAGCAGATAACATCTACTATCACCAATATGAGCAACCGTTAAAAACTCGTCAATGTGAACTACGATAACAAGAGTTGTCCCCATTCCTTCACACTCTTGGTTGTTCTGTGCATGCTCATAAATAGCTTTATTAATTTCTTGAATCGTATTTTGTAACCATTCCTCGATTTCATTAGGTTTTTCGAATTTCTTTGTATTCTTCCACTGTTTATCTATTTGGGTTATAGCCATTTTACTAGCGACATCACCAGCCTGATGCCCACCCATTCCATCAGCAATAACTGCTAATAGTTGATTTGTAGAATTATAATATATTCCACCGGCATCTTCATTGTGACTTCTTACCCTACCCCTGTCAGTTAAGAATGTTCCTCTCATAAAATACCCCCAAGCATAAAGAGTTAAAAACGTTCCGATTAAAGGTTGTTCAAAAAGTCCGATGAAAATGACATGCGACTAAAAAAGGGGAGGCGTGAATTAGGCGCAAAGCTCATCTTTAGTCGGCCTTCCTTTAAGAAGTTCGTTGGCAAAAGCGGAACTTCTATTAAGACCGCCCACATCCAGTGGGCAACGTAGAAGTCCTTTTTATCCCCTTTTTGAACACTCTATTACTCCAAGTATTACACAAATCCCAACATAAAAGAACAAAATTAATTAATTTTTTTAAGACGAGTGAGGAAAAATCCGTCTGTTTGGAAATCTTGTGGAAACAACTGAAATCCATACTCGGAAATTCCGGTTAAGCCTTTTGATTCATCTGGTAAATCATCGAAAAATGTTTCGTCTACTTTAAAGTTAGGATGGCTTTCTAGAAATACTTTAACAACATTTTCATTTTCACTTGTATCCACTGTGCATGTACTGTAGATCAATAATCCTCCAATTTTCAACAATGGAGAAACACTATCTAGAATCTCACGTTGTACTTTAGAGAGATTGGTTATATCTTCTTCCTTTTTATTATATTTAATTTCTGGTTTACCACGCATAACACCTAAACCAGAACATGGTGCATCCACTAAAATCCGATCAAAACTTTCCGGTTCATGAACTTCACCTAATTTTTTGGCATCAGCCTGATTTGCATTAATAATGGAAAGACCAAGAGTAGATGCTTTCTCATCTATTAAATTAACTTTTTTCTTATGCAAATCATAAGCATAAACGATTCCTTCATTTTCCATCTTTTCAGCAATATGTGTCGCTTTTCCACCTGGTGCACTACAAGCATCTAATACGTTCATATTTGGTTTGACATCGAGCATTTCTCCAACAAGCATCGAGCTCTGATCTTGTATCGTTAAATAGCCGTCTTTGAATAAATCGGTAGTTAATACATTACCTTTCTTCACAATGATTCCTTGTTTAGATAAAATGGAAGGTTCCACTACAAGGCCAAATTCACTTAGCGTTTCAATGGCCTTTTCTCGTGTTATTTTTAATGGTTGTATGCGAACAGATTGTGGGCGTTTTGCAACATTTTCTTGACACATTTTCTCCGTAGTTTCGTACCCATACTCTGAAATCCAGCGTTTAACAAGCCATTCAGGATGGCTTGTTTCTATCGAAAGTCTTTTTGCATGATCTTGAATGTCAGTAGTATCAGGTATACCGTTTCTCTGGATATTTCTAAGAATACCATTCACAAAACCGGCTACCCCCTTATGACCACGTTTTTTCGCAATTTCCACTGCCTCATGTATAACAGCGTGATCTGGAACTTTATCTAAATAAACCATTTGATAAATAGACATTCGTAAAAGCATTCTTACCCATAGATCCAGTTTTTTCTTTGAATTTATATAGTGATCTATAAAATAATCTAGAGATATTTTTCTTTGTAACGTTCCATATACAACTTCCGTTAGTAACTTTTCATCTTTCGGATTCATTCGTTTAGATTTAATCTCATGATCAATTAATAAATGACTAAATCCTTGGTCTTTTTCAGTCCGAATTAGTAAGTCTAAAATAGAATTTCTAAGTTGATAATTTTTCATTTAATCACCTAAAATGATCCCTGTTTTTATTCGATCACTTGCACCACGAAGATAGTCTTTCACTAGCATACGTTTTTTTCCAGCTGGTTGAATTTCCGTAATTCGTATACCACGACCATCACCACTAACAACAGTAAAGTAATCTTCTTCTACTTTCACTATTTCACCAGGTTCACCATTATATTCAGTACGATCTGGTTCTCCCCACCAAATTTTCATGTTTTCATCTTGATACGTCGTAAAAGCTACTGGCCATGGATGTAAACCACGAATTTGATTATAAATTTCGATGCTTGGTTTATTCCAATCAATTTTTTCTTGTTCTCGTTTTATATTAGAAGCAAACGTAGCTTTCGTATCATCTTGTTTAATTGGATGAATACTTCTTGAAAAAATATTAGGTAAAGTCTGCATTAATAATTGAGAACCTGCTTCAGAAAGCTTATTATGTAAAGTTCCGACATGATCCTTATATTCTATTGGAACTTTCACTTGAGAAATAATATCACCGGCATCTAGTTTTTCTACCATATACATAATGGTTATTCCTGTCTCTTGTTTTCCCTGGATGATGGAATAGTGAATCGGTGCTCCGCCTCGCAACTCTGGTAGTAAAGATGCATGTACATTAATGCAACCGAATGGTGGTGTTTCTAATAATTCATTTGGTAATATTTGGCCATATGCTGCTGTCACTATAAGATCAGGCTCATAAGATAAAATCTTCTTAAATTCTTCTTTAAGTTTTTCCGGTTGAAATACGGGGATATGATGCATCTCTGCCTCAACCTTTACAGGCGGAGGAGTAATGACTCGCTTTCTCCCTTTAGGCCGATCCGGTTGGGTTACGACTAAAACTACTTCATATTCTGATTCTACTAAAGACCTTAATACTGGTACCGAAAAATCAGGAGTACCCATAAATACAATTCGTTTCATTGTTAAACCTTCTTTCTCTAATCCTACTTTTTAAACACGCATTTAAGGGAATCTACATAAAATGATACGGTTCTAAATCAACTGTAATCAAAAGATTATTTTTTCTTACATCGTCCGAAAAATATTCCATTATTTTATTTAATAACGGTCGTAGATTTGGTTCATTTTTGTATTTTATCATGCATTGATATCGATATCTATCTTTGATACGTGGGATTGGTGATGGTGTCGGTCCTAACACGACTGTATTTCTTTTCACAGACTTCATCAACATCTGAACGATTGTTTGCGTCCTTTGTACTGCTAACACGTTATTTTCATGCGAGACCGTAATTAACACGAGATAAAAATACGGTGGATACTTGAATTTCCTTCTCATCGACATTTCCTTTTTATAAAAATCATGGAAATTGTAAACACTCGCAAGTTCTATACTATAATGATCAGGAGTATACGTTTGGACAAGAACCTCACCTGTTAATTCATGCCTTCCAGCCCTACCACTAACTTGAGTGAGAAGTTGAAAAGTTCTTTCACTGGATCGGAAATCTGGTAAATGAAGCATAGAATCCGCCGTAAGAACACCAACTAATGTAACATTTTCGAAATCTAATCCCTTAGCAATCATTTGTGTACCTAATAAAATATCAGCTTTTCGATCGCCAAATTGTTTTAACAATCTTTCATGTGATCCTTTTCTTCTCGTTGTATCAACATCCATCCTCAGAATTCTTGCTTCTGGTAACAATTTACCTAATGCTTCCTCTACTCTTTGTGTGCCTGTTCCAAAATAACGGATGGAATCACTTGTACACTCTGGGCAACTTGCAGGAAGATTTGTCTCATAGGAGCAATAATGACATTTTAGCCGATTGGAGTTTTTATGATAAGTCAACGCAATGTCACAATGTGGGCATTCCATAACATGTCCGCAATCACGACACATAACAAAGGTAGAATAACCTCTTCGATTCAATAGAAGCACGACTTGTTCTCCTTTTTGAATACATTGTTCCATTTTTTGCATTAGCTTTCTAGAAAACATCGTACGGTTTCCGGCATGAAGCTCTTTACGCATATCGATAATATCAACATTTGGCATCGGCTGATCATTTGTACGTTTACTAAGTGTAGCTAATTGATATACCCCTTTACTAGCTCTAGCATAGGATTCTAATGTCGGTGTTGCACTTCCTAAGACAACTGGACATTGATGATACTTTCCTCTCTCAATTGCAACATCCCTTGCATGATAGCGGGGTTGATCTTCCTGCTTATACGTTGTTTCATGTTCTTCATCAATGATGATAATTCCAAGATTTTCAAATGGAGCAAAAATCGCGGACCTAGCACCGACTACAACCTGTACTTCTTTCCGATGAATTCTTCGCCATTCATCATATTTTTCCCCAGCGGATAAAGCACTGTGCATGACAGCTACATTTTTACCAAAGCGTCCTTTAAAACGCTCTACCATTTGCGGAGTTAATGATATTTCAGGAACAAGTACAATCGCTTCTTTCCCTTTACTTATTACGTTTTGAATAGCTTGTAAATATACTTCTGTTTTACCACTACCAGTTACCCCATGCAGTAAAAATACTTCATGTTGATGTTCATTAATAGACGCCTGAATAGGTTCAATCGCATTTTGTTGTTCTTCTGTTAATGGTAATGGTGTTGTATGTTTAATCGCATCATCATTATATGGGTTACGAAAAATTTCTTGTTTATATGTTTCTAAAATTCCTTTATCAACTAAATTTTTTATCGTACTAGAAGTGGTCTTTACTTTATTTATTAATTCTTTTTGTGAAACGGCTTTTGGATATTCTAAAAAATACGAAATAACTTGTTTTTGCTTGTTTGCATTTTTAGGAATGTCCATGATAGCTTCTTCTAGTAAATAAGATTCTTTGGAAGGTTTTACCATTACTATTTGTTTTTTTGTTATCTTTGACTCAACAAGATATTCAATGGATATGTCCCCTTCTTGAATGGCTTTTTGCAATTGATAATAACTAATATTAGCATGTTCAAATTCTTCGTAGTCAATAAAGCCTCTGCCAGCAAATAAATGTTCCAGTTCTGGAGTTAAGACTTCATCTGTTTCTCGAATTAATTGTTTTCTATACTTTGACTTTAATACCTGTGGTAACATTGCCTGTAATGCAGTAATGGAAAGACTTAATGTATTATTAGCAACCCATTTCCCTAAATCAAGTAATTCTTTCGTTAATACAGGAGTTATGTCTAGTACATCAACAATATCTTTCAATTTATCAAATGATGATTCCGATACACGTTCAACTACGAAACCCATAATTTTCCTAGGTCCAAATGGTACAATCACTCGCATACCTGGTTTTATTACTTCTTGAAACCTTTTTGGAATAGAATAATCAAAAGTTTGATTGATGGCGCTCGATGGTACATCTACTATCACTTTCGCTATATTCACTAGTTATCAGCCCTTAAATCACGATCGATCAAAATAAATAACTTTCTTGCTATTTCTGTTTTCGAAGCTATACTTAGTTCTTCTTTTTCTTGAAATCTGTTTACATAGGTAACAATATTCGTATCCGCCCCGAAACCTGCACCCTCTTCTGCTACATTATTGATGACGATAGCATCTAAATTTTTCTTTTCTAATTTATTTAAACCATATTCTAGAGGGGTGTTCGTTTCGGCGGCAAAGCCAACTAAAAATTGATTCGTTTTCCGTTCTCCTAAGGATTTTAAAATATCTTTTGTTCTTTCCATTTCCATATTCCATTCACCGGGTTGCTTTTTCATTTTTTGACTGTATACTGTTTTCGGTCGATAGTCTGCAACTGCTGCTGCTTTAATGACGATATCACTTTCTGAAAAAAACTCATGCATTCTTTGATACATTTCTTCTGCAGTTTCGATATCTACTCTCGTTATTCGGTTATTTTTCACTTTTTGCTCAGTAGGTCCAGTAACTAGTGTTACTTCAGCTCCCATTTCAGCTGCTACATGCGCAATAGCAAAACCCATTTTTCCTGTTGAACGATTTGTAAAAAAGCGAACAGGGTCAATTTTTTCTCTTGTTGGACCTGCTGATACTAGAACTCTCTTTCCGGATAATAATAGGTTATGGCTTTGATGTTCTTCCAAAACCTTTATTATCGTTTCAGGCTCTTCTAATCTACCTTTCCCAACATAGCCACAAGCGAGGTAACCGGCACCAGGCTCAATAAAATGATATCCCCATTCTTCTAATCTTCTCATGTTCTCCATTACAGCTGGGTGCTGATACATATGTACATTCATTGCCGGTGCAACATAAATCGGTGAATGAGATGCTAATAATGTTGTGGTTAACATATCATCTGCTATACCATTAGCTATTTTCCCAATTATGTTTGCAGTAGCGGGTGCAACAAGAATCAAATCTGCCCAATCAGCTAAATCAATATGAGCGATTTTTTCTGAATCCTTTTCATCAAAGGTGTCTGTATAAACTGGATTTCTAGATAGTGCTTGAAACGTTAACGGTGAAACAAATTTACTCGCACTTTCCGTCATAATTACCTTCACATTAGCACCTTTTTGCGTTAACTTACTTGTAAGTGCACATGCCTTATATACAGCTATTCCGCCTGATACACATAATAAAATATTCTTTTGATTCACCATATAATTCTCCCCTCTAAAGCGTTCAATTCGACATTCTCTACCTTATTTATACCATAAGAGATAAATTATTTGAACAAAAGCGTAAGCGCCCGTTTAGCGACGTACGGACTGCGCCTGGCCATGCCAGGTGGTCCGATGTTGCCGCGCAAAGCGGCGGTTTTAATCGGACATTCCACTTCCGTAGGAGATAAAGGAAACACGGTGAGCGTAAGCGAGCCGATGTTGACTTTCACCACAAGGGTATAAGTGCGACTAAGCCTCTGGTTTCACCAGTCGGCAAGTCTTCTTTATCGTACGGAGGTGAAGGAAGTCTCGCTAGTCGCTGGGCGCTGGAGCTGGACGTGATCCTGATAAACGAACATGTTGAAAGTTTTCCGTTCCTCGCTGCAAATAATAGAAAACCCTCGCAAATTTGCGAGGGCTATCTATATTAATCATTACCTTCTTCTAGGTATAACTTTCCTGCAACAACTTCCTCAAGCGCCATTCCAACATACTTATCAGATTTAGGATTTTCTACTTGTAGGTCCTTCGTTTCGCTTACTTGTCTAGCACGTTTTGCTGATAAAATGACAAGTTTATATTTTGATTTTATTTTTTCCTGTAAAACATCGATAGACGGTTCTAACATCATATTTGATCATCCTCCAGTATTTTTTTGTATTGTTTCGCAATTCGTTCTCTTTTTAAATGTTCACTTTGAATAATAGACTTGATTTTTTCCACAGCATGATCAACTTGGTCGTTTACAACAACGTAATCATACGCATCCATCATCTCAATTTCTTTCCTGGCTTCCTTTAATCGATTTAACACTAGGTCATTGGATTCTGTACCACGACCGAGTATACGATTCTTTAATTCATCTAAACTTGGTGGGAAAAGAAAGATGAAAACACCTTCTGGGAAATTCTTTTTAACTTGTAAGGCACCTTGAACTTCAATTTCAAGAAAAACATCGAAGCCCTTTTCTAACGTTTCCTCTACATACTTACGCGGTGTTCCATAATAGTTATCAACATATTTAGCATATTCTAAAAGCTCATTTTGTTCAATTAAACTTTCAAATTCTTCCTTTGTTTTATAGAAGTAATCAACACCATCAAATTCTCCTGGTCTTTTTTCTCTTGTTGTCATGGAAATAGAATATTTAAGGTCTGTTGCCTTCTCAAATAGTCTTTTTCTTACTGTTCCCTTCCCAACTCCAGATGGGCCTGAAAGAATAAATAAAATTCCTCTCTCATCTTTCAAAACATTTCCTCCTATTAATGAGTATTCAAAAAGAAGGATGAAAAGGACCAAGGTCAGCTAAAAGCGCAACGTCCTATTGCAATGCTGCCCCTACACAGGGGTATGTCATTTTCACCGGGCTCTTTGAACATCCTCTAGTATATCAAATACAGAAATTATTCCTCAGTAATTTCATCATTACTTATCACACGTTGTCCAACCGTTTCGGGTTGAACGGCAGATAACACTACATGGTCACTATCGGTAATAATAACTGCTCTCGTTCTACGACCATACGTAGCATCAATTAGCTTATTGTTTTCTCTTGCTACCGTAATAATTCGTTTAATGGGTGCAGATTCAGGTGAGACTATCGAAATAATTCGATTTGCCGAAACTACATTTCCAAATCCAATATTAATCAAGCTTAAACTCAAAACTTTTCCCCCTATATCCTTCTATGTAGATACCCAGCCAGTCAAAACGTGATAATTTATTATACAATAGTTAATAAAAAAATAAATAAAATATGTATCGTACATTTTTAAATTATTTCACTCTCAATTATTATAGCATAATGCAGAATAAATATGAAAACAGGATATTTGTATTCAATAGAAAAGGTTCGAGAAAATAATAGATTTCTCGAACCCTTCTTTTATTCTTTATTTGATCTTTTGAAAGCAAATAACACAGTCGGTATTGCACTAAGTGCACCGATTAATAACCAATCTTTTAACGGTAAGCTTGTAGTGTGGAAAATAGGTTGTAATGGTTCCCAATAAATAACAACTAATAGTAGTAAAATAGATGATAGTACCGCCACAACAAGGTATATATTACCAAAGGGATTCCTATCAAAAATAGAATTCTCCGCTCTACAATCAAATACATGGATTAATTGTGCCATAACTAAAGTTGTAAATGCAACGGTTTGTGCGTATACCAGATTTTCAGGAGTATTTTGATACGTAACCATAAAGGCTATCAATGTAACCAAACCAATTAATATCCCTCGGCTAATTATTTTGAAACCTAATCCCCTTGAAAAAACTCCTTCTTTTGGATTTCGTGGCGGTTGTTTCATTGCATTTTCTTCCGCTTTATCTAGTCCAAGCGCCATCGCCGGAAGTCCATCTGTCACTAAATTCACCCATAAAATTTGCACCGGTACTAAAGGTAGTGGTAATGCGAGTAACATAGCAAATAACATCACTAATATTTCCCCGACGTTGGAAGCTAATAAATAACGGATAAACTTCCTTATGTTTTCATAAATATTTCTACCTTCTTTAATGGCTGATTTAATAGTAGCAAAGTTGTCATCCATTAAAACAAGGGAGGATGCTTCTTTTGTTACATCCGTACCATTGATCCCCATACTAATGCCAATATCACTAGCTTTAATTGCTGGTGCGTCATTTACGCCATCACCAGTCATAGCTACAATATGACCTTTCTCTTGAAAGGCTTTAACAATTTTTAATTTATGCTCAGGGGTTACTCTAGCAAATACATACGTATCATCGATAATATCTTCTAATTCCTCTACCGACATTTGATTTAATTGATGCCCTTCTAAAACTAGTCCATTTTCTGGTAACAAATTTAAATTTCTAGCAATAGCACTTGCTGTATTTACATGATCTCCAGTAATCATAACTGTCTTAATTCCGGCTTGTCTACATTCTTCAATCGCAGCTTTCACTTCTTTTCTTGGTGGATCAATCATTCCATAAAGACCAATAAATGTTAATTCCTTTTCTAAAAACGCATCATCTAGTGTATCTTTTGTGGTTAAGGGTCGGATACCAATAGCTATTGTTCTTAATGCGTTATTCGCCATATCTTTAATGGCCATTTCAATTTTCACTTTATCTTCTTTTTTTAGAACTTCTCTATTTTTATCTTTTAATTGAAAAGAAGTTCGAGGTAGCAATACATCTGGTGCACCTTTTGTAATTAATAATCGCTTTCCATTCTCATCTTCCACAATGACACTCATTCTTTTTCTATCTGAATCAAAGGGAATTTCCTTTATAATTTTAAACTTTTCCTCATCAATTGGTTTTAACCCTATTTTTCTAGCAGCAACTAATAATGCTCCGTCTGTAGGATCACCATCTATAAAATATTTCCCCTTTTTAACCATTAAAGAAGAATTATTACACAGTGTTCCATATAATAGCATTTTTCTTAAATTCGGATAATCAGTTTCTACCTTTTTATTATTTAAAAAGAAATCTCCATGGATATCATAACCGTCACCACTTACATATATATGTTTACCATTTAAGAATAATTCTTTTACAGTCATTTGATTCTCTGTCATCGTTCCTGTTTTATCAGAACAAATAACGGAGGCTGTACCTAGAGTCTCTACAGCAGATAATTTTCTTACGATAGCTTTTTTTCTAATCATTCTTTGTACACCTAATGACAGAGCAACCGTCACAATTGCAGGTAAACCTTCTGGGATAGCTGCAACTGCAAGGGATACACCGGCTAAGAACATATCATATGTTGGTTTTCCTTCAAGAACCCCTAATACAACAACTAATGCGGTTAACAATAGTGCTACCACTATGAGTATTTTACCTAATTCCGCTAGTCTTCTTTCTAATGGGGTTGGGGTTTTCTTCGTATTGGCCATTAATGAAGCAATTTGACCCATAACGGTGTTCATACCTGTACCAACAACAACACCGATTCCCGACCCTCTAGTTACAAGCGTTCCCATGAATCCCATATTTGTTTGGTCTTGAGCGTCTAAGTGGTCTTTCCGAATGGCTGTGGCATGCTTAACAACTGGGAGTGATTCCCCAGTAAGAGCGGATTCTTCTGTTTCCATGCTATTTGACTTCGTAATTCGTACATCTGCAGGAACCCGATCCCCACTATTCATTCGAACAATATCTCCAACTACTACCTCTCTTGAAGGAATCTTCTCCCATTTTCCTTCCCTTAGAACATTTGCCATTGGTGCAGATAATTCCTTGAGTTTTTCCAATGATTTTTCTGCTTTTTGCTCCTGGAAATAACCGATCAGCCCATTTACTAATACAATGATCATAATCGCAATAGCATCGACGTATTCACCAAGTAAACCAGCGATCAATGTCGCCGCAAGCAATACAATGACCATAAAATCTTGAAACTGCTTTAAGAAAATAAGCCATCTTGGTGTATGTTTTTGTGATTTAAGCTCGTTCTCACCATATTGTTTCCGACGTTCCTCAACTTGTTTTTTGTTTAATCCTTTACTTGATAAAACATGTAACTTCTGTTCTACCTTTTCTACATCTAATTGATACCACTTCATCCTCATTCCTCCGCGATCATTATAGTACATGAAATTCATCCATTTGTTCATAGTTCTATCAATGTGTGTTCGAACAACCTCTATTAGATATCTATGCATACTTGTCCCAAAAAATGCTATAATTGCTGAGGGAGGTGAATGAAATGCCATTTGATGGTATTGTCACTAGAGCTGTAACAGAGGAACTTAAAAAGGACCTTATTCCTGGAAGGATTACGAAAATATATCAACCAACTCCAACCGAACTTGTTTTCACCGTTCGTAGTAAGGGTAAAAATCATTCATTACTATTATCCATTCACCCTACTTATGCTCGCTTTCATATTACGGAAGATATTTACAAAAATCCTAAAGAAGCACCCATGTTTTGTATGGTATTAAGGAAATATTTGTCGGGAGCAATCATTGAAGCAATAGAACAAAAAGGTATGGAAAGAATTATAACGTTTACCATACAATCTAAAAATGAAATTGGCGATATTAGTCAAAAATTACTCATTTTTGAGCTAATGGGTAAGCATAGTAATGTGATGCTTGTCGATAAAGAAAAGGGACATATCTTGGATAGTTTGAAACATATCCCTATCTCACAAAATAGACACCGAATCATTTTACCAGGTCAAAAGTATATATTACCTCCTGATCAAAATAAAATGAATCCATTAGAGATTAATAGTGAAGATTTCATAAAACGTTTAGATTTTAATGCTGGAAAAATGGATATGCAATTTGTTCAAACACTAGAAGGGTTTTCACCTTTTATAGCTAAAGAGCTGCTACACCGAATTGGCTTTGGCTCCACTTCAGTTTATACGGATAAATTTAACGAGATTAAAGAACAATTAATTGAGAACAAATATGTACCTGCCATTTATCGAAACAATAAAGAAGACTTTCACGTTATCCCTATCTCGTCATTTTCGGGAGATGTAGAGTATTTTGAAGATGTGAACAAAATGCTCGATGCCTTTTACTCAGGTAAAGCAGAGCGAGACCGAGTAAAACAACAAGCAAAAGATTTATATCGATTTATCCATAATGAAAAAAACAAAAATGAGAGAAAATTAAAGAAGCATGAAAAGACCATTAAAAAAGCAGAGAATGCTGAAGAGTATCAACGACTAGGAGAATTACTCACAGCCCACATGCATCTTATTTCTAAAGGGGATAAAGAAGTAAAAGTTTTAGATTATTATGATCCTGAACAAAAGGAACGAATAATTCCCCTAAATCCTAATAAATCACCTAGTGAAAATGCGCAAAATTATTTCAAGACCTATCATAAATTAAAAACATCTAAACATGTTGTAGAAAAAGAAATTGAAAAAACGAAAGAGGAAATTTCTTACTTCGATCAATTACTTCAGCAGATGGATGTTGCAGGTGTAGAAGATATTGAAGAAATACGGGAGGAATTAAGAGAAGAAGGTTATTTAAAGAAACAAAAGAAAGATAAGAAGAAAAACAAGCCTTCTAAACCAGTCCCTGAAAAATATATATCTTCCGACGATACGGAAATTCTTGTAGGAAAAAATAATAAACAGAATGAATACTTAACAATGCGACTAGCACGACGCGATGAGATTTGGCTTCACACGAAAGACATCCCTGGTTCCCATGTGATTATTCGTTCATCTGAACCTAGTCAAAAAACGTTGGAAGAAGCAGCCGTCATTGCAGCATTTTTCAGTAAATCTCAGAATTCCTCTTCTGTCCCTGTAGATTATACGAAGGTAAGACATGTTAAAAAACCAAACGGAGCCAAACCAGGCTTTGTTATATATGAAAATCAGAAAACGTTATTCGTAACACCATCGAAGGATATTGTTAATGGGTTAAAAGCTTGATAAGCAAGCATTCTAATAAAGAATGCTTGCTTATTTATTAGAATGCTATGGCAAGAAGAAAGTTTTACACTTCCCGATCTACAAAAAATTTGTAGACGTTAAGGCAGTAATAAAACGATCCACTTGTGGTAATTTCCTTACCCCTTCTTGAAAACAGATCCATGTATCACGTGTAACCGGCTTCCCGTCTACTTCCAATGGGACATGCGGATACTCATCTTTCATTGAATCCGAAACACTCTCTGGTAATACGGCCATTCCAATACCTTGTTTCATAAACTGTTTACACGTTTCAATTTGATCCACTGTCATCATTTTCAATGGCTTAATTTTATCTTGATGAAAATATAACCAATTATCCACTTGATCATGCATACTATCATCACTATTAAATGAGATTAACGGGCGTTCCTTTAATTTGTCTTTCGGGAATTCTTCCGTATCAAAAATATAAAGTGGGTCAGAAAACAAATGAATACAAGTACTATTTTTTAACTTTTCACCTCGAATAATGCTTACATGGTATTTTTTAAAGTTTCGCATAATGTCTTCACTAATCCCTGTGACTAGATCAATCGTTACTTTTGGATACTTTGTTATGTATTCTCCTAAAATAGCCGGTAAAAAACGTTGACTTATAAGGGAAGAGCAAGCAATGGATAATGTTCCTTGGACATCATGACTGGATTTGGCTAATTCATTTTTTAATTTTTTTTCATTGTCAACAATCTCTTTCGCATAATTTAATATAATCTCACCACTTGGTGTAGGTAACAATTCTTTAGATGTACGAATGAATATTTGTTCTCCAAAATAATCTTCCATATATTTAAGCCTTTGCGTTACAGCTGGTTGTGAAACTAATATTACTTTAGCTGTACCTCTAATCGTTCCAATTTCATTCAACTTTAACAGTAATTCATAATCTTCTATTTTCATAGCAGTCTATCCTTTAATCGTATTATTTAGAACTAATTATATGGGATATGTTTCACTTAATCCAATTTCAATATCGCAATAAAAAAACGCTCATGTGACAATGTCCCATGAACGCTGATTATTATAGATTATCACGCCACTCTAGTAATTCTTTCTTTTGTTGATTATTTAGTTTATCATCTTCAACTAACGCGTCAATTAATTCGTCAAAATTAGTAATCGTTGAAAAAGAAAGGTTTGCAGCTTCAAATTGTTGTGTTGCTTTTTTCAAACCATAGGAAAAAATGGCAAATACATCTAAAATCTTAGCCCCTTCTTTTTCAAGGGCCTTAGCTGATTCAATGGAAGAACCACCTGTTGATATTAGATCTTCAATGACCAATACTTTTTGTCCTTCTTTAATTTCTCCTTCGATTTGATTACCTTTCCCATGGCCTTTTGGCTTAGAGCGTACATATACCATTGGAAGATCAAGTCTTTCAGCTAGCCAAGCCGCGTGTGGAATACCTGCCGTAGCACAACCAGCAATAACTTCGGGTTGTTCATCCATTTCTTTTATTTTTTGAACAAATGCCTCTACAATTTTTCTGCGTATGGTTGGATAAGACATCGTTAATCTGTTGTCACAATAAATTGGTGACTTAATACCTGAAGTCCAAGTAAAATATTCATTCGGATTAATTTGTACTGCTTTCATTTCTAATAAATCACGCGCTAGGTCTTGACTTAATGTCATGTTAATCCACACTCCTTTAATGCTGTTTCGTACGCAACACGGGGGTTCCGGGCTTTGGTAATACTTCTTCCGATGACTAATATATCAGCTCCATTTTCCTTCGCATAGGAAGGAGTAGCTACTCGCTTCTGGTCATTCACATCTGTATTTTCCAAGCGAATCCCTGGTGTCACTGTCAAGAAGTCATTCCCGCATTGTTTTTTGATGTCGTTTGCTTCATGAACCGAACATACAACTCCATCCGCTCCACTTTGTTTAGCCAAGCTTGCAAAATGCATCGCATTACTTAATACATCTCCAGGAATAAGAAGATCATTGTTCAATACTTGTTTATCCATGGAAGTTAAAATGGTAACTGCAATTAATTTAGTTTCTGTATTACTACTTAAAAGACCTTCTTTCGCAGCTTTTATCATATCACTTCCACCTAATGCATGAACATTGACGATGTCTACACCTAATTTCCCTAAGTTGTGCATCGCTTTCTTCACAGTAGTCGGTATATCGTGTAATTTTAAATCTAGAAAAATGGGATGGTTATTTTCTTTTAGTTTTTCTATAACAGCTGGGCCTTCGCGGTAGAATAATTCCATTCCTACTTTAACCGGAACACCTGTTAGATCATTATTTACTAGAAATTTCTCCGTTTCATTCCAGTTTTCAAAGTCTAGTGCAATATAAATTAATTGATTACTCATTCATAACCGCCTTTCCAATTGCATCCTCTACAGCGTCAAAACCGTATCGTTCTAATGTTGTAGGTAATTCATCAATGATATCTGAGCAAATGAGAGGATTAGAAAAATTAGCAGTTCCGACAGCAACAGCACTCGCCCCCGCTAATAAAAATTCTAAAACATCTTCTGCACTACTTATACCACCCATCCCAATGATTGGAATATGGACATGCTGTTTTACCTCATAAATCATTCGAATAGCGATAGGTTTAATGGCAGCGCCAGATAATCCACCTGTTTTATTAGCAATGATCGGTCTTTTAGAGGCAAGATTAATTTGCATACCAGTTAATGTGTTAATCATAGATAACCCATCCGCTCCGGCACTTTCTACTGCTTTTGCCATCGCAACAATGTCCGTTACATTTGGCGATAATTTAACGTATACAGGAAGATTACTAGCTTTCTTAACGATTTCTGTTACTTTGGCTGCCATCTTGGGATCTGTTCCAAATTGGATACCGCCTTCTTTTACGTTTGGGCAAGAAATATTTAATTCAAGTGCATGAACAGCCTTAGTATTGTTAAATGTTCTAGCAACATATTCATATTCCTCTATCGTACTACCAGCTACATTTGCAATGATACTTGTATCATATTGAGACAGAAACGTTACTTCATTTTCGATAATTTTCTCTACTCCCGGGTTCTGAAGCCCAATAGCATTAAGCATCCCTGATGCCGTTTCAGCAACACGTGGAGTAGGATTACCAAATCTCTCACTCCCTGTAGCTACCTTCATAATAACAGCACCTAATTTACTTAAATCATAAAACTGACTATATTCTCTACCGAAACCAAAGCAGCCTGACGCTGGCATGATAGGGTTCTTCAAATGAAGTCCAGGTAAGTTCACTTGTAATAGACTCATAATATAACCTCCCTGGCTGCAAATACAGGACCATCACTACAGATTTTTTTATAGCCTTTTTCAGTATTAGTAGGTACCACACAAGCAAAACATGCTCCAACTCCACATCCCATTCGTTCTTCTAATGAAATAAATCCTTCTTTTTCTGAGAGTTCATTGGTTATTGCTTTTAACATAGGAAGTGGTCCACACGAGTAGTAACGATCGAATTCTCCAACGTTAGGAATTACCGATGTAACAAATCCTTTATCACCGTAAGAGCCGTCATTTGTTACGACATAGGTTTTGGAAAATTGTTGGAACTTCTCTTCGTAGAATACATGATCTTTCGATTGAAAACCAAGAACGGAAATGACATGAATATTTTGTTTAGCTAGGGACTTTCCTAAGTAATACATAGGAGGGACTCCAATCCCTCCACCTATTAATAACACTGTATGAAGTCCCTCTGTACTGGTTTCAAATCCATTGCCACTAGGGCCTAGAACATTTAAAAAGTCTCCTGCTTTCGACTCGGACAATTTTTCTGTTCCAGATCCTAACTTTTTAAAAAGAATGGTTACCGTTTCGTTATCCTTATCTACATCTGCTATCGATATTGGTCTACGAAGTGTATGACCTTCTACCAAAATATGAATAAATTGTCCAGGAATGGCATTCTCACTAATGTAGCTATTCTTTAAAACCATTTCTATCGTGTCTTTTGCAATTTGATTAGTGGAAACAATTTTCATACGTTGCTTGCTAATCATAGTATCACTGCCTCTTTACCAGTCATTGGTTTAGCACTAAAAGTTGTCGAATCAATCACGTTTAAAATGGCATTTGCCGTGTCTAAATTAGTTAAGCATGGAATGCCGTGTTCCACTGATTGTCTACGGATTAAGAATCCATCGGAACGTGTTTTTTTACCAGAGTTTAACGTATTAATAACAAATTGTACATGTCCACTTTCGATGGTAGATAGAACATTCGGCTGATTAGAACCAACCTTTTCAACCTTCGTCACTGGTATACCAAATTGCCCTAAATACCCTGCTGTTCCTTTCGTTGCATAAAGCTGGAATCCAAGTTGATTAAATCGTTCAGCAATTTCTCGAACTTCTTCCTTATCTTTATCGGCAACGGTTAAAAGCACTCCACCTTCTTGTGGTACCTTAATTCCGGAAGCGATTAAACCTTTATATAATGCTTTTTCCAATGTCTTATCATACCCAATCGCTTCACCAGTAGATTTCATTTCAGGCCCTAAGATGGTATCGACACTACGTAGTTTTTCAAATGAGAAGACAGGAATCTTTACTGAAACAAGATCTTGTTCCGGTAGAATGCCAGTCTCAAATCCTAAATCTACTAACTTAGTTCCTAATATACATTTAGTAGCAATATTTGCCATGGTTACGCCAGTTATTTTACTTAAGAAAGGAATAGTTCTACTTGCTCTAGGGTTAACTTCAAGAATATAAACATCTTCACCGCGAATGATAAACTGAATATTGATAAGTCCTTTTACCGCTAGAGCTTCCGAAATTAATTTCGCCGCTGCTAAACATTTTTCTTTTACGGTTTGGCTAAGTCTTTGTGGTGGATAGACTGCCATCGAGTCACCAGAGTGAACGCCAGCACGTTCAATATGTTCCATAATACCCGGAATGATCGTAGTCTCGCCATCACTGATAGCATCTACCTCTACTTCAATACCTGTTAAATATTTATCAATTAAGATAGGATGTTCTGGGTCGACCTTATCAGATTTTTGTAAATAGTTTTGAAGTTCTTCATCACTATAAACAATTTCCATCTTACTTCCACCAATTACATATGATGGACGAACTAATACAGGATAGCCAATTTCATTTGCTACGTCAATAGCTTGATCAAGTTTACGAACAGCTTTACCTGTTGGACGAAGTAAGTTAAGATCATCAAGAAGTTCCTCAAATTTATCACGGTCTTCTGCACAATCAATGGATTCAAGTGAAGTTCCTAGTAGTTGAACGCCTCTTCTTTTAAGTCCAGCTGCAAGGTTAATCGCAGTTTGTCCACCAAACTGAACAATAACTCCTTCAGGTTTTTCTAAGTTCACAACATGCATAACATCTTCTAATGTTAATGGTTCGAAATACAACTTATCTGAAACACTAAAGTCTGTTGAAACTGTTTCTGGATTATTGTTCATAATAATTGCCTCATAACCCATTTCTTTAATTGCTAGTACGGAGTGAACCGTAGCGTAGTCGAATTCTATACCTTGTCCGATACGGATCGGTCCAGAACCTAACACAAGAATCTTCTTTCTATCGGATACGATAGATTCATTTTCCTCTTCATAGGTACTATAGAAGTACGGTGTTTCAGATTCGAATTCCGCTGCACATGTATCTACCATTTTATAGACCGGTGTCACTTGTTCTTTTACTCTAAATTCGTATACTTCATCAAGGGAAACATCCCATAGTCTTGCGATTTGTGCATCAGCTACGCCAAGTTCTTTTGCCTTTTGAACAATTTCTTTAGAGAATCGATTCTCCCTTATTTCCATTTCGAATTCAACTAGATTTTTAAGTTTTTCTAAGAAAAAGCGATCAACCTTCGTAAGGTTAAAGAGTTCATCAACAGTCATTCCACGACGGAAGGCTTCAGCAATGACAAATATTCTTTCATCATCTGCTTTTTTAAGACGTTTCACCAGAACATCATTTTGTTCATTAACTAAACTTCTTAACCAAAGTTCCTCTGTACCACTTTCTAATGAACGAATTCCTTTTAATAAAGATTCTTCAAAATTACGACCAATCCCCATAACTTCCCCAGTTGCCTTCATTTGGGTACCTAGTTTTCGATCACCAGTGTTAAATTTATCGAATGGGAAACGAGGTAATTTAGAAACCACATAATCTAAGGCTGGTTCAAACATTGCATATGTTGTACCTGTAATCGGGTTGATTATTTCATCTAGTGTATAACCAACTGCAATCTTCGCCGCTACTTTCGCGATTGGATAACCTGTAGCCTTTGATGCTAGTGCAGAAGATCTACTTACTCTAGGGTTCACTTCAATAATATAGTAATTAAAGCTATTTGGATCTAGCGCTAATTGAACATTACATCCACCCTCAATTTCTAATGCACGGATTATCTTAAGAGACGCATTTCGAAGTAGATGATATTCACGATCGCTTAAAGTCTGTGATGGTGCAACAACTATGGAATCTCCTGTATGAATACCTACTGGATCAACATTTTCCATATTACAAACCACAATTGCCTGATCATTTTTATCCCGCATCACTTCATATTCAATTTCTTTGTAACCAGCTATGTTTCTCTCTATTAAACACTGATTAACTGGCGATAAGGATAGACCATTTCTTGTAATTTCTTTTAATTCATCTTCGTTGTAGCACATACCGCCACCAGTACCACCAAGGGTATAAGCAGGACGAACGATTAATGGAAAGCCTATCTCACTTGCAAAATCTAATGCTTCTTCAACCGTATGAACGATACTACTTTCAGGTACTGGCTCATTTAATTCGTACATTAAATTTCTAAACTGTTCACGATCTTCAGCTTTCTGAATTGCTTCGAGTGAAGTACCTAAGAGTGTCACATGATATTTATCGAGAACCCCTGATTCTTCCAGGGAACTCGCAAGGTTTAAACCTGTTTGCCCTCCTAAAGTTGGAAGCAAAGCATCTGGTTTTTCTTTACGGATAATTTTTGTCAAAAATTCAACCGTTAAAGGTTCCATGTATACTTTATCCGCAACGGTATTATCTGTCATGATGGTTGCCGGATTGGAATTCGCTAAAATTACTGTGTAACCCTCTTCTTTCAAAGACTGGCAAGCTTGTGTTCCAGAGTAATCAAATTCCGCTGCCTGACCAATGACAATCGGTCCTGATCCAATAACTAGGATTTTTTCAATTGCGGTATTTTTAGGCATATGCTTCAACCTCTTTCTTCTTGTGATTCTCTTGCATCATGTTTAAAAACTCATCAAATAAGTAGTTTGTATCTTCTGGTCCTGGTGAAGCTTCTGGATGATATTGAACAGAAAATGCTGGATATAGACTATGCTTAATCCCTTCAACCGTATTATCATTTAACGCTATTTGTGTTAATTCTAGGCCAGTACCTTCTAGAGAGGCTGCTCTCACCGCATAACTGTGATTTTGTGATGTTAAGTATGTTCTATTTCTAAGTATATCTTTAACCGGATGATTTGCCCCACGATGACCAAATTTAAGTTTTTCTGTATCAGCACCATTGGCAAGTGCTAACAGTTGGTGACCTAAACATATTCCAAAAATTGGTATCTTCCCAATAACTTGTTTAATCATTTCAATAGCTTCTGGAACATCTTTTGGATTTCCAGGACCATTTGTCAACATAATTCCGTCCGGTTTTAATCTTAAGATGTTTTCCGCACTATAGTTATAAGGAACAACTGTAATATGGCAATCTCGTTTCGTTAATTCTCTTAGAATACCGTGTTTTGCACCAAAATCAACCATGACAACTCTCATGCCACGTCCAGGAACAACATAAGGTTTTATAGTAGAAGTTTGTTTTACCTGGTCAGTAGGAAAACTTGTGTCTTTAAGTTCGTTAACAATTTCTTCTATCGACTTACCCATATCAGAAATTTTGGCCTTCATCGTACCATACTTGCGAATAATTTTAGTTAGTTTGCGAGTATCCACCCCAGTAATTCCAGGTATGTTGTTGGCCTTTAAGAAATGATCTAAGCTTTCTTCATTTCTGAAATTGGATGGGTATGTACTTACTTCCTTTACAACTAATCCATGAATGAATGGAGTGATTGTTTCAAAGTCGTCTCTATTAATACCATAGTTTCCTACAAGTGGATATGTCATGGTAACAATTTGCCCACAGTAGGATGGGTCGGTAATTACCTCTTGATATCCGGTCATACCAGTATTGAACACAATTTCTCCTGATTGTGTACATTCACTACCAAAACCATCTCCTATAAAGAATGAGCCGTCTTCTAATACTAATTGTCGTTTAGCCATGTTGTATCTCCTCCTCATCGATATAACGAACTTCTCCATCAACCATGGTTAAAATTGGTTGTGCCTTTACTTCCCAATTATGAAATGGTGTGTTCTTTCCTTTTGAATAGAATGTGTTTTTATCGATTACACTATTTTTTTCTAAGTTAACTACAGTGATGTCTGCAATAGCATTTTCTTCTAATCTTCCGTATGGTAAGCCAAACACTTCAGCAGGTTTAATGGTCATCCAATCTACTAATTGATTAAGAGTAACTTTATTTGTTAGAACGAGATTGGTGTATAGTAGTGGGAATGCTGTTTCCAACCCTACAATTCCAAATGGAGCCTTTAACATGCCTTGTGCTTTTTCTTCAGCTGAGTGTGGGGCATGATCTGTTGCAATGAAATCAATCGTCCCATCTAGCAACCCTTCTAGTAATGCTTGTTGATCTTCTTTAGCGCGTAGTGGAGGGTTCATTTTGAAATCTCCAGAATCCTCTTTAATATGTTCTTCATTAAGAATAAGGTGGTGTGGTGACACTTCAGCTGTTACATTAATTCCAGCTCTTTTGGCATCACGAATCACCCGTACAGATTCTTTCGTACTTACATGACAGACATGATAATGGCAACCTGTTGCTTCAGCTAATAAAACATCTCGAGCTATTTGAACGGATTCACTTAAAGATGGAATTCCAGGAAGATTAAGAGCTTTACTTACTTTTCCATCATGAACAACTCCGCCATACACAATAGAATTATCTTCACAATGGGCTACAATGGCACGTCCTGCTTTTTTAGCACGTTTCATAGCTTGTAACATAAAATCCGCGGTTTGAATTCCTACACCATCGTCCGTAAAGGCAAATACACCTAGTTCAGCAAGTTCTTCAAATTTTACTAACTCTTCCCCTTTTAAGTTCTTTGTAATTGCAGCATAAGGTAGTACACGAACTTGTGCATCTTGTTTTATTTTTTCAAAAAGAGCATTAACTGTATCTACATCATCTGGAACTGGATTTGTATTTGGCATTGAACAAACAGTAGTAAATCCACCTCGTGCTGCAGCTTTTGTACCAGTTAGAATGGTTTCTTTATGCTCTCCACCTGGTTCTCTTAAGTGAATATGAACATCGATAAAACCTGGTAATACTAAATTCCCTTTAACATCAATTTCACGATCAGCTACTTCTGATATTGTAGAATTTATTTCTTTAATTTGGTTATCTTCAATTAAAATTTCACAGTTCTCTAATTCATTTGATGGCAGTAAACGTTTGGTATTCTTTAAAATAATTTTCATTGATTGTCCCCCACTCTTCTAATAAATGCATCATAATAGCCATTCTTACATATACCCCGTTAGTCATTTGCTTAAATATACGCGATCTAGAACATTCTACCAAGTCGGTATCTATTTCCACACCTCGATTAACCGGTGCTGGATGCATAATAATAGCATGTTTCTTCATTCTTTGTTCTCGCTCTTTGGTTAAACCATACATATCTAAATAATTTGATGTCTCAGCTTTATGGAGATGTCTTTCATGTTGAATTCTTAGTAACATAATGACATCACAAATTTCAACTGCTTGATCAAGAGAGATATAAGGAACTTCTAATTCCTCATCCTCAAAACCAGGGGCTGCACAAAGGTAAACTTCTGCTCCTAATTTTTGCAGAGCACAAACATTTGATCTAGCAACTCGACTATGTTTGATGTCGCCTACGATAGCAATATTTAGTCCATCAAGAGTTCCATATTCTTGGTATATGGTAAGTAGATCTAGCATGCATTGTGTCGGATGATCTGCTTTACCTGCACCGGCATTAATCACTGGAATGGAAAGGTTTTTTAATTCCTTTGACCAATCATCTGACTGATGTCTTATTACTAACATGTTGGCACCTATCGACTCAAACGTTTTTGCCGTATCATAAAGTGTTTCACCTTTTAGAACACTTGAAGATTCAGAGTGAAAATCCAGTACTTCTAAACCCAATTTTCTTTCAGCAACCGTAAAACTCATTTTCGTTCTTGTACTTGGTTCAAAAAATAAATTCGCTACAAATAGTTGCTCCGCTAACGAGAAATCATTTTCACGATAATACTCTGCTTTAATTAAAAGTTTATAAATATCTTCCTCATTTAAATCACTGACGGAAATAAAGTTTTTCATCATTCCACCCCATTTAAGTTTTCCAATAAAAAAACCTCTTTGCATAAAGGTTGCAAAGAGGTAAGCATGCCAAAAAATCATATTTAAAGCACACCACTACATACAACCTTTTAAATCTCTCTGGATTTAATTAAAAGTTGACACTTATTTAATTTGTTTATTATTTACTTTTCATAAATCGATACTCGATCATCTCCATCGATTTCATTCAATTGTACAACAATAATTTCTTTTTCTGATGTTGGGATATTTTTTCCTACATAATCAGCTCGGATTGGTAACTCTCGATGTCCACGGTCTACTAATACCCCTAACTGAATTAAAGCAGGTCTTCCTATATCCATAACTGCATCCATCGCAGCCCGTACAGTTCTCCCCGTGTATAAAACATCATCAATTAAGATTACATTTTTTCCAGATAAATCTTCATCAATCGTTGCTGACTTAATTTCAGGATCGGAATTCGTTGAAACCTTTTCTAAGTCATCTCGATATAAGGTAATATCAATTTCGCCCACTGGAACTTCAATCGATTCAATTTGTTTTATTTTATCTTGAAGTCGCTTAGCAATTGGAACTCCTCTTGTTTTAATCCCTACTAGTATAAGTTCTTCTCCACCTTTATTCTTTTCTAGTATTTCGTGGGACATCCGAGTCAAAGCCCGATTCATCGCAGCTTCATCTAAAATATCTGCTTTTTTCTTCAACATAACTCACTCCCTTTTGTACTCTAGGAAACGAAAAAATCCTTTTACCATGAGGTAAAGGATTCACTTCGATAGACTTATCCATTTTATAATGAATACACTTGTCTATGATTCACGATTCCTTTTCTAGCCTCACAGGACTATTGTTAAAAGGTCTTATTTAACTGTTATTATTATTTCAAACTTTAGTTAACATGTCAATATATTTTTTCAATATAATGTAATACTTTTATAAAGGATTCTGGCGGCTCCACTTCAAATTCCATCCACTCATTCTTCCTTGGATGTTGGAACCCAAGAATTTTGGCATGAAGAACTTGACCATCTGTTTCTAATGTTTTTCTAGGACCATACTTTGGATCCCCTACAAGCGGGAAACCAATATATCTCATATGGACCCGTATTTGGTGTGTTCTACCGGTTTCTAATTGACATTCAATATGGGAATAGTCTGGGTAGCTTTGAAGTACTGTGAAATGGGTAACAGCTGGTTTTCCTTTATCAACAACCCCCATTTTCTGACGATCTTTAGGATCTCGACCAATCGGTGCATCTATTACACCTGTTTCATGTGGGATTTGGCCATGTACGATTGCTTCATATTTACGTTTAATCGTTTTTGAAGCCATTTGTTCGGATAAATTAGTATGGGATAGATCATTTTTAGCTACTACTAATAAACCACTTGTATCCTTATCTATACGATGAACAATACCTGGTCTTTCTACTCCATTAATACCTGATAAATCTTGGCAATGATAAAGGAGTGCATTAACGAGTGTACCTGTTTGGTGACCAGCAGATGGATGGACTACCATTCCTTTTGGTTTATTAACTACAAGCAAATCACTATCTTCATAAATAATATCTAAAGGAATATCTTCTGGTATTAACTCTAACGGTTCTGTTTCAGGGATTTCCCATGAAAGCTCATCATCAAGTTGACATTTATAATTTGCTTTTACTTGTATCCCGTTCACCTTTACATAACCATCTTGAATCCAGGACTGTACTTGGGAACGCGAATTTTCAAGGTTAAGTTCAGATAAAACTTTATCTATTCTTTTTTTAGCTTGCTCTTCTGTAATAATATGACGAAAAGAACTCATTTATTTGTTCTTCCTTTCTTTCTTTCATCAAGAATCGTAGCAATAATAACAAAAATAACACCGATTGTTAGTGCCGAGTCTGCAATATTGAAAATTGGAAAATTGTAATTTATTATGTAAAAATCAAAAAAGTCTACTACTTCTTTTCGAAATATGCGATCAATAAAATTACCAAGTGCTCCACCCAATATAAAGCTTAACCCTAATCCTAACCATTTATCAGTTTTAGCAAATTTATTCATGTAATATACGACAGCGATAATGACAATTACTGTTACAATATAGAAAAACAACATTTTCCCTTGTAAGATACCCCAGGCTGCACCTTGGTTTCGGTGTGACGTAAGGTAAAAAAAGCCATCGATGATAGGTATACTTTCACCGATTTCCATAGATCGAACTATAAGCCATTTTGTTAATTGATCCATTCCAATAAGGAAAAGAGCTATGATGTAATACCAATACATCTCATCATCCCTCGATTCTATACAAAGTTCTTTTTCATCTTATATGTTAATCCATTTATTTTCAAGTGTGAGAGAACCATCGTCGAATAGGATTAGAAAACTTGGCATTCACTATTAGGTTAGGTCCCTTAGTTATACTTATATAGACGTAAAGATTTTTATATCTTTCCTAACTGTTAAAAAATACTCTCCATAATGGAGAGTATTTTTATTTCCTTTATGCACTATAGTTCTCTTTAACAATACTTGCACAACGCGTACATAGATGTGGATGATCATGATCCTCGCCAACCGTGTCCGAGGAAACCCAACAACGTTCACAAGTTTCTGCAGGATGTTTTTCAACAAAAACATCCGTATAGCGATATTCCTTCGCATTTTCAGCGGATTCTGCAACAACTGCCTCTGATACAATTAACAGTTGATGTAAATGTTCCATAGAATTTAATACTTCTTTTGTTTCGTTGTCTTTCGGGACAATCGTTACCTTAGATTCTAAAGATTTACCAATCACTTTATTATTACGAGCTTCTTCTAAAGCTTTTAGTACATCATCCCTAATCTTCATAAATTGATCCCATTTTTCTTCATTGAAATTAGAAATTTTTCTTGGCTCAGGCATATCCGTTAATTGAACACTTTCTTCCTCTACTCCAGGAATAAATTCCCATACCTCATCCGCTGTATGCGGGATAATTGGTGAAAGTAGTTGAACTAAAGACTTAAGAATTTCATAATAACCTGTTTGTAAACTTCTTCTACGTTTATTATCTTTCGCTTCGATATATAAAATATCTTTTGCAAAGTCTAAATAGAAAGAACTTAATTCAACAGAACAGAAATTATGAATACTATGATAGATTGGAGAAAACTCGAATCTATCATAACTTTCACGAACAGAGGAAATTAATTTCTGTAGTCGGTTTAGCATATAACGATCCACTTCTTCTAAATCTTCTTCTTGAACAAGATCAGTCTTAGGATCGAAATCAGCTAAATTGCCAAGCATGAATCGGAACGTGTTACGGATTTTACGATAGCTTTCAGAGATTTGTCTTAATATATCATCAGAAATACGTACATCAGCTTGGTAGTCTACAGATGCTACCCAAAGACGTAAAATATCTGCACCATATTGTTTTAATACTTTAGACGGTAATATAACATTACCAAGAGACTTACTCATTTTACGTCCATCCCCGTCAAGAGCAAAACCATGACTTACGATGTTTTTGTATGGTGCATGTCCAGTAACTGCAACAGCTGTAGAAATAGACGAGTTGAACCAACCACGATACTGGTCACTACCTTCTAGGTAAACATCAGCTGGTCTTCTATGTCCCTCTCTATGAAGTAAAACTGCTTGGTGAGAAGAACCTGAATCAAACCATACGTCCATGATATCTGTTTCTTTCGTAAATTTACCATTTGGACTATGTTCGGATGTAAAGCCTTCTGGAAGTAAATCTTTCGCTTCTCTTTCAAACCAAACATTGGAACCATGTTCAGCAAATAATTTAGAAACATGATTAATCGTTTCGTCCGTAATAATCGGTGTCCCATCTTCCCCATAAAATACTGGGATTGGTACACCCCATGTTCGTTGACGAGAAATACACCAGTCTTCGCGATCACGGACCATATTATAAAGTCTTGTTTCACCCCAGCTTGGGTACCAGTTAATTTTCTTGATTTCATCTAAAATATCTTGTCTGAAATCTTTAATCGATGCAAACCACTGTGATGTTGCTCGGAAAATAGTAGGTTTCTTCGTACGCCAGTCATGAGGATACGAGTGTTTAATGAATCCTAGTTTTAATAGAGCCCCAGCCTCTTCAAGTTTCTCGGTAACAGCTTTATTAGCATCGTCGTAAAATAGTCCCTCAAATCCAGGCGCTTCTTTCGTAAATACACCTTTATCATCTAATGGTGATAGAGCTTCTAAACCGTACTCTTTACCAACATAAAAGTCATCTTCCCCATGGCCTGGAGCAGTATGAACACAGCCTGTACCTGCATCAGTTGTTACATGTTTACCTAGCATTACAATAGAATCACGATCATAGAACGGATGTCTAGCTACTGCTCTATCTAAATCTTTTCCTTTAAAAGTTTTAACAACTTCTGGATTTTCCCAATCAAGTTCTGCTGCAACGGTTTCTAATAATTCCTGTGCAACAACGAAGCGGTTGTCTCCAACTTGTACACGAACATATTCTATATCAGGATGGAGACTAATACCTAAGTTTGCAGGGATGGTCCATGGTGTAGTTGTCCAGATAACAATTTTATCGCCTTCTTCAAGAACGCCTTTCCCATCTTGAATCGTAAAAGCAACATAGATAGAAGGTGATTTTTTATCATAGTATTCAATCTCTGCTTCGGCTAAAGCAGATTCAGATGAAGGGGACCAATAAACAGGTTTTAATCCTTTGTAAATATACCCTTTCTTAGCCATTTCACCAAATACTTGAATTTGAGCCGCTTCGAAATCTTTTGTTAAGGTCAGATAAGGATTATCCCAATCCCCACGAACACCTAATTGTTTAAATTGTTCACGTTGCCCATCAACTTGTCTTAATGCGTACTCTGCACACATTTGTCTAAATTCGGCGGTACTTAATTTTTTACGATCTACTTTTTTACCCTTACTTAAAGCCACTTCAATAGGTAAACCATGTGTATCCCAACCTGGGACATATGGTGCATGATAGCCAGTCATGGATTTATGACGAATAATAAAATCTTTTAAGATTTTATTCATCGCGTGCCCGATATGTAAGTTACCATTAGCGTACGGTGGGCCATCGTGTAAAACGAATGAAGGTCTTCCTTTCGTTCTTTCTTGTACTTTCTCATATATGTTATTTTCTTCCCATTGTTCTTGTCTTTTAGGTTCTTTATTTGGTAAGTTTCCACGCATTTTAAATGCTGTTTTCGGCATCAATAGCGTTTCTTTGTAATCCATTTGGTTTCCTCCTTATTTAGTTTGTCTGCTGAAAAGAAATAAACTTTAGCAAATGTCCTAATTCAATTATACATAGTGAAAGATTAATTTTCTTACCTGTTAAAAAAAGCCCTCTCAAATCCCAAAAAGGGACGAGAAGACTCGCGGTACCACCCTTATAAATTTAAAATAAACGTTATTTTAAATTCACTCAATTTCCGTAACGTGGAATAACACGTCCAAAATTACTTTGTTTCATAATGGATACTTTGGAGTGATGTTCTAAAAGCATTACTCTCTAGGCTTCCACCATCCCTAGATCGCTAAACAGTAATTTGCCTTTATACTGTCTCCTTCAACGTATTTCAACTTTTTTAGCGGTTATTCAAAAAGTCCGGTTTCCTTTTTGAACACACATTTTTAAAACCTTTTTAAGAATTATATGTAATATATTCTTATTCGTCAAGATTTAAGATTTATTTTCAACTAATTCAAGCTCTTCGCTCATTTCCTCTGAAAAAAGCTTGTCCCAATCATCGGTTTGAACTATTTCTAATTGCGCCTCAACTAACATCTTTAATCGTGTACGGAAAACTTTAGCCTGTTTTTTAAGTTCTTCCACTTCGATGGAGATTCGGCGTGATTTACTAAGTGCTTCGTTTATTATGCGGTCCGCATTTTTTTCTGCTTCTTTAATAATTAATTTGGACTCTTTGGTAGCACTGTTCTTTACTTCTTCAGCTGTTTCTTGAGCGACTAATATGGATTTATTTAAGGTTTCTTCTATATTAGTAAAATGACCCAATTTCTCTTCTAATTGGTTTAGCTTTTCCTGTAAATCTTTTTTATCTCTAATAACCATTTCATAGTCTTTAATAACTTGATCTAAAAACTCATTGACCTCATCTTCATCATAACCCCGCCAACTTTTTGTAAACTCTTTATTATGAATATCTAGTGGTGTTAATGGCACATTGGCCACCTCCTTAAAGTAAATAAAATACGTTACTAAAAATAGTTTAATCTAGTTTTATTATTCGACAAAAAATTCCTTTATCCTGCAAAAAAATATAAAATCACTTTAAAATAGCAATCGTTATTTTCCATTTTTCCTTTTTTGATTGACCATTCATTTTTACAATCTTACTTCTACCTTTACCACGGAGTGAAATTAAGTCACCTTCTTGTAATGGAAAATTAACTTCTTCCACAACCTTATAATTCACTTTAACAAGTTGCTTTTTTATACATTCAGCTGAATCTTTCCTAGAAATATGATAAATTTCCTTTAAAACTGCATCCAAACGTAACGAGGATACCGTTTTTTCGGATTCAGTCCATTCGTTTTTCATTTGAATGAAGTGAATTAACGGAATTTCCTCAAACGTTATGTTAGCTTTCTTGATAGAGTGTAAAGTTGTTAGAACATATGTAGAAATTTCTTTCGCTACTACAATTTGAATTTTTCCATTCCCTGCAAAAATGTCACCTAATTTTTTTCTTTTAATGCCTAATGACAAAAATGTTCCCATTACATCGCGATGTTCCAGGGTGATAAATTTTTCATGGTAGTTAGCTTGTAGCAGACTAAGCTGATAAGATTCTTGTGTAATTTCTTCATAAAATGGAGCAATAATCGCTCGTTTTCTTTCATTATGATTACTGCCACCGAAAAATGACAATTTCAAATCATCATGATTCGTTCCGATCAGCATTTCAATAATTTGTTGTTCTCTAGGGTCAAGGAAATCTGTTAATTTTGGGCTAAATGTTCTTTCAACTTGCTCTTTCCATGACAGGACTTGATCGATAAATCCATGTTCTTCTTTTCGAAAATGCTGGTATATATCCATTGTAAACTCCTAAAATCACATCATTTACTTTTTAGAATACGAACATTCTAAAGAATTCAAATAACCCTACTCTAGCCATATGCAAAACAAAGATTGCGATAATCGGTGAAAAATCTATCATCCCAAGCGGTGGTATGAATCTTCGAAATACTTCTAAATAAGGTTCGCAAATTTTACTTAGGAGTTCCCCAAAAGTAGATTCTCTTGCCCCTGGAAACCAGGACATGAAAATATAAATAATAATTCCCCAACTATATATATTGAGGGCTAAATTTAAAATTTGTAACAACTGATACATCTACTACCATCCTTTATCATAGTCATCTTCATTAATTAAAGTATCTGTTATCGTGCCAGATACATCAATATTTTCAGGTGTACATAGGAATGTTTCGGAACCTAGCTTTTGAATATCTCCATTTAAAGCATAAACAGTACCACTTAGGAAATCCACAATTCGTTTAGCTTGATTTCGATCAACCCTTTGTAAGTTTATTACAACAGCACGTTTACTTACAATATTATCTGCAATTTCTTGTGCTTCGTTATATGTTCTCGGCTCACAAAGAATTACTTTAGAATTAGGTTGCTGAATAGCTGCTAAACTAACGACATTTTGGTTTTTCTTTTGCTTTTCCACAAATTTATTTTCCGGAATTTCCTCTTCGTCTACATATTCGTACTCGTAGTCTTCTTCTACAAAGAAACTTTTCAGCTTATTTTTAATACTCAAGCCTTTCACCCCATTTTATTATTAGCAGATTGGAAAGTATAAAACTATCTTAATGCTTATCGTATTCACCAAGCTCTATCCAATGTTTTTAAATCAATTTCCAACTAATTTCGTTCCAATTCTTATATGGGTTGCACCTTCTTCAATTGCAATATCATAATCATTACTCATACCCATAGATAAATAATGACAAGGAGCGTGTGAGTAATTTTTCTGACTAATTTGATCCCTTAATTTTGCCAACCGTTTAAAAACTTCTTTTATTTTTTCTCTGTCTTTAATATGAGGTGCCATGGTCATTAAGCCAACGACATAGATGTTTTCGTAATTTTTAATTTCTTCAATAAAGTCTAAGACGTTTTCAGGTGCTAGTCCGTGTTTAGACTCTTCGCCGCTAACATTCACCTGCACAAAACAATTCACAGGTTTTTCGGATCTTTTATTTACCTCTTTTGCTAAAGATAGACGATCAAGCGAATGAAGATAATCTATTTTTTCAATAATGTCTTTTACTTTTCGAGTTTGTAATGTTCCAATAAAGTGCCATGTAGCCTTTTTGCCAATGACTTCATGCTTTTCTATAAATCCTTCATTACGATTTTCACCAAGATTTTTAATTCCTGCGTCAATTGTCTCCTCCGCTCGTTCTATTGTAACATATTTCGTTACACCAATAACCGTTATTTCATCTATTTTCCGATTACTTTTTTCACAAGCCAATTTTATATTTTCTTGAATTTCTTTTAAATTTGAAACTACATCCATTGTTATCCATAATCCCCCTAGTATTACGTGTTCAAAAAGGATCTCTCTTGTATTAAGATATAATCCCAAGGAAACCTAACATTCTCCCCGTTTTTCCCTTATCCCTTCGATGAGAGAAAAATAACGATTTATCTTTATAAGTGCAATAATTTGTCACATCTATATTATGACGTAATACGCCACTTTGTAAAAGGATTTCTACATTTAATTTCTTTAAATCTAATAAATACCGTTTATTTCTACTAGGTACTACACATTTTTGGCGAATCTTGTCTTCTATGTTGTCTATAACCTTTTCATCTACCTCATACATTTCTTGGGAAATAGATGGCCCAATTACAACTAAGAGATTCGATTCATTGACTCCCTGATCTTTCATGGCTTGTACCATTGACCTTGCCATTCCATTAACTGTCCCTCTCCATCCAGCATGTGCAATCCCAATCATTTCAGTAACGGGATCAAAAAAGAATAGTGGGACACAATCAGCAAAAAATGCGGTAAGTAGAATACCTTTATGACCAGTAATTAATCCATCAACCCCATGAATCGAATTAGAATAATCACGTGATCCTTTGCCTTTATCGTCTACTGTTATCAATTGTACTGCAGTATCATGTACTTGTTCACCAGCAACCCAATTTTCAAGAGGTATGTTTAACTTATTAGCTAAAGTTTCCCTATTTTTTATTATATCTTCTTGATTATCGGGAACATGCAATCCAAGGTTAAGTGACTGAAATGGAGGATCACTTACTCCTCCATTTCTAGTTGTAAAACCTACTATTAATTTTTCATTTAATTGACGCCATTTTTCAATTTGTAAAAAAGATTGGTCTTTTTGTTGAAAAACTTCAGACATTATTATCCTCCCGAAATCTTTTATTTGTTATATTTTATCATATCTTACTGAAAAATTTGCTATTAAATGTCATTGGGTTAGTAAAAGCGGACCATTTGATTCTCTAACTAATATAACATCTGATCCGATACGAACAATCTGATTCCATGCAATGATAAGTTCATCCGATTTACTAAAAAAATTACCTTTTTTGTCTTTTACAAATAAAATGATTGCCTCAATTTTCCCGGTATTAGGATTAATTTCAAGGTCCGCTATATTCCCCAACCTTCGCCCGTCTTCCATTAGAATGACTTCTTTTAGTTGTAATTCTGTTAAAGTAACCATACAAATCACCCACCTTATTACACTATATGCACTAACAAGTATTTATATTAGAAAACTTGCCCTATAAGTAAAAAGCTCTTAGGAAACTAGCATCGTTCAGCGAAAGACGAAGGTGACTTGGTATTCCAACAATAAGTAAGTTATTTTCCCTAAACCATTAGAACTAAGGCATTCGCCATGCTTTTGGGCGAATGCCTTAGTTGCACTTATGTAGACGGGAAAGATTTTTATACTTTCCTACCTGCCAAAAAAGGAAGAGGTATTAAACCTCTCCCTTTTTATCCTTCAAACATCTGTTTATTCATTTGACTAATGGCTGCTTTTTCTAGCCTAGATACCTGGGCTTGTGAAATACCAATTTCATCAGCAACCTCCATTTGTGTTTTACCTTGAAAAAAGCGTTTATTTAATATCATTTTTTCTCTTTCATTAAGTTTATGCATACCTTCTTTTAATGAAAGCTTATCAACCCATGTAGAATCTTTATCTTTTTCATCACTTATTTGATCCATTACAAATATCGGATCTCCTCCATCATTATAAATAGGTTCAAATAATGACACAGGGTCTTGAATTGCATCCATAGCAAAAACAATGTCTTCATGTGGGATACCCATTTCTTCGGCAATTTCTGCTGGTGTAGGTTCTTTTGAAGTTTTATTAATCAACTTCTCCCTAACCTGTAAAGCCTTATAGGCAATATCTCTTAACGACCTTGATACTCTTATTGGATTATTATCTCGGAGATATCTTCTAATTTCTCCGATTATCATGGGAACAGCATAGGTAGAAAATCTTACATTATGTCCTAAATCAAAATTATCAATGGATTTCATCAATCCAATACAACCTACTTGGAATAAATCATCTACATATTCCCCACGGTTGTTAAACCGCTGTATTACACTAAGTACTAATCTGAGATTTCCATTTACTAGCTCTTCACGTGCGGAAATATCTCCGTCTTGTTGCATTCTGATGAATAATTTTTTCATTTCTTCATTGGTGAGTACTGGTAACTTGGATGTATCAACACCACATATCTCAACTTTATGTCTAGTCATATGTTAACCCTCCCAGATGGTGATGCTGTTCAAGGACAGTATCTCCCCCAGGGAGGGTTTTTATGCAGTAACAGATTTTTGAAATAAATACCAATTACTGTAAAACCTTTGTGAAATAAGGCTAAACCATTTTATTAAATTCTTTTTTCAGTCTCCTAATTATTTTCTTTTCTAAACGAGAAATATATGATTGTGAAATCCCTAACATATCAGCAACATCTTTTTGTGTTTTTTCTTCTTCTCCTATTAATCCAAATCTCAACTCCATAATCTGTTTCTCTCTATCATTCAGTTTGGATAAAGCGGTTTTCAATAAGGTCTTGTCAACATCGGATTCTAAACCTTTTGTAATAATATCATCGTCTGTACCTAAAACATCGGATAATAATAATTCATTTCCATCCCAATCAATATTAAGAGGTTCATCAAAAGAAACTTCTGATTTTAATTTATTGTTTCTACGTAGATACATTAAAATTTCATTTTCTATACATCTCGATGCATAAGTTGCCAATTTAATATTCTTTTCTGGGTTAAATGTGTTAACTGCTTTAATCAGTCCAATAGTACCTATACTGATTAAATCCTCAATATTTATGCCCGTATTTTCGAACTTTCTGGCAATATACACGACTAATCGTAAATTTCGTTCTATTAGAATAGAACGTGCTGACTTATCCCCTTTTGGTAATAGCAAAAGTAATTCTTGCTCCTCCTGTTTAGATAGGGGTGGTGGCAGTGCTTCACTTCCTCCTATATAATAGATTTCGTCTGATTTAAGCCCCAAACGAATCAGTAGTTTATACCACTTTAATCGTAAATGTAATCGTAGCTTCCAAAATTTCACACCTTATCTCCCCTTTTTATGCAGTATTAATGGTAGCTAATTGAATAATTTGAGGATGAAGTAAACAATGATAACTATTATCCTTCGTAAGCTCCGCAAATTGAATCCCAATTAATAGTTTGCGAGTTTTAATTTGTTGTTCTCCATAATACACAATTAAGTGTTCAGGTCGTAACGCGAAAAGAAACATATTATTCCCTTGTACTCCTTGATAAGGAAGAACTTGAATACTACTTTCCCAATCTTTAGGAATCTTTTCCATATCAAATGTTTCATACGCATTTTTCAAACTAAGCCATTCTTCTTCTGTAAACCATTTTTTTAAAAATATTTGATCACAAATAATAACTGGCTTTTTCGATAATGGATCTACTAATTGATTTCCACTATCAATATATCCCATAGTCGAAAAGCTTTTATCCTTCATTTTAATGGATACAGAATAAAGTTGATCATAACGAATTTTTTCAGAAGCATGCTTGTCCATACGTTTCTTCGTAAAATACCATACGCAAGGGAACCCAATGAACACGAATAGCCAACTTACCGGATCACCATAACCATTGTTATACGTAATGAATCCACTAGAAGACATGGATATTGGATTAGAAAATAGAAAATGTAACCCTACAAGTCCACCTCCAATAGCAAAGGTCGTAAAATAAAACAATAAAACTAGTTTAGAAAAACGATAAATTGTTATAAAACCAAAAGAACAAAATATAATAAGAAGAGAATATATAATTTTTCCAATCAAACTAGTAATAAAGGAGTTTGGATAAAATAAAGTTATTGGAACAATTAAAGAAGCAATGAATGCTCCAAGAATAACTCGTCTTGTTTTAGTATCATCTCTTGCTAGGGCTTTAGTTAATAAAAGTAACATGAAATCTAAACAGAAGTTGAGTGCCCAAACCGCATCTACATATATTTCCATTTTATTCTTCCTTCTATAAAAGATGGTTTCTCCTTAACATTTAATTTTGTATGTTCTAATTGGTTAGATTTACTGAAAAGTATATCTGATATATTAAGCAAAGTCTGTCACTTCTTGTATGCAGAACAAAGCTAATTTTAACTAGTTATCGAAAAGTTTGTCGGAGGAATGAAATAAGTAGGTTTAGAAGGAGCATATGGGTCCTTCATCCAAGGGTAGTCGGTCTCCCTCCTACCTTCTTTGTTTCCTTGGAGGCCTGAGATGGGAGTCTTACTGCCCATTTATGTGGGATAAAAGAAATGTCGAAGGAAAGTTTATTGAATGAACATAAGCGAAAGCATCCTTACAGGCTTAGAACGCAACACCTGTACTCACACATCCTGTGCTTCGTAGCGATGTATGTAGGTGTAGAAAATCTTGCTAGTCCCTGGAGCTAGAGCTGGGCGTAGCATTTCTTAAGAATAGATCTAATAAGCTAAATTTCCCTATAAAAAAAGCAAACGAGTATAAGTCGTCTGCTTTTTTTATAGGGAATTTATCTTCTATTTCGATTTCGATTTCTTAAAAATGTTGGTATATCCAGTTCATCGTCTTCTTGGATTTTTGGACGTTGAACTTGCTCTCTTTGTTGTTGCTGTTGTTGTTGGATAGGCGCTTCTTCTTTAGTTGCTGCATGTTGTTTTTGATTTAAGGTTGGACGTTGTTGCTTAGATGGCATTTCTGGCTTTTTATTCAACTCATCAAAACCAGTTGCAATTACTGTAACAACAATTTCATCATTTAAATTCTCATTAATAACGGAACCAAAAATAACATTTACTTCCTTATCCGCAGCAGAAGTTACTAAATCAGCGGCCTCTTGTACTTCATATAGGCTTAGGTTTGTTCCACCAGTAATATTCATTAAAATACCGTGTGCCCCATCGATTGAAGTTTCTAATAAAGGTGAAGAAATTGCTTTTTTCGCAGCCTCTGTTGCACGTGTTTCTCCTGTTGCGATACCAATCCCCATTAATGCCGAACCTTTATCGAACATAATTGTTTTTACATCTGCAAAGTCAACGTTAATTAAACCTGGTTTTGCAATTAAATCTGAAATCCCTTGAACACCTTGTCGTAATACATTGTCAGCTTCACGGAAAGCCTCTAACATAGGTGTGTTTTTATCAACAATTTCAAGCAAACGATCATTTGGAATAACGATTAACGTATCAACAGCATTTTTTAGAGCTTCAATACCAGAAATCGCCTGGGTCGAACGTCTTCTGCCTTCAAATGAAAAAGGTCTTGTTACAACTCCAACCGTTAAAGCTCCTAAATCCTTTGCAACTTGTGCAATAACCGGAGCGGCACCTGTACCTGTTCCACCACCCATACCAGCAGTAACAAATACCATGTCCGCACCTTGTAAAACTTCCTCGATCTGTTCTTTACTTTCTTCAGCTGCTTTCTTACCAACTTCAGGATTCGCACCCGCTCCTAATCCTCTAGTAAGTTTACCGCCAATTTGAATTCTTAACTCGGCCTTAGATAAATTAAGTGCTTGAGAGTCTGTGTTAACAGCTATAAATTCAACACCTTCCACACCGTGTTCAATCATTCGGTTAACAGCGTTATTACCGCCGCCGCCGACACCGATAACTTTTATCGTCGCTAATTCATCCATATTTGTATCAAACTCTAACATTTTCGTTCCTCCTAATTTCTACGCAAATCTCACGAGTTTTATAGATTTAAACATTCAAGAGTTTAATCAAAAAACCATTTGAATAAACTACTAACTTTCCCACTTTCTTTTTTCTCTTTCCTTTTCGGTTGCTCAGTATTTGCTTGCTTCGTATGACGTTTAGGACTAGGCTCGTCCATGTCATTTCGAACAGCTGGGTATAATTCTTTACCTTGAATTTTTGCGTTTCGGTAAGCAAATTGTAGAATTCCTACTCCAGCTGTAAACTGGGGTTCTCTAACACCGATATAATCCGGAATTGCAATACGAACATTAGAATGGAATAAATCCTGAGCTAATTCCAATACACCTGGCATTGCCATTGTTCCTCCAGTTAACACGTAACCTCCCGGTAGTTCCTGATATCCCATTTTACGAATTTCACGTTCAGCAAAAGCATAAATTTCTTCCATTCTTGCTTCTATCATATCAGAAATTTCCAGCTGATTGTATGTTTCTCTTTGATTACTTCCGATCACAGAAACCTCAAAAGTTTCATCTTCTTGTGCATCATCATAAAAGGCATGACCATAATTTAATTTAACATCTTCAGCCTCTTCAGTCGTAGTACGTAAACCAATGGATATATCTTTGGTAATATTATTTCCACCAAGGCTAACAACACTTGAACCTTGTAAATAATCATTTTCAAAAACGGAAATGGTAGAACAACCACCACCAACGTCGATTAAAGCTACACCCATATTTTTTTCATCGGGTGAAAGTGCTATCGTACCAGTGGCAAGAGGTTGTAAACAAATATCCAATACTTCTAAATTAGCACGTTCCACGCATTTAAGAATGTTATGTAAAATGGTCCTTGAACAAGTAATAATCGTTCCTTCCATTTCTAAGCGAACACCGATCATCCCTCTTGGATCAGTAATCTCGTCTAATCCATCTACTATAAATTGCTTAGGTATGACGTCAATAATCTCACGCTCTGGTGGAATGGAAACTACTTGTGCACCGTCAATTACTCTTCTAATGTCTTCATCCGTAATTTCACGATCTTCACTTTGAACCGCTACAACACCATGACATGGCTGTAAATCGATGTGGTTTCCGTTTATACCAACAACAACCCTTTCGATATGCATGCCAACCATGCGTTCAGCTTGTTCGACAGCATTTCTGATGGATTGCACTGTTTGATCAATATCAACAATTGCACCTTTTTTCATTCCATTAGATTTTGCTGTACCTACACCAATAATATTTAAAGAATCATTTAAAACTTCTCCAATTATAACTTTAATTTTTGATGTTCCTATATCAAGACTTACTAGTATTTCACTATTATTCAAAGAAAGGCACCTCCAAATTCAACACATCCATACAAAATGGATCATATAATTGTACATTTCATACAATCCTACTTTCATTGCTTAGGAAATTATAAAATTTATGACTGTGGATAACTAGTTGTTAAAGAACAGCCACGTCCGGCTCCAGCGCCCAGCGACTAGCGAGACTTCCTTCACCTCCGTACGATAAAGAAGACTTGCCGATGGTGAAACCAGAGGCTTAGTCGCACTTATACCCTTGCGGTGAAAGTCAACATCGACTTACTCCGTTCGTCGTGTTTCCTTTATCTCCTACGGCTCAGTCCAGTCCGTACGTCGCTAAACGGGCGCTTCCGCCTTTGTTCATTCGACTAAAATAGATATATATAGGTACTATTTCCACAAAAAAAACTGGATTCCTTTAAATTTCAAGAAAAATATTCCTATATACATATATTTTAATAGATTGAAAGATTATTCGTTAAATCAAATTTTTAGAATTACTTTGGGCTTTTTAGAAAAACTCACAATCGCTCATTCTTAGTGTACAAAATAGAATCTTATTCTTCTGTTTCATCCGTTTCTTCAGACTCATCATTAAAAGATTCAAAATATACACCCACACCAATATGGATAATCCCATCAACACCTGGTTCTAATTGAGAAACTATCGAAGGATAAACTACCATTTTCTCAGAAAAATTTCGAATCGTTCCATCAACTATGTATCCATCTGTCATAAAAAGTTGGATTTTATTTTTATTATTGTCAGTTGGTTCCCAATGAATTTCAGAGATGAGATTTGTTATATTTTTGGGTAATTTATTTAATTCTTCAGCCATCCGTTGTAAATACTCATCCTCTGTAAAGCCGATTAACATTGGTGAGTTACCATGATATGTATCCTGTCCTTCTTGCTTCAATGATACCCCATTAGCTAAAATTGGATAGTATTTCCTTTCTTCTTTTACATAACCAACTACATTATGTTCTGTTATTTCAATTGAAACAGTCCAAGGAAGCTTACGATTAACTTCTACTTCATTAACGATAGGATTTGTTTTTATTGCCTTTTCAATGGCATCAAAATTAACCATCCAAATATTCGTTTTAGCAGTAATTTCAGATAAGTTTATTATTTCCTCATCCGTTGTATGCACATTACCTTGAACATTTATTGTTTTAACATGACTTAATGGTGATTGCAAATAAACAATAATTGAAATCAAGAAGAAAAAGATTGATAGATAAAAAATCAAACGTCGGTTAGCTTTTTTCTTACGGGCTTGTTTTAATTTGGGAATTCGATCCTCAATTGAAACAATATTTTTATTACTCATCCCCATTTCTTCCTTTTTCAGAAATTAAAAGAATAAAACGGCATAAATTATGCCGCCTTTATTCAGTTACATGAATTATATCATAAAATATAGATAAACATATAGTGTCCAAGCATTAGATTAGCAAGTTTTTTCTCATATTTAATGGGTAATATTTTCCATTTTTGCCATTCCCACTATATTTTAGAATAAATACTAATGTTTAATAATATTCCAACGGAACAAAGGGTTAAAGTTAATGAAGACCCTCCGTAACTAAGGAAAGGTAATGTTATACCTGTAACAGGTATTAATCCAATTACTACACTTATATTAATCATTGCTTGTACAGCTAACATCGAGACAATTCCTAAAGCTAATAATCTTCCGAAAAGATCTGGAGCTTCTAATGAAACTTTAATCCCTCTCCATAAAAGGAGTAAAAATAATAGAATAACAAAGGTGCCGCCGATAAATCCTAATTCTTCTCCCACAATAGCAAAAATAAAGTCATTTTGTGGTTCTGGTAAATAGAAATATTTTTGCAAACTATTCCCTAATCCAAGTCCCATCAACCCCCCAGGCCCAATTGCATAGAGGGATTGAATAATCTGAAACCCATCACCTAATGGATCTTCCCAAGGATTTAAAAAAGCTGTTATTCGATTAATTCGATATGGGGCTGAAGCAATCAATCCAACCAATCCTAATACTCCTAAAGCAGCTAGTCCAATAAAATGAGATAGTCTGGCACCTGACACAAAAATCATAATCATACAGGTTAAGACCAGTACCATTCCAGTTCCTAAATCTGGTTGAAGCATAATCAAACCAAAAGCTGTAAAAACTAATAATAAAGATGGTAAGAAGCCTTTTTTAAAAGATGTAATGTACTTTTGTTTCGTGGCAAGCATATTAGCTAAGAAAATAATTAATCCTAGTTTCATAAACTCAGATGGCTGTATACTAAATGCCCCAACTCCAATCCAACTTTGCGCTCCACCACGAATTAATCCTATTCCTGGTATTAATACAAGTATTAGTAAAGCAAAGCATACAATTAATAGAATTTTCGAGTAGTTTTTCCAAGTGCTATAAGGTATAAACATAAAGAAAAACATAGCGAAAACTCCCGCACCAGCAAATAATAACTGACGTTTTAAGTAAAAAAACCCATCACCAAACTTATACTCTGACCAAACATGGGACGAACTGTAAACCATCACTACACCGACAATTAACAGTGCTATAATAACCCATAATAGAATGTAATCTGGTTTACTTTGATCGTTTAGACGTTTTTTAAACAAAAAAACACCCCTTTGACTAAAATATAGACAGGGGCATTTTTGAACATTCTTATTATTAATTTAATATACAAGCCCCTCTAAACTAGTTTATGCACGGCTTGTATAAACATGTCTCCTCTTTCTTCAAACGTTCGATACTGATCCCAGCTTGCACAAGCTGGTGATAATAGTATAACATCTTTTTCATTTGAAATTTCAAAAGCTTTGCTGACCGCTTCTTTGACATCTTCCACTTGTAAAATAGTTGAAATGCCATTTTCTTCAGCTATTCTTCTTAATTTATCTTTCGTTTGACCAAATACAACCATAGCTTTTACATTTTTCAAATAGGGAGCTAAATCATCGAACTCATTTCCTCTGTCCAACCCACCAGCAAGTAAAATGACAGGCCTCTCGAATGAAGATAAAGCCTTTTGAGTAGCTAATATATTGGTTGCTTTAGAATCGTTATAAAATAAACGACCATGAATATTATCTACAAATTGTAATCGATGCCTAACACCTTGAAATGTAGTAAGAACTTTGATAATTCCTTCATTTGTTGCACCTTTAAGTTTCGCAGCCGCGACTGCAGCTAAAATATTTTCAAGGTTATGATCACCAACTAAAACAATTTCATTTCGTGAAATTATTTTTTCATTTTTAAAATAAATAAATGTATCGTCTAGCCATGCCCCATTTTCCATTTTATTTTTTATGGAAAATGGAACGAGCGTAGATTTAAGGTTTTTCACTTCTGAAGTAATAATTGTATCATCAGCATTATATACTAAAAAGTCCTCTTTTGTTTGGTTTCTGAAAATATTAAATTTCGCTTGTTTATAGTTGTCAAATGTTTTGTGATAATCTATATGTGCTTCAAATATATTCAATAATACTGCAATATTTGGTTTGAACTTTTCAACACCTTGTAGCTGAAAAGATGATAATTCTAATACTAATGTTTCCTCATCCTCAAGGTTTTCGGCGACTTCACATGCAACAACGCCAATATTTCCAGCAACTTTAACTGGTCTTCTGCTTTCTTCCAACATTTTAGTTATTAAAGTTGTTGTTGTCGTTTTTCCATTGGAACCAGTAATTCCAATAATAGAATCACCTGCAAGCATATACGCAATTTCTACCTCAGTGATTACAGGAATATTTCTTTTCCTTGCTTCAACAATAATTGGATTATCATAATGAATTCCTGGATTTTTTACAATGATTTCTATACCATCCAATACGGATAATGGATGTGAACCTACTACTACTTCTGCACCAAGATTCCTTAATTCCTTTATTATTGGATCATTTTTTTCTGTTTTCATATCATTAATACGAACACCTTTATCGTGGTTCAACAATAAATTAGCAACTGCCGTTCCACTTTTTGCAAGTCCTAAGACTAAAATATTTGAATAAGGAAAATCCAATACTTTTTTCAATTTAAGCCCACCTCAATATATACGCCAAGCACAGCAAAAACAAGCCCAACTAACCAAAATGTTGTTACAACTCTCCATTCGGACCAGCCTAATAATTCATAATGATGATGTAATGGACTCATTTTAAATACTCTTTTACCAGTTGTTTTAAATGAAATTACTTGAATAATAACAGATAAAGTTTCTAATACGAAAATTCCACCAATAATAACAAGCAAGATTTCTGTTTTTGTTAATATAGCAATTGCTCCAATAGCTCCACCTAATGCTAATGAACCAGTATCACCCATAAATACTTTTGCTGGATGTGCATTAAACACTAGAAAACCTAGAAGTGCTCCAACAACTGCTAGAGAAAAAATGGAAACCTCCGTAAATCCACCTATGATAAGTGTAAGTATTGCATAAGCCCCAAAGGCTATCGCCGCAGTACCCGCTAATAAACCATCTAATCCATCTGTTAAGTTTACAGCATTAGAAGCTCCAACTAAAATAATAATAATAAAAATTGCATAAAACCAACCAAAATCCCACTGAATGTCTGTACCTGGAATTTGAATGTCTGTAGAAAATCCTTGTCCTTTGAGTATAAAGAAAAATATAAGTGCAATAACAATTTGTCCTAACATTTTTTGTTTCGAAGTTAGACCTAAATTACGCTTCATCGCAACTTTAATGAAATCATCCAAAAAACCTAATACTCCATAGCCAAGCAATACAAAAATTAAGAGCCAAAATTCATAACCAACATGATTTCCAAGTACTTTATATACCATAATAATGGAAGTTATGACAATACCCAATACAATCATAACGCCACCCATTGTAGGGGTACCTGTCTTTACCATGTGGGATTTAGGTCCTTCTTCTCGTATACTTTGGCCAAATTTCAACCTTCTTAATAATGGGATGAAAATGGGAGATAAAAGGACGGTAATTAGAAATGCTATTGCTATCGTTACAAATATTCCTGTTAAATCCATTGTGTTTCCTCCTCTTACATGGACCGTCCAAACTAAAACTTGATCTTTTTACCTTTAAGAGGTTGTTCAAAAAGTCTGGTGAAATTGACATGCCTCGTGCAAATGGGAAGGCGTGAGTTGGGCGCAAAGCTCATCTTTAGTCAGCCTTCCTTTAAAGAAGTCCGTTGGCAATAGTGGAAATTCTACTAAGATTGCCCACGTCCCGCAAGCAACGTAGAAGTCTTTTTTATCCTTCTTTTTGAACACGCACTTTAAAAATTAATTAATTAACTCATTTACAAAGGATTCGAATTTTAATCCTCTTGATGCCTTAAATAATACTAATGATTGATTATTTAAAAATGGTTGTAATGCTTCCATTAATTCTTCTTTTGTGTCAAAATGGGCGGTTTTAATTTTATTACCTTTATCTTTTTTAACTTTATCTGAAATTACCTTTGACATCGTACCAAAAGTAAATACTGTAGTAATTGGCTCACCAATTGCTTCCGCTACAGTTTCGTGTAACGATTTGGAAAACTCCCCTAATTCAAGGACATCCCCAAGAACTAAAACCTTATCTTTAAACCCATTCAATTCCTTGACAACTTTAATAGCAGCCTTCATGGAAGTTGGGGATGCATTATAAGCATCGTTTATAATTGATACTTCGTTTTTACCTTTTAATAATTCAAAACGCATAGAAGTGTGTTGTACGAATTTCAACGCTTGTTGTCTTTGCTTCGCATTAATTCCAACACAGTATGCTAATGCAATGGCATAGCATGCATTCTTCGCATGATGCTTCCCTAGTAACGGGATATGGTAAGTGGCTCCATCTGATAATTTAAATATAGTTTCCTTTGAAGTTACTTTGGAATCTTCAATTTTAAAATCATTACGTTCTTTAAAACCACATTTAATAACTTTAGGCTTTTGATGTAGTGATTTTAGGAGCTCTTCATCACCATCAATGATGATGGTTCCATTATCTTGCAAACCGTTAATAATTTCCATTTTTGCTTTTGCAATACCTTCCCTAGAACCGAGGAATTCAATATGGGATTCCCCTATATTCGTTATGATAGCAAAATTAGGTCTTGCTATTTGGGATAATAAATCTATTTCACCAAAATTACTCATTCCCATTTCTAATACAAGTACTTCCGTATCCCTGCTCATGGAAAGAATAGTTAACGGGAGACCAATGTGATTATTATAGTTACCTTTTGTGGAGTGAGTAATATATTTAGATTTCAAAACAGTTGTCACCAAATCTTTTGTGGTCGTTTTACCATTCGAACCCGTTATACCTACAACTATTGGATTGATTTGATCACGGTAAAGACTTGCAAGTTTCTGTAAAGAAGGTAATGTATCCTTCACTAGAAATACCGGAAAATCTCTAGGTAGAGTAGAAGGTAAATCCCTATCCTCATTCCAAAATAAAGCAACGGCACCATTTTCAACCGCCTGTTCTGCGAATTGATGACCATCAAAGTGTTCCCCAACAATCGGGACAAACAAGGAATCTTTGACTTCTTTTCTACTGTCTGTTGTTATTTCTTTAATAGCTGTTTCTTTATTTATGTTTCCCTGATTTTTAGGAAACCATTTGGACAAATCTTCTAATGTAAACAACATATGCATTACCCCTTAGCAATTATTGCGCTTTTTGCTATAACCCTGTCATCAAAATCATACTTGGTATGACCAATTTGTTGATAGGTTTCATGGCCTTTTCCAGCAATTAATATAATGTCATTTTCCTTCGCATACTGAATCGCCTTATTAATTGCTTCTTTTCTATCCACGATGACTTCATATTCATCTTCACCGTTTAACCCCTTCGTCATATCATTTAATATGGAAACAGGGTCTTCCGTTCTTGGATTGTCAGATGTAAAAATTGCAAAATCTGAGTATTCCATGGCAACCTTGGCCATTAAAGGACGCTTCGTTCGATCACGGTCTCCACCACAACCTACAACAACATATATATCATTTTCCGCAAATTCTTTCACAGTCTGTAATACGTTTTCTAATGAATCGGGTGTATGTGCATAGTCAACAATAACCGTAAAGTTTTGCCCTGCATCAACTACTTCAAAACGACCATCGACTCCATTTATGCTTTCTAAAGCTTCTTTGATCACTTCTAAAGAAACATTTTTAGCTATTGCAGCCCCAGTAGCAGCTAACATATTATAGACATTAAACATCCCTATTAATTTACTCTTGATTACAACTTCACCAATCGGAGTTACTAATAAAAACGACGTACCCGCTGCATCTAGCTGGATATCTTTAGCAACTATATCAGCTTCTTGACGACAACTATAGGTTAAAATAGGTTGTGCAGTGCTTCTCTTTAATAATTCAGCAGAAGAATCATCCGCGTTAATAATGGCAAATTTTTGTTTTTCTTGATTAAAATTGTTTCCTAGTTGACTAAACAAGAGACTTTTTGCGCGTAAATAATCATCCATATCTTTGTGATAGTCAAGATGATCTTGAGACAAATTAGTAAATATGGCAACATCATAATCACAACCATGAACTCTACCTAAATCAAGTGCATGAGAAGATACTTCCATAATGGCTTGATTCACATCTTCATCAACCATCTTCTTAAAAAAACGTTGGAGTTCAAGAGCATTTGGTGTTGTGTTTTGAGTTGGAAAAGCATTTTCACCGATTTTCATTTGAATGGTTCCGATTATGCCTGTTTTCTTCTTGTCATGGTTAAATATTTTTTCTAGTAAATACGTAACAGTAGTTTTTCCATTTGTTCCTGTCACACCAATTAGTGAAAGTCCTGTAGTTGGATAATGATAAAACTTAACCGCAAGCATAGATAAAGCTCTTGCAGTATCATTAACCATAATAATAGGTACATTTGCTTTTACTTCTTTTTCGGCAATAATTGCAACTGCACCATTATTTACGGCTTCTTCAACATAGTCATGTCCATCCACCGTGAACCCTGAAATACATACAAATAAATTCCCAGCACTCACTTTTCTAGAATCCATTTCTATTTCTGTTATTTCAATACCATCAATATTAACTTCTGTTTGATAAAACGGTATAGTCGTGAGCAAATCTTTTAAATCCATTTTTCGTAACATCCTTTTTAGTTTTAGTATCCTACGTAAGAGATAATAACATCCCAAATATATGTACGTTATTCCATACATTTTTTTAGAGGGTGTTGGCACCCTCTAAAAAATTTATTTTATCACCATTTATTGTAATCAAAAAGAATAAAAACAAAATAAATGGGAAATCATATTAATTTATTATAACAAATATTATTCTTCTTCACGATTTTTTTCCTCATCACTTAAATAAATCCTAACTGTTGATCCTGGTTCTAATTTCGTTCCGGCTTTCGGAGCTTGATCAATAATTACGTCTCCAGAACCACTCGTCTCTATTGAGAGATTAGTCATCATTTCCATTAAGTCGCCCTTCGTACGCCCAATTAAATCCGGAACTTCAACTGCTGGTTCTTCAGGCCACTGATATTCTTTGTCTAATCCACCAGTACGCGGTTCTACTTCCATGGCACGTAAACTATCACCAATAATGGTTCCAACTATTGGTGCTGCCACTACACCACCAAATTGAATCGTATCTTTAGGATTATCTACTGCAACATAAACTACTATTTCTGGATCGTCAGCTGGTGCAAATCCAATAAAAGACACAATATAATTGTTTTCTAAATAACCACCATTTGGACCTACTTTTTGCGCTGTTCCAGTCTTACCTCCAACCCGATATCCATCCACGTATGCTGGCCTACCTGAGCCTTTAGCAACAACATTTTCTAAAGCACGACGCACTTCCTCAGAAGTAGACTTGGATATAACCTGTTCTCTTAAAATTGGTTCCTTTTTTTCTACAACTTTTCCAGTTTTAGGATCAATCCATTCATCCGCTATATATGGTTCATATAAGTAACCACCATTTATAGCTGCAGCAACAGCCATTACTTGCTGAATAGGTGTTACGGAAACTCCTTGACCGAATGAAGTGGTAGCTAACTCAACTGGCCCAACATTCTCTGGTTTAAATAAAATACCTGATGCTTCCCCTTGCAAGTCAATTCCAGTCTTCTGACCGAAACCAAAATCTTTAATATAGGAAAACAATCGTTCTGTTCCTAATTTTTGACCTAAATTTACAAAACCAGGGTTACAAGAATTTTGTACCACTTCTAAATAAGTTTGATGGCCATGTCCACCACTTTTCCAGCAATGAATCGTAGCACCTCCGACTTCCACAGAACCATTATCATTGAATTCATCCTTATCTAAATCAACTAATTTCTCTTCTAAAGATGCAGCCAATGTAATGATTTTGAAAGTGGATCCTGGTTCATAAGTAGACCAAACAGGTAAGTTCCTATTAAATATCGATTGATCTACTTCTTTATATTTTTCCGGGTGAAAGTTAGGTCTTGACGACATTCCCAGTACGCCACCCGTTTTAGGGTTAACTGCTATGGCAATTGCGGAATCCGGGCTATATTTGGTTTCTACAAGATCAAGTTCTCTTTCTATAATGGTTTGTACCTTAGAATTAATAGTTGTCTTTAAATGCAACCCATCTGTTGGAGGACTATATATATCAGCTAACGTCTCTAGTCTCCTCCCTTTAGCATCCGAATAAAAAGAAAGATTGCCTTTTTCACCACTAAGCTTATCATCATAGTAAAGTTCTAATCCCATAAGCCCTTGATTGTCTATTCCTGCAAATCCTAAAACATGTGATAAATCGTCCCCTAACGGATAATGTCGTTTTGAATCTTTCGATAGATATACGCCACTTAGGTTTAGGTTACGGATTGCTTTTTCTTGCTCTGTTGATATTTTAATACCTTCAGGGCGTAAATTTACACTTGATGCATTTTTAGTTATGGATTTATACACGGTGTCTTTATCCATATTTAAAATACTTGCTATTTTCTCAGCGGTAGAATCTGCATCTTCAATCTGTCTGGGGACTACGACAACAGAAGGCGCTGTGACATTTTCGGCCAGAACTTCCCCTTCGCTATCAAGAATCAATCCTCTTTCCGGTTCAAAAACAATGTCCCTTGTCCATAAATCCGTTGCTTGTCCAACTAATTCATCACTTAAAAAAAATTGAACATAACCTAATCGGATAACAATAATAGTTAAAATGAAAATAGCAAAAAGAAATACAGTGACTATTCGTTTTCTAACTGTTACAGTGGATACACGCTTCATTTCTCTAAATCCCCTTTTCATAGGTAGGCTTGTATCAACTATATGATTTTAAGAAACTAAATAGAACACTGTACATATTAAAAGATGTTGTTCAATAACGATATTTATTCAATTCGTTCTTCTGTATCTTTATTTTCTTTTTCTTTATGTTTCTCACTGTTTTCATCTTGACCCGGAGGACTTAATTCTACAGCTAAATAATCATCTTTACTTATTTCAGCACCTTTTTCAATACTCTGGGATGTGGCATAACCATTGCCAAAGGTTTCTAGTTTGAGTTCAAGTAGATCAGCCAGTTGTGAAACGTCACGATTGGACCAGTTTGTGATATTAGGCATTTTAGGTTGGTTCGTTACTAAAATTACCCTTTCTTGTGGGATAATCATATCACCTTCATGTACGTTGGCAGAAACAATTTTATCTCCATCGCCAACTACTGTCACCTGCAATCCACTGTCAACTAATTTTTGTTCTACATCTTTAGTATTTTCATCTATTACTTTTGGAACCTTCGTTTTAATTAAGGATTCTTCTGTTTCTTCTGTTTCTTTATCAGGATTGATATTTAAATAATGTAGACTGTTTTGCATAACATTTCGGTAAATGAATGATACAGGATCAGAACCAACTTCTTGGGGTTCTAATTCTGGTTGTTTCACCGATACATACATTACTAATTGTGGGTCATCAATTGGTGCCATACCAAGAAAAGAGAAAATATAATTGTTTTTTCCTTTTAGGTAACCACCATTTGGATTAGGGATTTCAGCAGTTCCTGATTTCCCACCAGTTGTATAGTCTTCTAATTTAAATTTTTCACCTGTACCATGTTCACTATTGACCACAGAATTCATTAAAGATAGAACTTCTGTTGCTGTTTCTTCTGATATCGGTTGACCAACAACAGTTGGCTCCTTCTGTTCTAGAACTTTTCCAGATGTAGAATCTACTATTTTATCAATTACATATGGTTGAAGCATTTTCCCACCATTAGCAATTGCCGTAGCAGCTTTCATTTGCTGTATTGGAGTTAAAGTGGAACCTTGTCCAAAAGCGGTCGTGATCTTTTCAAGTGGCCAGTTATAAAGTATTTTTCCCGCTACTTCACCCGGCAAATCAATATCTGTCTTTTTATCAAAATCGAATGCATGTAAATATTTCAGAAACTTATCAGGTCCTATTTTTTCCCATGCCAATTTAGCTGCAGCAACGTTAGATGAACGAGCAAATCCCTCATCATAAGAAATGGTTCCCCAACCTTTACCGTTATTATGGTCATTAATAGGTGCGGTTTTTTTATTTACTTGATAACTGCCTGAGGCAAAACCCTCTTCTCCGTTATAAACGCCTTCCTCAATGGCAGCGGCCCATGTAAATATTTTCATAGTAGAACCAGGTTCATAAGGTGTTGAAACTGCATCATTATACCAGTTTCCAACATCGGAAGGGTTGTTTGGGTTATAACTTGGTCGATTCCCCATTGCTAGTACCTCACCAGTTTTGGGGTTCATGACTATTGCAGTGATTCGCTCAGGACTATACTCTTCTTCAACTTGAGTTAATACATCTTCTACTAATGTTTGGATCTTTTGATCAATTGTAAGGTAAACATTATCACCATTTTCAGGTTGCTTGATAACCTCATTAGGATTTAATAATTTTTTATTATATTTATCACGTTGATAGGAAATATATCCATCTTTCCCCTGCAATAGATCATCCATTTCGTGCTCCATTCCAGCTATTCCCTTAATTTCATTAGTAACTTGTCCATCCTTTTCAAATTCTTCTTCTCTAGCGAAGCCTATAATATGAGAAGCAAATGTACCATTAGGATAATAGCGTTTTGAATGTTCTTCAAAATTTATTCCAGGTAAATCTAATTTTTCTATTTGTTCTTTTACATGTTGTGACACTTCATTTCCGACTTTACCAAATTCTACTTGGAATTTATTTTTTTCTATTCCGTTCTTAATTGGTTTAAGTATGGTGCTTTCATCAACATCTAAAATCGGAGCTAGAACTTTTGCAGTTTTTTCAGGATCCACAACATGTTTAGGATCCTTGGAATTCTCGGAGTATTCCTTGCGAACAATAGCGTACATTCGATAGATAGGCATATCATAAGCAAGCGTCATACCATTTTTATCAAAAATTTTCCCTCTTTCTGCAGGAATCGTATAAGAAGAAGTCCGTTTTTGTTCAGCAAATTCCTTTAAGGACACACCATCAATTTCACCTGTTGCCTGAATATACATGAATCTTCCAGTCAAGATAATAAATATAATTGTAAAAAAAATAATTAACATGCCGGTCATGAAGTGTGTCGTTTTATTCCTTTTCATAAAAATCCCCTTAGTTGTTTAAAGCTTGAGCTTGTTTCACATCTGCGTCTTGGATTTTTAATCCTTTTTCTTTTGCAATTTTTAAGATTCTTTCAGGACGGCTAAGTTCTTTCTTTTCAAATACTAATCCTTCATTTGTTACTTTTTGATGCTTTACCGTTTGTTCTAATGCTATTACTTCTCTGTTTAACGAATCAGTGGCGGATGAAAATGAAACCATAAAAATCCCGGAAACTATAAAGCATAAGATAACAATCGAATAAATAACTTTTTCTCCCTTTGTAATCCAACTCTTTTTCTGAACTTTTACTTGTGTTTTTGGTTCCTTATTTGGAGTTTGCTGCGGGCTAAATTGTTGCCAATTACGAGCATGATTTGCACTCATCTTTATTTCTTCCACCCTTCTTTATATATAAATTCTTCATTCCATGGATTAACCTTTTCTACAACCCTTAGTTTAGCTGAACGTGATCTTCTGTTTTCTTGTAATTCATCGTTACCTGCTACAATTGGTTTTCTAGTAACAAGCTTAAAAGGTGCTTCAAATTCTTTCGGAATAATAGGTAAATTCCTAGGAGTTGGTTTCGGAGTACTCCATTTCTTAAATGCTTGTTTACACAACCTATCCTCTAATGAATGGAACGTAATAACCGCAATCCGTCCCTCAATATCTATTATTTTTGCAGCTTGATGAATCGCACTGTTAAACGCTTCTAGCTCATCATTAACCGCTATTCGCAAAGCTTGAAAAATCCGTTTTGCCGGATGTCCGCCTTTTCTCCTCGCTGGCGCGGGAATGGCATCTTTTATAATTTCGACTAACTCATATGTGGTTTCAATCGATTTAATTTTACGAGATTCCTCTATTTTACGAGCAATTTGTTTAGAAAATTTTTCTTCGCCATAACGAAAGAAAATGGAGACTAATTGATTATAAGGCCAATAATTAACGATATCATAGGCACTAAGTTCAGCTGATTGGTTCATTCTCATATCTAGCTTTGCATCTTGTTGATAGCTAAATCCTCTATCTCCCCTGTCTAATTGAGGGGATGATACACCTAAATCAAATAAAATACCATCGACGTGTTCAATATGATGCTCTTTTAATTTTTCTTCCATTTCTTTAAAATTTGCATGGATGAACAATATTCTATTTTGGTATTTCTGTAATCGCTGTTTAGCAGCTTGTAGGGCATCCTGATCTTGATCGAAAGCAATTAACAATCCTTCTTCACTTAGCCTTGAAGCTATCTGTTCTGAATGGCCTCCGCCACCTAATGTACAATCTATGTATGTACCATTTTCTTTAATTGCTAATCCTTTAATAGATTCATCTCTTAATACACTATAATGTTCAAACATAGTAACCCCCGCTTTTCATAAGTCAACTAAGGCATTCGCCCAACCTAATCTAAAAAGACTCAGATATCAAAGTCCATAAGATTTTCGGCAATTTCACCAAATGATTCCTCAGAATTAGTTACATATTCTTCCCAATTATCATTTGACCAAAATTCTATACGGTCCGATACGCCGATGACTACACATTCCTTTTCTAAGGCTGCATATTTCCGTAAAGATTGTGGAATGTTTATTCTTCCCTGTTTATCAACTTCGCATTCAACCGCTCCTGAAAAGAAAAAACGAGTGAAAGCCCTAGCGTCTTTTTTTGTTAATGGGAGTTTTTTTAACTTTTCTTCTAAAACCTTCCATTCTTCCATTGGGTACGCAAATAAACATTTATCAAGTCCACGGGTTACAACAAACGATTCTCCAAGATCCTCACGAAATTTAGATGGGACGATAATTCTCCCTTTTGGATCAATGTTATGTTGGAATTCACCCATGAACATATAGTACGCCCCACTTTCATATTTTTTATATTACCACATCCCCCCACAATTCACCACCTAATTTATATAAAATCATAAATATTTTTTCTCCCCCTTGCTATTCCATGTAAACCAACCATAAAAAAACCTTGTCATTTCAATAAATGACAAGGTTTTAGTGTTTTTTATGGTTTTGGTGGTGGATAGTGGGGGGGATTTTCCCACTATAGGGGTCGTTCAAAAATCCAGTGAAAATGACATACCCCTGTGTAGGGGCAATGTTGCAACAAATCTTGACAGTCGGAGCCTAAAGACGTTGCGCATTTAGCCGACCTCGGTCCTCTTCATCCTCTTTTTTAAACATGCACCTATAGGTAAACTAAGTAATGATCATGTAAAAAAGAACAGGGACTGTCTATTGTTTTCTTAATAAAATCTACACCAAATTTATTAATAAACGGTAGTGGATTCCAAATACGTTCTTGTAAACCATCTGGATAAAGATGCACATTAATATAATCCAGTTCCGTTAGTTCTTTATCATATTTTTCTTCAACCGCTCTTACCATTCTACCCTCTATAAATGAGATTTCTTTTTGTAAATAATAAAGATTTTTATCAGCTAACTCTCCAATATCTGCCCGTATTCCCTTAGCTAAATCCCTAAGGGGGCGATGTGCCTTTTCAATCGTCGCTTTTATATCCTTCGCTAACTCATGAATCGGAGGATTTGTTTGCGAATCAATCAAGTTCCTCTTATAATCTTGAACCCCGTTATTCACTACTTCTTCAGGAGTAATCGTATAATGCTCTATCATTTTACTAACTTTAGGTTCAATATAGGTAAAAGATAACCGTGGGAATACAGGTGGCATTTTAATTCCAAAAACATGGAATACCGGTTTAAGTGCAGACCAGTAACTGATTTCTCCTGGCCCACCAATAAACGCTAAAGATGGAAATAGCAATTCCTGCATAAGCGGTCTTGTCACGACATTATTGCTTAGTTTTTCCGGTTGGCTAGTCGCTATATTAATTAATTCCTCAGTTGTTAATTCAATTTCATTCTGTTTTCCAATCCAGCCACCATTTTTATTTCTAAATAATAAAATTCGTTCTTTATCATGATGATAAAATAAATTTCCACTATTCAAATCTACTTCTAACGGAACTTGATAGTCTTTTTTTCTCAACTTATTTAATATTTCATATACCCCACTACTGATTTCTTGTTGTTTTAGAATCATTTGTTCAAAATATTCTTTTTCTAAATTTCGAACTAATGGGTGGTGTGAATCAATCAATACAAGACCTTCACTTGGGAAAAGTTTAAATATTAACCGAGCGAAGAAATCTGTATAAGTTTCTGATTGATCGAGACATCGTAAAATAGAATGATATAAGTCCTTTGTATTCTCTGTTTCCCTTAAATAAGAAAATACATTATCCAACCAATTACGAATTATATTTTTCTCCAATTGTATTTCTGACACAGAGCACTTATCTATATTTTCTTGCCCCACCTTTAGTTTTTTTAAACGGGATTTTTCCTGCATAAATATATGATTAATTTCATCAAAATCATGATCCTCTCCGGCGATCCAAAATACAGGTATTACAGGTATGTTTAATTCTTCTTCCTGTTGCTTAGCTAACTGTAGAATAGAGATTACTTTATTAATGGTGTACATCGGACCAGTTAATAATCCAGCCTGTTGACCAGCTATAACAACAACACTATCTTTATTTGAAAATCGATTAATATTATGTAAAGTGGAATTTGGTGCATCCCAGGCTTTATTCAATTTATGTAATACTTCTTGCAAGGATTCTCTCTGAAAAGTTCGTTCTCGTAATTCTTTTACTCTAGTTTCCAAATCTCCACTTGGAATATAATCAAAGAAATCCATTATTTCTTGCTTTCCCAATCGATAATCAGAAATTAACTTATTCTGAGAACCCATTTTTTTTATTGGATGTATCCGCATAGATTATTGTTCTCCTTTTTCTAGTTATTCCACTTCATACATTCTACCCAATTCTCCACTCTTTTTCATTTAATCTGTTTGAGAATGCAAAACCCCATAAAGAAGACTTCCACCAGTAGGGTTCTTACTCCCTGTTTTGGTGGGATAAAACTTATTTTTATCATACGATTTCCATTATTAATCCAATAATAGTGAAAGAAATATAAAGGATAAAAAATAGGAGAAAACAAATTTTCCATAATATTTTAAAAGCCTTCTTTATTTTAATATCCACATTTGTTTTCCATTGATAAATGATAATAATGGTTAATACAATAATCATAAATATGAGTACAAAACCTGTTATAGAAACATTAAAGAGATATTGTATAAGAATAAATACGGATAATATATAAAAAATGGTCGACCAACTAACAGCCTTATGAACTGCCATTCTAGATGATCGCCGTATCTTTAAAACAATCATGTATAAAGTCAGAGTAGCTATGATTGGAACCGTAATAAAGAATGATAACAAATATATAATAATATTAATAAGATTACCCTCTTCCCTCAAGAACATCCAACAAAACTTCCACACAGTAAAGACATGAAATTATTATTTCAATTACCCGATAATACTTTATCATAAAAGTTAAGAAAAAAAACTCATAATTTATCGAGACGTACTATTTAGCTAATTTACTATATTATTAATTTTATTTAAAAATTAACACTTTTATATTATAATAACAGTATAGGATTAGATAAAGAACCCAATCTGTAAGCCCTACAATTAATTCTATGGATTTTCTAGCCATTACACCAAATTGTCATGATAAATCACTATTTAATTTTAGCAGGGAAATAAAACGGTCTCCTGTATAATTACGACTAAGGCATGCGCTAATAACGAGAAATTTTCTAATATCCTATAAAATATGACTGGGAGAGTGAAGTTTTATGGAGAATATTAAGGTGGAACGTTTGTTAATTAACTACAAGACACTTGATATGTTTAAACGGTTTAAGGCATATGGAAATCAGGAATTGTCCATGCACGAAGAATTACAAAATAAATTTATAGAGAATAATATCGAATCACCTTTTTATGGCATATACTATGCGAATAATCTTGCAGCTAGAATGTGTCTATATGAAATGGACAAACAATATGACCACTATTTTGAGCCCCCACAGGACTATCTTACACTTTGGAAATTAGAAGTACTTCCAGATTATAGAGGTAGGGGGTACGGTAAAGCTTTAGTTGAATTTGCTAAAAGCTTTCATTTACCAATAAAAACAAATCCATTAATTAATTCTCAAGGTTTTTGGGAGAAAATGGGGTTCCAAAAAGCACACTACGACATGCATCGTGATTTAGGTGAGAATCCACTTATTTGGCTACCAGATGGGGTTAAAGAAAAAGGGAAAGAAAGAGAAATACAAATAGAAAATTAATCTTTTAAGACATGAATGTCACCCCATTCATGTCTTAATTTATATATTCATATTTTATTATTTCTAAAAGTATTAACTTCAGAAATGATCCTACCCAATTGGATAATTGTTTCCTCATAGCGTTTGAGATATTCTCGTAATTGTCTGTTTTCATTTTCTAGTTGTGTTACAAGTTTCTCATTTTTTTCTTTTGCCACATTATCTTCCGTTTGAAAGTTCGCTTTCATTTTTTCTAACAATAAAATAGCGGTTTCGATTGTATCTTCTTCACCTTTGTTAGCTGAAGAAGCATCGCTTTTTAAACCATTTTTTCTTTCTTCTTTAGCTTGTTCTATCGCTTCTTGATAATGCTTTCGAATCGTTGCGTTCCATCTAAACCCGCACGCTGCAGGTGTACGCGATAATTGAGAAGAAACTTCTTTAAAAGCTTCTAGTTGTGTTTTACCTTCTCTAATATAACGTAATACCGTTTCCGCTAAAATGATATCTTCATCATTTGTCCATGCATCTTGACGTGTTTCGTTCATAACACCCCTCCTTATTTCTTTGCTATAAAATGTATGCAAAAAATAGGAGTACTAGAATAACTGTTTGCTTATTTACGTAATAAAAATTTTTCTACAGCTTGTTTATGTTCTTCAGAATCCCATAACATAGCGGTTTTCTTAACTTCTTCTGTCATTTCAAAAAATAAATTACGATTCGTCCAACTTTTAATATGTTGATCTTTTAGTAATCTCATTTGCCGATAGGATTTGGAAATGTAGTCTTTTAATAGGACATCCATATCATCTATTTCATGTTCGTTAACTACTCTATTGATCCACCCTTTCTTCTCTAATAAATGACAATCCATTACTCTTGCTTCTGTTAACCATTCTAAAGCAAATGATGAGGAAACTTTATGATATAAAAGGGTTCCCCCTCCCCATCCAGGTAAAATACCTAAATTTGCTTGAATAAAACCAAACTTTGTATTCTTTCTCGCAATTCGAATATCACAAGCCGTAGCTAGTTCACATCCCCCGCCTAAAGCGTTACCATTTAATAATGCAATAACAGGTACAGGAAATAAAGCAATTTTGTATAGTATTTCTTTCATAGGATTTAACCTTGCATAAGCTTCTTCCCGACTTAAGTTACCATGTAAATATGTTAAATCCCCACCTGCACAAAACATCTTATTATCCTTAGATGTCAGAACCAAAAATTTAATTTCTTCCTTTTTAGCTTTATCAAGTATAGTACCGAGCATCGCTGCCATTTCTTTTGATATAGCATTTCTTTTTTCCGGTCTATTAAGATAGATTACACCATAATCCTTCTTTTTTTGATATTCCACAAACATATAGTATTCCCCCAAAATAAAGCGTATTTATTATGTTTAGAATACCATATAACATGGAACTTATTTAATAACATATTCATATGGTAAATTTACAAAAAATAAAAAACAGACCACGATGTGTGATCTGTTTTTTAGGTTGTACAATAAATGACGTTGGTGGGAAAAACTCACCTACGTCATTTTTGTGTTTATAAATAGAAAACAAGTGA